>CAWBYW010000007.1:0-565000 GCA_963792965.1 uncultured delta proteobacterium | reverse complement strand
GTTATTCAGCGGACACGACAAGTCGCATCCCTACGGCTTCTTCCTATATCCGTATTGTTCTTGTAGGGACACCACTTGTGGTGTCCGGCGGGTAGGTTCGGCTACGGGTGTCAGTTATCCGCTGGCGTGTAGTATGGGGGGCCACGTTCTAGACGAAGATGGGCCGGCGGGAGCGGCCCCGTCGGACGGTGTCATTGAGAATTCAGTCGCGGATGAAATGAATTGCGAATAAGAGCGGCAGGTGGTAATTTATACGCACGGGAAACCGTCTCTTGTCATGCACAAATCCCGAGACAAAAATACCATAGGGAGGTGCGTATGAGCGCGATGACCTTCGATTCGGTTAACGTGGGGGACGAGCTTGCCCCTATTGAGAGACACGTCACGCAGGAAACGTTCTGGAGGTTCGCGGCGGCGTCTCTCGATTACAATCCGGTTCACTGCGATCCGGAGTGGGTGGCAACCGCCCAGCCCTTCGGGATCCCACAGACCGTGGGACACGGGATGATGACGATCTCGTTCATGCTATCGGTGGTGAGCAATTGGGCCTATCCCAACGGGCTTAAGATCACGAAGATGAACTCAAAGCTCATCTGGCCGGTGCTGGCCGGCTGGACCGTCCGGTGCATAGGCATCATCTCGGAAAAGCACGTGATCTGTCCCGGGAAGAACTATGTCGTGGTAGAGCTGAAGGCGGAGAACCAGGAAGGGATGCTCTTGGGGGTCTGCACGACCGAGGTAGTATTTCCCGATTAAATGGGGACCCGATGGCCCGATAAGGGCGGAGGAGATGACATATGGGTAAGATAGATTTCAGCCCCTATATCAAGACCGAGAAACAGAGGTTATTTGACACGGACTTCTTCAAAGACGCCGAGGACTACGAGGTGTGGGACGAGATCGATTTTTCTCACATCAAGGAGGTCGACGGGGAACAGACCTATGAGGTGAAGGCCGAGGATATCACCTACTACGCCGAGGCGGTCATGGACGACAATCCCCTGATGAAAGATGAGGAGTATGCGAAGAAATCCCCGTACGGCGGGCTCGTCCCGCACCCCGTTTTCGCGACGCAGATCATCTTCTGGTGCATCGGGACCAAGGGGCGCGGCAACTGGATCAGGACGCCCGGCGCGCGCAATCCCGGACAGATCATGGAGATCTACGAGAATTTCCGCGTCGGCGAGGTGATCCATATAAAGATGAAGCCGTATGATCGGTACATCAAGCGCGGCAAATATTATCTCAGGTACCAGATCGACCTCTACAATCAGGATAACGTCAAGAAAGGCACCGCGATCGGCACGCTGATCCTCCCCAAGAGCAGACAGGACGTCGAAAAATTCCTCCAGGGCCTGCGTGGCGTGGAGATCTGACGCGGCGAAGGTGGGGCGCTAGTCTTCCCTGTCACTGTGGGGAGCATCCTGCCGACGCCACGAAGAGCGCGCGACGTTGCGGGACGCGGCTACCAGAGGACCCGGGCAAAGAAGAATGCGTTAGCCACAAGGTAGAGGGCGATGATGATCCATCGCCCGAATCTGTCTATGGTGACGGCGGTTTCAGACCGATCGGTCCGCACGTAGTGTGACGTAGTCACGCTGACGACGGCGACCAGGCAGATCGCGGAAAACGTCGCAATCATGACCTTATCGATCAGGGTAAACGTCGGGACGGCCGGAAGCGCGGCGCTGATGGCGAAGTGATTACCGATGATCGTGATCATGGCGCTCGTGATAAGGACCTTACGCGAATCCACGTATTCGGGGTGCAGAAAGAGCACCAGAATGCCGAGGATAAACGCGATATAAGCGGGCGTGAGCAGGTTGAAGAGGAGGCGCATGGCATGCCGTTTGAGGGTGATCGTGACGATGGTTTGCGGATAGGCGCTCATGGCAGATAAGCTCGGATCGCCGTAGGTTGTCTTGTCGATGCGGATCCGGGACGCGATTGGAAAACCGGCAATCTTCCACCCGGGGAGCTCTATCGACGAATCGACGTTTGAATTGTTCCTGTCGGGGATAAATGCGAGCTTCTTTGCGTCGAGATCGGATTCCTCGATATCGATCGTAAGATATCTGCTTGTCGAAGGGAAAATCGGAAAGATCCCAATTGTGGATTATGACCGCATCGTACTTGACCGAGACCCACCGGGACCCGTCCTTTATCTCGTCGAAGGAAAACTCACGCGTAAAGGACTTCGCGTTGACGATGTCGGTCGTTTTCTCGGGCAGATAGCCGGTCAGCTCCCCCTTGGGAAAGACGAACCAAACCCAGAACTCGGCGTTGTAAGATTTTTCGACGAGGCTCAGGTCGTAGAGCGACGACACGAAGACGCCCACCAGCGCCGTCCGGGGGCGTACCCGGGCCTTTCTTCCGTCGAGGGCGAACGCCGAGCCACACAGCGTAAACAGCATAAGCGATAAAAGAAAGATCGCAAGAAGGGAAACACGCGTATGGTTCGGCATGGTCATCAACGAGACCTTATTCGGGTTTTCAGTACTAAAACTATAGCGGGACCTCATCAAAATATCAAGGATTTTGTGGCCGGCGCGGACACCGCGGTCCATGCGCACATTCCGTCATCGGTTGTGCGTGGCGACTATTTCCTTTTGAAACGGCAGCGCGTCTGCTATAATCGTCTCGCCACAAAGGAAAGGAACCATGCCAATGGCCTCGATTCACTACCTCGCCGACTTTCCGCACTACCTGCCGATCATCGCCTTCTGGAACTACCGGGAGTGGCACGTCGGAAAGCAGCCGTTTGACGAGATCATCGCCCGTTACGGGGAGCGCATGCAGATCGATAAGGTCCCCTCTACCCTGATCGCCATAGAAGACACGATGCCGGTGGGAAGCGTGACGATCAAACTGAACGACCTGACCGAGCGGCCCGATCTCAACCCGTGGCTCGCTTCCCTCTACGTCCTGGGAGATTACCGCGGACGGGATATCGGTCGTCAGCTCCTCCGGGCGGGAGAGAGAAGCGCGTATAATGCGGGGGTAGGGCGCCTCTATCTCTTCACCCACACCGCTGCGGGCCTCTACGAGAAAGAGGGGTGGACATACATGGAGTCGATCACGAGGAGTGATGGGATCACCGAGGCGATCTACTATAAGGACCTCTCCCTTGAGACGCTGATGAAATAGCTTTCTTGCGGTGTCGTTACGCTTCGCAGTCGTGGGGATCGTCGGTGAAAGGGCCGGGGAGACCCGGGATGTCCAGCGTCCCTCCGGGCATGAGGATCCCCTTGAAGACCGTCGCGTCGCCCAGCGGTTTTTCCAGCGTGACCGTCACCTGATTTCCTGAAATCAAAAAGCTCCCGGCGAGGTCCACGCGTTTTACCGACTCGCCGGTCGTATCGATCGTCCAAAGCACAAGCGTGCCGTCATCGTGAAAGGAGAGGCCCGCCCCCGCCCCGAAGGCGCCTATCGCGGGGCCATACCACGTGACGTGGACCAGGATCGTCCTGATATCGTCCTCATCGTCCGGGCTGACGCCCACGATCCTCAGGTAGCGGAAGGTGTCTCGGACAGGGTCGAGGTCGGGATCGCCGGACACCTTCGTGAGCGTGTCGGGATCAAGGCGTAGGGCCGCCTCGAGGTGATCGAGGATGGCTGACTTGTATGCATCGTACCGGCAGATCGCCTCGGGCCCGCGCTTCCTGAGGACGCCGAGTGTGCAGGCGAGGTTGTAGTGGGCCAGCGCGTAGTCGGGGTCGGCGGCCACGGAGCGTTTAAAAAGGGCGAGCGCCTCGGGATATTTTCCCGCCTTGTAAAGCTCATATCCCTCGGTGTTGAGATCGCGGGCGGACGCGGCATGGGCGGCACTATGAAGAATAAACAGAAAGACGACGAAAAGCACGCATATGATCGCCGTTTTTTTCATCTCTTCTCCTCTACCGATGACGGAAAGTATATCATATTGCCCGTATCCGGCGCAACCGGTGGGTAGATACGGTGTCTTATAGACGAGAGCGATGATCAACAATAAGCAAGGAGTACGATATGCCGCTGGTAAAGCTCCATGTCTCGTCCCGCAACGTGTTCCGCCGGGGAATGCTGGTAAAGGAGGTCCGGCTTGCCCTCGTGGAGACACTCGGAATCAAACCGGATCATGGCCACGTGATCCTCTATGAATCCGATATTTTCTTCCGAGCGACGCACGAAAGCCGAAGTCGCGATTTCGTCTTCGTAGAGATCCTCATGTTTTCGGGAAGGACCGATGAGATGAAAGAAAATCTTTTCAAAAGACTCAACGGGATTATCCACGAGCGCACGGGAGTTCCCGAACGTGACATCCTGTTCGTCATCGTCGAATCCGAGAGGAACAACTGGGCAGCAGGGGGAGGCGTACCGATATCGAAGCTCGATCTCGGCTATTGATACCAGGCGCCCGCCCGGCACGGCCCGCAATGCGTGGTTGGTCAAAACCCTATGGCTTTTTTTGCGCCCGGATGCTATACTAAAAGAAAAAGCGTGAGTATCCTATTCTATAAGGAGTCCGACAAGAGTGATGGAACACTACGATGAGGATGGTCATAACCATGCCTATCATGACCACAGAGGCGCATTTTCCGAGCGCCTCTTCGAATACCGCAAGGTAGAAAGAAAAAAGCTGATCATATCGCTTATCGTCACCTCGATCTTTATGATCGTGGAGATCGCCGGTGGTCTCTTTTCGGGAAGCATCGCGCTGATCTCGGACGCCGGCCACATGTTCACCCACTGTTTTGCGATCATCATCGGGCTTGCCGCGATATCCATCGCCCGCAAGCCCCCCTGCCACCACCGGACATTCGGGCTCTACCGGGCCGAGATCCTCGCGTCGTTCGTCAACGGGATTTTTCTCGTTCTGGTTTCTGCGGTCATCGTCTGGGAGTCGGTGCTCCGCATCATAACGCCCCGGGAGGTCTTCGGGTTTGAGATGTTCGTGGTGGCTATGGTGGGGCTCATTGCCAACGTGGCCGGGATCTTCATCCTCAAGGGGAGCCACAAACACGACCTCAACGTCAAGGGAGTCTTCTATCATCTCATGGCCGACGCTGCCTCATCGGTGGGGGTCGTCGGGGCCGCGGTGGTGATCTACTACTTCGGCTGGACAATCATTGACCCGATCGTGAGCATCGGGATTTCGATCGCGATCCTTTATTGGGCCTGGGGCGTCCTCAGGGATTCGGGAAAGATCCTCATGGAGATGGCGCCGGGAGACGGCGGGTTCGACAGTGACACCATCGCCACCGACCTCATGAGCTCATTCCCGGAGATCGCCGGGATATACAGCGCGCACCTCTGGGCGATCACGCCGGATATGCTGGTCTTTTCGGCCCACATCGGGATCAACGACGGAGTAAAGAACCCCATGGCACTTCTTCGCCACATAAACCGTCAGCTCTCTCTGAAATACCACGTCATAGAATCGACCATCCAGATCGTCACGGACGAGAGCGGCGCGGCCTGTCAAATCCCGGTCGAGCTGAGCTGAGGATGTATCAATGACCGAGGCGATTATACCGGGCGCCGAGCCCTTCTTCCTCGACGGGGGGATGCGGGCCTGCCTGCTGTTGCACGGCTTTACGGCCTCACCGTTTGAGATGCGCTATCTCGGCACGAAGCTCAACGAGGCGGGGTACACGGTCTTCGCCCCACGGCTCCCCGGGCACGGCACGAGCGTAAGAGACCTGGACCGAACCGGCTGGGTCGACTGGCATCGTGAGGCGGCGGCCTCGTTTGAATCGCTGGCGGCGGTCTACCCGAAGGTCTTCGTCGTCGGGATGAGCGCGGGCGGCACGATCGCGCTCTTTCTCCTCTCCGAAGGCTACAATGCCGCCGGGGCCGCCGTCCTTTCGGTCCCCATCAGGTTTCACAGCCCGCTCATCCGCTATTGCGCCGCCCTGATCTCGTTTATCCCGGGGCTTCGGCTCCTCCCCGCGGCGAAAAAAAAGAGCGGGCCCGATATCAAAGACCCCGCCATGAAGGGAAAGCTCGTCACCTATAGCCACGGCCCCGTCCGGGCGGGACTGCAGCTGATCCGGTTCATGAGGATGACCGAGAAGAGCCTCGGCAAGGTGAAGGCCCCGCTGATCGTCATGCAGTCCAAGAACGATCACGTCATCCCGGCTGATAACCCCGCCCTCATCTTGAGAAAGGTGAGCTCTCCTGTCAAACGCATCGAGTGGTTTTCCGAGTCGTACCATATCCTGACGTGGGACGTGGAAAGAGATAAAGTAGCCAAGACAATCATAGATTTTTTCGGCGAGCTCTGATGCTCTATGAGACAGGGGGGACTCGTGATGTCCGACTACGGTGTGCGCGTCGAGTACCTAAAACCGAAGGATCATATCGCCGTCATCCGGCTTGATCGCGCCTCGAAAAAGAATGCCTTTGACGAGTCGATGTGGCGGGGGCTTGATGATGCGGTCGGACGTCTTACGAAGAAACTCCCGCGGGTGATCGTGGTCACCGGAGCGGGAGAGTCCTTCTCGGCGGGGTTTGACGTCAGCCCCACCAATCCCCAGGTATCGCGTCTCGTCACCGCCCTGAACGATAAGGACCGGCGGCCCATCGAGGAGCTGATCCATGGCATCAGAGGAGGAGTCGACCGACTTATGGCGCTGCCCGTCCCCATCATCGCGGCCGTCAACGGGATCGCATACGGCGGCGGGGCGGAGCTTGCCGTCCGGTGCGACATGAGATTCATGGACCCCGACGCGGTTATCTCGTTTTCGGAGGTGAGGCTCGGCCTCATGCCCGATTGGGGGGGAGGGGTGGCGCTGACCCGCCTCGTGGGGCCGTCCCGCGCGGCCGAGCTGATCCTTACCGGGAGGAAGGTTTTGGCCGACGAGGCGTTTGCGATAGGCCTCATCAACGCGGTGAGCGAGAGGAACGAGTCGCTTGCGGAATCGCTTGCCACGGCCGAGATGATCGCGAAGAACGGCCCCCGGGCGGTGCGGGAGGCGCTCAGGGTTATCCGGGAGACGCCGGACGTCGCGATGAAGGAGGCCCTTCAATTTGAGTCGGAGAGGGCGATCTGCCTCATCGAGTGCGGCGAGTGCGTCGAGGGGATCGGGGCGTTCCTGGGCAAGCGGGAGCCGGAGTTCAAGGATGAGTAGGGAAGGACCGGTTTGAGAGAGGTCATACCCGGTTCTTCGGTTCGGTGAGATCAGAGCAATTACGGGGCTCCTGCGGCATCGAACCAACAAAAAAGATGAGTAATCAAAAAATTACTTGACAGGCTGCATTTCGTAAGCTATCATTTCGATAGTTATGCAACTATGGTATGGTTAGTCCGTTCGTCCCCTGTCATCGAGGCGTCAGGCAACGGGTAATCGTGAGGGGGTAAGGGAATAGTGGGTATGGTGATGTCCGAGACAATCGACGAAAAGAAGATGGCGCGCGTCTTCAAGGCGCTGTCCAACCCCAACCGTCTCAGCCTCTACCTGAAGATCGCCGAGAAGTGCCAGGAGCGCTTCGCGTCGGGGGATGTCTGCTACGTTACGGACCTCATCATCGACTCGCTGAAAATCGGCGCGCCGACGATCTCCCACCACCTCAAGGAGCTGGAGGACGCGGGGCTCATCACGACCGAGCGGCGGGGGAAATATCTTGTCGCGAACGTCAATCCGGAGATGCTGGAAAAGGTCGGCGAGGTGATGGCGATCGGGAAGGGAAAGAAGTGATTTTTTTTGAGATAAATGTTCGATAGTTGTGAAACTATAGTAATAAACCAATGAGAAGGAGGAACTTATAATGACACGGAACAACGGCCAGACGGCGCTCATCACCGGCGCGAGCAGCGGCATCGGCTACGAGCTGGCAAATGTCTTTGCGAAGCACGGGTTCGGGCTCGTGATCGTAGCGCGAGACAAAGAACGCCTGGGCAGGGTAAAGAAGGAAATCGAAGGCATGTTCCAGATCCCGGTCGAGGTCATCTCCTCGGATCTCGCTCGTCCCCAATCGGCGTCGGAGATCGTCGCTCTCGTTGAGAAGCAGGGTCTCACGGTAGACGTGTTGGTCAACAACGCAGGGTTCAACGAGTACGGACTCTTTTCCGAGACGAGGCTCGAAAAGGAGACCGAGATGATCCAGACCAACATCGCCTCGCTGACGGGGCTGACAAAGCTGCTGCTGCCGGGGATGATCAGGCGTGGCCGGGGCAGGATCATGAACGTCGGCTCCACGGGGTCATTCGTCCCGGTGCCGAAAAACGCGGTCTACGCGGCCACGAAGGCGTACGTGTTGAGCTTCTCGGAGGCGATCGCCGAGGAGCTCAAGGGGACGGGCGTCACCGTGACCACGCTCTGCCCCGGGGCCACCATGACGAGGTTTGCCGAGCGGGCGGGGATGGGTGACGTGAAGCTCTTTCAGAGCGGCGTCATGGACCCGGCGACCGTGGCAAAAATCGGGTACCGCGCGCTCATGCGCGGAAAGAGAAGCGTTGTGGCCGGGTGGGCAAATAAAATCATGGTATCGTCAATGCAATTTGTCCCGACGTGCCTTGTGCTGAAAGTCGGTATGAAGGTCATGGAGCGGGGGTAATGGGAAAGGGCGTAGGAAACTTGCTCGTCACAGCGAGAGGCGATAGGGTGGAGCAATCCGGCGGACCGTCACGGCGTAGGACGGGATATCGGGGGGCCGACGCCCCCCCGATACGCATCACCTCTATTTTACAGGCCCATCATCCGGGAGATGATGAGCTTCATGACCTCGGAAGTGCCGGCGAATATCGTATGGATCCTCACGTCCCTGAAGAGCCGGGCGATAAGGTACTCCTCCATGTAGCCATAGCCGCCGTGGATCTGGACGCCCTGCTGGGCAATGCGGTTGGCCATCTCGCAGACCCAGTATTTGGCCATCGAGACCTTCTTGACGACGTCGCGTCCCGCGATGTGATCGAGCGTCAATGCCTCAAGGAAGGTCCTCCCAAGCTCTACTTCGGTGGCCATCTCGGCCAGCTTGAAGGAGTTGTGCTGGAAACGGGATATCGGCCTGCCGAACGCCTCGCGGCTCTTGGCGTATTCGATCGTGACTTCCAGGGCGATCTCGGCTAAGACCTGTGAGCCCCAGGAGGCGACGAGCCGCTCCTGCTGAAGTTTCTGCATCAGGTACTTGAAGCCGCCGCCTTCCTCTCCGAGGAGGTTTTCGCGCGGTATCCGGCAGTCCTCGAAATACATCTCGGCGGTGTCCTGGCTCTTCATGCCGATCTTATCGAATCTTTTCCCCTTGACGAAGCCCGGTGTCCCGTCTTCCACGACGACCAGAGAGATCCCCGCGTACGGAGGGGTGGCCTTGGGATCCGTCTTGACGGCCACGATGCAGAGGTCGCAGTTGATCCCGTTACTGATAAAGGTCTTCTGACCGTTGAGGATATAGTCCTTTCCGTCTTTGACGGCGGTTGTCCTGAGGGCGGCCAGGTCCGAGCCGGCGTTTGGCTCGGTCATGGCGACGGCCGTGATGATGTCGCCGCTGGCGCATCCGGGGAGCCACCGGGATTTCTGCTCGTCGTTGGCGAAGGAGGAGATGTAGGGGACCACTACGTCGCTGTGCAGGGATACCGCCAGACCCGACTGCTTGGTCCTGGAAATTTCCTCAAGGATAATGACCGAGTACTCAAACCCGACACCGGAGCCGCCGTACTGTTCCGGGAGCGAGGGGCAGAGGAACCCCTGGGCCCCGAAGTCTTTCCAGGCTTTTTTCGGGGTGATGCCGGCCTTCTCCCATTCGTCGGCGTAGGGGGTGACGTTTGCCTCGAGGTACTTCTTGAGGGCGTCGCGGAAAATCCGATGATCTTCCGTATAGATCTGTTCCAACAATGACATGTGTGGCCTCCTGTCTCATGATATGCAGAGCGTGGTTATGGTAGCTGAATAGTCCTCTTTATTGTATCAGGGGATAAGCCCCGGTCCGGCCGTTAGGGAATAGCGGCCCCAGCGAAAGGGCGTGATGTACCGGAGCCTCTTCTTTTCTACGTAATTTCTCACATAGCGGACCTCCGCCGTCCCGCGCGCCGTGTCAATCAAGCCGTAGCTTGGGCGGGGATCCTTAGCCTCGGGCTCGCCGACGGAGCCCGGGTTGATAATCGTCGTGTGATCTCTGGCGACCACCATGGGGACGTGGGTGTGGCCCAGGATAATGAAGTCGAAGCCGAGGGCCAAAAAACGGTCAAAGTAAGGATATTCGGGATAAACATATTCTTTTTTGGGGTTGTCCGGGCTTCCGTGTGCAAGGATGATCTTTCTTTTGTCAAGCACAAGGTCTTTGCGGTACGGCGTTTCCCGTATCCGTCGCACCGCGTCGGCGAGCCGGGAGTCTCCCCCGAAAAGAGAGTAGTAGTTGATCGCCGTTTCCTCATGGTTGCCCTGGACGTATAGTATGCCGTGCGCGTCGATAATCTCGAGGACTTCCACGAGCTCGTGGGCGCGTCCCGCGATGTCCCCGGCCAGCAGGATGAGGTCAGTTCCGGGCATCTCGTGCAGTGTCGCCACGAGCGCCGGTGAGTTTCCGTGAATGTCGGCGATTACTCCGATGATCATAGCCAAAAAAGAGGGGCGGAGGAAGCCCCCGCCCCGCGTGGAAAAATGTCTATTTCTGTACGATTGACATCATCTCGACGAACGTCTCCTGAACGCTGCCGACTTCGCGTGCGCCGGCGAGATCCACGATCTTTTTCCAGTTGTCCTTGATCTCCTCGGCCTTGATGTCCCGCTTGCCGTCTCCGATGATCACTCCTTTGCCCATGAGGATGGCCGATCTGCTGTACCAGCCCATGCCGCAGTTGAAGACATAGCCGGTGTCCTGGCATTCCTCGGAGGCGAGGTAGGTGACGAGCGGGGTAATGAACTCGGGTTTCAGCTTCTCGAAGAATTCGGGGGGCATGACGTCCTCGGTGAGGCGGGAGGCCGCCACCGGCGCGATGGTGTTCACCTTGACGTTGTATTTGGCACCCTCGATCTTGAGGGCGTTCATGAGGCCGTAGAGGCCCATCTTCGCCGAAGCGTAGTTAGTCTGGCCGAAGTTGCCGTAAAGCCCTGCGCCAGAGGTGGTCAGCACGACGCGGCCGTAGTTTTTCTCGCGCATGATGGCGAAGGCCGGCTGGGTGACACAGTAGGCGCCTCTCAGGTGCACCGCGATAACCACGTCCCAGATATCCGGCTCCATCTTGAGAAAGCTCTTGTCGCGAAGGATACCGGCGTTGTTGATGACGATGTCGACCGTCCCGAAGTTATCCACGGCGGTCTTGACGATCTTCTGCCCGCCCTCGATGGTGGAGACGTTGTCATAGTTGGCGGCCGCCTGGCCGCCGGCTTTCTTGATCTCGTCGACGACGACTTGTGCCGGGCCCTGGCTCGCGCCGGAGCCGTCACGGGCACCGCCGAGGTCGTTCACGACGACCTTTGCGCCGCGCTTGGCAAGCTCGAGGGCGTACGTGCGCCCGAGTCCCGCGCCCGCGCCCGTCACGATTGCAACCTTTCCTTTGAAATCAATATTTCCCATTGTCCGCTCCTCTGTAAAAGATATATGGTGGTTTATGCACTGTCTTTATAACGCCCCTTAGCGGTCTCCCGGCCGCGTTTTCGTGCCGACTTCGGGAGACGAGCGCTCTAAGAACCCGGGCGGCTTGGCCGCCCATGAATGCGAATGCTACGGAAGCGCGGCCACGAAGGAGCCTGTCAGCTTGACGATGCCGTTGCCGTCGGCCGACTCGATCTCGCATTCGACGAGCTTGTCTTTTCCTTCCTCCCACTTCTTGACGACCTTGCCTTTGACGGTGATCGTGGCGCGCTTGGTGGTGTTGGCCGCGTCGTTGAGGTCCATGGGATCGGTCATCCCGGAGAAGCGGACCTTATATTTCTTGAGGTGCTTCTGGGGGATCCAGTTGGTGACGGCCCTTCCGGTAAGCCCCATGATGAGCATGCCGTGTGCGATGACGTTGGGCAGACCGAAGAGCGCCACGAAGGTGTTATCGTGGTGCAGGGGGTTGAAGTCCCCCGAGGCGCCGGCATAGCGGACCAGATGGGTCCTCGTGATGGGGTCAGAGGTGAAGGAGGGCATCTCGTCGCCGACCTTGATATCTTTATAATATACTTCCTTTGCCATGGCTTCCTCCTACCGTTCGACGAGGGTTGAGCGGCCTTTGATGACCACCTCGCCTCTCTGGTTTTTCATCTCGGTCTCAAGGACGGTAAATTCCATGAAACTGCCCGGTTTGTTCTTCTTTTCCTTCTGGTACATGTCCACCACCTTGGTCTTGCAGGTGATGACGTCTCCCGGATGGATCGGCGTGAGGTACTCGTATTCCTCCTCGCCGTGCAGGAGTCTGCCGAGATTGATGCCGAGGGACGTGATCATCGGCATCAAGCCGCCGCCTCCCCAAAGGGCAAAGCAGGTCTGGAAGGTCGGGGGGATGATGATGTCATCGTATCCCTCTTTTTTTGCCGCCTCCTTGCTGGCATAGATCTGGTCGATCTGTTCCTTGCTTTCCTTTTGGGAGATCGCCATGGCAAACTCGGCGATCTTTCCCTTCTCTACTTCGTAGGTGAAGGGGGAAAATTCCATTCCCAGTTTTGATTTGTCCGCCATAAGGGCCTCCTCTTGAAAAAAATACCTGTATAGTACTTATAGTTCCTTATCGTCCACGCCCATAACCAAGCCGTTGAGATTGACCTTCAAGACCTTTTCGCGCGGCGCAAGGCCCGTGAAGATGGCCCTCGAGATATCCTCGACGAGGCTGTCGATGGGAATCTCCCGCCCGAAGATGAGCCAGGGGATGGAGACATGCTCAACGGTGCCCAGGATCATATCCCGTATGATGTGAGGGTTGACCGAGGGGGCGATCTCACCCTCTTTGATCCCCTCGGTGATAATCTGGATGATCAGGTCCGAATAGAGCTTGAGGTTCTCGTATGTCTTGCTCTTGTAGTAGTCGGGATCGATGCGGATCTCCAGCGTCATGATCTTGGTGAAATCTTTGTGGTTGCGGAAGTAGGAGAGGTGGCACCAGATGATCTTTCTGAGCTTGTTGAGGGCGCCCTTGATCCCCTGCAGGTGATCCAGGACGAAGTCCGCGTACTCGGCAAGGTAGTTTTCGGGGACGGCGTACAGGAGATCCTTCTTGTTGGCGAAATATTCGTAGATAGTCCCCTCGGCCACCTGCGCGTCCCGGGCGATCTCGGCGATCGTGGTCTCGAAGTATCCCTTCTGGGCGAATATCTTCTCGGCGGCGGCGATGATTCGCTCCCTCTTGTCGGCGGGGTCCCGATTGGTCTTGAGGCCATTGGCTACCCGCGAGAGGTTCTTTTGAGCATCGCTCATTTTCTTTGTATTTTCGGCCATTTTCACGCCCTGTAGAAACATATAACCCAGCATTGCCGAGCAGGGCTCAATTATATTGATTCGGCCATCCATTTGTCAAGTGATAAATATCATTAGTGAAATCAATTGTACAAAAAAGCTTGACAAAAAGGCCCATTTATAATAAAAAAAGTCCGAGGGTCATTCAGTTTACCGAGGCTCAATCGGTAAACTGAGTGGCGCTCAATCTTCACCGGTCGGCGGAGGGAAAAGGGACACCGGCAGAAACCCCGCTTGTCCCCGGAGCGGACGCTCCACGCGAGAACAAATCGAAGCCAGACATATGCGTTCAACTTTTAAAAGGAGACTATGGAAATGGTAGGCATTACATCCTTTGGAGGGTATGTACCGAGGTACAGACTCAATCGCTTCAACATATTTGGCGCGATGGGGTGGTTTAACCCGGTGACTATCTCCGTCGCCCAGGGCGAGAAGGCCGTGGCCAACTACGATGAGGACAGCCTCACGATGGCGGTTGCCGCCGGACTGGATGCCCTTTCAGGTATCGATCGAAAAAAGATTGACGGCGTTTACCTCGCCTCAACAACCCTTCCGTACAAAGAGCGCTCGTGCGCGGCCATCGCGGCCGCCGCAATGGACCTCGGGACCGATATTCGTATCGCCGACTTCGGCGAGGCCACTAAGGGCGGGACTACCGCGGTTCTGGCCGCCTCCGACGCCGTAAAGGCGGGTGAAGCGGGCAATATCATGGTGTTGGCCGCCGACTTTCGGATCGGCAAGATGGGGAGCATGGTCGAGCAGTTCTACGGCGACGGCGCCGGCTGCCTCGTCATCGGAAAAGATAATGTCGTGGCGGAGCTCTTAGGATCGTTTTCCGTCTCGCACGACTTTGTCGATCACTTCCGGGGGGAAGGCAAGACCTTTGACCGCACCTGGGAAGAGCGCTGGATCAGGGACGAGGGGTATACCCGGTTCATCCCCGAGGCAATCAACGGACTTCTCAAGAAGACCGGGACCAAGGCCGACGAGGTGGCAAAGGTCGTCTACCCGTGCTACTTCGGCAGAGACCACAAGAACATCGGGACGAAGCTCGGGTTCAAGCCCGAGGCAATCCACGACAACATGCACGCCGTTACCGGCGATACCGGCACCGCCCATCCGCTCGTCATGATGGTGTCGGCGCTCCAGGACGCCAAGCCCGGAGACAAGATCATCATGGCCAGCTTCGGCAGCGGCTGCGACGCACTGCTCTTCAAGGTAACCGACAAGATCACGAAGCTTTCCGGAATAACCGGGATCAAGGGATCGCTGGCAAACAAGGCGGAGCTTACCCCCTACGAGAAGTACGGGGTATTCAGAAACATCATCCCGATGGAGCTGGGCATCCGCGGAGAGGATAGCGCTCCCACCGCCTTTTCCACCCTCTGGAGGAAGCGCAAAGCCGTGCTTTCACTGGTCGGCACCAAGTGCACCGAGTGCAACACCCCCCAGTTCCCGCCCCAGCGGATCTGTGTCAATCCCGATTGCGGCGCCGTCGACCAGATGGAGGACTATCGCTTCTCCGATAAGGAGGCGACGATATTCTCCTATACCGGAGACATGCTCGCTTTTTCATATGACCCCCCGCAGGTCTATGGTATAATCAGGTTCAAGGGGGGCGGAAGGCTCTGGACCGACTTCACCGACTGCAAGCTGGAAGACCTCTCCGTTGGCCAGAAGGTGAAGCTCTCCTTCAGAAGAAAATATTATGATGACAAACGGGGCGTTCACGGCTACTTCTGGAAAGTCGTACCCGCCAAGTAATAACAGAGGACACTCTATACAAGGAGAAAAACGATGCCAAGTGGGATCAGAGATAAAGTCGCCATCATCGGGATGGGATGCACCCGGTTCGGCGAGCGCTGGGATATGTCCGCTGAGGACCTGATCGTCGAGTCGTTCGGCGAGGCCCTCGCCGATGCGGGGATTGAAAAGAAAGATATCGACGCCTCGTGGTTCGGCGTCTGCTTTGACGAAGTAAACGTCGGCAAGAGCGCCCTGGCGCTCCCGATGACCCTGAAGCTGCCGTACATCGGCGCGACCCGCGTGGAGAACTTCTGCGCCAGCGGCACCGAGGCTTTCCGCGGCGCCGTCTATGCCGTCGCCTCCGGCGCGTGCGACATCGCGCTCGCGCTGGGCGCCGAGAAGCTGAAAGACACCGGATACGGCGGTCTTCCCGATTTCGGAACGGCGATGGGGACCTTTAACCGGCTCTTCATGCCCAATGCCACGGCGCCCGGATCCTTCGCCCTCATGGCGACCGGCTACATGGCAAAGTACGGGGTTAAGCCCGAGGAGTTGAAGATGGGCCTGGCCAAGATCTCGGCCAAGAGCCACGCCAACGGCGCCCTCAACCCGAAGGCCCACCTGCAGGAAGGCCGTTACCGTTGATCAGATCATGGCCGCGCCGATCATCGCATGGCCGCTGGGCCTGTTTGACTGCTGCGGCGTATCGGACGGATCGGCCGCCGCAATCGTGACCACCCCGGAGATCGCCAAGAAGCTCGGAAGACCAATCCCGTCCTCGTCAAGGCGCTCCAGATCGCCGTTACGTCCGGCGAGGAGATGTGGTACGACAGCTGGGACGGCGCCCACGTCGAGACGACCTCCGCGCGGGCCAGAAGGCCTACGACGAGGCGGGCATCAAGAACCCGCGTGAGGAGCTCAGCATGATGGAGGTGCACGACTGCTTCTCCATCACCGAGCTTGCCACCTATGAGGACCTCCAGATCTCGCCGCGCGGCAAGTCCATCGAGGATATCAGCGCGGGCTTCTACGACCTCAAGGGAAAGCTCCCGTGCCAGCCGGACGGCGGCCTCAAGTGCTTCGGCCATCCGATCGGCGCCTCCGGCATCCGCATGCTCTACGAGATGTACAATCAGCTGCTGGGCCGGGCGGGCGAGCGCCAGATCAAGAACCCGAAGTTCGGCCTCACCCACAACCTCGGCGGTTTCCCGGCAATGAGCGTCTGCTCGGTATCCATCGTGGGCCTGTAAGGGAAGACCGATCGACATCGTCCCGCGTGCCATGAGCGGGGGGATAGCTATTAAGAAGAAAGGGGGAGCGAAATGCTCCCCCTTTCTTTTGTGGGACGGCTTGGCACATACGGTTTGACATCCTTTTTAATCCGTAGTATCCTTTTTAGAGTTGAAAACTATTATAAGGAGCCGTCATGTTTCAGTCAATCGCAGGCTATATAATCCTCGGCATCCCGGTCGTGATCTATTTGGGCATTCTCACGTATTCTCCTTCTCCTCTTGACTGCAGCCATCTCGATCCTCAATAAGCGCAGGATCCGGGTCATCCCGATGAAATGGCACTCACGCGTGGCATACGTTACCATTGCCTCGGGCTTCTGCCACGGCTTGCTCGTTCTCCTGTCTTTCTTGGGCCTCTAGCTGAAACGGCTTCGGAGAGCCGCAGCGTCGGCTCCTTGACCCAGTTGTCCGAAAGGACCGTTTGTTTCGATATCATCTGGCGCGGCTGAGCGAAGAAAACGTACCGGAGATACCAATGATGGTGGACGACGGAAACGATGTGCGAATGATTGTGTTGAAATGCCCGAATTGCGGGGCGACTCTGCAGGTTTCCCCGCATATGGAAAGGGCTCAATGCGACCATTGCGGCAGCTCGGTATTGATCGTCGATGCGAAAAGGGAATCGAAGGAGGTCGAGACTCCGCCGGAGTCCGGGGTCGTTGACGAGGAGACCGAGAAGCGCGTCGTCAAGATTGCCCTCCTCGGTTTCGCCGCCACCTTCGTGGCCCCCATTCTGATTTCCGTCATAATTATCGGGGTGATGACGCTCGTAGTTTTGGGGATCGTGTTCTTCGGCCTGTTCAAATGAGCTCGAGACGATATCTAAGCGTTTCCGCGCCTCGGGTGGAGTATCCTTTTGAAGGATTGTCGGTAGGTGGGTGCAGGTGGCGGATCAACGGTAAAGGGGTTGCTGCCAATGACGGACGGCGGACAAGACGTGCGAATGATCGAGTTGAAGTGCCCGAGTTGCGGGGCCACACTGCAGGTTTCCCCGGATAAGGAGAAGGCTCAGTGCGACCATTGCGGCGGCTCGGTACTGATCCTCGATGCACGGAAGGGAACAACTCGGCTCGATACGGCCGGCTCAGATGCTCCGGTCGACGAGCAGACAAGCGCGCGCGCCGTCAAGTTCTTGATCATCGGTGTGGCATTCGTCATTATTCTGTCCGTGTCGATCACCGTGCTTTCGTCTATAATCACGGTCATCATATCTGTGTTTAGCGGTCTTTTGCATGTGATTCTGGGAATTTTCCTGTCCGGGTTGATCAGATGAAGCTCGGGTGGGGAAAGTGGAGGTGCTGCAATTCCATCTCCCCTAAGCTCGCGGCGCCGTAACAAAACACCTATGTCTGGTACATCGCCTTTTCCGCCGCGGCGATCAGCTCTTCAACCGACCCGTGGTCGGCAAGGGAGGCCGTGCCGATCCTGATCTCGATATCCGGGAGCTTCTTTTTTACCTTTTCCCTCAGACGGTTGACGACGATCTTCGCCTTTTCTTCGGTGGCCGTCGGCAGGATCACCGCGAACTCATCTTCGCCGAACCGGTAGGCGCTGTCCACCTCCTTTCTGATCGAGCGCCGAGTGATCTTTCCGATTTCCGAAAGCGCCTTATCGGCCGACTTATCACCCCGCAGGTTCAGGTATGATTTGAAATTCGGGATCGCAAAGACCATGAGGCAGAGGGGATAGTCCATCCGCTCGGCACGCTTTTTCTCCTCACCGATCTTAGTGACGAAGTGGCGACGGTTGAAGAGTCCCGTCTGCACGTCCTTGACGGCATACTCCCAGAGGCTCTCGTCGATCTCGGCGTGCTTGGTCAGATCGTCCATGCTGACGATGATAAAGGTCGGCTCATTGTTGTCGTTCTCCACGATGTCGTAGGTCATCCTCACCGGAAAGACCGATCTATCCCTTTTTATGTTGACGGTATCCCGCGTGAGGCTCTTTTTTTCGAGGATCTCGTGCATCGTGATGGACTGGAAGATTCCGGGCGGGAAGAAATCCGAAAGGTGGCGGCCGGCGGGCTCATTGGGCTCCCATCCATGCATGACGGCCACGGACGGGTTGGCGTAGTGTATCTTGCCGTCGAGGTCGGTGATGATGATCCCGATCTGGATGTGCTCGATCGCCGAAAAGAGTGGTGGAAGCTCTCCGGAGGGAAGAGGCGCCGTCTCGGAAACCTTACGTATCGGGAAGAAGGAATCCCGGCCGCTTTCGTCGCCTACCTCGCGGCTCGATCGAATGTCACCGATCTGCCGGCCGGCCTTGACGAGGATTGCGGATATCTCGTCGACGCTCAGATCGATGCCGGGGCCCGGCGTCTGGTCCGGGGCCTCGTCGAGATCCTGGACAATCTGCGCCTCCATTATCCTGGTGGCGATCCGGTCGTGATCGACGATTTCGAGGGACTCCCCCTCGATGACCTCTTGGGCCGGTTCGGGCGTCGGCCGACGGTCCGGGTCTTGCCTCGCTCGCATCGGCTCGAGTTTCTTCATAACCTCGAGGTCTTCCGGAGCCAGCGCCAGGACGCGCTCGAAGTAGTCCCTGGCCTTTTCGGTATCGCCCTTCATGAGCGATACGTCGCCGAGGACCTTGTTGGCCATGAGGTGATCGGGATTTACCTCGACGACTTTTTCAAGCACCTCGGCGGACTCTTTTAACATTCCCTTGTCGAAGTAGGCCCGCCCGAGTACGACCCGCCCGCTGACGTAAGCAGGGTGGGTGCGCAGACCCTTGAGGGAGAGGCTGATCGCCTCGTCGAGCATTCCGCGCTTACGGTAGAGCTCCGCGAGAGACGCGAAGACGCGGGAGGCGGGGTTCTCTTCGAGCATCGCCTGGTATTTCTTGATCTCCGGCGTGAGGATATCGTCGGCGCTCAAGAGCGCAGTGTCTTTCGCAACGGCAGGATCACCCGTTCCGTTTTGTGAACGGACGCCCTTGTCGGTCGTGACACTATTCTTGCGCTCTTCCTTATCGGTGGCCATGCATGCCCCAGGGCAGGGTAATTACGCTATACGATCGAATTTTTCTAATATTACCATAATGGAAATCATGCGTCAAGAATTACCCGCTATGGCCGCAAAGGGGCTGTCGGCATAAAGGATCGGGGAAAGAGGGGGGTTGGGACGTCCCATCGGCGTCGGCGAGCCGGGGGACGATGAGGCCGCCGCCGACGTATTTCCTATCCCTGTTTTCGCTTCTGTCGCTCCAGCTCTTTTTCGATCATCCGCTCTTTTAGACTGCCGGAGAGGACAAAAACACTCATGAAGTGAAAAAGGATTGCGATACCCCAGCCGAGGACGGGCCAGATGAACCACTGGTACCCGTTGGGACTGGTTACTTGATTAATAACGTAGAGCACCACGCAGACGATAACGTAGACACCGAAATGAGTATAGAAACCCATTTTGTCTCCTACTCTTTTTTCGGCTCTGTTGTACGCTTCTTTGTCGTCCATACTAATTCCTCTCATATAGGGGTTGTTGTGTTAGGCCTCTTGTCCGGATGCCGCCGGGCGCCGGCTAACCCACCACCTCGATGCCGCGCCCCTCGCCGACCTCGCCGATCACCCAGAGCGACTCTCCCGCGTCGGCGAAGCGCGATCGGATGAGCCCGAGCTTCTTCTTCGATACCGCGGCAAGCAGCCCCCCCGAGGTTTCCGGCGTGAAGAGGAGCTCCTGGGTTTCGTCGGGGATTGCGCCTACGAACCGGACCTCCCGGTCGTAGGCCTGCCTGTTTGTCGCCGTGCCTCCCGGGAAGAGCCACTCGGCGGCGTAGTCGTGGGCGCCACCAAGGAACGGGATCTTGTCCGAAAAAAATCGCAGGAGGACGCCGCTGTGGTTTGCGATCTCCAGCGAGTGGCCCATCAAGGCAAAGCCCGTTACGTCGGTCAGCGCGTTCACCCCGGCCTCCCGGAAAATGATCGACGATTTACGGTTGAGCCGTCCCATCCACTCGGTCGCCTCGCGGACGTGATCGGCCCTGGCCTGGGCCCCCTTTAGAGCCGTCGTAATTATTCCGACGCCGAGGGGCTTAGTCAGGACGAGCACGTCCCCCGGTTTTGCCCCCGCCTTGGTGAGATACTTCTTGGGGTGAACAAAGCCGATAACCGCAAGGCCGTACTTCGGCTCGTCGTCGTTGATGGTGTGGCCGCCGGAGAGGATCCCACCGGCCTCGATGACCTTGTCGGCCCCGCCGCGGAGGATTTGCGAGGTAACCTCCGGCGACATATCCTTGGGAAAACAGCAGATGTTGAGGGCCAACGTCACGTCCCCGCCCATGGCGTAGACGTCGGACATGGAGTTTGCGGCGGCGATCATACCGAAGTCGTAAGGCTCATCGACCACCGGGGTGAAAAAGTCGAGCGTGAAGATGAGGGCGGTATGTTCATTGACACGATAGACCGCTGCGTCGTCTCCATCGTCCATGCCGACCAGCAGGTTGGGAAACTTCTCTCGGGGGAATAGATCTTTCAGCGTGCGCATGACCTGCGCCAGCGGCCCGGGGGCCGTCTTAGCGGCTCAGCCGGCCGCCTTGGCACACTGGGTCAGCCGAAGCTTTTCCATCGTGTTCCTCTCTACAGGGGGACGATCCGATCAAACAGGATCCCCTTCTCCTTGAGGACTTCTTCCGCGGAGGTGCCGTCAGTCCGGCGGATGCGGACGGAAACGCCGCAGTCGCTGGAAAGACGGCGCGGAACCGGGATCAGCTTCGACTCGATTCCCGATTCGGCCAGCACTTTCTGCGCCCGTATGGCGTATCCCGTGGAGAAGGTCAAAATTACCGAGAAGTCACCCATAGTACATATTCAGCGTGCGAACATCATATCATGAGGGGGTCGAAATGAACACCGGTATCGTCTCATTTTTTTCCGGCTATCGCCTCGACGGCGAGGATGGCCGCGTCGATATCGGGCTCGGTGTTGAACGGGCCGATGCTCAACCGCACGGTGCCCTTGGGGAAGGTCCCCATCGTCATGTGGGCGCGGGGGGCGCAGTGGAGCCCGGCCCGACACATGATGTCGAAATCATCGCAGAGGCGACCGCCCACCTCGGCGTTGTCGATTCCGGCGACCCGAAAGGAGACCGCCGCCGTCCGCTTGCTCATGTCTTTGGTTCCGTAGACGGTAACGCCCGGAATATCCACCAGCCCTGAGATGAGCCTTTCGGCCAGCCGTATCTCGCGTCCGCGGATCGTGTCGACTCCCTTTTCAGTGACCCACCGGACGGATTCGGAAAGCCCCGCGATCCCGGCTATGTTCGCGGTACCGCTCTCGAACCGGTCAGGGAGAAAATCGGGCTGTGCCTCGTTGTCCGACCTGCTCCCGGTGCCCCCGAGGACGAGGGGGACAATCGATCTTTCGTCGACATCGGGGCCGAGCACGAGGCCGCCCGTCCCCGTCGGTCCGAGGAGTCCCTTGTGGCCGGTGAAGGCCAAGATGTCGATGTTGTCCCTCTCCATGTCGATGCCATAGCTGCCGGCGGTCTGGGCGGCGTCAACCATAAAGGGGACCGAGTACCGCCGGCAGAGCCGCCCGATCTCGCCGATAGGCATTATCGTGCCGACGGCGTTTGAGGCGTGCAGTGAGCAGGCAAGCCGCGCGCCTTTTTCCAGCTCGTGGGCAAAGTCGGCGGGGTCGACCGTGCCGTCGGGCGCGGCGGCGACCAATGCCACCTTTACCCCCCGCGTCTCAAGGAATCTGAGGGGCCGCATGACGGCGTTATGCTCCATTGCCGTCGTGACGATCCGGTCGCCGGGTTTCAGCAGCCCGAAGAGCACAAGGTTTATCGCATGGGTGACGTTGGCGGTAAAGACCACGCGCAGGGGGTCCGTGCCGTTGAAGAGCCGCGCGATTCGCTCCCGCGCTTCTACGCGGACTATTTCCGCCTCCACCGAGAGGCGGTGGCCAGACCTGCCGGGGTTTGCGCCGATGCGAGTCATGAAGTCACAGACCGCGTCGACGACTGATTGCGGCTTAGGAAATGAAGTAGCGGCGTTATCAAGATAGATCATGGGTTCCTCATCTGTGAGACGACCGTTAATGTGCTTCCTTTTTCCGGGCAAGGAAAAAGGTGAGGGGAGCGACTTCCTCGACGTCTTTCGTTATTCTGATTGTTCTGGGATGGTGCATTGTCGCCCCGTGCCCGGTCTTCCCGGACGGGGCGTGGGGAGACGCTATCCCGTGGGCGGGAAGACGGACGATGAGGGATGCCGACGGGACCTCACGGGTCCCGTGATCTCACCTCATCGGATCAGGAATTTAATCACGATATGAAAATCCATTCTCTTTTATCTGCTCCGAGAGCCTCGGTTCGAGGACGTATGTATCTATACTTTTTACGATTTTACGAGTTTTGTCAAGACTATTCTGAGAGGATCTCCTCGATGATCTCGGCCGCGCTCCGGACAAACCCCGGGCAGAGGCTCTTTGTCAACCCCTCATCCTTCGCCCTCTTATGGCCCTCGGGCGTGGAGATATCAACGCCGAGGAGCTCTGCACACACGATGGAGCCATTTTTCTCGGCAAATCGACGCATAAACTCGCGCGAAATATCATAGGTCTTTTTCTTGGCGGCGTCGTCGGAGGCAATCACCATGGCGTATCTGAGGCCGATCACCATCAGCGCACCCGTTACCGCACCACAGGTTTTGGCCGTTGCGGCCATACCCCCGCCAAAAGCGCCGGCTACCCTGAGGGCGGTCGTCGGGTCGAGGCCGAGCTCCTCCGAGAACGCCGAAAAGATCGCCTGGGAACAGGAGAACCCCTCGTTGAAGGTGGATACGGCGGTTTCGATTCTGCTCAATGGTCGTTCCTGCTATTATATCTGAATAGGATAGTATCTCCCTACCGGGCGATGCGTGAAACGATGTCCCGTATGGGTGGTCTACGGTATCTCCCGCTTAATCCGCGACTCGAAGTCGACCATGGCCCTGTCGTACTCCTCATCCATCAGGTGCGAAGAGATGACAAAATCCGCGGTTGATCGATTACAGGCCACGGGGATGTTGTAGAGCACCGCTATCCTTAACAGCGCCTTGACGTCCGGATCGTGGGGGTGTGACGACATGGGGTCCCAGAAGAAGATCATGAAGTCGATATCACCGTCCACGATCTTGGCCCCGATCTGCTCGTCTCCCCCCAGCGGCCCGCTCCTAAAGGAGGTGACCCGGAGGCCGAGCTCGTCGTGAAGGAACTGTCCGGTGGTGCCGGTGGCGAAGAGCTTGTGCTTTGAGAGGGTCAGCCTGTTAAAATCGGCCCATTCCAGGAGGTCCTTCTTACGCGCGTCGTGGGCGATGAGCGCGATCTTCTTTACCTTTCCCGAGTGAATGGCGTTGTTTATTGTCTTTCTCATATGAGTTCCATCATAATATATATATGTAGTAATCTATTACGGCACCGAAGGCCAATCGCTTCAGAGTCCGGCGGTGAGGCGACCGCTACGGCACCAACGCAAAACTCTCCACGACGTGTTTGAACTCCGAGCTCCACTTTCTCAGCTGGCTGTGCGTGCCGGAGATTTCGATAATGTAATATCTATTATTCCCGTATACGTTGACATACCAATGATTGAGGGCCTGGGAATCGTCCCTATCGACCTCTTTATACATGAGGGCGTACCCCCCGGTGAGCGTCAGGAGCTCGAGGTCATCATACGGCGAGTCCTTCTCTGCGATCATCTCCTGGATCTTCTTGACCTTCGTATTGTAGAGTGCGTTTGCAGAGAAGCGGCTGGGGATGTCTGAGGCCACGACGCTGATGATCGGCCGGACCGCCTCTTCAAACTCCTCGCCCTCACCCGGCTGATACATCCAGGAGGTCTGCTTGCCCCAGTCTCCCTCCATGACGAAACCCTCGGGGATTTCGATGCGATACCCGTACTTGCCGTTCTCAAACGGGGAGAAGGCGGCATCCTTGAAGGCGGAGACGACCAGAAAGGTAAAAACGAGGAGCACCGCGGTCGAGGTTTTTTGCATCACAAAGGCTCCATTGAGTAACGGTAATTCTGACTATATTATCACGATTTCCTTTCTTTGAAAAGGAAACAAAAGCATTTTATTTTATCGCACTTTATTGATACTATACGGGCGGATATCTGGAGGAAAGAAGCGATGGGACCGTATCTTTTCATTCTCCCCCTGCTTGCGGTATCGGTATCGTTACTCGTATCCTTCGAGATTCGCAAGAAGAGGGCCGGAATCTATATCACCAAACCGTTATCCACGATCCTTGTCATCGTGACGTGTCTGTTTTCCCTTTGCGTGACCGGGGCCGACCGCTCCTTTTCTCTCGCGATCGCCCTCGGCCTCTTCCTATCCTTCGGCGGGGACGTGGCCCTCATGTTCCAGGAAAAGGCGACGGCATTTCGAATAGGCCTGATCCTCTTTTTAGTCGCCCACGTCGTCTACGGCGTCGCGTTCATCGCATTTTCCGGTGCCGCCCCGGAGCTCCCCTATATCTCGGCACTGTTCTTCGGGCTGGGAACGGCCGTTTACATCTATCTCCTCGGGGGGCTCGGCACGATGAAGGCGCCGGTGGCCCTCTACATTCTCATCATCTCTTTCATGGCGTCGGCCGCGGTATCGACCCTGTACGTGGCGCGCGTCGGTGTTCTCTTCTCCGTCCTCGTGGCGGGGGGGAGTCTGTTGTTCTACATCTCGGATCTGATACTGGCGATCAACCGGTTTCGTATCCCCATGAGGTACAATAGACTCTCGCTTATCCCGTACTACGCGGGGCAGTTCTTGATTGCCGTCTCAACGTACTGGGCTACTTCTGTTCGATGAACGCCGGCTCCTCGGTTGGAACGTCCTTTCCGTTGAAGTTCGCAAGAATACGGTCTTTAGCCGCCCCTACGACGAGCTTTGCCGCGTATTCAAGGTTGTCGGCCTGTTCGGGCTTAATCTTGAGCCGTATGGGGGTCTTCTTTACGATATTGATTACACGGGTGTTGTCGGTCATGTAGGGTGACAGGTAAACGAAACGAATGTCCCGGTAGCGGGGATCCTGCTGGAGAAGCATGATCGTCAGATAGGCGAGGTTCTTCCCCCGATAGGTGATGATCTCACGGCTTCGCTCGACGAGAGCGAAGGGCCCGAAGCCCTTCACGAAGTATATGGAATCCTCGGGGTCCAGGTGTTGATTTGCGTCGATGATGAGCACCAGTCCCCCCCGGAAGCTCTTCTTCTTGGGGCGGTTAAAGCGGTCCAGGAAGAGCTGCATGACGGTCTCCAGGCCGAGCGTGTCGGAAATGCCACCGTCATTGATGTGCACGTAGGCCGGTTTGTCGGCCGTCGATCGAACCTCGTCCTTCAACACGATCGGCCCGAAGACGAGCGGCACGCTCGTCGAGGCGGCCACGGCCCGCGATACCTCCATGTCGCCGATGGAAAGGCCGATATCGTCACAGAACTTTACACCGAGGACGGCCTCCTCGTAGAGGATATTGCTCTTCATGATCCCCGTGCTTTCGCCATCTACGATGCCCATCAGGTTTCGATGCGTAAATGCCGACGGAGGAAACGTCGTGAAGAGGAACTTCGCCCCGGAATCCATCTCGGTGCCGTTAATGATGAGGGTCGGGGACGCGCCGCTCTCCTCCCGCTTATAAAGATAGTCGAAGGTGCGCCCGTGGAGGAAGTGCTCGTCCAGTTCATTCTTGAAGGCGATGCCCTTATGCTCGTCGGAGATGAAGATGCGGTACCATTCGTTGGGCTCATCGAAAATCTTGCCCTGGACGTTCGAGCGCATGTCGGCGAGGAACCGACAAAAGAACTCGTCGTATTTTTCGGTATGCGTCGTGTCTTGTTCGGGCTTGTTGAGACAGTAGTAGGACGAAGAAAAACTCCCGCCGGACACGCACGAGATGTAGTCGATCTCGTCCAGGATGCTTCTGTTGCCGGGAAGTTTTACCTGGCGGTAGAGCTCCTTTAGTACCGCCGCGCTCCAGACCGCGGATCTGCTCCCCCCCCCGGAGACCGTTACCGCAAGGAAGAAATCCCCCTCGTCTATCGGGACGTAGGGATTTTCTTTCGGGCTCGGTCGGCTGTAGACGAGATCGTCGTTTGAGCGAATGCCGCAGCCGACAATCGAGAGCGCGATGCCGCAAAACAGGATGCAAAGGAAGAGCCTTCTCAGATACATCGGGAGTATCTCCTTAGTTCGAGCGATTGGGAGGGGTAGTCGAAAAATAGCTCACGAATCCTTGGGGCCGCAATGGATTTCGTGCCGACGAAAGCAAACCTCGCGCCCGAATCATGGTCCGGCCGTCACCCCTCAGGATGGCCTCAAAGAAGGGCGACAATAACCGCGCCGGTACCCTTGGTGTCACCATTGTCGATCGGCACGGAGCGTTGGCACCCGACTACCGCCGGGTCACCGGCCTTTCCTGGTGTGTGAATAGCCGTTATAGCTCTCCAGGATGATGTCCCTGACTTTGCTCACGGCAATTTCGGCCGCCTTGTCAAGATTATCCGCCTTGGCCGGGTCGATCTTGAAGCGCGTGGGAGTTTCCTCGAACATTCTCGTGATCGACTCATCGCCCGTCGAGTAGGGCGAGATATAGACAAACGTGATGTCCTTGAAACGGGGGTCGGCGCTGGTGAGGAACATGATGGAGATATAGGTGAAGGCCTTGCCCCTGAAAAAGCTGATGTTCATGGCCCGCTCGGCCGTACCCAGGAGAGTGAACCCCTTTATCAGGTGTTCGGATTCGGTCGGATCGATCTTCTGGTTGGAGTCGATGAGAATGATCATGCCGCCCCGGTATTTTCCCTTGGGCATGTCGGTGAATCGATCGTAGAGGAGCTGCATGAGTGAGACGATGCCCTGGTTGTCGTTGACGCCCCCGTCGGTGACGTGCAGGTAATAGTCGGATTCGGGCGTTGATCGTTTCTGGTCTTTCAATACGATGGGGCCCAAGAGCAGCGGGACCGAGGCGGAGGCGGTGACAGCCCGTGAAACGTCCATATCGCCGATAGAAAGCCCGATGTCATCGCAGAAGGTGACCCCGAGGAGATCCCCGCCGAACGTGTAGTCGCTCTTGCCGAAAGCCGTGGCCGCGAGTCTGTCCGAGATATCCTTTGGGACGTCGTCGAAGTTCGCCCGCGAGAGGGTGGTGAAGAGAAATTTCGACCCGGTGTCCATCGTGGTGCCGTTCAGGATAAGGGTGGGGCACCATCCATTCGCCTGGCGCTTATCAAGCTCGTCAAATTTGGCGCCGTGAAAGTAGAGTTTATCGAACTCCTGCTTGAGGAGCAGGCCTTTTTTTTCCGACGTCAATAATATCCGATACCACTGAAAGATGCTCTTGACGAGGTCCCCTTCGATGTTCTCCCGCATGTCGGCCCGATATTTCTTGAAGAATTGATCGTAAAGATCGGTGTGAGAGGAGTCCACGTCGGGCTTATTCATGCAGTAGTATGCCATGGAGAGGCTCCCGCCGGAGACGCTCGACACATAGTCAATTTGGTCGACAATGCTTGTGCCGTCGGGAAGTTTGACCTGCTTATAGAGCTCGTTCATGACCGCACACGAAAAGACCGCGGCCCTGCTCCCGCCCCCCGAAACCGCCACCCCCAGGATGAAATCTCCGTCGTCCTTGGGTACATAGTTTCGATCTATCGGGGTGGGCTGATCGTAGACAAGCAGTCTGTGGTTAACAGTCGAACAGGAAAAGGAGAGGGATATGCACGCAACGGCGATGCCCAGTAAGAATCCCCGTGTCTTCATTAAAACCTCCTTTCTGTTGTGTCATTTCTGTTGATTAGTCGGAACAATCGCGCGTATAATTATACGTGTTTTCTTCTTATATCTCAACAAAAAAGGGCAAGTATTACCGTAATGATTCATCCCGTCCGGCGTATAGCATCGAGGATACCGGTCGGCCAGTCCACTATTTCCCGACCCGCCTGCAAAAACTCGCGCTATCTTACCGATGCGTCCTCGTGCGGGATGAGGATGTACCCCTTTTTTGGCGTATCAACACGATAGAGCGGAGGAACCCAAGTCATGTGTGATACCATCGTCGCCACGAAAGAGGCCACCCGGGACGGCTCGGTCATATTCGCGAAGAACAGCGACCGGGAACCCAACGAGGCCCAAAACATCGAATATCATCCCGGGCGGACCCACCGGGAAGGGGAACAGCTGAAAGTTACCTATCTCACGGTTCCACAGGTGAGACAGACGCGGGCTATCTTTATCTCGCGTCCCTTCTGGATGTGGGGGGCGGAGATGGGCGTCAATGACAAGGGTGTGGCCATCGGCAACGAGTCGGTTTTCACCAAGCTCCCGATGAGAAAAGAAAAACTGCTCCTCGGGATGGATATCCTCAGGCTCGGACTTGAGCGCGCGGACAGCGCCGAAGGCGCCCTCGAGGTCATGACGGACCTCCTGGCGAAATACGGCCAGGGGGGGCCGGCGGGCTTCGAGGACAAGAAGTTTGTCTATCACAACTCCTATATCATCGCCGATCCCCACGAGGCCTGGGTGCTGGAGACCGCAGATTACGAGTGGGCGGCAAAGAGGATCGTGGGGGTCTATTCCATCTCCAACGGCCTGACCATTACCACTGATTTCGACAGGGCGTCGAAAACCCTGGTCAAGACCGCCATGGAGAAGGGGTGGACAAAATCGGAGCGGGAGTTCGATTTTGCCCGCGACTATTCCGACTGGTTCTTTACGACCTTTTCCATGTGCCGGCCGAGGGGGAAGAGGACCACGGAGCTTGTCAGCGGGAAGAAGGGGAGCGTCGATCCGAAGGCGATGATGGCCTTTTTGCGCGACCATCGGAGCGAAGGGGACGAGTTTGCGCCCCAGTCCGGCCTCTTCATGGATAAGGTCTGCATGCATGCCGCAAACGAGCTGTCACGGATGAGCCAGACGACCGGGTCACTGGTCTGCCACCTTCGCGGCACGGTCAACACCCACTGGGTTACCGGGACTGCCGCCCCCTGTACCTCCGTCTTCAAGCCCTTCTTCTTCGAGGCGGCCCGGCTCCCCGAGGTCGGTCCCCGGCCCTCGGGAAGGTACAGCGACAAATCCCTCTGGTGGAGCCACGAGCGACTCCACCGGACGGTGCTCATGGACTACCCCACGCGCATCGGGGTCTTTGAAAAGAGGCGGGACGAGCTTGAAAAACGGTTCATGGCCGAGGAAGAGAAAGTGATGGCGCAAATCGCAAAGCTTTCCGACGGCGAGAAAAAAAAGAGGCTCTTTGCCTTTTCCCGGCCTGCTTTGAAGACGCACAAAAGGCGGAAAAGAAATGGACGGAAGAGGTTATCAAGACCCCGACCAAAAAGGGGCCCTCGATCATCTTCCGTGCGTTCTGGAATAAGCAGAACAAGAAGGCGGGGCTGAGTCTCTAATCGTGCGGAGTATCTGTACCGGCCCGCGACGATAGCCGTTCCAGGGAGGATCCGGACGTTTTTGGGAAAGGCTATCGACCCAACCGAGCGTTCTTTTCGCACTGCACGTTCTTGTCGGGGGCGACCCACGGAGATGGCTCGAGATTCCCCTGCATGATCGTAGAACGTTCCTCCATAGAACTGTGTTCAATTATCCGCTCTTTGAAGGGCCAGGAAAAGACCTTCTCTTTTTGGTGCCGACGGCTCCCTCCGAACTACTGCGGGCGCGCCGTATTCCGGCACCGGCTCGTCGGGTGGGCGTTGCGGGTGCGCCGCTGAGCGACCCTTCGGTCCCTGCCCGGTAAGAGCCATTCCGCGATGTCGGAAAAGACGGTTTTTGTGCTCAAAAGGGTTGACTTTTTAGAATAACGATTTCATAATATGAACCAGGATTCTAAAATTGGGTCGGAAGATTTCCTTTTCGTGGGTTGACCGTCAACTCTCCGTAAGCGAGGGTCGGGGAACCGGGGAGATAAGCCCTCAGGTGTTGTTAACGGAGCCCTGTTCTCTCCAACCCTCTCGGTATGTATGAGACCAGGGTACTTGTCTTTGCCGGGAGCCATACAGGGGTGGTTTTCATGGGACGACGGCGATGAACCGAAGAGAACGTGAAAATGACCGCAGGCGGGGCGAGATGTTGGCGGCGGCCACTCATCTTTTCGCCGACAAGGGATATTTTCGCACCACCATGGCCGACATATCCAAAACGGCGGAATTTGCCCTCGGCACCATCTACCAGTTCTTCAAGAATAAAGAGGATGTCTATTTCTCGATCCTGAGCGAGAAATCAGACGAGCTCATCGCGAGGCTCGACCGGGCCGACCTCCAATCGCTTTCGCCGGAGGACGCGCTGGAGCGAGCCGTGCGCATCTTCCTTGAATTCTTCGAGCAAAACATCGATTTTTTCCGGATCTACATCACCGATTGGGGGACCTTCGAGTGGAGCCTGAAGGTCGACTACTGCAGGATCCTCAAGGAAAAATACGATCGATTCTTCGCGTTCCTGACCGGCATCATCGAAAAGGGTATCGAGTCCGGGGCCTTCAAGCCGTATAAGCCCATCGAGACCGCGTATATCCTGGTGGGAATCCTTTCGGCCTATGTCTTCCAATGGTCGGTTGAGCCCAAGACAGCGCCGTTTACGGACAAGACCGATATGATCGTCCAGCTTTTTTTAAGGGGAGCACGGGTCTGAGATGAAGCAAAGCCTGTCAAGATTCCTGATGCTCTTCAACCCAACCGAGCTGTGTACGGGCGCGTTCTTCATCTTTCTGACGCTCATCATCCCCGTCTTTGACGGCGACGCGGCAATCCGGCCGTTCTTTGTGGCCAACTTCGCCATCCTCGTGGGCATCGTCGCGATCGCCCTGATCGCCAAGAGAGTCCCGGGGTTCCGTCCGCTCTTTCATTTCCGCAACTGGTATATCGCCTTTTTTATCACGGTGGCCTACCGGGAGCTCTCCATACTCATCCCGCAGATAAGCCCTCAGGATATCGATAACGTCTTGATCAAGCTGGACTACTTCATCTTCAGCGTCCATCCGACGGTCTATATAGAGCGTTTCGAGGTGCCGGCCCTCACGGATATCTTCCAGGTCGTCTACTGCTCGTACTATTTCCTGCCGATAATCCTCGGGATCGTCGTCTATACGCGGAAGGACATGAGGGACTTCACTCACGTCTTCTTCGGCGTCATCTTCACTTTTTATGTTACCTATGTCGGTTACATGCTCTTTCCCGCGGTGGGCCCGAGGTTCAGTCTCTATCATCTGCAGACGACGGCGCTGGTCGGTTTCTTCGTAACGATCCCGATCAGGGAATCCCTTAACTGGCTCGAGCATGTCATGCGGGACGCTTTTCCGAGCGGGCACACGATGCTCACGCTCGTCGTGTTGTTCTACACGTGGCGATACGAGAAGAAGCTGTTGCTCCTATTTACGCCGATTTCGATCTTAATCATCTTCTCGACGATCTACCTGAGGTACCATTACGCGGTGGACGTCATGGCCGGCATAATCCTTACGATTCCAACCATCGTGGCGGCGGAAACGGCCATCGAGTGGTGGGAACGGACGCAAAAAATCTATCGGGTCTATCCAAATTATTGAATTTATGACGAGGACTACTCATGGCGAAAAAGATTGAAGTGAAAAGGGTCGAGACAAAGAAGGAGCGCAGGGCGTTCATCAAATTTCCGTGGAAGATCTACAAGGACGATCCCAACTGGGTGCCGCCTATCATCATGGATTATAAGAATCTCCTCACCCCCGGCAAACACCCGTACTACGAGCACGGGGAGGTCGAGTTCTTCATGGTCTACCGAGACGGCGAGTTGGCCGGCCGGATGACCGCCCATACCAACACGATACATAACCAGGTGCACCGCGACAAGGTGGGTTTTTTCGGCTTCTTCGAGTGTGAGGACGACCGCGACTGCGCCCACGCGCTCTTTGACGCCGGGGGGAAGTGGCTCAAGAGCAAGGGGATGGACACGATGCGGGGGCCGGACAGCTTCTCCCAAAACGAGATCGTGGGGCTCTTGATAGACGCCTTTGACATGCCGCCGATGTTTGATATGGCGTATAACCCCCCGTACTACCGAAATCTCGTCGAAAGCTACGGCTTTGAGCTCGTCATGCCGATGTACGCCTACCGCTTCTTCGCGGACCAGGAAATGCCCGAGAAGATCGCCCGGGTGGCCGACAAGATCGGGCAGCGCAAGGGGATACTCGTTCGGCCGGCCAATTTTAAGGATTGGAACAACGAGCTATTGCGGATCAAGAAGATCTACAACAGCGCGTGGACCCTCAACTGGGGCTTTTGCCCGATCACCGAGGCCGAGTTCAAGAAGCTGGTCAGAGACCTCAAACCGGTCGCTGTTGAGGAGCTCGTCTTCTTTGCCTTCGTGAACGACGAGGTGGTGGGCGTCTCCATCACGCTTCCCGATATCAACGTCATCGTCAAGGACATAAAAGGACATCTGTTCCCCTTCGGCTTCATCAAGATTCTCACCGGTGTCAGGAAGGTGAAGACGGCGAGGGTGACGATCATGGGCGTCGTCAAGGAATACCAGAAGCTCGGGCTTGACGCCGTTTTCTATCACGAGACGCTCAAGGCCGCCCGGAAGATGGGGATCGAGTGGGGCGAGATGTCCTGGATCCTCGACAATAACCTCCCGATGCGCCGCGCCCTGGAGAACATGGGGGCCGAGATCTACAAGACGTATAATGTGTATGATTATAAGCTGAAGTAAAGGGCGAAAGCAAAAGTCAGATCACATCTGAGAGTGCTCCATGTTAAAGAATGCCGAAATATACGGGGGACGCTGAATAGGAACGGGTGACTATCAGCGTCCTTTATATATGGGCACAATCGAGCATTCTTTCATATCATCACATTCTTATCTTGTGAAAAAGGTACACCAATGGCGCAAAAAAAGACGATCCTGAAAGGCTCTCCGAATCCATCGGAAACCCTTCCTCCCTCTCGCCCCCTCACCGTCATCCACGTCGCCGCGGCGGTTGGGGTGACGGTGCTGCTTGCCATCGTCATGCGGGACCTGGCGGCCATCCTCAAGCCCTTTTTCATAGCGATCTTCCTTTCCATCCTCATCTATCCGGCGGGGACCTTCCTGGCAAAGTACAAGATCCCGCGGGGGATCACGTACCTCGTGGTGCTCGGCGCCCTCTTTTCGCTCTTCTACGTGCTGGGGGCCCTGATTTCCGCCAACGTCACGGACTTCGTCACCAACTTCCCCCTCTACGAGACAAAGGTGAGGGCGCTGACCACCCAGGTCATCGAGTTTTTCTCCCACTACGGGGCCTTCAAGCTGCTCGGCTTCGATCTGAGCCTGGACCTCTCGAAGGTTTCCCTGACCGACTACGTGTCGCTTGGCAGGATTACGAGCGCCGCAAGCCAGGGACTCGGATCGTTCGTCTCAATCGTCGCCGATACGCTCGTCGTCATCTTCTTCATGATCTTTATCCTCCTTGAGGTCGGCCAGTTTCCGGACCGCGTCCGTTGGGCCTACGGCCCCGAGCAGTCTGAGGAGATCCTGGCGATCGGCGACAAGATAAACGCGAGTGTCATCAAGTACCTCGGTGTGGTGACCCTCATCAACCTTGCTATCGCGGTGTCGTTCACGGTGATCCTGACGGTCATCGGGGAGGACTTCGCGATCCTCTGGGGGGTGCTGGCCTTTCTCCTCAACTTCATACCTTACCTTGGCTCGTACATCGCCACGTTCCTCCCGGTCATGATGGCCCTCGTACAGTTTTCGCCCGTCACGGCGCTCATACTACTGATCGTCCTCATCGTGATCCAAGTGGCGCTGGGCAACATTATCCAGCCCCGCCTCATGGGCAGGCACCTGAACCTTTCCCCTCTGGTCGTGCTGATCTCGCTGGCCTTCTGGGGGTGGCTCTGGGGGATCACGGGGATGTTCTTAGCTGTGCCGATCACATCCACGATCAAGATTGTCCTCGAGCATCTTCCCGGCACCCGGAACATCGCCCGCATCATGAGCGCGGGGGCGGGGAAAGAGGAAGAGGAGCAGGAAAAGAGGGCGATCCCCATCCGCGACGTGATCATGAAGACGGTGAAGCGGGCAGGTAGCGTGCGGCGGTCTCCTCGTCCGTAATTCGGACAGGTCCCATCGCCGGCATATGGAAATCCCATGGCGGAAAAACGAATCGACCACAGCAAGCGGGCTGGGGTCCCGTGGCTTACCTATCTTACGGGAAACCTCAACTTCATCGCGATCGGCATCGGCGTGATCCTCGCGGTCTTGCTCGTGATCGTTTTGAAGAGCCTGGGCCCGATACTCAAGCCGCTGTTGATAGCGGTCTTCTTGTGCATCCTTCTTTCCCCCATCGAGCGCTTCCTCGTGAGGCTCCGCCTCCCGCGGCCCGTCGCCTATCTTATTATATTCGTGGCGATCGCGGCCGTCGGCTTTTTCCTGGGAAAGCTTATCTCGCTCAACGTCAAGGTGTTCATGACGAAGCTCCCGGTCTATGAAGAGACGGTCAAGCAGCAGATCGTCCAGCTCGGGGACTACCTCGGCCGGATGAAGATCGTCAATGAGCTCGTCGGCACGGATGAGATCACGACGTCGGGATTGGATCTCTCGGACTATGTCAGCTCCGACCGGATCAAAGGGCTGGTCACACGGAGCATCGGGTCGCTGTTTGGGGTGGTGGGAAACGCACTCGTGGTGATTCTGTTGATGATCTTCATCCTCCTTGAGGTCGAGCGCTTTCCGGCCCGGGTCGCCTACGCCTACGGTGAGGCGCGATCAAAAAAAATCCTCGAGGTTGCGGCCACCATCAACCGGGACGTCCTGAAATACCTCATGGTCAAGACGACGATGGCCGCGGTCTCCGGCGCCATCTTCGCGGGGCTTCTGGGTGCGTGCGGGGTGGAGTTCTCTATCCTTTGGGGGGTATCGGCATTCGTGCTGCACTTTATCCCCTATATCGGATCGTACGGGGCGGTGGTGTTGCCGGTGTTGATGGTGGGGGTCCAGTTCTCTCCGAGCGCCGCGCTTTTAATGCTCGGCATCCTCGGCACGATCCAGTTGATTCTCGGCAATTACGTCGAGCCCCGCATTATGGGCAGGGAGCTGAAACTCTCTCCTCTCGTCATCCTGTTTGCCCTGGCCTTCTGGGGGTGGCTCTGGGGGGTGGTGGGGGTCTTTTTGGCCGTGCCGATCACGGCAACGATCAAGATCGTCATGGAAAACATCCCCGGCACAAGAAACATCGCCCGCCTCATGAGCGACGTAGGTAAGAGCACGTTGAGGGAGAAGGGGACAAGCCGCACCAAGGATGCGGATGAGGGAGAAAGGCTCGGAACTAAGGACGCTAAACAAAGACAATAAAGGGGCGGTGTCACGCACGCCGCCACCGCCCCCTACCGGTATCGACACTCAGTCCTTTATCTCGAGCGGCTGGTATTCCTGTTCGAAGTAGCGGTGGTAAGGTTTCGGCAGCGTCCGGTAGTCGACCCCCTTGGTCTTTCCTTCGAACTTCACGGAATTGTAGGTATTCCAAAAGAGGACGGTCTTGTCCTTGAGAAGGCCCTTTCGGGCGTCGTCGATGAGGGCCGCCGCGGTCTTGCCGGTGTAGGTTCCCTCCAGCTCTATCCCATCGGTCTTCTTGAAGAGTCGGGCCGCCGCCATTCCCTTCTCGGTGAAGTGCGCGTAGCCCGGCCCGATGTAGTTGTGGACCACCTCAAGGTCATTGGAATCGAGCTCGAGGCCGGCGAACGTGACTTCGAAGGGCGCCAGGATTCGGGCGGCCTTGTGGGCCAGCTCGCGGGCCTTCTCGAAGGAGGCGTACTGGAGGTCGGAGACCCGCACCGCCCTCACGTGTGCGGGGATGCCCAGGGCCTTGACCCCGAGCGCGAGGCTTGCCGCGGTGCCCGAGGAGCCGATCGTGACGTAGATGATGTCGGGCGTGGGTATGTGCCCCGCCTCGATCTGTTTTTTCAGCTCGCAGACGCCGCTCATCCCGCCAATCACGCCCAGCGGGCTCGATCCGCCGGCGGCGATGATATAGGGGAGCTTTCCGCTGCAGTAGCAGGCAGCGGGCCGTGATCGCCAGCGTGCCCGCGATCGTGAGGGGCATGTTCTCAAACTCGTGGAGCTCCGCCCCGACCAGTTTCTGGTAGAGGAGGTTCTTTCTCACGTATTTCGCGTTGGGCTGCGGCAGGTGAATCGATATCGGTTTCAAGCCGAGCTTATGGGCGAACACCGCGGTCGCCAGCGTGAAGTTGGAGCCGGAAAAGCCGAAGGCGATGGTATGCGTCGCCTTTTTCTTCAGGGCATCGCCGAGGATGAATTCGAGCTTCCTGACCTTATTACCGCCGTAGAGGTCCGAGCTCTTATCGTCCCGCTTGATGAAGAGGTTCTTTATCCCGAGCTCCTTTCCGAGGCCGGCCAGCCGCTCGACGGGGGTGGGATATGTCCCGAGCATGACGGGAGAGAGATTGGCGTCGTGGGAGACGTTGGGAAGCCCGACCGCGAGACTCGGAAATGCAGCGAAGAGTGGATGTGTCATGGGTGCCTCCTCCTTTTGCGCACATGATAGTAATTTGTGAGAAAAAAAGCAAGTCGTTTTTCCTTGACAGAACAAAAGTGTTGGGAGAGGATGAGGGCATGAAGAAGCTCATGGTGTGTGCCGGCCTGTTCGCTCTCTTCTTCTCCTTCGGGTGCGCGGCCTTCAAGGCGAAGGTACCCGTCTATAATAACGCAGTCCTCAACGAGATCCACTATAGTAACGAAGAGTTCGCCGCCGAGCTCGTCAAGATCCCCGGGCTCAACACGTCCGGCTCCCCGTACACCGCGGGACTGGCGGAGCTCTGGGCGGACTATCGGGGAGGGGCCTATAAGGGGGCTTTCGAGAAGATCCTTGCCACCGGGATCGTCGAGGGGAGGGCCTACTGCTCGCCGCTTGAGGCGCTGTTGTGGCTCTACGCGAAGGACCCGAAGTCGGCCCGGGACATCCTCGGCTCGTACGATCTCACACGGCTCCTCCAGACCTCCTGGGGGGACTGTACCGGGGCCCGTTGGGACGACTGGGGACAGATCCGCGCGCGGCTTTCCGCCCCGGAGCTCTGCGCCTACTACACACAGAAGGCCCTCAAATATATCCCGGAGCCGAACGACGGCAAGAACTACCTTCAGGCTCCCTACGAGACGATCCTCGTTAAAGGGGGGCGACTGTGAGGACTTCGCCGCGCTCATCGTCGAGGCCCTCGAGTTCAACGGCTACTTCGCCCGGCTCTTCACGGTGGATATCTACCGGGACAAGAAGAAGCTTCTGCAGTCCCACACGGTGGCGTGCTTCCGGGATGGGGGGAAGTGGTACTTCATGCAGGGGTACGACGGGAAGTACCTCTCCGGCGCGATAACGGGGCCGTTTGATCAGTCAAATGATATGGCCGACCGTATCGCCGGGAGCATCGGGGGAGAAACGTACTACTTCTATATCGACACAGCCTTCGAATTCATGAAGGCGTATAAAGCCCTGGACCGGGGCCGACGGTAAAGAGGCCCCCGGCGAAATGGGGAGCGGTCCCTCACGCCTTCCGACAGTGCGGACGGCGGCCGATTACGGAAAGATGTTTTCCCGCCGCGCTCTACTTACCCGTGAATTTCGCGTCACGCTTTTCGATCTTTGCCGTCAGACCCTCTTTGACATCCTGCGTCCCGACGAGGCTCGTCTGGGCTATCGCCTCCAGGTCCATGAAGGCCTTGACATCGAGCGCCTGACCCAGATTGATAACCCGCTTGGCGAGCCCCACGGCCAGAGGGGCATTTTTGTTGAGCACCTCGGCAAGCGACAGCGCGCCGGCAAAAGGCATCGTCCACGACATCGGTAAAGAGCTGGATCGCCTTGGCCTCCTGGGCGTCGATGGTCTTGGCCGTCATAATGAGCTCCTTTGCCTTGATGGGCCCGATGAGCTTGGTCAGACGGGAGGTGCCCCCGACGTCGGGAATGAATCCGACGGCCGTCTCCTGTATGGCGATCTTCGTACCGACCTGGGCGATCCGGAAGTCTCCGGAAAGGATAAGCTCCGTGGCCATGCCGAAGCAGAAACCGTGAACCGCGAAGATCACCGGCTTTTCGATATCGGAAATCAGGTTGATCACGTCCTGCATCGCGCGGATGATCCTGCGTACCTCGGGTGGGGAAACGCTCAGGATGCCCGTGGCCGCCAGAGCCCCGAAATCGACCCCCGCCGAAAACCCCTTGCCCTCTCCCCTGATGATGATGGACCTGATATCGGGGTTGGTATAGACGCCATCGACGGCATCCCGGAGCCCGTACATGAGGGCGGCGTCCAGCGCATTTCGCTTTTCCGGCCGGGACAGCGTAATGACGAAATTCTGTCCCTTTGTTTCGACTTTTACCTTCGATTTGTCGTAATCCTTATCGGAGAGAATACCGGACATACTAATCCTCCAGTGCGGTGGAAAATGAACTGTGCCAGCGGAAGAAACCGTGCATCCGTCGGACGGACGGGCTTTTTTCACATATCAGATTGAGTTGTTGTTGTCAAGCAGTGAGACAAGAAGATTGGTTTTTTGACTTGACAAACGGCGGTATCGTTGTTATTTTTAACTATTAGCACTCTTGTGTTTGGAGTGCTAACGTAAAGGAAAGAGGAGAATGTATGGACAGCGAATTGACAGAACGGGCCAAGGCCGTCCTCTTTGCCGTTATAACCGACTTCATCCGAACCGGCGATCCGGTCGGCTCTCGAACGATCTCCAAGCGCGGCACCCTTGACGTGAGCCCGGCGACCATCAGGAACATCATGGCCGATCTGGAGGAGATCGGTTTCTTAACGCAGCCCCATACTTCCGCGGGGAGGGTTCCTACGGAAAGGGCCTATCGATTTTATGTCGACAGCCTCGTTGAGGTGACGGACCTCTCCGAAGAAGAAGGACGCCAGATAGAGACGAGCCTGAAGCCGAGCAGCCACGAGATCAAGGACGTCGTCAGGGAGACCTCGCGTGTCCTATCTGAGATGTCCCGCTGCGTCTCGATGGTGAGCACGCTCGGTTTTTCGGAGACAATATTCAAGTATATCGATTTTGTGAAGATCTCCGACAGCCAGATCCTGGCCGTGCTGGTCTCGAAAACCGGGATGATCTACAACAAATTGATTCACAACGAAGAGGAATTCAGCCAGGAAAAACTCAACTGGATGTCCCGGTACCTCAACGATACGCTGTCCGAGCTGACACTCAAAGACGTGAGAAAGAAGATCCTCCAGGAGATGCAGAGCGAGAAGAACCTCTACGACAAGATCCTCGTGAACGCCCTCACCATGTCGAAGGACGTGTTTGACGCCGAGATCACCGAAGACGATCTCCACATCGAGGGGAGCACCTACATCTTCGACTACCCCGAATTTACCGAAATCGTGACGATGAAGAAGATTTTCAAAGCGTTCGAGAATAAGCATCACCTCATTAAGCTCCTCGACAAGGTGGCACGGGCCAGCGGCGTCAAGGTCTTCATCGGCTCGGAGAGCAACATCCAGAACATGAGGGACTGCACCCTGGTCGCGTCGCCCTACCGCAAGGAGGGGCATATCCTTGGAAGTATCGGCGTCATCGGTCCGACTCGATTGGATTATGCGAAAGTGATTCCGATCGTCGACTTTACCGCGAACTTGATCACGAGAATATTAGATGAGGAGTAACGGGAGCATGGCAGAAAAGGAAAAGAGGGAACACCACCCAAAAAAGGCCGGTCCTCATGGTGGGGAGGTATCGCAGGAGGAGCTCGACAAGACGATGTCGGAGATCGAAGGGGAAGAGCTCCCGGACGGCGGCGACAGGGAAGCATCGGAACCCGAACGGGGGGGTTCGTCCGGGGGGCGTAAGGAGGAGCGCGCACAGGACCACGGCCCGTTGCTTGCCGACCTGAAGAAATCCAGAGAGGAGGCCAAGAACAACTACGACCTCTACGTCCGCTCCGTGGCCGAGCTTGACAACTTCAGGAAACGGATAATGAAGGAAGTCGAGGATAACCGGAAGTTCGCCAACGAGGAGCTCATCAAGGCGTTGATCCCGGTGATCGACAACCTCGATCGCGCTCTGTCGCACGGTGAGGATGATCAGAACTCGGGAGCCATCTTAGAGGGAGTGAAGATGGTCCAGAAACAGCTTATGGATACTCTCGTCAAATATGGGGTCCAAGAAGTCGCCGCGCTCGGAGAGCCGTTTGACCCCAACTTCCATCAGGCGCTGATGCAGGTCAAGACGAACGCCGCGCCGCCCAATACCGTCGTGTCCGAGATCTCAAAAGGTTATCTCCTCAACGGCCGTCTCATCAGACCGTCGATGGTCGGTGTGTCGGTCAAGGACGAGGACGGTATGTCTAAAGAACCCGAAGCTTCGAAGGAGTCGCCGTGGGGGGATGAGGAATACGTTGTCGATGGGGAAGGGAACGGTGAAGATAAATCCACACGCAAACTTAAAGACGATGATAAATAGAATAGTACATCGTGATGATGAAGGAGGAGTAACATGGCAAAGGTTATCGGAATAGATCTCGGGACGACCAATTCGTGCGTCGCCGTAATGGAGGCCGGTGAGCCCAAGGTGATCACCAACGCCGAGGGGAGCCGAACCACCCCTTCGATGGTCGCCTTTACCGACAATAACGAGCGAATCGTAGGCCAAGTCGCCAAAAGGCAGGCGATCACGAATCCCGAGCGGACCGTCTACGCGGTAAAGCGGCTCATCGGCAGGAAATATGAGGATCCCGAGGTTCAGAAGGATGTCAAGATCTACTCCTATAAGATCACGAAAGCAGATAACGGCGATGCCCAGGTTACCATCGGCGATAAGGGATACAGCCCCGCGGAAATCTCCGCGATGATCTTGACTAAGATGAAGCAAACCGCCGAGGATTACCTCGGCGAGCCGATCAGCGACGCGGTTGTGACCGTCCCGGCCTACTTCAACGACAGCCAGCGGCAGGCGACCAAGGATGCCGGCAGGATCGCGGGCCTGAACGTCCTTCGTATTATCAATGAACCGACGGCCGCGTCCCTGGCCTACGGGCTGGAGAGAAAAAAGGATGAGAAAATCGCCGTCTTTGATCTCGGCGGCGGGACGTTTGATATCTCCATCCTGGAGCTGGGCGACGGCGTTTTCGAGGTAAAGTCGACCAACGGAGATACCCACCTCGGGGGGGAGGACTTCGATCAGGAAATCATAAAATACCTGGCCGACGAGTTCAAGAGAGATCAGGGGATCGACCTGCGGGGCGACAAGATGGCTCTCCAGAGGCTGAAAGAGGCCGGCGAAAAAGCGAAGATGGAGCTGTCCACCTCCATGGAGACCGACATTAACCTTCCTTTCATCACGGCGGACGCCTCGGGACCCAAACATCTCAATATCAAGCTGACGCGGGCAAAACTTGAGGCCCTGGTGGACGCCCTGATCCAGAAGGTGGAAGGGCCGTGCCGCACGGCGCTCAAGGACGCGGGAATGTCGCCGTCCGACGTAGACGAGGTGATCCTCGTGGGTGGCATGACCCGTATGCCCAAGGTACAGAAAAAGGTCAGGGATATCTTCGGCAAGGAGCCCCATAAGGGGGTCAACCCCGACGAGGTGGTGGCGATGGGCGCCGCCATCCAGGGCGGAGTCCTTCGAGGAGAGGTCAAGGACGTGCTGCTCCTTGACGTCACGCCGCTGTCACTCGGGATCGAGACCCTCGGCGGCGTTTCCACGAGGTTAATCGAGAAAAACACCACGATTCCGACCAAGAAGAGCCAGATCTTCTCTACCGCGGCCGACAGCCAGACGGCGGTCTCTATCCACGTGTTGCAGGGGGAGCGGGAAATGGCATCGGACAACAAGACGATCGGGAGGTTCGACCTCGTCGGGATTCCGCCGGCCCCGCGCGGCATCCCCCAGATCGAGGTCACCTTTGACATCGACGCTAATGGGATCATGCACGTCTCTGCAAAGGACCTCGGCACCGGAAAGGAGCAGTCCATCCGGATAACCGCTTCAAGCGGCCTTTCCGAGGAAGAGATACAACGGCTGGTCAAGGATGCCGAGTCTCACGTGGAAGAGGATAAGAAAAAGAAGGACCTTGTCGAGGCGCACAACGAAGCCGATGGGCTGGTCTATACCACCGAAAAATCGATGGCGGAATTCGGGAACAAGCTCGACGCGGCCGCCAAGTCCGATCTTGAGGCGGCTCTCTCCAGGACAAAGAAGGCGATGGAGGGAACAGATGCCGACGCCATCAGGGCGGCCACAAAAGATCTCACCCAGGCATCTCACAAGCTTGCCGAGATGATTTACTCGCAGGCGGCTAAAGGGGCAGGTCCTTCCGGGCCCGAGGCGGGTCCGCAGCCGGGTGCGGGTGAGGCGGGAAAGGGACAGAAAGGCGGCGGAGATGACGTGGTGGATGCGGATTTTGAAGAGGTGAAGAAGTAGCGCGACGATTCGACTATTCGGTCCGTAAGACGATACGATGCGGGAAATCGGCCGCATAACCGGCCTGTCCGGCGTCGGGTGCGGCCGCGTTTTGCTCTCTGTTATTTTGCTTACATCTTCACGCCCCGACGGGGTGTCTTTAAGATAGAAGGGACGTATCTGCGTTGGACAAAAACGATTACTACGAGATCCTCGGCATTCAGCGGAACGCCGCACAAGAGGAGATCAAGAAGGCCTACCGAAGACTCGCGCTCAAGTATCATCCCGACAAGAACTCCGGCGATAAATCGGCCGAAGAGAGATTTAAAGAGCTTAACGAGGCATACGTGGTCCTGTCGGATCCCGAAAAGAGGGACCTCTATGACCGGTTCGGGCACGCGGCCTTCTCCGGCGGCGGGTCGGGCGGGTTCAGGGATGCCGACTTCGGTTTTCGTGGCTTCGAAGATATCTTTTCAGACGTGTTCGGCGATATCTTCGGCATGGGCCGCAGGGGCTCGCGGGGTGCCCGCGGGGCCGACCTGAGGTACCACCTCACCATCGATTTCAATGAGGCGGTTTTCGGCGTCGACGCCAAGATCCAGGTGCCGCGCCATGAGGCCTGCGGGCGCTGCGGCGGCAATGGAGCCGAGCCGGGCACGAAGCCCGAGACCTGCCCCACGTGCCGCGGGACGGGGCAGATTCGTACGCAGCAGGGGTTTTTCGCGATAAGCCGTACCTGCAATCAGTGCCGGGGATCCGGGAGGATCGTGAAGAGTCCCTGTACGGAGTGCAAGGGCGCCGGCAGGGTCAAAAAGACCAGGACGCTCACCGTCAAGGTCCCCCACGGCGTGGAGACCGGGACGAGGCTGAGGCTCTCAGGCGAGGGGGAGAGCGGGAGTGGCGGCGCCCCGCCAGGCGATCTCTACGTCGTGATCGAAGTCAGGCCGCATTCGATCTTTACCCGGGACGGGAGCACGATCGTCGTCCCCGTTCCGATCACCTTCCCCGAGGCGGCCCTTGGTACCGAGATTGAGGTGCCGACGATCGAGGGGCTTGTGAAGATGAAGATAAAGCCGGGTATTCAGTCGGGGGAGGTGTTGGTCCTGAAAGGGAAGGGAGTCCCCCATCTTTCCGGATACGGCCGCGGGGATCAACATATCGTCATCCGGGTGGAGACACCCACAAAGCTCACCCGACGTCAGAAGGAGCTTCTCGAAGACTTCCTAAAGGACAGCCGGGACGAGACCCATCCCGAGACGAGGGGCTTCTTCGAGAAGGTGAAAGACCTGTTTCAGTAGCAGACCCGCAGTACGGGCCGGGACAGGAATGTCCGGCCCGTGAAAACCGGGGATGTGGCGAGACAAGGGTAGATCGAGAGATAGAAAAGAAAAAGCCACCGGATTACCGGCGGCTTTTGTTGTTTTAGGGTTTCGCAGGCAAAAGGCATAAGCCCGGAGAAGAGCTCATTCGTTGATCATTTTCAGGTAGAACGCGGCGATCTTGTTATCAGGATCGGATTTAATCACGTTGTTCCATAAGGTCTGGGCCTGTTTGGTCTTTCCCATCTTAAAGTAGCAGAGGGCAAGGGCCAGAAAGGCGGGGATATAGTCCGGCCTCTCGGTCGATGCCCGGGACAGATGGACGACGGCGTCATCGTATTTGCCCGAGTCCCTCAGGGCGATGCCTAATTTTGTGCGGATGTCGACGAAATCGGCGTTGAGTCGCAGTGCCCTCGTATATTCCTCGATCGCCTCATCGTACATGCCGAACGAGTGGTAGATATCAGCAATATCCTTGTGGAGGTTGGAGAGTTTGCCGAGCGAGAAGGGGTCCAGCCCCTTCGGGGAAGCCTTTACCTGTGCACGAGCCTTGGCGTCGAGGTACACTTTCTTTGCCTTATCGAGGTTCCCCATATCGTTGTAAATAACGGCAAGGTTCATCGAAGCGTCCGTGTAGTTCGGATTAATCCTGAGGGCCTGCTCGAAGGCTTGGACCGCCTTTTCGAACTTTCCCTGCTGATGATAAACGATCCCAAGCATATTATGGACATCGGCAAAATCATACCCCAGCCTTACCACGTTATTGAGATACTCCTCGGCCTTTACGAAGTTTTTGTGCTCGAACGCTTCTTTACCGAGCCAATAGTCCTTGTTGTCCATTTTTTCCATCATGATACCCGACCTCACGGAGCAGACGTATCGCAACAACAGATTATCCCGAGGGGTTATTTCCTTTCGGAAAGCTTCTTCTTGCTTTCTTCTATGTAGCGCTTGGAGTCCTCGTCATATCCGAACCCGGGATACTTGGTGATCACGTCCTGGAAGCGGAGGATGGCGGCGTTGTACTCTTCTTTATCGAAGTAGTAGATGCCGACGTTGAAATTATACTGGGCCAGCCGCTCATGACAGAGCCTCAGGTAGCTCATCGCGTTGGAGACATATTTGCTGTTGGGATACATGAGGATAAGCTGAGAAAATTTTTCCGCGGCCTTTTCCGTGTAGGACTGGTCTCGTTTGGTGTCTTCGGAGATCTTGAAATATGAAAGCCCTTCCCTGAACAGGGCGTAGGGAATATTCTCGTTGAGCGGATGTTTCTTAATGAAATTGTCGTAGGCGACGGACGCGTTGGCGTAGTCTTCTTTAGTGAAATAGCCTTCCGCAGTGGAAAGGTCTGATTCGAGTATCGGGACCGGCTGGCTGTTATCCCTGATGACGTTATCCGGTGCGGCGCAGGCCGCCAGAGAAGCGGCGACGAATATCGAAAAGATCACCATGCACATCTTGCGGTCAAAAGACATAATATTTACCCCATAGTTGTTCAGAATAACGTGATTAAATTAGCATTGATCACTCGATTTTGTCAACTAAATTCCATCCGTCGATCCCTTCTCTCGCTGCGCGTCGGAATCGGTTACGGTCCGATAGAGGACTCGTGCATCGCTGCAGAGATGGCACGTTTTGAAGCAAAAAAAGCCCCGCTGCACGGGGCTTTTTCTCAAACGGCAAGAGAGCTACTTGCTCAGTTTCTCGAGTTTTAGCTGATCTTCGAGATACTGAAGGACCTTGTCCTGTCCCTTCGGAGAAAGAAGACGGAAATTTGACAAGATGGTTACCTCGTCACGATTTATCTTGGTGGGGTCCGCGTTTCTATAGTCTCCGCCCGACTCCATGACGCTCATAACCTCCTGGGTCGACCTCAGCAGGTTCTCGGCCTCAAGGGCCTTCTCCCTCCAGATTTCTATCTCGTCGGCCATGTCCTTGAGGAGCTGTTCCTTGAACTCCTCGCCCTTTTCCATCAGCTGCTCATTGATGGTCTTGCCGGTTAGAATCCACTCCATAGACGTATTGGCGAAGTCGGCAATGCGGGCCAGTATCGCGGACTCGGGGATCCTGTCCTTGTTAAGGTACGTGGAGAGGGCCGCGGCCGTGATGTGGCATTTTTCCGCGAACTGATACTGCTTCAGCCCGGTCTTCTTGATAAGGAATTGGAGCCGGTTGGATACCTCCTTGGGACTGATGTTCGACCGTGACTTTCTTCTTCTCTCTTTCATCTCTTACACCACTCAATAATGATTAAATTTGAATACTGTATACACCACGTACAAAAAAAAAGGAACAAACTCACCTTTGCTACTAAGTTAATGATAGCATAGCGCATTATGGATGTAAAGAAAAAAATAGATCGGCCTTCGTAAGCAATATAAATTATTGAAACGGCGATGGCAGATTAAGCAGCGAAAAATGCACGAATGAACGGTTTATCTCTGAATAAAGAAAAAGGAGGCAAGAGGTGGGAAAACTCGAGATAAACAAAGGCACACGAATCTTCATCCGTGTGCCGGCCGGTCGGTGTGGTACTATGTTATATAAATATTTAACGTGGCTTAGCCTAATCCTCCGCCCACTTCTCAATCGCGGGAACCCTCTTAAGCTTCTTGAGAGCCCCTTCTTCTATCTGGCGCACCCGTTCTCTGGAGATCTTGAACGTATCGGCGATCTCCGCCAGCGTTTTCGGCTTGGCTGACATGATTCGGTGGCGGACAATGTAGCTCTCCTTCTCGTTGAGAACGGAAAGCGCGTCGGTAATATCCTCCTTCAGACGCGACTTCTCCTCTTCGTCGATGAGAAACGTCTCCTGTGTCGGCTCCTCGGCGATGAAATCAATATACGTCGCTACATCGTCGTCCTTCACGGTATTATTCAACGAGAGATCGCGGCCCGAAAGCCGCTCGTTCATCTCCCGTACTTCGACGTCCTTCACATCGAGCCTTCGTGCGATGGCGTTTATATCTTCGTCGGTGGGAGCGTCGATCCCGAGTGCCTTCTTGGCCTGTCCCATCTTGTAGAAGAGCTTCTTTTGAGCCTGGGTTGTCCCGATCTTGACGAGGCTCCACGACTTGATGATAAAATTCTGGATGTAGGCCCGGATCCACCAAACGGCATACGAAATGAGCCGGAACCCCTTATACGGATCGAACTTCTTAACCGCCTGCATCAACCCGATGTTCCCCTCCTGTATGAGATCCATGAGTTTCAGGCCGTAGTCGGCATACTCATAGGCGATCTTTACCACAAAACGCAGGTTGGAAACGACCAGCTTATGAGCGGCTTCGATGTCGTTGTGTTCGCGCAGGCGAACGGCAAGCTCATATTCCTCCTCCTTGGTGAGAAGGGGGAAACGGTTTATCCTGTGCATATAAAGCGCAAGAGCGCTTGTTTTCTCCGGAAGTGTTTTCATCTGACCCTCTCCTTTCATCCCACTATTTCCACCTCTTTCGCAGGTGGAAAACTTATTAGCACTCCTTCGTTATGAGTGCTAATTATAGCCGATATAAAGCGGAATATCAAGACTATTTTGTTATCACCAGTAAAAAGGTATTCCATTGACAACACCGCGCGATTACTATATTATTTCTCTTCGGTCTTTTTGATGAAGAGCTGGGAAAAAGGTTTCACGAATCATGAACTTTCTTAAAAGTGAGATAAGGACCCCGTTTGACTATCGGACGTTCCTTAAGTATCTGCCCGACAAGTACAACCTGAAGGTCGGTATCGCGCTCGGCAGCGGGGGCGCACGGGGACTCTGCCACATCGGGGTGCTCGATATCCTCCAGTCTCTCGGCATACGGATCGATTTCATCTCGGGAGCGAGTGTCGGGGCCCTCGTCGGGGCATTTCTCGCGGCGGGAAAACTCGAAGAGCTCAAGGAATTCGCCGCTCCGCTTACCCGAAAGGAGTCCTTCAAGCTTGCAGACCTGATGTTCCCAACCAGCGGCCTAATCGAGGGGAAAAAGATCGAGGGGTTCCTGAGGGAGCACCTCGGTACCGTCAGGATTGAAGACCTGAAGATCCCGTTTGCCTGCGTCGCCACCGATTTCTATTCCGGCCGGGAGGTAATCCTGGGCAGCGGAGATCTGGTGAGGGCCGTGCGGGCCTCGATCTCGATTCCGGGGGTCTTCAAGCCGGTCGTGGTGGATACAAAGCTGTTAGTGGACGGCGGTGTGGTAAACCCGGTGCCTGTCCAGGTCGTCAGGGACCTGGGAGCGGAGTTTATCATCGCCGTGGACATTTGCCCCGAGATCTCCAAAACGCCCCCCGTGTCCGACCGGGGAGAGAGCCGACCGGTGACGATTACTCAAAAGGAAGAGGAGCCCAAGCTCCCCAACGTCTTCGAGGTCATCATGGGCTCCATTACCATCATGGAATCCCAGGTCGTCGGCATGCGGATGAAGTCCGAGAAGCCCGACCTTATCATCAGGCCGCACGTCAGCGGCCTGGGCACCTACGATTTTCATCGCTACCAGGAGGGGGTCGGCTGCGGCAGCGCCGCGGTTCAGGAGGCCGTCCCTAAGCTCGGGAGATATTTCAGGCTCAAAAACCTCCTTACGAAAAAACCGGCTCGGTGAGCCCCGGATGCGTCGGTATGGGACTTACCTCATCGAATATCCTGACCGGGGCGTGCGGTAGATAAGAAGGGCGCGCCGCTTTCATTGCCGGCGGGCTATGGGCACGATACCGTGATACTCCTACCGGCGTCCAGGCAGGTGACTGGTCGATGAGAGAGTAAGGCAGACGTTTTAAGAAAGACAGGTAGTGAATCGTCGTGAGGAAGGAGATGAGGCAACCCCCTCCTTGAGGAGTCTTGTGTGGGCCGCGAGGGGTGAGGTGCCAAGGGGCCAGCTATGGGTATGATCGGTAAAAAAGCAGTCACAAAGGAACAGGCACTCTCACGGCTCATTATCGAGAGCGCCGGTGAAATCGCCGAGAAGATCAAGGCGCAGGAGATCTTCATTATCCTTCAAGGTAGGGATGACTATGAGCGGACCGGCGAGCAGGTCAGGAAGATGAACGCGGTGCCGGTGGTGCGGGGGGATGAGTTCTTCCGGGAGGTTTCGGTCGATAATCCCAAGGCACTCAAGGTGCCTGATATCAGCCTCACGAGGATGGGACAGATCAAGGTGGCGGTCATGCTGGCCCTCTCCTCGAAGATCATCAAGCCGGGAGATCGAATCGTCTGCGTAACGGGGGTGACTTCCTTCGGGAATAATGATTCGGTGGTCGTCATTGATACGGGAAAGGAATTCGAAGTCTTCAGCTCGGCCAATCTCCTGGATATCCCGGATTCCGTGCGGCCCGACGTCTTCGAGACGGTGTTGAAGCTCACCATGGAGCTTGCCGCGCGGGGGAGAGAGGGTAAGTCCGTCGGCACCATTTTTGTCCTCGGCGATGAAGAGCAGGTGCTGGCGCTCTCGAGGCAGCTCATCATCAATCCCTTCAAGGGATATTCCGAAGAAGAGTTGAGCATCCACGATCCGCAGCTGAGAGATGCAATAAAAGAATTTTCCGCCATCGACGGGGCCTTCATCATTCGGGGTGACGGCGTGCTGGTCACCGCCGGCAGGCACCTCAACGCCGCGCTTGAGGAGGACGACATGCCCAAGGGGTTGGGGAGCAGGCACGTGGCCGCGGCCGGGATTACGTCGCTCACCGACGCCATCGCTATGGTGATCTCCGAGTCCACCGGGACCGTCCGTATCTTCAAGAAGGGCAAGATATTCATGGAGATCGAGCGGCCTCCCATCGGCACATGAAAATCGGAAATCTCGCGCTGGATTCGCGCCTTCTTGCGGCACCGATGGCCGGCGTCTTCGACGCCAGTATGCGCATCCTCCTGAGAGAGTTCGGGGCGGCCCTGGTCTTCACGGAGATGACAAGCGTCGAGGGGATCGTCAGGGAAGAGCGGGGAAGCCTCATCCTGGTGACCTGTCTTCCGGGAGAGGCGCCTCTCGGCGTCCAGCTATTCGGAAGAAACCCCGACACCTTTGTCCGGGCAGCCCTTTGGGCCGAGCGGCGCGGGGCGGCTCTCATCGATATCAACATGGGGTGTCCCGTCCGGCGGGTCGTTAAGCAGGGTGCCGGTGCGGCGCTCCTGAAGGAACCGGACCTGTGCGCCCGGATCGTCGCCGAGGTGAAGCGATCGGTCGCGCTCCCGGTGACGGCAAAGATACGGGCGGGTTGGGACGCGTCCTCTATTAATTGTCTCGATCTCGCTTCCCGCCTCCAGGACGCCGGGGCAGACGCCGTCATCCTTCACCCGCGTACGGCCGTCCAGTTCTTTTCGGGAACGGCCGATTGGTCGCTTGTGCACGACGTCGCTGCGCGACTCTCCATACCGGTGGTAGGCAGTGGTGATATCATGAGCCGCCAGGATGCCCAAAGAAGGCTCCTGGAATCCAGCGCCGCCTTCGTCATGATCGGGAGGGGCGCGGCGGGGAGGCCGTGGATCTTTTCCGGTGGCGAAGCTCTTCCGAAACCGGATGAGCTCCTCGAGATCGTCGAGCGACACCGGGCGCTCATCGAAGAGCTTTACCCATCCAAGACCGCGACCTCCGTTTTAAAACGGCACTGCATGTACTACCTGAAGGCGCTGCCGCGGTCAGCGTCGCTCCGCGTTGCGATCATGGAGAAAAGTGGGACCACCGAGATCATGGATCTGGTCCGTGACTACCTTACGGAAATGATACGGGACACCCATGCAGCAAGCGGCTGATACATCACAGGCAAAAAAGGCGATCCTCTTTCAGCTGACGGATGACGCGTCCAGGGGCGTCTCCGAGGCGCTCAGGGGGCAAAAGATCGTGGCCGTGAAGGCGACGCATTCGGCCGATGTTCGGCGTCTCCTCAAGGCGGACCTCTACGATTTCCTTTTTGTCGGATCTTCATACCTGCTCAAACGGGGCGGCTCACTGATTCCCTCGATCAAGAAGGGAGAAAAAGAGCTTTCGATCATCATCTGTATTTCCCACGAGGATCGAGAAAGAATCCTTCCCCTGTTGGGCAATTACGTCGCGGGCGTACTCCTTGAGCCCTACTACGCAAGGGAGATCCTGTTCGTCCTTAGCGCTGCCGACAGGAACAGGAGATCCGAAATCAAGGACCGGGCGACGGCGGAGCTCGTGGGGCATGTGGGCAACCCGCATAAGGTCTTCATCGGCAGGTCGGCCGACGCCAACCGGGTGAGGAGAGAGGCGGTCGCAGCCAAGAACGGGAGGGGGCCCGTCCTCTTTATCGGTGAGAACGGAACGGGAAAGAGCCAGCTCTCGCTGTGCGTTCACATACGGCCGAGGGAGTCGTTTTCCCCAATACGATTTTACGATCCCTTCAGGGATCCGCAGAGGAAGCGAGGCATTCTTTCGGTCATCGGACAGGTCCCTCCTTCGGGAACGCTGGTCGTCAAGAACACCCAGCATCTGTCCGCCCGCGAGGCATCAACGCTCGACGTGATCTTGAGAAGGGGGCAGGAGGGCGCGGGAAAAACATGTCGTATCATCCTTCATTATGACCCCTCGTTTGAGATCGGAGAACGGTTCGACAGGTCACTGTTCGGCAATATCATCGAGATTGGGCCGCTGCGCCGGCGCCCCGAAGATATCGGCGCCATCTTCGGATATTATATAAACTGCTTTTCGACGATCCTGGACGTCCCCCCGATAACGGTGACACGCGCCACACGAAAGATGCTCACCCAGTATCAGTGGCCGAAGAACGTTCGGGAGCTGATCGGGGTAGTCATTTTTGCCATAGTCTCGGGCTCGGAGGGAACGGTGGATCCGCATATGCTGCCCGATTTCATCACGAGAGACGATCCCGATCCCTTCGAAAGGATTTCTCTTGAAAACCTCCTGACGTCAAAACTAAAGCCGATCGTCTCGAAAATGAACCCCGATAAGGTGCGGGGGCTCTACAACATCGTCCTGGCACGCGTGGAGGCGCCCCTCATCAAGATCGTGCTCGAACACACCGGCAACAACCAGTCGAAAGCCGCCAAGGTCCTCGGTATCAACCGTAATACCCTCAAAAAGAAGATCGATGAGTACCGGATCGATAAGTGAGTCGGGGTAGTCGCCGTCTCCGGATTTATTCCCCTTGACACGAACTCTCCCGTTTTATATTATTTACCTTACCCCAAGAGAGGAAGAGATGGACCAGGTCATTCAGGATGCGTTCATAGACAGCGCCGACATCAAGAGGAAATTTGCCGAGAAATACGAAAAGAAGATAAACGAGGTGGCCGATCTCATCGTGGGGGCCTTCAAGCGAGGGAATAAAGTCCTTTTGTTTGGAAACGGCGGGAGTGCCGCCGATTCTCAGCATATCGCGGCCGAGTTTGTCAATCGGTTCAAAATCGACCGTCCGCCCCTCCCGGCGATCGCCCTGACTACCGACAGCTCGATAGTAACGAGCATCGGGAACGATTTTGACTTCTCCGACATCTTCGCAAAACAGATAAAGGCGCTCGGCCTCAAGGGAGATATTGCCGTGGCCATCAGCACCAGCGGTAAATCCCCCAATATCACCAAGGCCCTTGAGGCGGCCGGCAAGCTCGGGGTTATCACGATCCTCTTTTCGGGAGGTGACGGCGGGCCCGCGTTCGAGATGGCCGAATATGCCTTCCTGGTCCCGTCAAGGAATACTCCGCGTATCCAGGAGATACACATCACCCTCGGGCACGTGCTGTGTGAACTGGTGGATAACAAGCTTTTTATGGGTGCCGGCTCATGACGCGCGACGGATTTATCCCCCTCGATATCTCGAAGATAAAGACCTATTCTCTGGCAACGCGCAAGAGTAAGGTCTCCGTTGCGGACCTTGCACGGACACCAAAGCCGGGGATGACGGTGCGGGAATACCTCGAGGGGCTCCCAAACATTCTGGCGGGCCGGGATTTGCGGGAGGTTATCGATGCGGTGGCCGCGGCGGCGAAAAAGAAAAGGCCGGTGATCATCGCTATGGGAGCCCACGTGATCAAGGTGGGGCTGTCCCCCCTGATCATTGATCTCATGGAGCGGGGGGTGGTCAAGTCTTGTGGCCCTCAACGGCGCGGGAATCGTCCATGATTTCGAGATGGCCTATGCGGGGTATACCTCGGAGGACGTGGACGCAGTCCTGTCCGGGGGAGAGTTCGGCATGGCCGAGGAAACCGCGCAATTCGTCAACGAAGCCATACGGGAAGGCGCCCAGCGCGATGAGGGGATCGGACGGGCCGTGGGGGCGATGATCCAGCACGACGAGCTTCCCCATCGCCAACACAGCATCCTGGCGGCGGGATACCGGCTCGAACATCCCCGTAACGGTGCACGTAGCGCTGGGCACGGATATCATCCACATGCATCCCGAGGCGTCAGGTGAGGCCATCGGAAAGGGATCGCTGGCCGATTTCTTCACCTTCGCGTCGGCAGTGGCCACTCTCTCGGGTGGGGTTTACCTCAACATCGGATCCGCGGTGATCCTGCCGGAGGTCTTCCTCAAGGCGATATCCCTTGCCAGGAACCTCGGCGCACAGATAGAGAACTTCATGACGGTCAACATGGACTTCATCCGGCACTACCGCCCTCAGACGAACGTGGTATCCCGGCCGACGGCGGGATCAGGGAGAGGAATAACCCTCGTCGGGCACCACGAGATCATGGTGCCGCTTCTGTGCGCCGGGATCATCGACGCGCTGGAGGTGAAGGTAAGGAAGCGGAGACAAAGTGGGTGGGCGCTCTCCTTCCGCCCCGCTGTTCCGGACGGGCGTCGTCGGAGTCGGGTGTCGGCCGGCGTGGGATCAAATAGAGCCCTTCGGGATGAACGCTCAGCGGGTTTCTCATAAACTATTTCTTGACGGGAATAATGGTGCCTTGACCGAGAACAGATTATACGATATACTAATAAAGCTACCGCGGGTCCAGGGCGCTAATCTATCGGCTATGGGATACCGGGGGGACCATGGAGTATAAGAAAAGGATTCTGATCGTCGATGACAACCACTTCTTCAGGGAAGTGATGACCAATGAGTTCGCGGACGCAGGATTTGAAGTGTCGACGGCCGAAGACGGCGAACGCGGAATCGAGGTATTCAAGCAGGTGCGGCCTGACGTCGTCATCGTGGACAAGATCATGCCTAAGATGGGCGGCACGCGTTTCATGAAGAAGGCGCAGGAGATGGATTTCTCCAAGGATGTCCTCTTTGTCACCGTTAGCTCGATGATCTCCGAACCTCCCCATGAGCACCATCATGATGTCCTCGGGTCTAAGGTACATATCCCGAAGACCACAAAGCCCGTGGATATTGTGATCCTGGTGGAACAGCTCCTCATGAGGAAGAAGGCAAAATAGAGCAAAGATACTTAATTTGCCCTTATACCCGCCGCCGAATCAAGGCGGCTTTTTACGTGGAGCATTGATGGCTCTCTTCCCGATGTTTATGAGGCTTACCGACAGAGAGGCCCTCGTGGTGGGGGGCGGGAGCGTGGGGACGCGGAAGGTGGAGTCGCTCCTGAGTGTGGGCTCTCGGGTGACGGTGGTGTCGTGCGAGGTAACCGACGAGCTGAACCTCCTCATTGGCGGCGGGAACGTGACGTATATAAGAGGAGAGTTCGTACCCGAACATCTTGACGGCAAGTTCATCTGCGTCTCCGCGCTCGATGACCGCACCCTCAATGAAACGGTGGCCCGGCGGTGCAGGGAACGGGGGGTCCTGGTCAACGTGGTGGATGACCCCGGTTTGTCAGACTTCTTCTTTCCCTCGGTCGTCACGAGGGGTGAACTGGTCATCGCAATCTCTTCGGGAGGGGTTTCGCCCACCGAGGTTAAGAAGATCCGCCGGGAGCTGGAAGCCCGGTACGGCCCGGAATATGAATCCGTCATGACGATCATGGGCAGACTCAGGAACCTCTTGAGGGATTCGGGAGTTGTGGGCGACCGCCTCTCGGAGGTAATGGAGCGGGCGGCGGAGCTGCCCCTGGCGAAGATGATACGAGAAGGGAAGATGTACGAAATACAGGCCCTCGTGAATAAGATCCTTGTTGAGGAAGGATTGCCGTCGGGATTCGGCCCCGTTGACCCGATCGGCCGTAAATAGACGATGAAAAAGAACATGACAATCTTCTTGGTCGGGATGAGCCATAAGTCGGCGCCGGTAGACGTGCGTGAAAGAATGGGCATTGGGCCGGAGTCGATCGATAAGTTTCTCAAGGGGCTGATGACCTTTCCCGATATAGATGAGTGCATGGTCCTGTCCACATGCAACCGCGTGGAGATTCTCGGCCTTTCCCCCGACGTGGAGGCGGCGGTCAACTGTTCCATCCAATATCTCGGCTCGTTTCACGCCAAAGACCCGAAGGTGATGGAGAACTATTTTTACATCAGGGAGGACAGGGAGGCGGTACAACACGTTTTTCGGGTCAGCTCCTCACTGGATTCGATGGTCGTCGGTGAGCCGCAGATCCTCGGGCAGGTAAAGGACTCCTATCGCGCGGCGACCGCGTCCGAAACGTCGGGCCCGGTCCTCAACCGGCTGCTTCACCGGGCGTTCTTTACCGCAAAACGCGTCAAGAACGAGACCGGCATTGCATCCCGGCCGGTATCGGTCAGCTCAGCCGCTATGTGGCTCTGCGAGGAGACACTCGGCGGCGTATCCGGGAAGAGCGTTCTCATGATCGGGGCAGGCCTGATGGGGGAGGAGACGCTGAAGAACCTCGCCTGCTGCCAGCCCAAGGAGATCGTCATCGCAAACCGCACACGGGAACATGCCGAGAGGCTCTGCCGTCAATTCGTGGGAAGGCTCATCCCCTGGGAGGAGCTGGAGGACGCCCTGACGGATTCCGAGATCGTCATAAGCTCGACCGGGGCCGAGCGGCCGATCATCACGGGGCCCATGATCGAGCGCGCCATGGGACGCAGAAACGGAAGGCCGCTGGCGCTCATCGATATCGCCGTCCCGCGCGATGTCGAGGATGAGGCGGGAGACATTGCGGGAGTCTCCCTTTTCAACATCGACGACCTCAACGCGGTGGTACAGAAAAACAGATACGAGCGCGAGTCCGACGCCCTTCTCTGTGAGCGAATCATCGAAGAGGAAACGGAAAAATTCATGAAATGGTTTGCCTCGCTTGACGTCGTGCCGACGATCGTGCTCATACGGCAAAAGTTCAAGAGGATCGGAGAGGAAGAAATCAAGAAGACGGTCTCGTCATGGAACGGGGTCAGCACCGATGAGGTCAAGCGGATTTCGTATCTCGTCGATTCAATAATCAATAAAATCCTTCATGATCCAACGGTCTACCTGAAAAAGAAGGCCAAGGAAGAAACGGGATCGACCGGCGAGGTGGTCAGGGGGCTGTTCGGTATTGATGGAGAAGAAACGAAAGATCAGGATCGGGACAAGGGGTAGCCCACTCGCACTCGTCCAGGCCCAGGAGGTCGCCCGTATGCTGGCGGCCGCCCATGCGGGCACCGCATGCGAGATCGTCTCGATCAAGACCGCGGGCGACCGGATAACGAAGGCCGCCCTCTGGGAAGTCGGGGGGAAGGGACTTTTCGTGCAGGAGATCGAGCAGGCGCTGCTGGTGGGCAGGATCGATATTGCGGTTCACAGCATGAAGGACATGCCTGAGGATTGTGCGAAGGGACTGACGATTCCGGTGGTGCCGAGGCGCCAGGACGCGCGTGATACCCTCGTCGCCGCCCAACCGATAGCCGGACTTGCCGAGATACCGCGCGGCGCCGTCGTCGGGACGTCGAGCCTGAGGCGTCGGGCTCAGCTGCTCAGGGTTAGGCCGGACCTCGCGGTGGCCAATCTTCGCGGCAACGTCGGCACACGGCTCAAGAAGCTCTCCGATGGTTCGTGCGGGGCGGTGATCGTGGCGGCGGCGGGCATTAATCGGCTCGGGATCGACGACGTGCCCACTCTTATTCTCTCCCCGGAGGAGTTCGTGCCGGCGGCCGGTCAGGGGGCGCTGGCGCTTGAGGTCAGGATCGGGGACGAGGAGATGATCCGTGCACTCGACGATATGGAGGCCCGATGTGCGGTCTTCTGCGAGCGGGCGTTTGTCTCGACCCTTGGGGCGTCGTGCCACTCGGCGGTGGGTGCATACGCGCGCATCGAGGGGACACGTGTCAGGCTCACCGGCATCGTCCTTTCCACCGACGGGAAGCGGTCAATCGAGGGGACACGGTCGGGGGACGTAGACACTTTTTATGCCGTCGGGCGGGCGCTGGCGGAGGATTTCCTGACCAGGGGGGCGCGCGCCCTCCTTTCGGATGTGTAGATGACCGACGAGAAGCAAAAGAAAATCGGTAAGGTCTACCTTGTGGGGGCGGGGCCGGGGGACCCGGGGCTTTTGACGCTCAAGGCCGCCCGGGTGCTCTCGGAGGCCGACGCGGTGGTTTACGACCATCTCGTTGATGAAGAAATCCTCTCGCATGTCCGGCCCCGTGCCCGGCGCATGTACGCGGGCAAAGAGGGGGGGCGGCATACCCTGTCCCAGGACGAGATCAACAGGCTCATCGTCGAGACGGCGCGGGACGGGGAGACGGTCGTACGCCTGAAAGGGGGCGATCCGTTTATCTTTGGACGCGGTGGAGAGGAGGCGCTTGAGCTCGCGCGCGCGGGCATACCGTTCGAGGTCGTGCCCGGCGTAAGCTCGGCGTCGGCCGTCCCCGCGTACGCCGGCATCCCGGTGACCCACCGGGGGGTCTCGTCGATGGTTGTTTTCGTGACGGGGCACGAGGATCCGACGAAGGACACGGAATCGATCGACTGGGAGTATCTGGCCCGTTTTGATGGGACGATCGTGATCCTAATGGGGGTCAGGCGTATCGGGGACAATGCACAGGCTCTGATCTCGGGGGGCAAGCCCCCCCTGACTCCCTGCGTGGTGATCTCGTGGGGGACCACGCCGGCGCAACGGGGCGTCTCGGCGACGCTCGGCGAAATAGCGAAAGAAGTGGAGCGGAACAAGATCGGCGCGCCGGCGGTGATGGTCGTCGGAGAGGTGGTGAGCCTCAAGGACAGACTTGCCTGGTTTGAGACGCTTCCGCTCTTCGGCAGGAGGATCGTCGTCACGCGATCGGAGCACCAGAAGGGCGGGCTCTCGCGGATGCTCCGCGATCTCGGCGCGCGTCCCGTGGAGCTGCCGACCATTACGATCGTCCCGCCCGAGGATCAAGGACCTATCACGAGGGCGATCCGGAGTCTTCCGGCGTATGACCTGATCGTCTTCACCAGCCCCAACGGGGTGGCGACCTTCTTTGGGGAGCTTACCGCCGAGAGGCGCGACGGTCGGGCACTCGGCGGCCTGCTCGTTGCGGCGATGGGTCCCGGGACATCCGAATCCCTTGAAGATCACGGGATCGTTCCGGATATCGTGCCCGATCGGTATATCGCGGAGGCGCTCGCGCAGAAGATAATCGATTCCGGGATCGAGGGCAAGAACATTCTCCTCTTTCGCGCCGAGGGGGCGCGGGATGTGCTGCCGAAACTGCTTACCGGCGCGGGCGCGGAGGTGACTGACGTGGCGGCCTACCGCTCGGCCGCTCCGGAGATAACCGACGAAGCGTTCGTAGACGCCCTGTCAGGCGCGGATCTGGTAACATTCACGAGCGGCTCGACCGCGCAGAACCTCAGGACGATCATTGACCTCAAGCGGTCGGGTGGGAGGATCAGATATGGGCGGGATCGCCGTCCCCCCGGCGGCGACCATTGGCCCGATTACGAGCAAAGTGGCCCGGGAGGCCGGATTTGAGGTAGCCTGTGAGGCGTCCGAGCACACGATGGGGGGGCTGGTCAGGGCCCTGATTACCTATTTCCTGGAAAAGCGATGATCGGTATCTCAAAGCTCTATATGGGATCGGTGGAGGAATCAGACGTCCTCAGGTATGGGGGAGAGTCGAATCGTCTTCCGTCGCACCTCCTGCAATTTTCGCGGGACAAAAAACCGGTCGTGGTCTTCAATGCCACCCGACGCTGTAACCTCAAGTGCATCCACTGCTACAGCGACTCGGAAAACCGGACCTATGCCGGGGAGCTTACCGCCGACGAGGTCAAGACGCTCGTGGACGATCTGGCCTCTTTCGGCGCGCCGGTGATCCTCTTTTCGGGAGGAGAGCCGTTGATACGGCCGGACATAGAGGAGCTGATCGCCTATGCCGCGAAACGCGGGCTCCGCGCGGTGATTTCCACCAACGGGACACTCATCACCGAGGACCGGGCGGCACTTCTGGCGGACCTCGGCCTCTCATACGTGGGGGTGAGCCTCGACGGTCTGGAGGCGACCCACGATTCCTTCCGCAAGGTCGACGGTGCCTTTAAAAAGGCGATCGCAGGCGTCAGGCAGTGCATGAAGCAGGGGATCAAGGTGGGGCTTCGTTTCACCGTAAACAGGCTCAACATCGGCGAGATCGGCCCGATCTTCGACCTGATGGAGGCCGAGGGGATCCCCCGCGTCTGTTTCTATCACCTTGTCGTCACGGGAAGGGGCACGGCCATGTTGCGGATGCTGCCGTCTCACGACGAGACGCGCGCGGCCGTCGATCTGATCATGGATCGAACGAAGCGGCTCTTCGAAAAGGGCAGGGCGCCCGAGGTGCTGACGGTGGATAACCATGCCGACGGCCCGTATGTCTACCTCAGGCTCGCCAAGGAAAACCCGGCGCGCGCCGAGGAGGCGCTCAAGCTCCTCAGGATGAACCAGGGGAATTCCTCCGGCGTCGGGATCTCGTGTGTCAGCTTCGACGGCGAGGTCTACGCCGACCAGTTCTGGCGAAGCCGCTCTTTCGGCAACGTCAGAAAACGGCCCTTCTCCGAGATATGGACGGACACCACAAATCCTCTCATGGCACGGCTCAAGGAAAAGAAGAAGTACGTTACGGGCCGCTGTGCCTCCTGTCGGTGGCTCGATGTCTGCGGCGGGAACTTCCGGGCGCGGGCGGAGGCGATGACGGGGGATACCTGGGCGTCAGACCCGGCCTGCTATCTGACGGATGAAGAGATAGGACGGCGGCCGACGTAGCCGGATCGGGTCCTCGGCGGATAACGAGAAGAAGGGAGACAGCGATGCCGAACGATTATTTCACCCCGCCTCATCATCAGGGGTTCGTCGCAAAAACGGTTTTTTCTCAGGCGGAGGGATTCCCCCTTGACGGTGCACTCGCCTTCATCGAGCCCGGTGGAGGGGGACCGGAGCCGATCCACACCCATGATCATGATCACCTCTTCTTCGTTGTAGATGGTACAGCGACGATCGTGCTCGGAGATGAGACGATGGACCTCGGCCCCGAGCAGGCGGCGCTCGTCCCAGGCAGGACGCCCCACGGGGTTTTCAACAGAGGCCGCGCGCAGGTTAAGATGCTGGGGATCACGCTGAACCCATCCAGATCATGAATCGGTATGACGTCATCGTCGTGGGGGCGGGTCACGCCGGCATCGAGGCGGCGCTGGCGGCGGCCCGCATGGGGGCCGATACCCTCATGCTCACCGGGAATATCGACACCATCGGCCAGATGTCGTGCAACCCCGCCGTCGGCGGCCTGGCCAAGGGCCAGCTCGTCAAGGAGATCGATGCACTCGGGGGCCAGATGGCCCTGGCGACCGACGACCGCGGGGATCCAGTTTCGTACGCTCAATACCACCAAGGGTCCGGCCGTGCAGGCCTCGCGCGCCCAGGCCGATCGAGCCGGTTATCGCTCGTACATGAAGGCGGTCCTCGAAAACACGGAGCGTCTCGCCGTCCGCCAGACGATGGTAAAGGAGATCCTGGCCGAGGGGGGCGCGGTCGTGGGGGTGAAGACCGAATTCGGGGAAGAATTCGGGGCTGCGTCGGTGGTGATCGCCACGGGGACCTTCCTCAAGGGGATGGTGCGGATCGGGCAGGTGTCGTTTCCCTCAGGAAGGCTGGGCGACGGACCGTCGGAGTTTCTTTCGGACTCGCTGGGCGCTCTGGGTCTTGTTGTCGGGCGGTTTTCGACCGCCACCACCCCCCGGCTCGACGGAACGACGATCGACTATGCCAAAACGACGATCCAGCCGCTTCAGTGGCCGATCCGCCCGTTCTCATTTCGCAGCGCCGCGATCGACCGTGAGCAACTACCCTGCCACGTGACCTATACGAACGAGCACACCCACGACGTAATCCGGAAGTCACTGGATGACAAGCGGGTGGCCGAGGGCTGGCTCAACCGCAAGGGACCGCGCTACTGTCCGTCCATCGAGGAGAAGGTCCTCTTCTTCCCTGACAAAATCCGCCACCAGATATTCCTGGAGCCCGAGGGTGTTTTTACCACCGAGGTCTACCCCAACGGCCTCTTTACCACGCTCGGCATCGAGGAGCAGGCACGGATCATCGCGGCGATACCGGGGCTGGAACAGGCCCGGATCACGCGCCCTGCCTACTCGATCAAGTATGACTATGTGCCGCCGATCCAATTGAAATCATCGCTTGAGACGAAATCGATCTCCGGGCTCTTCTTGGCGGGACAGATCAACGGGACCTCCGGTTATGAGGAGGCGGCGGCCCAGGGGATCATGGCGGGCATCAACGCGGCGCTCCATGTCCAAGAGCGGGATCCGTTCCTGCTTTCGCGGTCGGATGCCTATATCGGCGTGTTGATCGACGACCTTGTCACGAAGGGCACCGACGAGCCCTACCGGATGTTCACCTCCCGCGCGGAGTACCGGCTGGCGCTCAGGGAAGGGAACGCCGTCTTCCGACTGACGCCCTCCGGACGTGAGCTCGGGCTCATCGACGATGACGCCTGGCGCCTCTACACAGAAAAGAAACACTCTTACGAGAAGGGGCACGAGCTGCTCGACGGATGTATCTCTCCCACGCGGGCGAAAATCGAACAGCTCGGATCACTCGGGATATCCCCGATCATCAACAAGATAACGTACGGCGAGCTCTTGCGGAGGCAGGAAGTTTCCATCAAGAGTTTGGCCGTGCTCGTGCCGGAGCTTGCGGCGATACCCGGGGAAGTGCTCTCGGAGATCGAGGTTGGGGTGAAGTACGAAGGATACCTGACGCGCCAGGACGATGATATCAGGAGATTCAGGAAGCTTGAGGGAGTACGGATCCCCGATGACTTCAAATATCGGGGACTTGCCGGCCTTACGACGGAGGCCGTGGAGAAGCTCGAGGAGGCGCGCCCGGGCTCGGTGGGGCAGGCGTCCCGTATTCCGGGGGTGACGCCGGCGGCGGTCTCTGTCGTGCTGATTCACCTCAAGAAGCGGGGAGCATTATAGCACCCCGGGAATAAGTCGGTTTCCCCGCGACGCCCTCGAAGAGAACGCTTTCCGTTCTTCCGTGATGAATGCGACGAATCGTCGGACATGGACGGCGCGCCGAGGGGCACGGTCGGTTACGGTCGCTTGCTCCATAAGTAGTGCGGGCCTCGGTGATCGGCCCACCGCTCGATCCCATACTCTTTGATCAACCGGAGATTGTCTCTCGGCGTCCGGCCGTGAAAGGCCTCGAAGGGGTCGAGGTGCCGGCACGTCTCAAAGGAAGCGCACTCCCAGCAGCCACGGAAGCCCTTTTCCTGCGCGCACGAGCGGATCGCGCAGTCGGGCTTCCCGCCGCCCAGGGCGCACGGCCCGCTGCACCTGAGCGAAGCCACTGCTGAGAGATACCCCCGGAAACGCTTGTAGTCTCCGAATACCTTGTCCTTTTTCTCCTTCAGGATCGCGTAGTCCTCAAAGCCCGACCGGTCAAGCTCGTCCATGAGCGTGCCCGCGGCATCCAGGAGCGTCCGGTTGGACGGGATGCAGTCCCCGCAGAAGAGCCCGCAATATGCGGTACATGTGGTGTTCTTGTTCATGGAATACCAACGAAATAATTCGGGCGAACTCGGCGTGCCTGCGCCGCCCGCGCTCGATCGTCAATCAGGCCGCGTTTATTGTCCTAAGCTCGACCCGTCTCTATTTCCCGCCGAGATAGGTCACCGAATGTTCTCCCTGTCTATCCTTCCCGTAGTACCCCTCCAGCTCACGCACGTTCTCTTCGATTACCTTCCCCTCGGGGAGGATGCCGGATCTCTCCAGATAGTAGCGGGACATGAAGGGTTTGGGGGAGAGGCCCAGCTCCTTGAGCGGACGCGCGACCTCGTGGTCGCCCAGCTCCAGGAACGAGCCCACCGGGATGAAGGAGTTTCGGGCCGTGCCGACCTGGGGGATCGTCGTCTGGATGAGCTTCTTGTTCTTGACGGAGAAGGTGCAGAGCGGCCGGAAGTCTTTCTTGATGAATCCCTTGCGCGCCACGCGCAGCGTCAGGATATGCTTCTTCTCCTCGGCCAGCCGGCACTCGAGGTACTCGGGCGTGATGGTGAACTTCATGTCGGAGACGAACTTCGTATACCCCCACAACCCGCGCCCGCCGTCACGCGCCTTCGTGTTGGTGACGGGCAGGTGCAAGACCAGCGTGCCGAACCGGGGGTCGTAGGACTCCCGGATCGCGGGGATGAGCAGGGGCGGCTTTTTGTCCGCGTATATGGCCGGGACGACGATCCCCACCTCGCCGTAGGGGCCAATGGAGGTGTCGATATAGTTGAAGCAGCCCACGCCGAAGAGCGCCTTCTTGGGGGTTATCAGCACGGGGTGAAGCTTATCGGAGGGCATGAGCGCCTTGATTTTCGCCGGGTCGGCGGTGTAGAAGAGCGCGAAGGCGTCATCCCGAAAGTAGAGGATCGGCATCTCGAAGACCTCGCCTTTGAGGGTGGTCTTCTTACCGGGCCGTGCGTCCTGAAAAAACGATTTCATGGCTTATTTCCTTACCAATAGACTTCGAAGTTACTATTTTATGTCGCCGTGCGTGGGCGATACAACCAAATCCGATCCATCGGGGGCCCGGCCGACTCGCGACGGTCGGGCGGCTCACGGTCGTTCCTAACCCTTGTCCGGGGCTACCTCGACCTCCTTCAGATCCATCCCCTTGAGCTTTTCCACCATGTCCGGCGGCAGCACCGTCTCGCCCTTGCCGATGGAGTCCCTGAGGGCCTGGAGCTTCCTCACGGCCTTGTTGTAGTTCTCCCGGTAGAGCGAGACGTTGGGTTTCAGCTCCATGGCTTTCTTGAAATTGTCCAGCGCCTTGAAAGAGTCGCCCTTCCAGTTCAGATAGATGGCGCCGAGGTTGTTGTAGGCCTTGGCCATCTTCGGGTCTTTGTCGATGGCGATGACATACTGGCTTGCGGCCTCGTCCCACTTCTTGAGCGACTCGTAGGCCAGCCCGAGATTATAGTAGTTCCCGGCGTAGCTTGGGTCGATGGAGATCTCCGTCTTGTAGGACGTTACCGCGTCGTCGTATCGGCCGCGCGCCCAGAGGATATACCCGATGGTATAGTTGACGTATTTCATCTTCGGGTTGAGCTTTTTCGCCGCGGTGAGCTCGGCGTAGGACTTGTCGAAGGTCGTATCCTTTTTATCGAAATCGGCATAGAGATAGGCAATGGCCAACAGGTAGTGATACGTGGGGTCCTTGGGGCTCTCCTTGACGAGTGCCTCGTATTTGGTGATCACCGGGGGCAGCTTCCCCGAGGTATAGGCCTCCACGATCTCGACGACTTTCGCCTTGAGGGGATCTTCCGACTGGAAAGCAAGGGCAACCGAGCCGAGGATGAATGCCGACAGGACGGCACAACTGATGACGGACCTCTTCATACGTTTACGCACCTCTATTAAGACTGTCGAATATCTTATCAAGCGGCCGGCGATTATTCAAGACTTTATTTCTCCTTTTTCCTTTGACCGACCCCGGAAATCGGGCTATACTTTTTTAAAGATTAATGGAGGCCAGATGTTTCGGACGAGACTGTGCGACATCCTCGGGATCGAGTATCCCATCATCCAGGGAGGGATGGTCTGGATCTGCATGCACGAGCTGGCGGGGGCCGTCTCGGAGGCGGGGGGCCTCGGTATCCTTGCCGGCGGGAGCATGACCCCGGACGAGCTTGGCCTTGAGATAGGGCTCACGAAAGAAATGACCAAGAAGCCCTTCGGGGTCAACATCCCGCTCATGCGGCCGGACGCGGAAACGCTCATAGACGTTTGCATCAAAGGCGGGGCGCACGCGATAGCGACCTCGGCGGGAAGCCCCAAGCGCTTCACCAGGAAGATCCAGGACGCGGGGCTCCGTGTAATCCATGTCTCGCCGAGCGTGACGCTCGCGGCAAAGGGCGAGGAGGCGGGGGTGGACGCGGTCGTCGGCGAGGGGATCGAGGCGGGTGGACACGACGGCTTTGATGAGATCACCACGATGGCGCTGATCCCCCAGCTCGTTTCCCGGGTCAACATCCCGGTGATCGCCGCCGGCGGCATCTCGGACGCCCGGGGGTTCGTGGCGGCGCTGGCTTTGGGCGCCCAGGGCGTCCAGATGGGGACGCGCTTTGCCGCGACGTTCGAGGCGCGCGCGCACAAGAACTTCAAGGAGGCGATCCTGAAGGTCTCCGACACGGGGACGGTGGTATCTGCCCGGACGCTCGGGCCCACCCGCGCCGTCAAGAACAAGCTCACCGAGCGGATCAGTGATGCCGAGAAATCCGGCGTCTCAAAGGAAGCCCTCCTGGATCTGATCGGGGAGGGGCGCTCGCGCATGGCGGCCGTTGACGGGGACGTGGAGGAGGGGACGGTCTACTGCGGCCAGATCGGGGGGATGATCACGGAGCTGAAGCATGCGGGCGATGTGGTCAAAGAGATCATCGCGGGGGCGGAAAAGCTGGTGAAGGAGCTGGAAAGGCTGGTCGGTAAATAGAGAGACGATTCATCATTCAGAGAAAAAGGAGCAGCACATGGATGCCCTTGATGCAATACTCACGAGACGGAGCGTACGAAAGTTCAAGAAAGACCCGGTGGACGACAAGCAAATAAAGACACTCCTCACGGCTGCCATGAGCGCGCCGTCGGCCGGGGACCAGCGCTGCTGGCGCTTCGTGGTGGTTACCGACAGGGAGACGCTGGATGGGCTCAGAGAGTACCACCCCTACGCCGACCCGGTGTTGCAGGCGCCGCTTGCCATCGTGGTCTGCGGCGACACGGACATGGAGCTCCACGCCGACTTCTGGGAGCAGGACTGCGCCGCGGCGACTGAGAATATCTTGATCGCGGCAAACGCCCTCGGGCTCGGGGCCGTGTGGCTGGGCTGCCACCCGCGCGCGGACCGGGTCAAGGGGATACAGCGGCACCTCGGCATCCCCAAGAGGGTCATCCCGCTCTCCTTGATCGCCATCGGATATTCCAACGAGGTAAAGGTCCGCGAGGACCGCTACGACGGGAAGAAAATACACCGGGACCGGTGGTAGGGGCCACGAGGCGTTTGTGCCTGATGCCCGTCGCCTTTTGAGGGCTCGAGAGACAACGGATGGATAGTCACGTCAGCATAGTGGTCGCCTTCTGGGCGGGGGTCGTCAGCTTCGTCTCGCCCTGCGTCTTGCCGCTGTTGCCCAGCTACCTCACCTTCATCACCGGGATGTCGTTTGAGGACCTGACGGTGGCCGACGCGCGGACGGTCCGGCGGGCCACCGTGATCCACTCGCTCTTTTTCATCCTCGGCTTCACGGTCGTATTCGTGGCGATGGGGGCGCTCTTCGGTTTTCTTGGCGAGACGCTCTTCCAGTTCAAGGAGATCATCAGGAGGATCGGGGCCGTCCTCATTATCCTCATGGGGATCTATATCACGGGACTTGTGCCGCTCCCGTTTCTCGCCGGGAAAAGAAGGTGCACCTGCGCGACAAGCCCGCCGGGTACCTCGGGTCGAGCATCGTGGGGATCACCTTTGCGGCCGGCTGGTCGCCGTGCCTCGGGCCGATCGTGGGCTGCATCCTCGGGCTTGCGATGATCGGGTCGTCGATGAACGCGGGCTACGGCATCGGGCTGCTCTTGGTCTATTCGATCGGGCTGGGGGTGCCGTTTTTCCTCTCGTCGCTTGCCTTCAACACGTTTCTGTCTCTCTTCAACCGCTTCAAGCGCTTCATCCCCGCGGTCAACATCGTGTCCGGGTTGATGCTGGTGGCCATCGGCGTCTTTTTGCTCTTCACCGACTTTGACCCCATCATGAATTACCTGATGAGGTTAGGGGGGCCCTATGGCTAAAAAACCGACAGTCCAAAAAGACGACGTGAAGAAAACCGCCCCGAGGCGGAAGCCCGCCGCAAAGAAAGCCGCGCCCAGGCGGCCCCCGAGGTGAAAGCGCCCGAGATATCCAACGACAGCAAGAACCTGGCGTTCATCTGCCACCTGGCGGGGTTTTTCTGGTTCGTGATCCCGGGGCTCAACATCATCGCGCCGCTGGTGATCCTGCTCATCAGGGGGAGGGACGACGAGTTTGTTTCCCATCACGGGCGGCAGGCCCTGGTCTTCCAGGTGATTATGTCGGTGGCGATGATCTTCCTCATGCTCTTCGGCATCATCCTCCTGATCATCCTTGTCGGCGTCTTCTTCCTCATGGCGGCGGTTTTCGTCGCCGTCATCGACGTCATCTTCATCCTCATCGCCACCTTTGCCGCCTCCCGCGGGGAGCTCTATACGTATCCGCTGCTGGGACGGTTATAATCGACATAGGAAATCTGCTTTTTGGGGCGGTATTCGGTATACGCCAAATTAAGTTTGGTAAGTTTAGAAGTTAGGAAACTAAAATAAGTATAATACATTATTAAATAGATGGGGAGACTACTGATGAGGGTAACGAGAATAGAAGTAACCGAGCTCTTCGGTATATTTAACCACAACATTAGCCTGAATACTAATGAGCACATTACTATCGTTATTGGTCCAAATGGGTTTGGTAAGACTATCATACTGAGAATGGTAAATTCCCTTTGTAAGAATCGCTTTCATGAATTATTAAGCATTCCCTTTAAAGAGTTCATATTAGAATTTGATGATAAAAGCAAATTACCGTTAGGAGTAAATACGACACAGATAAAGGGGCCGGTTTAGAATTCTATGGTACAGATAGCAAAGGCAAGAAACGGAGGCCGAGCCCTTACGTATTTACTCGCGAAACGTCTTACCCGACGAGATTTATCTATAGAGCAATAGAAGAAAGAATCCCGGCACTTATGAGAGTAACCTATGACACCTGGAGGAATAGAAATACAGGTAAAGTCCTTTCATTAGAAGAAGTCATCGAAGTTTATGGTAATAGACTAGGACTACCTCCCTCCAAAAGAAACGAGACTCACGCAAAACCTGAATGGCTAATGAATTTGGAGGACATAAAAGTCAAATTCATTGATACCCAGAGAACAGTTAGATCAATGCGAGCGAGCGAAGAGGATGAATCCAGCGTGAAGATACTCTCAACTGTAAGTGTCTATTCAAGAAATCTTGCCAAGAGAATACAATCTACATTGGCGGAATATGCCTCTCGTTCTCAACTCCTCGATAGTAGCTTTCCAAAAAGATTAGTAAAGAGACTAGATAGGAACTCCGATCTCGACGAAAATGAGATGGAGACAAAATATGAGGAGAATAATCAAAAGCGTTCACTTTTGTTCGACGTCGGTCTTCTGGAAGAGGATGAGAAGGGGATAAACTTCCAGGAACTGAAGAAATTAGAAGATACAAATCGCGATGTATTGTAGATCCATGTTGAAGACATTAAGAGAAAAATTGAGCGTTTTTGATGAAGCTCTACAATAGAATAAGCCTGTCTAAAGAATATTATTAATAGCCGGTTTATTTATACAAAACTAAAAATAGACAGTAAGGATGGCTTCGTTGTTTCAGGTGGCCAGATAACAACGTATACCGCTCGGGAATCTATCTTCCGGTGAGCAAACGAACTAGCCAGATTTTCTAATGACTACTATTCGAACTTGAGGAAAATCTCGCGGCGATTCTGATTGATGAGCCCGAACTATCATTACATGTTGAATGGCAGGAAAGATTTCTTAGGGATCTTCAACAGACAATAGAACTATCAAATTTCGACGTGCTGATAGCAACGCACTCGCCTGACATAATAAGTAATAGGCGGATCTAACGGTTGTGTTAAAGGGGCCGAAGAAAGATGAATCCTCTAAAACCAGATAGAATAGTAAATAAGATATGGCAGAGACGTCAGGTGTTTGCTGGACTATAATAATAGTTGAGGGTTATACAGATGCGCTTCTATACGGGAAGTTTATTCACGAGGATGTGTGTGCTATCGAAATTGCGTGTAACAAAGAAACCGCGCTCGAAGTTAATAATATTCTTAAACAAATGGGTGTTAAAGGCATTATTGTTATCATCGACTCCGATTTTTCTAAGATAGAAGGAACTGTATTTGAAAACGATAACGTATTCTCCACGGACTATCACGATTTGGAGACAATGCTTATCGCTTCTAGAGCTCTTGCTGAAGTCTTACGTCAGCATGGTTCTAGAAGTAAGATAGACAAGTTAAAAGTCCCTGTGCTTAACGCACTTCTAAATGCTGCTTTTCCGATAGGCATGTTAAGATGGATTTCCTCAGAGTCGCAAAGAAATCTTGGGCTAAAGTTTGAAGGCCTCAGATTCAAGAGTTTTACGGATAAGTCGACTCTCAATATAGATATTAGAAGATTGGTTGTGGTCGTTATATCTAGGACAGATAGTTGCGGCTTAAATGCGAGAGATCTTGAGGATGAATTGAGAAATCTATTAGATAGGGATTTTGACCGTTTGCAGTCTTGTGTTGGACATGACTTAGTGGAGTTACTCCTTATCGGGCTCAGAAAAAAGTTTGGGACAGCAAAGAAACTAAATCTAGAAGTACTGGATAAAGCACTCAGAATTGCCTATGATCCTAACTGCTTCTCCTCCACTCTCCTATACTCTTCGTTAAGAATGTGGGAACAACAAAATAGCGGCTATACTATTTTCAGTAGTTGAGAAAACCGTCGGACGTGGCCTGCGTCGCGTTCAAAAATTCCCGCAAACGTATTAAAAGGACACGGGGTGTGTCTTTAGCGTGATTTTGTTGTTAGATCCTTATGCCCATATTTATACGCCAAATTAAGTTTGCTAAGTTTAAAACTTTCCAAATTTGCTTTACCGTATAGCAAACCACCCACAACAAGAGCCTCAACGGCGAGAGCTTTGATACACGGATAGTAGTAAAAGTCTTGACAGAGAAATGGCGGAAGGGGTATAACATCTTCACGTCACGCAATTATGCTGGTTAGCGTTCCCCGGCTCCCGAAACCGGACTTTTCCGATCTTCGGGAGCTCAAAATGAAATGCACGCGTATGGGCTAACCTAAACGCTGGTATAGCAGATATTTTATTGAGGAGGAATATTACCTATGGCAAAGAAGAGTAAACCCGGAGTGTTTGCGAGAATAGCGGAAAAACTCTTTGGGAAGAAAGAAGCGCCCAAGAAGGCAGCCCCAAGAAGGCAGCCCCAAAGAAAGCAGCTCCTAAGAAAGCAGCGTCAAAAGGTTCGGCTCCGACAAAGGCAGCAATTAAGAGTAAGGGGAAAAAGAAGCCGGCGGAGAAGAAGAAAACTACGAAAAAGAAATAGTCCGGGCTCGTCGCGGATCGAGTTGGCAGTCTGCCCTATCTGTTACACAGCATCCTTGCTTTACGGTCTTGTCATTCAAGGGGCAGACAAAGGGGGTGCCTGCTCCCGAAACTATACCTCGCGACATTCTGTGGTTCAAAGAGAAGCGTATGTCCATAGACCGACAGAGGCGCCGGTGTAGTTCTCGGGGGCAGGTCAGTACGTCATAATTACTAAATTACGCCACCAGGAAAGAACAGTGGAAGACAAAGAGAAGAAAGCGACCAAAGACAAAGAGAAGGGCGCCGTCGGGAATGAAAAGCTGAACCGGCGCGAAGCCCTCAAACGCATCGCCAAGGGGGCGGCGCTGCTCGGGTCACTCGGCGTGAGCGCCGTCATCACCCAGGGTTTCTACTCCGACGCGTATTCCGACGTGTACTCAGACACCTACGGTGACGTCTACTCCGATGCCTATTATGACAAATACTCCGATACCTACTCTGATACGTATTCCGACGCCTACTACGACTACTCGGACTCGACCTACTACACTAACTCATACGACAATGCCTACTACAACGCGTACTCCAACGCGTACGACGATACCTATTCCAACGCCTATTATAACGCCTACGATAACATGTATTCCAACTCATACTATAATAACTAAGATACCGATCACGAGGCGTATCACCGGTATCGTCTGACCCGGCCCCTTGTTCATCTTCCCGTCAACACCTTTGTTGCTCAGGGTATCTGAAGGTTACCTTTCACTTCATCAGTCTACCGGCAAAATCAGAAAGTATATTCCTTAGAACTAACCCCATAGTCATAACAAATAGAGCTAATGCAAGATGTCCGATTATCGCCTTGTAGGGGCTTATTTTTTGCTTCTTTGCTATAAAGTAACTTAAGGCCGTAATCATGGACAGGCCAAAAAATATGGATACGGCTATTGAATAAGTCAATGGGAGAAGAGAGACGAACAAGACAAAAATCATTGTTATCAGAAATCTGGCGGAGAAATTTACTAAGGTTGTTTCTCGTATAAGGGCGGGGGCGCGAGATTCCGATTCCTGATGTACATGTATACCAAACGAATCGGAAACATTATCCGCGATGGCTATGATAAGCAAAGAAGTAATTATGCCTATTTTGGGATTGATCGTGCCGCTCAGTCCAATTATTATTGCAAGGCTCGTTATTACCGCGGAGGATGAACCAAAACTGATGTTCCTGGAGTTAACTATTTTCTTGAGATTCATAGATGGTTTTATTACCTCCTTTCTAAGGATGGGGGGGGCGATAACAAAGGGCCGGGGAAAGACCCGGCCCCATTATTCTTCTTCCTGTCGCGCGTCTCGCGGTCAGGGCTGTGTGAGAGGATATATCTTCTCGCCCGTCTTTACGTCTCTCAGGTAGAAATGCACATTCATCGTCATGTCGCCGTACTCGTCCAAGCAGGGCTCAGTACTTGGTGCCTCCACACCGAGCACGTACGAACCGCCGGCCTTTACGTCGTACGTCAGCTCAGTCCTTCGGGCTATTTCCCACTCGCCCGTCATCCAGTGCGGCACGAGCCTCACTTTGCCGGATGGGACATCGATTATTATATGGTCTTCTCGCACCTGCCCGCCGTTGATCCGCTCGATAAAGCAGTTCGGCGTTGTTTCTATCCGCGCGCACTCGCCGCGCGCCTTTAGGCCGCCGCGACAGAAGTTGTAATAGACCTGCTGGCATCCAAGCAGAACGAAAGCAGAAACGACGATCAGGGCGATTGGAAAGAGACGGCCGTTCTTCATGGAATCTTTTCCTCTTGAATATCTGTGATGCACGCCGGAGTCACCCTGTGTACACGGTGACAGTCGTGGGATTGCCACGTCCCGCCACGTCGCTCGTGCTCCTCGCGGCTTCGGCAGGACGCTCCTCGCAATGACGATGAAGCGGGGGCCCCGATAGAGAGCGGAACGCTCGCAATGACGATGAGGAGGGCGCCTGCGCCGACGACATCAGACCGAGTACCGGCCCGGCATCTGCGGTATCTGTTTCACCAGGCTCTTGATATAGGTCCTCTTGGACTTGTCCATCATCAGATACCAGATCGATCCGACGATGACCAGAGCGACTGCGATCAGACCGAAAATAGTGATGATCAAAGTGCCCTTTGACATTTTCATCTTTTTCATCCTTCGTATTTGGCAATCAAACGTGACGTGATCGCGCCCGAGGCGATCGTTGTGGGCACGCCTCCGCCCGGGTTGGTTGACGAGCCGACCAGGTAAAGCCCCCGGATGTTTTTCGATTTGTTCGCCGGGCGGAACATCGTTCCGGTCGGGAAGTCCTGCGCCAGGCCGTAGATCGCGCCCTCGCCGAGACCGATCCGGCGCTCGAAGTCCAGAGGCGTCGTCATATCGGCGACCTTGACATGATCGGACAGGCCGGGCACGAAATTGTCGGAGAGGTACTTGATCACGCTTTTGATAAAGCGAGGCTTTTCGGTGTCCCAATCGGTCCCGTTCAGGTGGTAGGCGCCCATCGTGGTGATGACAAGCGCATGCTTGTCCTTGGGAGCCATGGAAGGATCCGTGAACGTGGACCATCCGATCAATCCGAACTGCTTGTCGGGGATCGGCTTGATACGGCGGTCCCGCCAGAAGGTGTTTATTTCCTCGACCGTCGGCGAGATGAGCGTGTGGTGCGCGTCGAGCTGGGGCCTGTAATCGATTCCGAGGTAGACCATCGGCGCGGTCAGGGAATATTCGTAGCTCCTGACGCCTTTGCGCGCGAGCCACGGCAGATGCTCCTCGCCGATCATCTTGAGGTAGAGCGTCTTGGCGTTGACGTTGGACACGACAAGCGAGCTCGTGATCTCCGTCCCGTCGCCAAAACGCACGCCGATGGCCCTGCGATCCTGCACCAGGACTTTCTCGACGTGCGTATTGAGACGGAGCTGCATGCCGAACCGCTCGCCGCACCGCTGGAGCGCTTTCGGTATCTGGATCATGCCGCCGCGCGGATAGAACAGCCCGCGATGCTCGGTGCAGGGCACCAGCGCAAAGACGCCCGGCAAGAGCTCGGGCGGGAGTCCAAAGTAGAACGATTGGAACGCGAAGGACTCCTGGGTCTTGTTGCCGAAGTACTTTCGCATCATGGATTGATAGCTGGTAAAATACGCCGGCAGGTACTTGAGCAGGCGCGGGTCCTTGCGCAGCATGTGCACGATGTCGAGGATGCCGTTTGCCGGCTCGCTGAAGAGCGTGTTATAGGCAACATCGGTCAACTCGTAGAAGTAGGAAACGTACTTGTCCCAGTTGCGCGCGTCCTCGGCGGAGAAGGCCTCCAACGCTTTCTTGGTGCCTTCCATCGAGAAGGGATAGGTGATGCGGCTGCCGTCGCGCAACAGGCACGTCACGATTGGATCGCACGGGATGAGGTCGATCTCGGCCTTGAGCGTCGTCCCGAGCGCCTGGAACGCGCGCTCGATGGGATCGACTATCTCGACGATGGACGCGCCCGAGTCGAAAAAGTAGCCGTCTTTCTCGAAGGTGGAACAGCATCCGCCAATGAGGTCACTCTGTTCGAGCACCAAAACCTTGCGTCCCTGTTTGGCCAAGAGCGCCCCGGCGCTCAGACCGCCGCAGCCCGCGCCGATTACTACAACATCATAATCTGCCATTCCTGTGCCCCCTTACGGAGATTTTTCCGATAATCCTGGTGAACCGCTCCATACACCTTGCGCTGGTTTTTTCGCGCGAATACGTTAAATGCTGAGCAAGTTACTATGCAATATACAGCGTATTGCATGAAGTGTCTTTTTGTCAAGTACAAATCCTCTCCGGCAAGAACTCACGGCCGGAAAAGCCGTTCTGTCGGATGAACAGGGGGTATCCATGAAATAGGCTTCGTGGGGCGACACCGGGGCCCCCAAAAATGCTCGCATTCTTGGGGGAGGTTACAGCTTCCCCTTGGTCGACAGCACGCCCTTTATCCGTGGGTCGATCCTGACCGCGTCGGACAGCGCCCGGGCGAACGCCTTGAAGCACGATTCGGCCATGTGGTGGGCGTTCTTGCCGTGGTGTATCACGACGTGGACATTGGCCTTTGCATGGTTCGCGAAGCTCTTGAAGAATTCCTCGAAGAGCTCGAGGTCAAACTCGCCGACCTTGTCGGACCCGAACTCCACTTCATAGACCAGAAAGGGCCTCCCCGAGAGGTCCACCACGACGGTGGCCAGCGCCTCGTCCATGGGGACGGTGGAGGTGCCGTAGCGCGTGATGCCGGATTTGTCCCCGAGGGCCTTGTCCACGGCGTCGCCGAGGCAGATCCCGATATCCTCGACCGTGTGGTGGAGGTCGATGTCGCTGTCCCCCGTGGCCTCGAGCGTCAGGTCGAAGAGCCCGTGGCGGGAAAAAAGCTCCAGCATGTGGTTCAGAAACGGGGCGGGGCTCGAAACTTTATACTTTCCCTCGCCGTCGAGATCGAGCGTGAGGCTTACGTTCGTCTCGGTGGTCTTCCTGGTAATCTCTGCCTTTCGTGCCATATGCGTGTCCTTGCCGGTTACGGCTTTTCCTTCATGTCGGTATAGAGCTGCTTCAGGGAATAGTAGGAGAGCTTCGGGACCCGGTCGCGCGAGACGACCCCCTTGGTGTTGTAGTCGGGCACCGGGTTGTGGGGGAACCAGGGGTCCCAGAAGTCGGCGAAGACCCAGGGGCACACCCCGATGACGTATTTCTTCTCCACGGCGATCCCGAGGTATCCGCGGATCACCTTGTCCTGATATTCCTCGGAGTAGGTCTTGCCCGGGCTCACGCGCTCGCCCACCCAGAGCCCGTCGGTGTCGTGCCGGCCGGGGCCGGCCTCGGCGCCGAACTCGGTCAGGAAGATCGGCTTGTCGGGGAAGAGGGTGTGGAAATGGCCGAGGTGCGCATCTATGCCGTCGAACGTGCCGTAGTACCAACCGAAGTAGGTGTTCAGCGAGACGACGTCCATATAGTCGGCCGAGCGCCGGTGGTCATCGAGCAGAGGCTTGTCGTAGGTCTGCTCGGCCATCGTGACGGGGCGCGTGGCGTCGAACGCGCGGACCACGTCCCGCATCCAGCCGTGATATCTGCCTCCCTCCTCAAAGAGCGTGTAGGTCTCGTTTGCGACCAGCCACATGATCACGGCCGGGTTGTTGCGGTCCCGCTCGACCATCTCGATGAGCTGGCGCTGGGCGATCCTCATGAGGGGCAGGCCATCCAGCTGCTTCATCCCGAAGGTCCCGACCGGGAAGGCGAGGATGCCCTTCTTCTCCTGGAACCACTCCGCCCAGCCGATCCCCACCTTATAGTAGGGGATCTCCTCGGAGACCATGATGCCCCGGTCCCGGACGGCATGGAGCTCCTTTTCGTCGTGCGGGTAGTGGGCAAGCCTGATAAAATCGGCCCCCATGTCCTGTATGAGCGACAGGTCGCGGTCGACTATCTTGTTGGTCAGCGTGGCGCCGAGCTTCGGGTCGTCCTCGTGCTTGCTGATGCCCCTCAAAAAGATCTTCTTCCCGTTGAGGAAGAGGCCGTCCGCGCCGACCGTGATCGTGCGCAGGCCGATCTTCGTGGTCAACGTCTCCTTTTTCGTCCCGGAGGCAAGCGTCAACGCCAGCGTGTAGAGCCTTGGGGACTCCGGCGACCAGAGGGCGGGCCGACCGATCGGCACGGCGATCCGCTGTTCGTCAAACTCACCGGCGGGGGTGTGGGTCTGGGGGGGAATCTCGTAGCGCCTCCCGGAGGGGTCCGTCAGCGCGCCCGAGACGGTGTACGCGCTATGGTCCCCACGGCTGTGGACGAAATAGTCGACGGTGACGGTCCCGGATTCGGGCTTTGTCTCAGAGGTGACGACCGCCTTAAAGAGATAGGTCCGGGGGAGCCAGGCCAGATGCACATCCCGGTATATCCCGCCGTAGTAACCCCAGCCGGCGGTGTGCCCCTTCCACGACTTGACGGGAAGCGAGTCAAACGTCAGGCGGTTGTCGGTCCTGACGACGAGCACGTTTTCCTTGCCGGGCCTCACGGCCGTGGTCACGTCCAGATAGAAGGGCGTGTAGCCGCCTTCGTGGGAGCCGACGGGTATCCCGTTGAGCCAGACCTTGGAGCGCAAGAGCACCCCGTCAAAGCCGAGGCGGACAAATGAGCTGTCGGTCCGGTCTTTTGTGGGAACGAACTTCACCATGAACCAGACGACGCCGAGGTGCTTGCGGTACGGGCCGTCGTAGCTGTTGTAGGTGGACGGGATCGTGATATCGGTCCAGCTCTCGTCGGGCTCTGTGACGTGCTGCCAGCCGTCTTTTTCCCCGATTTCGGCGGGGTCAAAGCGCATCTTCCAGGTTCCGCCGAGGTCCTGTGCCGGGTAGGTGGCCGTGTCGAAATCAGTGGGGTAGGGGAGGGCATTTTCGACCAGGATGAGCGAGTCACCGACCTTTTTGATCTCGTAGTCCGCCGCCGTCCCGGCAAGGGGGACGGAGTAGTCAACCCTCGGGTAGACCTTGAAGAGGAAGAGGAAGAAGAGGACGATAACCACGACGACGGTCACCACGCATAACAGGACTCCCTTTATCCACCGGCTCATAGTAAACCTCACGTCGGCTCTTTGATGCGTAAAGAGGAAAAGAAACCTGTTTCATTTATATTTCTTTTGGGGCGATGCTGTCAAGTCAAATACGAATGGGCCCGAGGCGGGATCCGGGTCGACGGAGTGACGGGAAAATTTTTTGCGGATATGTTATTTATTTTGCACTCGAACTGTATTTTGTATTATGATTGCCGCCGGACGTATCACAATCCCACCTACCCCTTCTCAGGAGGATCCGATGCTGGAAGAGCGAAAAATACCCAATTCCCTCATCTATGTCGCCCTCATTACCATCGAAGACATCATGGGGCTCAACGGTCTTTTCTCCATACTCAATATCTCCGGCCTTTCGAAATTCAGGAACAACTATCCACCCAACGACTCGCAAACCGAATCGAACGCGATCGATTTCTCTCACCTCGTGAAGGGGACGATCGACGTCGTCGGCCCCAAAGGCGCGCGGGCGATCCTGAAGACGGCAGGGAGGCGCGGATTTCAGTTTGTCGTCGAAAAGAGCCCCGAGCTCTTCGGTCTTGTCGGGATGGAGCTCAAGAAGCTGGGCAGTGACGACGATCGGATCATGGCGATACAGGGCGCCATCTGCTATGAGACCAACAAGATATTCGGCGAGGGACACCAGGAATTCAAGAAGACGGCCGACGGGTTTGAGATCAGGATCAACCGATGCAGCTGGTGCCACGACATCAAGGGGAGCGAGGGTGTCGTCTGTTTTGGGGAGGAGGGGTTCGACGACGAGTCCGTCTTCTGGGCGACGGGTAAACGCTACCAGGTGAAGGAGACCGAGTGCCGGGCGATGGGCGCGCCCGCCTGTGTCTTCACGATATCGGGAAAACCCATCGAATAGATGCGGCAGTGCTCGCGTTCCCTTAACTCGGGGACCGGATAAGACGGCGCTTGACTCGCGGCTCAATCGGTCTATAATCGTGGTGCGCCGGGCTATGCCGGGCGCGATACACCGGCACCACGAGGGGGTAAACGGATGACGCGGATCAATCACACGACCTGCACCGACTGCGGCCTCTGCGCGCGGGTCTGCGGGGCCAGGATCATACACGAGGTAGACGGGCGGTTCGAGGTTCTTTCCTTCAAGGACTGGGACTGCTTCCGGTGCGGCCTGTGCATGTCGATCTGCCCGTCGCGCTCCATTAAGGTCGAAGGTCTTGACTATAAGGACTTCGCCCCGCTGACAAAGAAGACCGTCGACTTCGATACACTGTTGGCGTCTCTCCGTACCCGGAGATCCGTCAGAAACTACAAGAAAGACCCGGTGCCGAAGGATGTCATCAAGTCGGTTATTGCCGCGGCGGCCACGGCGCCCATGGGCGTTCCGCCGACGGACGTGGAGGTGCTCGTGCTCGACCGCAGGCCGGACATCGAGGCGCTGCTGGTGGAGGTGAGAAAGCAGTACGAGGGCCTGTTGTTCATGATGGGCAACCCCGTGACGAGGGGCGTCATGCGGCTGGCGCAGGGCGGACCGATGTACCACGCCCTGAAGAGTCACGTGGTCCCGGCGGCGCGCCATGCACTCACACAGAGCGAAAAGGAGCGGGAATACTTCACCTACGGCGCCCCGGCTCTGCTGATTTTCCACGGCGACAAGTACAAGGTATCCATCGAGCAGGACTGCTTCATCGCGTCGTCTTACGCCACCGTCGCCGCCGTCTCGCTCGGGCTGGGGAGTTGCGTTTCCGGTCTGATCCCGCCCGTTGTAAACCGCGCCAAGAAAATCAAGGAAATGCTGGGCATCCCCGAAAGAAACGGCGTCTACGCTGGGGTTATGCTCGGCTATCCCGCCGTGAAGTTCAAGAGGAGCATACCCCGGGAGCTCAAGAGCGTCCGGTTTACCTCGGAGGAAAGGAGGAAGGGATAGAACGGATATCCTTTGAATCCGTGCGGGAGCCTATCGTCCCGCATCTGGGTCCGCCGACAGGTCGGGCCCGTTTCTTTTTGCGAGATCGAACTTCAGGAAATAGGATACCCGCGCGCAAGGGTAGTGCACCCTCAGGTAGGAAAGGAGTCCGGGGTCTGCGGCGAGACGGCCTTTTGCGAGGAGGTCGTCGGGGTCCCTTTCTATCTCAGGGTACGAGGAGAGGAAGGCGTCGAGGTCGAGCGCCACGAAGGTCGTGTATCTGCCACGGGATGTGGCCTTTAAGAACTCGGGTATCGTGCCGACGCCCATAAGCATGTCCCGATCGCAGTAGAACTGGTAATACCTCGGGGCGAGCGTAACGTGGGTGATGATATGCTCGCGATAGTCCGTAACCGATTCCATCTCCCTTGACAGGGGATAGTCCACGGGATAGCCGTCCTGACGCGAATAGCGCAACGCAAGCACGCCACCGAGCTGAGCGACCATCAAAACTACGACGAGCACCGTGAGGAAAGGCTTACGGGTCCACTCCGGGAAACGGGAGATCACGAGGCCGAAGGCCAGGGGGAAGAAGGGGCTCAACGGGTGGAGGAGGACCTCGTGATTGATCACGTGATTCGGGAAGACGAGCGCCCAGACGCCGAAGATCGAAAGGAAGATCAGTGGGACGGCGAAGACATAGCTCGTCCTCGCGTCGACGGGCGCCTTTTTGTCCGCCGATCGCCTCAGGAAGAGGAAGAGCCAGGTGACGGCCGCAAGACAGAGCGGCAGCGTGAAATAGAGCCCCATGTGAAGGGCGATCTTCGCCGAACCGTATAAGATATCGGCCGGCGCTCGTTCCCGTCCACGGGGATGCGCTGGCCAATAGTTTCTGAAAGAAGAGGTCTCCGTCGGCCCAATAGCCCTGCAGGACGAATATCCCGAAATAGATAAAATTGAGGCCGAGGGCGACCAGGGGAACCAGGAAGCGCCTCGTGCGTCCGGCGAGCTCAAAGAGTATCAGGGCGGCGGGCAACAGGTAGGCGATCCAGTCGGACATACAGCTCAGGAAATGAAAGAGGAAGAAAAAGACGACGAAAATGTGTCCGCGCCCGAGGCGGTATGCGAGATAGAAATAGACGGCGCCCGCCATCAGCGCCGATGCGGCGAGTGTCTCGCTCGGCAGCCTGCCCCAGTAAGCCTCCATTGGCAGCAAGACCGCGACCAGCAGAACAAGACGAGAGACCCGGGCGTCGGTTATCAGCCGGGCGATCAGATAGGTGAAGCAGATGAGCATGAGGGACAACACGATCGCCGCAAGCCTCGATGTCCATTCGCCTGTGCCCAGCGGGCCCCGGAAGAGCGCAAGCCACAGAATGATGAGGCTCGGGTGGGTATGGCGGAACTCTATATCGCCGGGGCCGACAGAGCCGGCCGACGTGACGAGGGCAAGCTTCGTCACCGCTGCCCCGTGATTGATCAGGAAATCCGCGTTGTGGGAGTTCCACGCTCCGATCGAATCAAGCGGCCCGCGCCAGGGGAGGTCAAGGCCGATCAGATGGATCGACAGCGAGGCCACGAGGAGCACGACGACAATAAGCGCGGCCGGGAGCCCGGATCGTGCGTCGTGCTTTGACGTGAAAGTCATCGGTGTGGGGCCCGTTGCCTATCGCCGGCGCGATGCGGCGGCTTGGAGGCCGATTTTGGGGAAGTCGGTAAAGATGCCGTCGACGCCGAGCGCGAACAGACGCTCCATATCCTCTTTTTTATTGATCGTCCAGACGTGGACCTGAACGCCGAACCGATGGGCCGCGTCGAGGAAATTCCCGTTGACCACCTTTATTCCGAACTGCCCCTCGGGGACCTGGAGGGCATCGAAGGCCGGTGCCCGCATGGAGCCTTTCATGAATTTCGACTGCCAGAGAAACCGGAGGACCTCTTTTCGGCAGGCGCTCGTGGCGATGTGGGAGGCCTCTTTTCTGATGAAGGGGAGGGCTTCACTCTTTTCCGATGCCAAGAGCACCCGATCCTCGGCCCTATACTTTTTCAGCATATCCAGGACGAGCCGCGCGGTGGCGGGCGTGCCGTCTTTTACCTCGATATTCGCACGCCGGTCCTTAAAACGCTTCAGGAACTCGTCGAGGGTGGCGACGACAAACCCCTTGCCCCGGAAGGGGAAGGTATTCCCCCCGTCCGACGAGAACGCCGCGCCGACGTCGATAGCTCTGAGCTCCTTAAAGGTGAGGTCTTTGATCGCTTTCTCGACGCCCGCCGTCCGGCCGAGGTGGGGGTCGTGGGCGAGGACGAGCACGCCGTCTTTTGTGATCTGAACGTCCGTTTCGAGATAGAGCGCCCCCATCTTCACGGCCTCCTCGAAAGCCGGTATCGTGTTTTCCGGGACGGTGCCGCTCGCCCCACGGTGGGCAAGCACGATGGGGAGCTTCGTGTCGAAATAGGGTTTGGCCCGATTCGGCCTCATATCATTATTCCTTCTTGAGATATATAAAGAAACTCCTTGTTTCCCTTGGGGCCCAGGAGGGGAGAGTCGATCGTCCCCCCGACCGAAAAGCCGATGCCTTGCGCAAAATCCACGATGGCTCCGACGACCCGCTGATGTTTCGCCGGGTCCCTCACGACACCGCCTTTCCCCACGTCCTGCCTCCCCACCTCGAACTGGGGCTTGATGAGGGCGATGACGAAACCCGCCGGCCCGACGATATCCCGGACAACCGGCAGCACCAACCTGAGCGAGATGAACGAGACGTCTATGACAGCGCCGTCTATGTCGTGGGGAAAGTCGGACCTCTTTGCGTACCGGATGTTGGTCCGCTCCATCGTGATGACGCGCGCATCGCTCCTCAGCTCCCAGGCAAGCTGACCGTAGCCAACGTCCAGCGCAATAGACGCGCGCCGCCCCCGCCTTGAGGAGGCAGTCGGTGAAGCCGCCGGTGGAGGCCCCCACGTCCAAGAGCGTCAGGCCCGTGACATCGACCCCGAACTCTATCAAGGGCCGCGGCAAGCTTCTGGCCGCCCCGGCTCACGAAAGGGGAGGGTCGGTCGACCAGGACGATATCGGCGTCGGGGTCGATCATCGCGCCGGCCTTATCGACCCTGATCCCGTTGACGAGCACCGAGCCCGCCAGGATCACTGCGCGGGCCTTATGGCGGGATTCCACCAGCCCCCGATCGACCATGACGAGATCGATGCGCTCCTTACCCCGTGTGGTCGGCGCTCTCATGCAGGCCCTCGGCTTTGCGCGTGACAAGATCGAGCGCGGCCTTTGTAATTCCCCGGGCGGAGAGATCGTATTTTTCCCTGAGGATCTCCTGGGGGCCGTGTTCCACGAACCGGTCCGGGATGCCCATCGATTTGACATGGATAGGCGTATCGATGGTGAGCATGAGATCTTCCAGGACGGCACCGCCGAATCCGCCGGAGAGGATCCCCTCCTCGACGGTAAGAACGATTCCGGTCCTCCGGGCGAAGCGGCCTATGGTGGCGCTGTCGAGGGGTTTGACGAAGCGGGCATTGATCACTGTTGCGGCAATCCCCATTGCCGAAAGCCTCTGGGCCGCCTCGGCGGCGGGATTGACCATCGAGCCGATTGCGACGATCGTAATATCGTCCCCCTCCTGGATCACCTCGGACTGGCCGACGGGGATCGCGGTCGGGTGGGGATCAAGTTTTACCCCGATGCCGCTTCCCCGCGGGTACCGAATGGCGGCGGGCCTCCCCGCCCGGACGGCGGTAACGAGCATTCGGGTAAGCTCGTTTTCGTCTTTGGGCGCCATTAAGATGAGGTTGGGGACGCATCGGAGGTATGCGATGTCGAAGATCCCGTGATGGGTGGGGCCGTCTTCGCCGACGATCCCGCCCCGGTCGATGGCGATAACGACCGGAAGGTTCTGAAGTGAGACGTCATGAAGAACCTGATCGTATGCCCGCTGGAGAAAGGTGGAATAGATCGCCACGACCGGAACGAATCCCTGGGTGGCCAGGCCCGCCGCAAAGGTGATGGCGTGCTGCTCGGCAATACCCACATCGTAGAACCTATCAGGGTATTTTTCGGCGAAGGCCGAAAGCCCCGTCCCTTCGCCCATGGCGGCGGTAATGGCGACGATCCTGTCGTCTTTGGCGGCAAGCGTGAGGAGGGCTTTGCTGAAGACCTGGGTGTACGTCGGGACGTGGGTTCCGGTGGCTACGCTCCTTCCGGTCTTTACGTCGAAGGGGCCGATGCCGTGAAACCGTGTCGGGTTTTTTTCGGCGGGCTCGTATCCCTTTCCCTTCTTTGTGAGGACGTGGACGATGATCGGCGCATTGATATCCCTGACGTTGCGGAGCGTCTCGACGAGCTGGTCGACTCGATGCCCGTCGATCGGCCCGAAGTATTGAAAATTCATCGACTCAAAAAGCATGCCGGGGGTGATAAAACCCTTGATGGCGTCCTCGGCGCGCTTGGCCACCTTTACCATCTCCTCCCCGATCATCGGGAACGACCTGAGAAATATCTCGATCTCCTTTTTCATCCGCACGATCGTCTTGGTGGAAAGCTTTCGGGATAAGAACGACGAGAGAGCGCCCACGTTGGGGTCTATGGACATCTCGTTGTCGTTGAGGACGACGATGATGTTCTTCTGGAGATGCCCCGCCTGATTGAGGGCCTCGAAGGCCTGCCCCCCGGTCATGGAGCCGTCGCCGATGACGGCGATAACCCTGCCGGCCTCGTTCTTGAGGCAGCGCGCGGTGGCTATCCCGAGGGCCGCGGAGATTGAGGTGGAGCTGTGCCCCGTGCCGAAGTTGTCGTACGGGTTCTCGTCGATCCGCGGAAAACCGGAGATGCCGCCGAGCTTCCTGAGCGTCCCAAAGGTGTCCTTACGTCCCGTGAGGATCTTGTGGCAATAGGCCTGGTGCCCCACGTCCCAGACAATCTGGTCCGTATCGGGGTCAAAGACATAGTAGAGCGCAAGGGTCAGGTCGACGGTCCCGAGGCTCGACGCGAGATGTCCCCCCGTCTTAGCGACGGTCTCGATGATGACGTGCCTGATCTCTTCGGCAAGCAGCGGAAGCTCCTCAATGGGGAGCTTTTTGATATCCTGGGGGTGGTCGATGTCGTCGAGGATCCGTCTCATGGTCTTCTATACCTGTCTTTCGATTACGAACCGTGCGATGGCCCGAAGGCCCTCGGCGGAGTCGTTGAAATCCGAGAGGGACACGAGGGCACGGTCTATGAGCTGACGCGCCCGCGCCTTGGACTCGGTCAGGCCAAGGAGCGCCGGGTAGGTCGCCTTGCCTTTGACGTGGTCTTTCCCGGTGGCCTTTCCCATCTTCTCCTTCGTTGAGGTTACGTCCAGGACATCGTCGGTGATCTGAAAGGCGAGCCCCAGGTTTCGGGCGTACTCGGTGAGAGAAGAGAGCTGTTGCTCGGTGCCGCCGCCCAGTATGCTGCCTGCCCGAACCGAGGCGACGATCAGCGCGCCGGTCTTCCTGACGTGGATGAATTCAAGTGAGGCCAAATCCGTCTCCTTTTGCTCGGCCTCTATATCCAAAGTCTGTCCGCCGACCATTCCCCGTTCCCCGGCCGCCTCGGCGATCTCATGGGCGACCTTGAGGAGACGGCCGCTGTCGGCGTTAAACAGGGAGGCGTCGGAGAGGAGCGAAAAAGCCTTGGTGAGAAGGCAATCGCCGGCCAGGATTGCGACGGCCTCGCCGAAAACCTTATGGCTGGTGGGAATCCCACGGCGCAGATCGTCGTCATCCATGGCGGGAAGATCATCGTGTATGAGGGAGTAGGTATGGATGCACTCGATGGCCGCGCCGGCGTAGAGTGCGTCCTTTTCCTTGCCTCCGACGGCCTGAGCGGCGGCGATAGCGAGTATCGGCCTGATCCGTTTTCCTCCGGCGAAGACGCTGTAGCTCACGGCCTCCTTCAAGGTTGGGGAGGCATTGTCAAGATCGTCAATAATCCGGCGGAGCATCCGATCGATCAGTCTCGTCTTTTTGGTGAGGTAATCGGCAAGGTTAAAGATATGGCCTCCTGGTCGAGAAGAAAGACGCCGCGCGCGGTTGTGCCGCACGCCCCATTGCAATGAATAGGGCGCTACTCTCCCTTTCCCTTTGGATCAAAATCCTCGATGTGAATCGACCCGTTATCCGATTGTGTCAGAATCTCGATCTTCTTTTCGGCCTCGTCCAGTTTCTTGGTAAGGAGACGAACAAGTGCGATCCCTTCCTCGAATACCTTGAGGGACTCCTCAAGGGTGAGCTGACCGCCCTCGAGTTTCTGTACGATCTGTTCCAGCTGCCTCAGCCCTGAATCGAAATCGATGTCGTCCATAGGAAGCTCACCCGTTATCCAATCCGTTATCCCCATAGAAGGCGGATTTGGAAGACCCCGCCGCCCGGGCGGACACCTTAAAAAAGCAAGAGGACCAACCCCGTACCGTATCTTAATATCCTATTACTTCCCTCCCGTAAAGTCAAGGGAAAGGATTTCGCTAATACTGCTTGTCCACAAGGTCGTACGGGTTTACCTTATTGGAATTGAGCCGCACGGCGAAGTGAAGATGGGGACCCGTGACCCGGCCGGTCGCACCCACAAGCGCTATCTTCTGTCCCCTCTTGACTATATCACCCTCCTTAACGAGGACGTCGGAGAGGTGGAAGTACGTCGTATAAAGGCCCTGGCCGTGATCGATGAATAGTGAGAGCCCCGAGAAAAACATATCCATCACGAGGGCAACTCTCCCATCGTTTGCGGCCAGCACCTGCGTGCCGGAAATGGCGCCGATATCGAGTCCGGCGTGGGAAGTGCTCGGGTCTCCGTTTATATAGCGAATAAGCCCGAATCCCGTGGTGATCCGGCCGATGAGCGGCATCATGAACGGCTCTTCCCAGAGCCTTTTCGGGGTTTCCGTACTATAGAGGGCCGAGGCGATCTTGTTTTCGTGTTGTATCCGCTCCCGAGTCTTGTCGTCGAAGACTTCCCACTTCTTGTCGAGGGTTAGGCGCTGGACGGAAAAATCGCCCGGCTTCACTGTAATGTTCTTCGTGTCGATCTCCCCGGTGCCGTTGACCTTCTTTGTCGTGATAATCAAAAGCTTCATCTCGGGCTCCGCCGCAAGGTCGACGCCCAAGAGCCCCCTAAACGTCCCGGGGGTGCCGGTCGGGTTGAAATAGATGTGTCTCTTGCCGAAGGCCCCCGTGACTGAAGAGACGGTATCGTCTCCGGAAACGATTATCGGGCAGATTCCCCCCTGCGCCATGCGGTCGGGGCAGTCGATGTTCGCGGCGCCGGCGGAGGGCGAAAGGAGGCCGCAGATAATAAATAGTGCGCACACAGCCGGTAGTCTACGAGCTTTCATCTGTCTCCTTCTTATCGATGCGGGCCAGCAACGTCCCCCGAGAGAGCCTGATCCGGGCGGACCGGCCGATCCCTATGTCGGAAGTGCTCTTGATGAGGTGCCCGTCATCTGCGCGCTCGACGACGGCATAACCGCGGGCGAGCACCGCGCGGGGCGAAAGCCTCTCGAGGGCGTGGGCCAGCGAAGAAAAAGTATTGTCCCGTGTGCCGACGGCCGCGCTGGCGGCCGATCGCAGCCGGGAGTACACGACGGTGATCCTGAGCCTGAAACGTTCGAATTCCCGCCGGGGGTACCTTATGCGGCGGGTCAGGGAGACCAGGCGCTCCTTATTGGCGAAGATCAGATTTTGGGCGCGGGCGCGCATCCGGGCGGCGGCCGAATCGAGTGTCATGAGGAGGTCATCGATGCGCGGAGTGGCGAGCTGAGCCGCGGCCGTGGGCGTCGGCGCGCGGACGTCGGCGACGAGGTCGGCGACGGTAAAATCTATCTCGTGACCGACGGCCGAGATTATGGGAATTGAGGAGCTGAAGACGGCGTCGGCCACGACTTCGGTATTAAACGCCCAGAGGTCCTCGATCGAGCCGCCCCCGCGCCCGACAATCACGACATCGGCAAGCTTTTCCCGGTCCACAAGTGCGAGGGCGTGGGCGATCTCGAGCGGGGCCTCCTCGCCCTGAACCCGTACCGGAACGACCAGGACGCGGGCCCTCGGCATCCGCTGGTAGATGATCTTGAGCATGTCAAAGAGGGCGGCGCCGGTGGGGGAGGTCACGATCGCAATCCTGAGGGGAAGGAAAGGGAGCGGTTTTTTGCGTGCGGGCTCGAAATACCCCTTTTCCGAGAGCTTTCTCTTCAGCTCCTCCAGGGCAAGGGTCATTGCACCGATGCCGACCGGCTCTATATGGTCGGCGATAAGCTGGTATTCGCCCCGCGGTGCGTAAACCGAGATCCTCCCGAGCACCAGGACCTGGCGTCCGTCCTGGAGGAGCCGGCCACCTGCCTCGGATGTCGCCGCCTTGTCCTGAAAGAATGACGGCTCGCGGGTATCTTTTTCGACTTTAAGAGGGCGGAGGGAAGAAATTCCGAGGGTGCGAGCCTGGTTTTTGAACATGGCCACCCGGATCTGTGAGGCATCGTCCTTCAGGGTGAAGTAGATATGGCCTGACCCCGGAAGGGCGAGCCCCGATATCTCGCCCTGGACCCAGACGAACGGGAAGGCCTCTTCGAGGAGCTCGGTAATTGTCCGTGTCAGCTCGCTGACGGTCAGGATCTTTCGAAAGCTTGTCTCATCCACAGCGCGTACTCACTTGACTTATCGCTCAAAGCCGTGTAAGGTAACAGTTTAATCGAAACGGACGACAACCTCAATAGATTTTTTCGATATGCTTATTTTGGGAATCGATACGTCGTGTGACGACACCTGCGCGGCGGTCTTGAAGGATGAATACGAGGTCCTCTCGACCGTCGTGTCGTCGCAGGACGAGGTGCACGGAAGGTTCGGCGGGGTCGTGCCGGAGCTGGCCTCACGGAAGCACGTCGAGAATATCATTCCGATCGTCGACTCCGCGCTCACGTCGGCGGGGCTGACTCTCTCCGACATCAACCTGATCGCCGTGACCCGGGGGCCGGGGCTCGTGGGCTCGCTCGTGGTGGGGCTGTCGGCCGCAAAGGCGATCAGCCTTGCGCGCACGATTCCGCTGGTCGGAGTCAATCACCTCGAGGGGCATATCGCCTCAAGTTACCTTTTGCCCGCCCCCCCCGCGTATCCGTTCGTGGTGCTGGTCGTTTCCGGAGGACACACGAACCTCTATGTGGTGCGGCGCGAGGGAGAATATCGCCTCGCGGGGCAAACCCTTGATGATGCGGCCGGAGAGGCTTTCGACAAGGTCGCCAAGCTCCTCGGCCTCGGTTATCCCGGCGGGAAGGTCATCGAGGCGGCGGCCGAGGGATGCCGGGAGGCGCCCGTCGAGTTTACCCGTCCCTTCGTCAAGAAGGGGACCTCCGATTTCTCTTTTTCCGGCATCAAGACGGCGGTGCGCAACTTTGTGGCCGGCCGACAGCTCCTGGACGGGACCACCGTGGGAAGGGTCGCCAAGGGTTTTCAGGAGGCGGTTGTCGGCGCCCTGGTGGACAAGACCGTCGAGCTTGCCGTCCGTGAGTCTATTCGCACCGTTGTCGTCGTGGGCGGGGTGGCGGCAAACGGGAGGCTGAGGGACGAAATGAGCCGGCGTGCGGCAACGCGTGATATTGTCGCGATAATCCCTCCGAAACACCTCTGCACCGACAACGCCGCCATGATCGCGGCGGTAGGAAAGATCCGGGCAGCCGAGGCAACGACACATAACCTTGATATGAACGCGGTATCCAGATGGATGATCTGAAGCAGGACGGGCAAACCCGGTCAGGCGGCACGAAGGCGTCCGACGAAAAAAACGGAAGTAGTATCAAGAAGCGAAAGAGCGTGCGGGAGCTCATCCGGCGCGTCTTGCTCTCCGACGACTCCCCCCAGCAGATCGCCTTTGGCGTTGCTATCGGGGTCTATCTTGCATGCTCTCCGTTCCTCGGGTTCCATACCATTGCCGCCCTCACGCTCGCCCTGATCTTCCGGGTAAGCCGGCTTGCGGCGGTTCTGGGGACTCTCGTCAACAATCCCTTCACGATGGCGTTTTTATATATATTCGAACTGAAGGTCGGGTCATATGTTCTCGGCCTGCACCTGAAACTCCCCGAGCACGTCTGGAGGAATCCCGTCGGTCTTTTTTCGCTCGGCGAAAAGGCTTTTCTTTCCATCATCGTCGGCTTTCTGGTCGTGGGTCTGTTTGCCGCCGTCGTCGCCTTTCCGATTTCCTTTGCTGCCGCCCGCTTCTTTAAGGCGCGGCACGCCAGAAGAAAACGATGACCCCCTCGAAAGAGACGCTCGCTTCCCGCGGTATCTTCCCGTATAAGGGAAGGGGTCAGCATTTTCTGATCAATGAGGATATTGCGAAGAGGATCGTTGATGTTTCCGGGATCACGGAAGACGACGTGGTGCTCGAGATCGGGCCGGGGACCGGGGCGCTGACCGGCCATCTGGTTAAGAGGGCAAAACGGGTTGTCGCCGTCGAATCCGACCGGAAGCTTTCCGATCTGGTGCGCGATACGGTCGATTCGCCGAAGCTCGAGGTCGTCTTCGGAGACGCCCTGAAATACGACTACCGGGCCTTAGGTGAGGCCGTCGGCGAAAAATTCACGGTTGTCGCCAACCTTCCATACAACATCTCGACCCCGATACTCTTTCGGCTCCTCGACGCGCATGAGGTGGTCAAGAAGATCGTCCTGATGCTCCAGAGGGAGGTGGCCCTCCGGCTCACCGCGTCTCCCGGCACAAAAACATACGGCGCGCTCACCGTAACGGCGTCGCTCTTCTGTGATATCAGCATCGGTTTCTTTGTCGGGAGGGGGAACTTCTATCCGCGGCCCAAGGTCGACTCAGCAGTTGTCGTTTTTTCGGTCGCCGAGCGACCCCGGGTGAACGTGGAGGATATCGAGACCTTATTGCAAGTCATCAGGGCGGCCTTCGCCGGCCGGAGAAAGACCCTCAGGAACGCCCTGAAGCCGCTGCTCGGCCCGGAGCTTGCGGGGTGTGTGGAGTCGGTCGGGAAAGTGACGGGGATCGATCTCGGGCGTCGGGGTGAGACGTTGTCGCTTGAGGAGTTTGGCCGGCTCTCCGACGCGGTGGCGGCCGTCACGACAGGCAAGCTCAGAACTTGAAGTAGTAGGGATCCAGCGCCGCATCTTTGGCCTGAACCGAGGCACAGACACCTTATCCCTCCTTATCCAGGATGACCACGTCGGCCGCGTCTCCCACGAGCCGCTTGAAGGCATCGGCATCGTCCCTGCTCCCGACGACTTTTCCCCAGTGCATGGGGACGGCCGTGGTGAGCTTCATCGCTTTTACCGCCTGGGCGGCCTCGGGGGCCTCCATCGTGTAGGTTCCTCCGATCGGGAGGAGACCGACGTCGGCGGTCAAGCTCTTCATCTCCGTGATGAAGTCGGTATCGCCCGCGTGGTAGATCTTTCCACCGTCGATGGTGACGATAAAGCCGACCCAATTGTTTGCTTTCGGGTGGAACGGTTTTTCATTGTTGTAGGCCCGCACCGTCTCGATCGTCACCCCTTTGATTACTTTCTTTTCGCCCGGCCCGACGGTGATGATAGTCGGTGGAAAATCGGGCTTGAGCGTCGGCGGTGATAACGAGGGTCGTGTCCTTCGTCGCGATTCTCTTGATGTCGGGTGGGGAGTAGTGATCACGATGGGTATGGGAGACCAGGATGATGTCCGCAGGTTTGGTTGCGGTGATGTCAAACGGGTCGAAATAGATGCGCGGGTTGCCCTCGACAACGAAACAGGATTGGCCGAGCCAGTGAAGCCTTTCCATGATACTTGTCATAGCGTTCCTCACTCTTTTCCTTTTACTATATATCGACCACCGCGGTCTGTCAATGCACGGGAAAAAGAAATCTCGATGGATAGGAATTCACCACTTCTTTGATTCACGCCCAGCGATGCTCCTCGTCGAGACGGCGCAGGAGGCAAAAGTAAAATTCCTTATGATTTCGTGATGTTGTATATTCAGTGCTTTTTCTCCCAGCCAATAAAAACTTGACACTTTCGGGCAATTATGATAGTTTTCAACAATAAGTTATCAGGGTTCAAGCGGCAAATTGGCAAGAGGGATCATCGACCGAGCGTGCGCGTCGGCGTCGAGGGGAACCGTGGTGGCCGGGAGTGTTTGAAAGCGGACGGGGTCTGCAGACCGAGAGAAAGCTCATTACCGTTTTTTCGATCGGGGATATGCTGTTTGCGATCGCGGTCGAGAACATGGCCGAGATCATTCAGCTTTCCGATATTACGCGTGGCTCGGATAAAGAATACATCGTCGGCTCGATCGAGCTGAGGGGCAAGAAGGTCCCGGTCCTCAATTTTGAGAGTTACTTCGGGATGCCGGCGCCTCGCCAGTACCCCGGCATTCGGAGCCTCATTCTCCTTAAGCGAAACGGCACCGGCGGGGACGAACCCGTGACACTGGGTATTGTCGTCGATCGAATCGAGGGGGTACATCCAGAGAGCGAGTTGACCTTTTTCCCCTTTCCCGAGGCCGCGCGGAATAAGCATACCGAGGTCTATCAGGGCCTGTTGATGAAGGCACAGGATTTTATCCTCCTGTTGAATGTCATCAAGCTGATGGATGCGGCAAAGACAGCCCGGTGAGAGACAACGGGAAGAGGGAACGCCCCAAAAGGGAGTAAGGTTGAAATTGATCTCTTGGTCTTTTTCCAAATCGGGGCGGTATCCGGATGGGACTTCTTGACGGTAAGATAGAAAAGCAGTACTTTCTCTTTGCCCTCGAAAAGAGGACGTTCGGTGTGCCGATTACGGATGTCGTCAAGGTCATTCCCATCGAGCGGGTATATCCGGTGCCACTTCTCTCTGACTTTTTTTGGGGCTTCATCATCCATGAGAATAAGCCGGTTCCGTTTGTCAATCTGAAGAAGAGGCTGGGACTCGCCGGTCAGAGAAACAGTGATATCGCCGTCTTGGTTCGGGTCGGGTCTGATTTGATCGGGTTCTCGATCGACGGAAACTATGAGGTCGTTCAGCTCGAAAAAGAACCCACGCCGATTCCCCTCGAATTCAAAGGGGTCGTGAAAGATTTCTTTAAGGCTCGGGGGACGCTCAACAACAAGAATTTCATAATTCTGAACGTACGCGCACTGGTCCCCGCCTCATAAGTAACCTTTTTAAGGTTGTAGGATATGGCAAAGAAAATCCTTCTCGCGGACGACAGTGTCACGATCCAGAAGGTCGTCAGTATTACCCTTGCCCACGAGGATTTCGATCTGGTTATCGTCGACAACGGCACCAAGGCCCTCGCGAAGGCAAAAGAGATCAGGCCGGACGTGATCCTGCTTGACGTCGTAATGCCGGATAAAGACGGTTATCAGGTCTGCCAGGAAATCAAGGGGACGGCCGACCTAAAGAACACGCCGGTCATCCTGTTGACGGGAACCTTCGAGCCGTTCGATGCCGATCGGGCGGCGGAGGTGGGAGCGGACGACTTCATAAAGAAACCGTTCGAGTCCCATACCTTGATCAACAAGGTCAGGGAGATGGCCTCAAAGAAGGGGGTCGCGCGGGAAAAACCGATGGATATCAGCGAAGTCGATATCGGCTTTGAGACCCCGATAGAGGCGGGATATGCCGAGAAGGGCGGCGCAGGGACGCCCCGCAAGGGGGCGCCGGTCATCGGGGCGGACCTCGAAACCTCCTGGGAAGAGGAGGTGACGGAGCCAAAGAAGCCGGAGCCGAAGGCGGAAGATACGGAAGATATATGGTCCGTAGAGGAATTCGAGGATATCGCCGGGACAAAGCCATCCGTAAAACCGGCCGCGAAACCTGCGCCTGCCCCCGACGTCTGGGAAGAAGATCGCCGACCGGCCCAGAAAGGTCCGAAGGAGAAGGTCGGAAAAGAAAGCGGCGCCTCCGAAGAGTTTTTTGCCGGAGAAACCGCCCACGAAACGGAATCGGAGGGGTTTGAGCTCGGCGAGGAGATCAGTGAAGATGAGCTGGAAAAATTCCTCGAGGAAGAGGAGGAGACCGAGCCGGCGGTGAGGGAGGAGATAGCGGAGGCCGACCGTCCGCTCTCCGAAGAAGCGGATGAAACCCTGTTCGCTTCCGAAGAGGCGCCGGCCCCCAGGGCAAAGACGAAGGCCGCCGACAGGCGTGAGGAAGAATTCCTCGTGGAGGACTTTGAGGAGTCTCCACGGGAAAACTTTGAAGAGATCGGGGAAGAAGACGAAGAGATCTTTATCGAGGACGAGGCCATCGATAAACCCGTAGACCTGGAGTGGGACGAAGGACCTGCTCCGGAAAGGGCGAAAGCACCCGCGGCGGAGAAGGCGGACAGCGACTTTGATAAGCTGATTCGCAGGACGTCGGAAGAGGAACTGGCCGATCTGGGTGAGCCCTCGGCGGACTTCGGCGATTTTGATGACCGGCCGAAGGCAAGAGAATCCGAGGTCGCCGCGGGCTCCTTCAAGGGCTCGGTCGAGAGAGACGGCGGCAGAGGAGAATTCCTCGACTCGGAGGACTTCACATTCGAGGAAGCACAGGAGACAGGCGGCGGCAGAGCAGAAGCCGTCTTCGATTCCGCACCGAAAGAAGAGGGCGCGCTTTCCCTCAATCAGAAGGATCTCTCCAGTGCGGTCGACAAGATCGCGCGGGAGGTGATTGAGAAGGTGGTGTGGGAAGTGGTGCCGGAGCTGGCCGAAGAGCTTATCAAACAGGAAATCAAGCGCCTCAAGGGTGAAAAGGCGTAACTTGTATCTTACGGCAAGCGACAGACCGCGTGCCATCGGCGCGCGGCACACTCGTAACGGAAAGCCGGGTGAATTGCGCGGATGGAATCCATCGCACACTCGAGACGGCTCACGATAGCACTATAGTTCGGTTCCGCGCGCCAACGGTTGAGCGTTTCCAAGCGGGCCCGGGGGATATTGCGTGATATTCCCGGGGTTTTATTCTGGACTAATTGGGGGATGTGCTATCCCCTCATTTTTTATCGGTTTTATTGCAATGGGGAAAGAGAGCGTGGAAGACAAGGGCTACAATCCTGCACAGATCGAAGACAGATGGTACGAATTCTGGGAAAAAGAGGGACTCTTTCGAGCCGATAATTCCTCGGACAGCCGAGCCGTACTCTATCGTCATCCCCCCGCCGAACGTCACGGGGACCCTTCACATGGGGCACGCCCTCAACAATACGTTGCAGGATATCCTGATCAGGTACAGGCGGATGCAGGGGAGAAACACCCTCTGGATGCCGGGGACCGACCACGCGGGCATCGCCACGCAGAACGTCGTGGAAAAGGAGCTCGCCAAGGAGGGAAAGACACGGCACGATCTCGGACGAGAGGCCTTCGTAGAGCGGGTCTGGGAATGGCGTGCAAAATACGGCGGTCTGATCATTAACCAGCTCAAGAAGCTCGGCGCCTCCTGCGACTGGAGCCGAGAGCGCTTCACGATGGACGAGGGCCTCTCCCGCGCGGTCAGGCTCGTCTTCGTGACCCTCTATAACGACGGCCTCATCTACCGGGGCGATTATATCATCAACTGGTGTCCCCGTTGCAACACGGCGCTGGCCGACCTCGAGGTGGAGCACGAGGACCGGGGCGGCTACCTCTATCACATCAGGTACCCGATCATCGGGCAGGAAGGCAAATACATCGTGGTTGCCACCACGAGGCCGGAAACGATGTTCGGTGACACGGCCGTGGCGGTAAACCCCAAGGACAAGCGCTATACGCACCTGAAGGGGAAAAAGGCGCTTCTCCCGATCATCGAGCGGGAGATTCCCATCATCTTCGATTCATACGTGAGCACCGAATTCGGCACCGGGGCGCTGAAAGTCACGCCCGCGCATGACCTCAACGACTTTGCCATCGGAAACCAGCACAAGCTGGAGCGGGTGCTCGTGATCGCCGACGACGGCACTATGAACGAAAACGCGGGGCCGTACGTCGGGATGGACCGCTTTGCCGCGCGGGATAAGGTCGTGGCCGACCTCAAGGCGGCGGGGCTGCTTGGAGAAGCTTGAAAACTATCCCGTCCCCGTGGGGACCTGTTATCGTTGCCACACGATCGTCGAGCCGATCCTCAAGAAGCAGTGGTTCGTGAAGACCGAGCCCCTGGCAAAAGAGGCAATCAAGGCCGTGAAGGAAGGACGGACCCGGATCGTCCCCGCGCAATGGGAGAAGACCTACTTCGAGTGGATGTACAACATCCGGGACTGGTGCATCTCCCGGCAGATCTGGTGGGGCCACCGGATCCCCGCCTGGTACTGCGACGACTGCGGCGAGATTATCGTCTCGCTCGAGGAGCCCACGGCGTGCACGAAATGCAAGGGCGGGCACCTCAGGCAGGAGACGGACGTGCTCGATACCTGGTTCTCGAGCGGGCTGTGGCCCTTTTCCACCCTCGGCTGGCCGGATAAGACCAAGGACCTTGCGGTCTACTACCCTACCTCTGTCCTCGTCACCGGGTTCGATATCCTCTTTTTCTGGGTCGCGCGGATGATGATGATGGGCCTTTACTTCATGAAGGACGTCCCGTTCAGGGACGTCTACATCCACGCGCTGGTGCGGGACGAGCGGGGGTCCAAGATGAGCAAGTCCAAGGGTAACGTCATCGATCCCCTGACCATCATCGACAAATACGGGGCCGACGCCTTCCGGTTCACGCTGGCGGCGTTTGCCGCCATGGGGAGGGACGTCAAGCTCTCCGAGGAGAGGATCGAGGGGTACCGCTTCTTCATCAATAAGATCTGGAACGCGTCCCGTTTCATCGCGATGAACCTCGGCGAGGGGTACGTCCCCGATCTCGATCTTGCCGGTCGGGATTTCTCCCTTGCCGATAAATGGATCCTCAGCCGCCTGGAGACGGTGACGGGCGAGGTGACGGAGGACCTGGATCGATACGAGTTCAACAACGCCGCAGGGACCCTCTACCAGTTCGTCTGGCACGAATTCTGTGACTGGTACCTCGAAGTCTCGAAAATATATCTGACCTCCACTGATGAGGCCGGAAAAAAGCGCGTCAGGGACGTGCTTGTCTACACGTTCGATCGCCTTCTCAGGCTGCTCTTCCCGATTATCCCCTTTGTCACCGAGGAGCTGCACAGCAGGATTCCGGGGGCATCGGGCAGCCTCATGAAGGGTCCGTTCCCGGTCAGGGACGATACGCTCATCTTCCCCGAGGCCGAGCGCTCGTTCGAACTGATCAAGACGCTGGTGGCCGGCATCAGGAACGTCCGTGGGGAGATGAACATCCACCCGAAGAAGAAGCTGTCCGCGCTCGTCTCCTCGCAGCAGAAAAACCTCGAAATGATCCGGGATAACGTCGACTACATCAAGACGCTTGCCGGCATCGAGACCATAGATCTGGGCCGGTCGCTTGCGCAGCCCGCGGCGTCGGCGACGGCCATGTGCGGCCCCTTCACCGTCTATATCCCGGTTGCAGGGGTCATCGATTTCGAGGAAGAGAAAAGAACGGCTTACCTCCGAGATTGAGAAAGTGGATGACGAGCTCTCAAAGGTCAACAAGAAGCTCTCCAACGAACAGTTCGTCTCCAAGGCCCCCAAAGAAGTCGTGGCCAAGGAGAAGGAGCGGTTGGCGGAGCTTGTCTCCAAGAAAGAAAAAGTGGCCGGCAGCATGGAGCGTCTTGAAGGGTTCTTTCGGACGCAGGGATAAATCGGGCACGATATATACATACCTTCAGGCGGGACGGTGCCGGTGAAGATCGTGACGGGCGTGAAATGCAGCTGACCCCCCATATCCTCCATCTCATCGAGCTGGCGCTTGCCGAGGATCTCGGCGGCGGCGACATCACGACGGAGTCGATGATCGGTGCCGAGTCCCGGTCGCGGGCGGTGGTGCGGGCAAAAGAGGACCTCGTGCTGGCAGGACTGCCGGTATTTGAGGCCGTCTTTGATCGGATCGGGGGGGGCGTCGTCTTCGAGGACGAAAAAAAGGACGGCGACGAGGTGAAGAAGGGCGAGATCATCACGAGAGTCGCCGGCCCCACCGCATCTCTCCTCATGGGAGAGCGGACGGCTCTCAACTTCCTCATGCGGCTGTCGGGTATCGCCACGGCCACGAGGCGCTGCGTGGCGCTCGTCGATGGGACGAAAACGCGGATCGTTGATACCAGAAAGACCACCCCCGGCTGGCGATACCTCGAAAAGTACGCGGTGCGGACGGGCGGAGGACATAACCACCGTTTCTCGCTCTCCGACGGGGTGCTCATCAAAGACAATCACATCACGGCTTCGGGATCGATCGGAAGCGCCGTCGCGTGCGCGCGACGATCCGCGCCCCATACCGCTAAGATCGAGGTGGAGGTGAAGAACACCGAGGAGATCCGGGAGGCCCTGGCCGCGGGGACCGACATCCTGCTCCTTGACAATATGACTCCCGAAGAGGCCCGGGCGGCGGTGCGGCTCGTCAAAGGCAAAGCGCTGACGGAAGCATCGGGAAACATGACGCCCGAGACAATCAGGAGCTATGCCGAGGCCGGCGTCGATTTCATCTCGATGGGATATCTGACCCATTCGGTTCGGTCAGTCGATATCAACATGAAGATCGAGATTCAATGAGCGAAGACCTCTCCTATTTCATCAAAGGTATGCTCAAGACCCGGGTGATGGGTCGTGAGATCATATCCGTCGATGAGACCGACTCGACCAACGAGGACGCCTTCAAGCTCGCCCAGAAGGGGGGGCAGGAGGGGTGGGTCGTCATAGCTCGAAACCAGCGGCACGGCAAGGGAAGGAGGGGAAAGGCGTGGGCCTCACTCGGGGGACAAAATCTCTATATGTCGGTGGTATTGCGGCCGAAGATCCCCTCCAAGAAGGCGTCGTTTCTGACGATACTGGCGGCCGTGGCCGTCGCGGAGACGCTGGCTGACTATATCCCGAAGGGGGTCTTTATCAAGTGGCCCAACGACGTGATGGTCACAGGCAGGAAGATTTCGGGAATATTGCTGGAGATGGGAAAGGATGGAGGCGGAGAGGGATTCTATATCCTCGGCATCGGAATCAATATCAATTGCTCTAAGCGGGAAATGCCGCCTGAGGTGGCGGATATCGCGACGTCGCTCTACCTCGAGCTCGGGTACGCGGTATCGATCAAAGACGTCTTGTTCAAGCTCCTGTACCGCCTTGACTATTGGTACCATCTCTATCTGTCTTCGGATTTCGAGTCGATCATAAGCCGGTTTCGGGCCTTTGAGCAAACGACGGGGAAAAGGGTCTTTATAGATGTGGCCGGCGCCCGTATCTGCGGCAGCGCGATAGGCATCGATGAGGACGGATTTCTTTTAGTGGAAGACGACACGGGTAAGATATCCAAAGTCATCTCCGGGGACCTACAATTCGAGTGAGGAAAACCATGCTGTTAGTCGTTGATGTGGGCAATACCAATACCGTCATCGGTGTGTATGACGGGGATGATCTCATAAGCAATTGGCGCGTCGTCACCTTACCCGAGCGCACGTCCGACGAGTACGGCGTCCTCATTCAAAGCCTCTACTACTCGTCGCGTATCAATTCGCGGGATATCAAGGATATTATCGTTTCGTGTGTCGTGCCCCCGATGGTGGGGATCATCGACGACTTGTGCGGGAAGTATTTCGATCTGGAGCCGCTTTACGTGGAGCCCGGCATCAAGACGGGAATGCCGATCTACTATGACAATCCGAAGGAGGTCGGGGCCGACCGGATCGTTAACGCGGTAGCGGCTTACCACCGCAGAAAATCCGCTCAGATCGTCGTTGACTTCGGGACCGCCACCACGTTTGACTACGTAACGGAAAACGGCGAGTATATGGGAGGCGTCATCGCCCCGGGGCTTATGACGTCCAGCGAGGCGTTGTTTGCCAAGGCGAGCAGGCTGTTCAAGGTGGAGCTGGTGAAGCCGAAGAATATTATCGGGAAAAACACCATCAACAGCATGCAGGCGGGCATCGTGTTGGGCTATGTCGATATGGTGGACGGGCTGGTGGATCGAATCAAAAACGAGGCGGGCTCCCAGCCGTGGGTGATCGCCACGGGGGGGCTTGCGGAGCTAATAGCCGGCGAGTCCAGGACGATCAAAGAGGTGGACAAGTTCCTGACGCTTGAGGGTCTCAAAATCATCTATTACCTGAATCGTTCGTGAACGCGCGCAAAAGAGATTGGCTGCGGACAAACTTTCCTTGACTTTTTCGGCAAATATCCTATTATGATAACTTGGTTTTTTGTGTAGGAGCAGACGGCATATGGCATACGAGACCACCGATATTCGAACGGTTGCATTTGTCGGCCATGGAGGCTGCGGCAAGACGAGCCTCGCGGAGGCAATCCTCTTTTGCGCTAAGGCGATCGACCGGCTGGGCAAGGTAGACGCAGGGACCACGTCAATGGATTTCGATCCGGAGGAGATCAAGAGAAACATATCCATCAGCACCTCTTTTTTCGATTTTGAGTGGAAGAAGAAAAAGGTAAACCTGATCGATACCCCGGGCGATGCCGATTTCAACACCGATTCCCAGATTTGCCTCTCGGTCGCGGACAATGCCGTCATCGTCGTCGATGCGGTGGGTGGTGTCGAGATTCAGACCGAGCGTATGTGGAAAAGGGCCGATGAATTAGGCATACCTAAGGCCGTCTTCATATCAAAACTCGACCGGGAGCGGGCCGACTTCGAGCGGATCCTCTCTTCGGTGAAATCAGTTTTCAAGTGTAAGGTCGCCGTTCTGACCTACCCGATCGGTAAAGAGGTGGGCTTCTCGGGTGTGGTGGACCTCTTCCTCGGGAAGGCCCTGAAGTATGCGGGGGATGCATCCGGGAAATACGACGAAGCTGATATCCCCGCGGATCTGGCCTCGACTATCGAGACACTCAGGGGGGAAATGATCGAGAGCATCGCCGAATCAAACGACGCCCTGCTGGAAAAATATCTCGAAGGCGGAGAGATCTCCCCCGATGAGCTGGCCGAGGGGCTCAAGGCGGGGTTCGTCAACGGAAGCTTCGTGCCGGTTTTTTGCGGCTCGGGGCTCAAGAATATCGGCGTCCATCCGCTGCTCGATTTCATCGCCAACTCGGCGGCCTCGCCAATTGATCGGAAACCGTTTGTGGCGACCAATAAGGCCGGGCAGGAAGTCCAGATCAAGGCGGACCCCAACGGCCCCCTTTCGGCCCTCGTCTTCAAGACGATCGCGGATCCCTACGCCGGAAAACTTTCGATCTTCAGGGTCGTCTCGGGAACGATGAAGGCCGACTCGACCGTCACCAATACCACGAAAGGCGCCAAGGAGCGGGTGGGTCAGATCATGTATGTGCGCGGAAAGGGGCAGAAGCCGACCGCGAGTGCGCCCGCGGGCGATATCGCGGCCGTCGCCAAGCTCAAAGAAACCGGCACCGGAGACACGCTGGCCGACGACGGGAACCCGGTCATCTTCCCGGGATTTTCGACCCCGCCCCAGATCATGTTCTTTGCCATCAAGCCCAAGAGCAAGGGCGACGAAGATAAGGTCATGAGCTCCATCCATCGCCTCATGGAAGAAGATCTGACCCTGAGAATCCACCGTGATGAGCTGACCAAGGAGCTGGTTCTCTCAGGTATGGGGCAGGTACACCTCGAAGTGCTCATGGCAAAACTCAAGAGCAAGTTCGGGGTCGAGGTAGACCTCTCCACGCCCAAGGTACCGTACCTCGAGACAGTCCGCAAAAAAGCCCGCGGCCAGGGCCGGTACAAGAAGCAGACCGGCGGCCGGGGCCAGTTCGGCGACACGTGGCTCGAGATCGAGCCGATGCCGAGGGGCGGGGGGTTTGAGTTTGCCGACAGGATCGTCGGCGGTGCCATCCCCCGCCAGTATATCCCCGCCTGTCAGAAGGGGATCGAAGAAGCAATGCTCGGCGGCGTGATGGCCGGCTACCCCGTGACGGACATCAAGGTCTCGCTCGTGGATGGCTCGTATCACTCCGTCGATTCGTCGGAGATGGCCTTCAAGATCGCGGCGTCAATGGGATTCAAGAAGATCTTCATGGAGGCAGGCCCCGTGCTGCTGGAGCCGATCATGAAGATGGAAGTCGTCGTGCCGGAGGACTACGTCGGGGACGTCATGGGTGATCTGAACAGCCGCAGGGGCCGCGTCGCGGGGATAGACGTCAACGACGGAATCCAGATCATCAAGGCATTGGTGCCGATGGCCGAGGTCCTCACCTACGCGCCCGACCTCAGGTCCATCACGAGCGGGCGGGGAACCTTTACCATGGAGATCGATCACTATGAGGAGGTCCCGGCCCAGTTCGCGGAGAAGATCGTCCAGGCCGCTCAGAAGGAGAAGGAGGAAGGATAACCCATTCCGGAACGTCCCGGTGAAGAGGTGAGGGGAGGTGAGGACCCATGAGTATCGTGCCGACATGCTCACGGACGGGGAGGAAGGCTCGTCTTTTCGCGCTGCGGGCGGTCTATTGTTCGATATCCTGCCTCATACTCCTGGCTCTCTTTTTTATGACGGGATGCTCTCAGGAAGAGCCGGGGGCTAAACCCACTCCTCCCAAACCACTTGATCTCAAGGACATCACCGTAAAGGGGAACACGCCCGCCGCCGCGTTTACCCCGACCTCCGTCGGGACCGGCGAGACTCCCGTTATACATACACCCAACGCAGAGCCGTCGATACCTGAAAAAAAGAAGACGGAAGGGATGCCTCCGCCCGCAAAAAAGGAAGCGCCGGAAACGGTCACAAAGAAGCCCACGGAAAAGGCGCCTCCTCCTAAAACGGAGGTTGTCGGGGCGGATATGTACACGCTGCAGGTCGGCGCCTATATCATCGATAAGAACCTGACTGAGGCGCGAGATGCGGTCACGGCGCTCGGCTTTACCCCCTACGTTAAAGACGTAAGACGAACGATGCCGATGTTTTTCGTCGTTGTTGAAAAAGGGACGGACGAAAATAAGGGCAAGGAGATCGCGGCGGCTCTCGCCGCCAAAGGGTTTAGTGGAGAGGTCATCCCCGGAGAGGGAGGGCTCCGTGATGTTTCGGCAGGGAAGTACTACTTCCAGACAGATGCGGCAAACGCTGAGAGAAAGATCAAGGAGCTCGGCTATAGCCCGTTAATAGAGCGGCGGGAAGCGACGGTGGTCCTGAAAGCGCTTCGACTGGGATCATACAAGACCGCCGATGAGGCCGACAAGGACATGAAGCTGCTCAAGGAAAAGGGGTTCTCGCCGGCAGTCCTCAAGGGCAATCAGTGAAGATCATCATATCACAGAGTGCGCTAAAATTCGTCAGCCCCTCCTCGCCGAAAGAGGTCCGCGTCATGGCCGCACGGGGGATGATCCCCCTGTCGGCGCGGGATGTCATAAAGATTCTCTATATACTCTGTTACGACAAGGATGAGGGGATTCGGGGTCTTGCCGCCGATACGCTCAAAAAGTATTCTCCCAAGATCGTCGAAAACCTCCTGGAATCGGACATCGAGCCACAGATTATCGATTACATCGTCCGCCACCATCAGCAGAGCCACCTCTTCATAGAAAAGGCGCTTTCAAACAAGAATATCTCCGATGAAACGCTCGCGTTCCTGGCCTCGGTGGGCAACGTTAGGGTTCTGGAGTCAATCGCGTTGAACCACGAGCGGCTTTCGCGCTCGCGGGGGATTCTCGAGGTCCTCTTGGCCAATCCGGCCGTGAAGGGAGCACTCAAGCAGCGCCTCATGGAGTTCGCCGATCCCACGATCAGACAGCGGGAAATCGATAGGCCGCAACAAGAAGCACCGGTGATGACGGCGTCACCCTCAACGGAGGAGACAAAGGGCTCGGGGCCGACGGGTCCAGCCGTCCCCGTGGAGAAGGAGCTGGACGCGGTGCTCACTTCCCAAGATGACGAAAAGATGGACGAGCACAACCTTGCGGCCCGGCTTCAACGTATGTCCGTCTCGGAGAGAATTAAATACGCCCAACGGGGGAACAAGGAGACGCGGGGTATCCTGCTGAAAGACGCAAGCAGGCTCGTGATAGCCGCGGTAATCAAGAGCCCGAAGATCACCGAGGACGAGGTCCTCAAGGTCGCCCAGAACAAACAGGCCAATGATGAGGCGGTACGGCTGATCGCCCAAAATAAGGAATGGCTTAAGAACTACTCGATTCGGCTTGCTCTCGTATATAACCCGAAGACTCCCACCGGGATCGCCATGCGGTTGATGCAGTATATTACGAAAAAAGACCTCAAGGATCTGGCCGGCAGCAGGAACGTCCCCTCTGCGATTAACGCCAACGCAAAGAAGCTTATGGCCGTAAAGGAAAAGAGCAGCTAAAAAGGAAGGGGTATATGGCCCTCATCAATTACGCGAATAAAGAGATCAACGCCAAGATCGTCTATTACGGTCCGGGCCTTTCAGGCAAGACCACAAATATCCAGTATATCTTCCAACGGCTCAAACCCGAGCATCGGGGCAAGCTCATTACGCTCCCCACGCAGACGGACAGGACGCTCTTCTTTGACTTCCTTCCGGTGGAGATACCCGATGTCAAGGGATTCACCACCCGGTTCCACCTCTATACCGTTCCCGGGCAGGTCTTCTACAATGCAACGAGGAAGATGGTTCTCAAGGGCGTCGACGGCGTCGTCTTCGTGGCGGACTCCCAGAAAGAGAAACTCCAGGACAACGTCGACAGCCTCAAGAACCTCGAGGAGAACCTCAACGAGTATGGGAAGAGCATCACGAACCTCCCGTTTGTTATCCAGTACAATAAGCGGGACCTCCGGGAGATCGATACGGCGTCCGATCTCAACAAGAGACTGAACGAGTGGGGATATCCCTCACTTCGAAGCGATCGCAACAACGGGCAAAGGGGTGATGGAGACGCTCTCGGCCATCTCCCGCATGGTGCTTCGCCACCTCAAGGACTCCTACGAATCCCAAAAGATCCTCAGATACGGTGCGACGACCCAGGAGGGTCCGGGACGGGAGGAGATAATCGAGGAGCGGACCGCTCAGACCGACGCACGGGCGGTCGGCGGCAGGCGGGCGACGGCCGACTTTTCCGAAGGTGAGATCATCGAGCCGGAGGAAGAATTCCCCGAGGCCGAAAAAGGGAAGGGGACGACCCGGGATCATTTGGGTGTGATGGGCGAGTACGAGGAGAGCCGGGTGGAATCGAGCGGGGAGCTCGCACCCGCGGCCGAGGAAGAAATCAAGATCGAGATCGAGGAGCCCGAGGCCGCCGAAATCCGGCCGTCAGGGCCCGAGGGGGAGGAGTTTGCCGTAGACCTCGTGCTCGGGGGCGAGGTGGAGCGCACGGGGCCTTCGTCATTCAAGATCCCGTTGACGTTTAGAGTGCATGATATAAAAAAAGACGTCGTGCTCACCATCAACCTGCAGCTGACCGACAGCCATAGGGAGCGGGATATCTTCTAAGAAGTCGGGCCGCTCTTTCGAGCGGCCCGAATAGTCCTTCGAGTGTGATGGTCGGTGGCGGTGTTACTTCTGCGTTTCTCGTGATCCTTTCTCTTTTCCCGTTTCCCCGGTATCTGCGGTTGTCTCATCCTTTCTCTCGGTCCCTTCTTCCCTGATTTTCATGATCTCGTCCTCGATCGCCTCAACCTGCGCCTTATACTCTTTGATGTCAGAGATAAGCTTTAGTATCTCGGGGTCCTTCAAGACGGTCTTTTCCTTACCTTCTTCGGTCAGCTCGTAGAGGCGGCTCCCGAGCAGGGTGAAACTCTGGTGGACCTTCCGCTGAATCGAGGAGAGATCCATCCTCTTCTTTATGATCTTTCCCTGCTTTTCGAGCTCCTGGGTGAATTTGGCCATTTCCTCTTTGAAAACCTCGAACCCATCCTGAGCCCCTTCTTTTATCTCTTCCCAGAGGTTACGCTGGTTCATACGGTTCCTCCTTGGCGTATAGTAACTCGAAAAAGGATGAAAAACCCATGGGCTACGGCCGTCGTGCGCCTCGGCCGACGTTCTGCTTATGTATCGGAAACGAAACGGAACAGGTCAGGTGAGTATCTCCTCGATTTTCTCACGCATATGGTCTACATGGGTTCCCGGCCAGTAGAGCCGTTTACAGGAGGGGCATCGGGTGAACCGCTCATAGGTAATATATATATGCTCCGGGACCTCCCCCTTGACGTCCTGCCTCCCGACATCTACCAGCTGGGCGTTGCACTCCACACATCGGGAAAGGGGATCGGCAGCGCGTCTCAGACTGATGAATCGGTTCATGACCCTGAGCTGGTCAAAGACCCGGTCCTCACCGATATAGATGACTCCCCTGCCGATAAGGTCGGCGTGCCGGGTAAGATAGATGCGATCTCCCACTTTCTGCCGCCGTCAATGAGCCTTCGGCTTCCCCGCGCGTGTAGACGCAGTCAAAGCCGAGGGCTCTCAGCCACCGACAGAGCCTGCCGAGGGATGGGTCGGCGATGAAGTGGGGACTAATCATCTTCGACGAAGGTGCCGTCCCCGGGAAGGGCGCCGGTCTCCCGGGCGCTTCTGATGGCCGTCCTTGCGTGGTCGGACTCGGACCGTGGGACGGCAAATCGTTGTTCCGGGAAATGGTCGATCGTCAGGGGATAGGGGGTTATTCGTTGGTCTCTCACAATAAACGGTATGCCTTCACGCGTCAGGATCTCGGAGATGAGGTCCGTCTCAAAGGTGTTGTAGGAGAAATAGATCTCAACATAGCTTTCCATATATATATTATAGTAGATTTCCATCCCTATTGGCAAGGCAAATCCTGTTTACGGACGTCTCCCTCTTTCTCATAAGCAGGGTTGACGTGGGCGCGATAGGTCGGTATAATAAAAAGATGGATAAGAAAATGTTAAACGTATTTGATCAGCCACGGAATATCGACGTAACAGGCGTGCAGCGTATCATCGATCGGCTCGTCTCCAATGTTGAAAAGGCCATCATCGGGAAACCCGAGGTTATCAGGCTTGCCGTGACCAGCCTTCTTTCGGGCGGTCATCTGCTCATAGAAGACGTTCCGGGGGTGGGTAAGACGACGCTCGCCCACGCTATCGCTAAATCGGTGGGTGGCAGCTTCATGCGTATCCAATTCACCTCCGATATGCTTCCGTCCGACATCATCGGGGTCTCGGTCTTGAGGAAATCGGGTGAAGAGTTTGAGTTCATTCCCGGGCCGATCTTTCACAATTTCGTGCTGGCCGATGAGATCAATCGGACCTCCCCGCGAACGCAAAGCGCGCTGCTGGAAGCGATGAGCGAGTCCAAGGTGTCGGTGGAAAACCGCGCCTACGAGCTCAAGAAACCGTTCATGATACTTGCCACGCAGAATCCGCTCGAATATCACGGCACCTATCCGCTGCCCGAATCACAGCTGGACCGGTTCATGATGACCCTTGAGATCGGGTACCCCGGAGGGGACTACGAGAAGATCATCGTTTCCACGGAAGACCATAATTCACGTCTTGACGCCGTCGGCGAGGTGCTGACTCTCGAGGAGCTCGCGCGGCTTCAGGGGACGGCCGATCGGGTGGCGATCGACGATGATCTGTTGGGCTATCTGATGGCCCTCGTCGATGCAACCCGGAGCTCCAAGCACCTGAAGCTCGGCGTCTCAACGCGAGGGGCGATCTTTCTCAGGAGGGCCTCTCAGGTGTCGGCGCTGATGGAAGGAAGGGACTACGTCGTCCCCGACGATATCAAGAGACTGGTCCTGCCGATCTTCTCCCACCGCGTGGTTCTGAAGTCGCTTTCCCATGCGGGCATGGGGAGGTCCCGGGAGGCAAAAACGGTCCTCTCAGATATCATCGAGTCCGTGCCCGTCCCCCTGTAAAACATCATGTCGGAAAAACCACGATTCTCGCCGCTGCGTGTTCTCCTTAAATGGCTCAGGCCGCCGCGCACGCTGAAGATCAATACCTCGGGGTGGTTCTTTATCGGCCTGGTCATCGCCGTGGAGCTTGCGGCCGTGAACACCGGCAACAACCTGCTCTATATCATCATGGGGGGCATGCTCTCCTTTATCATCGCCTCGGGGATCCTGTCCAATATCGATCTGAGGAACCTCACCGTAAAACGGCATCTTCCGGAGCACCTCTTTGCCCGAACGCCCGCTCTCGTTCAAATCGAGATCGAGAACAACAAGAGACATATCCCTTCATTCCTTCTCGTCGTGGAGGCGGCCTCCACCGGTAAATCGGCCGCCCTGATCGGGTCGGTAAGGGCGCACGGGAACGCCCAGGCCTTCCTCGAAACGATATTCCCGAGGCGTGGACTCTATGAGATGGGCCCGATCAAGGTCTCGACCAATTTTCCTTTCGGCCTCTTTACCAAGGGGATGGAGGTCCGGCAGACACAGCAGGTGCTGGTCTTCCCGAGGATAACGGAGGTCGATGCGACACCCTACGACACGAGGGGGAGGGAGGGAGAGACGGCGATCTTGCGGGTCGGGCACGGCACGGACCCGTTTTCCGTGAAGGATTTTCAGCCGGGAGATAACCCCCGACATATTCACTGGAAGAGCACGGCAAAGCGGGGGAAATTCATGCGGAGGGAGTTCAGCAGGGAGCAGGAACGCAGGATCACCATTAAGATCCATCCGGATGAAGGTGGCAACAGCGATCTGCTGGAGGAGAAGATCGAGCGCGCCGCCTCGTTGGCGTCGCGCCTAATCACGGAAGGGTACGCGGTCGGTCTGGTCTGTGGAAATACCTCGGTCTTTCCCGATCGGGGCTGGGATCACCTGCTATTCATCCTCGAAGAGCTCGCGGTTTTCGACGCCGCGCGTGAGCGCACAGCTATACCGCCCACGGACGATGAACCGGGGATCGTCGTCGAGATATAGGGGGACGGTAAGTCAGCCGAGAGTCTCTTATGTCGTCTCGTCGGACCGTATTTCGACAGGTTAATTGATGAATCTCAAGAAAACCTTCAAGATCATGAGCTATGCGGTGGCGACGGCGGGTTTTCTGACCCTGATCTTCACCGGAAAGCTCTCGGCCCTCGAGATCGGGGTGATCGTCAGCTCAATTGCGGCCAGCTGGTTTTTCGGAAGGCGCCTGGTTATGATCCCACGGGCAGACACGGTAGCCACGGCGGCGATCCTTGCCATATTTGTCCTGTCGGTGGTCGGCTTTTTCTTCTTTGACCGTCCGTTTGTGGCCACGACGACCGGCTTTCTCATCTCCGTTCAGGCGGTCAGGCTCCTTTTTCTGACGGAGATGCGTCATTACCTCCAGGTATACCTCATCTCTCTGTTCTCGGTCGTTGCCGCCACCATATTGACCTTTTCTCCCACCTTTCTCCTTTTCTTTGTTCTTTACCTGGTCCTTGCAACGGCGACGATGATTGTCTTCACGATGGTCGCCGATGCCGAGAGAATCAGGGGGAGCGTGGGTAACATCGAGCTGAAGAGGTCCGTTCTTGCCTTGCTCACGCTCGGATCGGTGACCTTTACCGCCGTCTCCACGGCCCTGTTCTTCATCTTCTTCCCGAGGCTTTCCGCCGGTTTCTTCCCCTCCTCAATCGCTCCGCCTATCCGGGTGCCGGGATTCTCCAATAACGTCGAGCTGGGAGAGGTGGGAGACCTGAAGATCACCTCCGAGACCATCATGCGCATCGTGATAGACAAGGCCGATGTCGCACGTCTCGGAAAGGACGTCTATTGGCGCGGCACCTCCTTTGACACCTTTGACGGAAAGTACTGGGAAAAGTCAAACAAGAAGAGCTTCGCGGCAAGAAGAATGGGGAATCGGTTCATCCTGGACGACAAGACCTCTTCGCGTTTCATTCACCAGGAATATTTCCTGGAGCCGGCCGACAGCCGCGTGCTCTTTTCCCTCGGACATCCGGCGGTCCTGAGCGGTCCCTTCCAGGATATCTTCACCGACCCATATGGGACGGTCAAGATGGGCGGCTCCGCCAACGATAAGATCCGCTATACGGTGGACTCCGTCCTGACCACGGACGTAGACACCAGATCCCCCGAGTCCGCCGTCCGGCTTTCCCCGGGAGAGCGCGCGGTCTATCTCAGCCTGCCGAAGGTGTTGGATCCTCGTATAAGGCCGCTTGTCTCCGGGATAGTTGGCGCCGAGCCCTCGCCCACGATAAAGGCCCGGCTGGTCCGGGACTGGCTGTTGTCCAACATGTCCTATGACCTCAACCCCAAAGGGATCGGTGACGATCCGCTGGCCGATTTCCTCTTCAGGGAAAAGCGGGGTTACTGCGAGCACTTCGCCACCGCCATGGTGATCATGCTCAGGGTCGCCGGGGTCCCGTCCCGAATCGTAACGGGGTTTCTTACCGGGGAGTATAACGAAATGGGATCCTTTTTCACCGTCCGGTCGAGCGATGCGCACGCATGGGTCGAAGTCTACACCGACGACGCCGGGTGGACGGTCTATGAGCCGACCCCGCCCGCGGGGCTCTCCGCCCCCTTCGCGCGATCATCGATACGGGAACTGTTCGATAATCTCGTGATGAAATGGAACATCTACGTCGTGAACTACGAGATGGGAGACCAGCTCAAGCTTATTCAGGGGATCCATGGCATGCCCACGAAGGGCCGCGATACGTTCTCCGGCACACAAAGCAATGTCAAGAGGTTTCTCGCGGGCCTGAAAGAGAAAAAATGGGCGGTTGCGATTCCGATCTTTGTCGGTGTTGCCGTGTTGTTTTCGGTCCTCTTCTGGCACACCATTCGGAGTCTGGTATCTGACCGGGGACAACAGAAGAAGAGAGGCGGTGGGGTTATCCGCACGTACCTTTCGGCGGTGCGCTTCCTGGCGAAAAGGGGTGTCAGAAAGGAGCCTTCGATGACCCCGCGGGAATTCTCCGAGAGGGTCGCGGTAAGCTTCCCCGCCGTATCCGGCGACATCGACGCTCTGACTGATATCTATTACCGGCAGCGATTCGGCGGACGTGAGGACAGCGCCGAGGAAAACAATGCGGCAAAGAGACATGTGGTGCGGATAAGAGAATTGATACGATGAGCGTCCTCAAAAAGCCGCCGGGGTAAAAAGAATTTGAAATTTATCCGAATCGGTGATACAAGGGACAGGACCTCTTATGACACATAACCGGAGGGTGCGGAGTGAATAGTGATATCTTCTCGCTTAAGGGAAAACGGGCGCTGATCACCGGAGGAAGTCGGGGGATCGGCCTGGCGATCGCCCTCGGGTTTGCCGAGGCCGGCGCCGCCTCGATCGTAATTTGCGGCAGGAAACAGGATACGCTGGCGGCGGCCAAGGAAAAGATTGAGGCAAAAGGGGCAAAGGTAATGGCGACGGCCGCCCATCTCGGCAACGTCCCGGATATTGATAACCTGTTTGCCCAGATCTCCACCGAGATCGGGGGGCTTGATATCGTGGTCAATAACGTCGGCATGAATATCTTCACCCCGAGCATCGTGGACGCCGACCTGTCACTCTGGGAAAAGATCATCGACGTGAACCTCAAGGCGGTCTTTCTGGTCAGCCAGAGGGCAGCAAAGATGATGAAGGCGGCGCAGAGGGGCAAGATCATCAATATCAGCACCGTCGCCGCCAGGAGAGCCACCCCGGGGCTGGGCATCTATGGGGTCGCCAAGGCGGGCGTCGAGATGCTGACGAAGAACCTCGCGGTGGAGCTGGCTCCATACAACATCCAGGTCAACGCCATAGCGCTGGCGATGATCAAGACGAAATTTTCAGAGCCCCTCTGGAGCAATGCCGATCTGAAGAAGCAGATCGAGCTCTCCAATCCGATGCGACGAATCGGTGAGCCCGAAGAGGTGGTCGGAGCGGCCGTCTACCTCGCCTCCGAAGCATCGAGCTTCATGACCGGCTCGGTCATTATGCTGGACGGAGGAACGACGGCGTAGAGGCACACGGCCGAGGGGTCCTTGTCGGCGGGAAAGGGGACGCAGGATTGGAGTCTTTGCGTGGATGGAGGGGAGAAGATATGATTATTGAGAGCATGACCACCGAGGCGTTTGCCGAGGGACTGAAGAAGAGTCGGACTGTTATCGTTCCCCTCGGATCGATCGAGGAACACGGGCCCCACCTCCCGATGCACACCGACATCTTTCACGCCTACGAGATCGCCAAGCGCACCGCGCGGCTGATTCCTTGCTTTGTGGCCCCTCCGATAAACTTTGGTGTCTGCCGGAGCACCGCATCTTTTCCCGGCACGATAGGGATCCGCTCCTCCACGTTAACGGCGCTCGTGGGGGACGTGATAGACGCGCTCCATTCACACGGAATGAAAAACTTCATCCTTTACTCCGGCCACGCGGGTATGAACCACATGGCGGCACTCCTGGAAGCGGCCGACGAGCTCATGGGTCTCTATGAGGATATTTCATGCGCGGTGATTACAGACCTCGATCTGTGCGATAAGGAGTTTTTCGAGATCCTTCAGACGAAGGGTGATTCACACGCGGGCGAGTTCGAGACGTCCCTCATTATGGCGCTGGCGCCGGATTTAGTCGGGGAGCTTCCCGCAGCGGACTGGCCCGCCTTTCCTCGACCGGTGCTGGTTCGAGACACAAGAGAGCATTGGAAGTCCGGGGTCTGGGGTGATCCGACAAAGGCGTCCCGCGAGAAGGGAGATAGGATGGTTGGCATCCTGGTCGGAAATCTCGCAAAATTGGTCGAAAGATTGCATAATTAGGGCCAAAGGTGGATAAGAATCGAGATATTATTGATAACTCTTACCTTAGAAAATGGGAACTATGTACAAATAAGTATTGACATTGACGGAATATATTGATATTTTAGGAAATTGAGACGAACTTTCTTTTTTTAAACCTCGTTCTGTCTTATGGACTAAGGTCAAAAGAAAAACTAACTATTTGAGGAGAGTAGTGTATGAACAGGAAACTTATCGCACTTTTGCTCGTGGCCGTAATGGCCTTGGGCGTCTCTCTCGTACTCCAGGGCTGCAAACCCAGCGGGAAAGTGATGACCCCCACCGCCGTCGGCGAGAATCTTAAGCTGAAGGTCGCCACCGACGCCGCATATCCGCCCTTTGAGTCCGTTGATGCCGCGACGGGCGAGATCGTCGGGTTCGATATCGACCTCATGAAAGAGATCGCAAAGAACGCAGGGTTTGAAGTCGAATTCGTCAATACCCCCTGGGACGGCATATTCGTTGGCCTTGATAACAAAAACTACGATGCGGTCATCTCCTCGGTGAGCATCACCGACGAGCGGAAACAGACCTACGATTTCTCCGATCCGTACTACACGATCTACCAGGCCCTTATCGTTCGCAAGGTCGACGGTGAAAAGTATAAGAGCCTTGCCGATCTGAAGGGAAAGAAGGTCGGCGCCCAGATCGGGACCACCGGCGCCATCTTCGTGGGCAAGGATCCCAACGTCAAGCTCGTAAACTATGACGACAACGGCCTTGCCATCGAGGCCCTCCTTAAGGGCGATGTCGACGCGGTCGTGTGCGACCATCCCGTCGCATTCAACTACGCCCTCGTGAATCCGTCCTACAAGGACAAGCTGGTCGTGACCAATCCGAGGGTTAACGACAAGCCGGAGCCCTATGGCATCTGCATCAAGAAGGGCAACGCCAAGGTTGTCGATCTGATGAACAAGGGCCTTAAGGGTGTGACCCCCGAAAAGATCGCCGAGTTAGAAGCGAAGTGGAAACTGAAATAATATCAGCAGGATAACACGGGCGGGGCTTTAAGCCCCGCCTCTTTTTTTGTCTCAATCCGGAAAATGCCATGACCGCGATCAGCCTTATTGCGATATCGTACCTCGTCTTCTGGCTCTGGCTGTTAATGGATCTCGTGAACCAGAGCGGAATTGAAAAGACCAACAAGGAACGCCTTGTAACCTTTCATATCTTCCTCGGAATCATCGGTATTGCGTTCTATTTCTTCCTGATGATCTCCGCGTACGCCTCAAGCACTATTGCCGTTTTCGATAAGATTTCCGAACAGGCCTACCGGGCTATCATGTGGGAGCTACGGCCCGGGCTCGTCATCGGGTTTATCATTATCATGCTGGTTCCGATAGTTGCGGCGGCGAACCTCCTTTTGAAGAGGAAATACGCGGCCAAGAAGTACCTGAGTATTATTAATATCGCGATAGTCCTCTCTATTGCTGCTATTTTTATTTATACCCTTGTCGTCGGCTCGGGGATTTCCGACCTCAATGAAAAGGGGCCTTTTCCCTATCTCATGTCAGACGTTATCTCCGGTAATACCATCTACTTTGGGATCAATTTCAGGATATTGCCCCTGAGCTTCACCTTTCACGTTGTCTTTTACCTCTTGATGGCCACAATCGTCGTGTGGCTCATCGCCGCATTCCATTACCTCTTCTTCATGAAAATCCCGATCCGTCGAAAAGAAATAATCATGCTCAACACCGAGGAGATCAAGAAGATCTCCGAGATGTCTCACATCTACAGGAACGCGATCTATTTTCTTATAGGATTTGGAATTATCTTCACCCGTAACCTTTGGGACTGGTTTACGGGCTGGCATATCAAAGAATTCCTCATAAGGGTATCCGTCTACATCTCGGGTTTTGATATTCCCATGCTCAGGAAGATCGTAACCGAAGAGTTGGAGGTGGTAGGAGCGCGGTCGAAGTTTGGGCTCGCACTTTTTAAGTTTTTCGATAAGTTCTTTGCCGGTAACGTTCAGGGGATTATATCTCCGAGTTTCGTAATCGGCTGCATCTTGTTTATTTTTGCGGCGGTCGTTTGTATCCTGCTTTGGAGGATAAACCGGGAGCTCGAGAAAATCCAGGTCAGCCATGAAGTGAAGATGGGGGCGTTTAAGCATTCGATCTACATGGACACGTACAACGCCTGGCGGGTCTCTCTATTTGCCGCGATTGCGACGATAATTATTCTCATCGAGTTCTACCCGTGGCCGTACAGTAACGTATTTTCGTTCGTAATCCCCGGCATCGTGGTGACCTTCGAGGTAACGATCGCCGCCATGTTTATTGCGCTCATGTTGGGAATGCTTGCCGGCCTTGGGAAGCTGTCCAAGAACGCCTTTATTAAAGGCATCGCCTCGGTCTACGTAGAGGTCGTGCGTGGAGTACCGCTCCTGGTTCAGTTGTTCTACATCCACTTTGGGCTGGGCAGCCTCCTCAATCTCCCTCCGCTCGTGTCGGCGATCACCGCCATGTCGTGGTGTTACGGAGCCTACCTGGCAGAAACCTTCCGGGCGGGGATCCAATCCATTTCCAAGGGACAGGTCGAAGCGGCCAAATCCCTCGGAATGACAAACTACCAGACGATGCGCCAGGTCATCCTGCCTCAGGCGGTTAAGGTAATCCTGCCGCCGGTCGGCAATGACTTCATCGCACTTTTGAAAGACTCATCATTGGTATCGATTATAGCAGTTGCGGATATCCTCCGTCTCGGCCGGGAATTTACGGCGGTCTATTTCGTCGCGTTTCAGGCCTATACGATGGTAGCGCTCATCTACCTCGTTATCACCCTGATCCTTTCAAAAGTCGTCTGGAACATGGAAAAGATCATGGCAACGGAGTAACTAAATAGGGAAGAGGAACAACTGTGGCAGAACCGATCATTAAGATAAAGAACGTCTATAAAAACTTCGGCCACGTCCGGGCGCTTCAGGACGTCTCGGCCGATATCTACCCCGGCGAGGTCGTCGTAGCGTGCGGGCCGTCCGGTTCGGGAAAATCGACATTCCTGCGCTGCATCAACCAGTTGGAACAGATAGACCGGGGCAGCATTACAGTCGACGGCGTCGACGTCTGTGACCCAAAGTGCAAGATCCATGAGGTACGCGAGGAAATCGGGATGGTCTTTCAGCATTTCAACCTCTTTCCCCACAAGACCGTCATGGAAAACATCACCCTCGCACAATTGGTGGTCAGAAAGCGGACGTTTGATGAGTCAATGAGGATTGCCAATGAGCTTCTGGAAAAGGTCGGCATCTTCGATAAGGCCAACGTGTACCCCCCCAAGCTCTCAGGCGGCCAGCAGCAGCGCGTGGCCATTGCGCGGGCGCTTGCCATGCAGCCCAAGATCATGCTCTTTGATGAACCGACATCCGCGCTGGACCCGGAAATGATCGGCGAGGTTCTCGACGTCATGAAGTCATTGGCGCGGGAGGGGATGACGATGGTGGTCGTAACCCATGAAATGGGATTTGCCCGGGAGGTGGGGGACCGCGTTATCTTCATGGACGACGGAAGAATTGTCGAGGAAGGGAAACCAGACGATTTCTTCCTTAACCCGAAGACGGACCGAGCAAAACTCTTCCTGAGCCAGATTCTGTAGCAGGTCAACTATGGGAAGGGGACGAGGGAAAGAGGGGAGAGGTATGCAAGACCGGAAACGGACAGAGAAAAGAAGGTACGGTTCCCCGAGCTCGGAAAGATTGGAATAATCTATTGAAATATCGTGGAATGTGAACCTCTCCGCTTCTTGGCTTCTCCGATATCGGCCGCTTTATCCCCATATCGCGTACGAAGAAATCAAGGTTGAAAAATGTATAGAAATATTGGTGTCGTGATTTCCATCGTTGTGGTCTGTGTGAGTATTCTTTCCTGCTCACGAAAAAATAACGGTAGCCTTTCCGTAAATCCGGACACAATCGCGGCAAGCTCGGACCTGACCGCCATAATGCAGCGGGGAAAGCTCATGGTGGGGATGGATGTCTCGGATATCAGGTACCAACCGTTCGAAATGAAGAATGCAAACGGCGAAATCGTCGGCTTTGACGTGGACCTGGCACGAATGATGGCCGATGAATTGGGGGTAACCCTTGAGATCGTGCAAACGAACTGGGACGGCATTATCCCCGCGCTGGTCGACAGCAAGTTCGATCTCCTTATCTCGGCTATGTCCGTTACGATGGAGCGCAACAAGGCGATCAATTTCTCCGCACCATACTATCTTTCGGGAAAGAGTCTATTGATCAATATCAACGATGCGGCACGAATCGATACCTATCGAGATCTCAACCGAAAGGATACGCCGGTGACGACCACGTTTTCCGACGATATGGTACTGGATCGGTATATCCCCGACGCGCAGGTCATCAGGTTTGACAACGACGAGGACGCGGTGCGCGAGGTCATCGAGGGAAGAGCAAAAGCCTATATCGCCGAAAAAACGAAGATATTTCTCTTTGCAAAGAAATACCCAAGGAACACCATCGCGCTGTTGGAGCCGTTCACTTTTGAGCCGATCGCCGTCGGCATGCGGAAGGGCGACGTCGACCTGCTGAACTGGGTCAACAACTTCCTCGAGATTCTCAAGGGGGACGGGAGACTGGGAATGCTCGAAAAGAGATGGGTTCAGGACTACGTCCCGCCGTCAACCGGAGGAAAATAGAGACGCGTTATCGACTGCCATCGCTCGGGGACCTCGGAACGTCGGTGAGTGCGACGGGACAAGAAACGGCTTCAGTATGTCCACGCTTTCGGCATCGGGTGCTTGTGTGAGAACCCTGGCGCTCGACGTGGGGGACAAGAGGATCGGACTTGCGATCAGCGACCCGATGGGCACCTTCGCACAGCCTCTCATGACCATCGAGAGAAAAGGCGACGTCGCGAGCACGATCGCTCAGATCGTCATTGAAAGGGAGGTCGGAAAGGTCGTTATCGGGCTCCCGATCAACATGGATGGTAGCCGGGGAGAGCGCGTAGAAAAGGTCGAGGAGTTTACTAAGGAGCTCAGGAATAAGACGAGCGTCCCGCTGGTTTATATGGACGAGCGACTCACCACCAGCGAGGCCGAGCGACTCATGATCAGCGCTGACATCGGGAGAAAAAAGAGGAGAAAATCTATCGACAGTATAGCCGCAGCGATTATCCTCGAAAAGTGGCTCAGGAGCGGCGGCGGACAGTCGTTTCCCCGGGCCGACGACGAGAAATAATATGAAGCACGGATCAATGAAAATAATGAAAAGAATAATCGTCTTGTCGCTTAGTATCCTGGTGCTTTGCGCGGCCGGCGGCGTCTGGTTTGCGTATCGGACCTTTCTCATACCCGCCGGCACGCTTAAAGAGCCGATTGTTGTGGAGATCGAGAAGGGGGACACTCTTTCCGATACCGCGCGGCTCCTCAGGGAAAAGGGCGTTATCAGCCATGAGGTCCTTTTCATAACGGCCGCTCGATACCTCGGCGCTGAAAAGAAAATACATGTCGGTGAATACGAAATCAGGCCGGACATGTCACCGAAGGATATTCTGCTTATGCTCATAAAGGGGCGCGTGATCGAATATCACGCAACGATCCCGGAGGGGCTCAATATCTATCAAGTGGCCGACCTTCTGGCATCGAGGGGATTTGTCGACAAGGAAGAATTTCTGCGCCTCATGAAGGATAAGGAATTCATTGAGTCGCTCGGAGTAGACGCCGCGATACTGGAGGGATATCTTTTCCCGGATACCTATACGATTAACCGGAGCATGCATGAAAGAGAGATCATCACCATGATGGTCGATCGTTTCCGTGAGGTCTTTGAACAGGAAAAGGAGAAGAGCGCGCACAAGACGACGCTGACCGACTACGAATCGGTGACCCTTGCCTCTCTCGTAGAGAAGGAAACCTCGGCCACGAGTGAGCGTCCGCTCGTCTCCGCGGTATTTACGAACCGCCTGAATAAAGGGATGAAGCTTGACAGCTGTGCCACGGTCATCTACGGGATATGGGAGAGGTTTAACGGCAACCTGACCGAGAAGGACCTTGCGACGTGGACCCCTTATAATACGTACCGCAACGCGGGCCTGCCGCCGAGCCCAATCTGTAATCCGGGCCGGGCGGCGATCGCAGCTGCACTTTCACCCGCCGACACAGACTACCTCTATTTCGTATCGAAGAACGACGGGACCTCGTATTTCTCGCGCACGCTTTCGGAGCACAATAGGGCGGTCTACGAATACCAGATCCTGAGGAAATATCGAAAGTGAGCGCTGGTCTGTCCTCCCATTCGTGACGTGGTTTCATCCGGCAACGTTTGTCGGCTCCTGATAATCGCGCGCTCCGAGTAAAAAGCCCGGGGAGGGTTCACCCAATGCCCGTGAGAGAAAGAATCCTCGAAAGCGGCTCGCCGACTTGATTTCACAAAAAATATTGACTATCTGACCCCGTAATGCTACGATACACAAGTTTAATATTTTTGGGTGCATTCTTACCGTGCTTGATATCAAATTCCTGAGAGAAAATATCGACCTGATTACCGAGAGGCTCTCGTCCCGGGGGGAAAAGATAGACCTCTCCCATTTCAGGGAGGTCGAGGAAAAGAGGCGGGCCCTCCTGACGAAGGGGGAATCGCTCAAGTCGGAGCGCAATAAGGTCAACGATGAGATCGCCCGGCTCAAGAAAGAAAAGGGTGACGCAACAGCCCTCATAGCGCGGATGCGGGGCGTCTCGGATGAGATCAAGGGCATCGATCTCGAGCTTTCGGGGCTGAACGATGAAGTGGAGCGGATCGTATCGGTTATCCCGAATATTCCCCACGAAACGGTTCCCCGGGGCACGTCGGACAAGGATAACGTTGAGGTGAGAAAGTGGGGGAAACCCCCCGCCTTTTCGTTTGCCCCCGTCGAGCACGCCGATCTCGGGGAGAAGCTCGGCATCCTTGATTTTGCGCGGGGGGCAAAGCTGGCCGGGACACGCTTTTCGCTCTCGATCGGTGCCGGGGCGCACCTCGAGCGGGCGCTCATCAACTTCATGCTCGACCTGCATACAAACGAGCACGGCTATACGGAAGTGCTGCCGCCGTTCATGGTAAACAGCAGGACGATGACGGGCACGGGGCAGCTCCCAAAGTTCGCGGATGACCTCTTCAAGGTTGCGGACACGGATTACTGGCTCATCCCCACGGCGGAGGTTCCGGTCACCAATATCTATCAGGACGAGATTATCGAAGAAGACCAGCTCCCCATCTACCGATGTGCGTACACCCCCTGCTTTCGGAAGGAGGCGGGGTCCTACGGGAAAGATACGCGCGGGTTGATCCGCCAGCATCAATTCAACAAGGTTGAGCTGGTGAAGTTTACCCGGCCGGAGGAATCGTACGAAGAGCTGGAAAGGCTCACGGAACAACGCCGAAGAGGTGCTCAAGCGCCTCGGACTTCACTACCGGGTCGTCTCCCTCTGCACCGGGGACCTCGGTTTCTCGGCCGCCAAGACGTATGATATCGAGGTCTGGCTGCCGGGTCAGAATGCCTATCGGGAGATATCCTCCTGCAGCAACTTCGAGGATTTTCAGGCCAGGAGGGCGAACATAAATATCGCGAGAAGACCAAGAAAGGGACACGGCTGGTACATACGCTCAACGGCTCCGGGCTCGCGGTGGGAAGGACGCTGGTGGCCGTGCTCGAGAATTACCAGCAGGCCGACGGATCCGTGGAGATCCCCGAGGCGCTGAGGCCCTATATGAACGGGGCCCGGACGATCCCCGCGTAAGAGACGGCGAGGAGGGGGATAGAGTTTCCTTGTCAGGGCATCGTATGCGATGGAGGGATGGCCGAGTGGCTTAAGGCGGCGGTCTTGAAAACCGCTGAACGAAAGTTCCGTGGGTTCGAATCCTACTCCCTCCGCCATATAGAGATAAAGGGGCAACAGGCCCCGTAGAGTTAGCGGAAGATTTACCAAGGAGAGATGGCCGAGCACGGCTGAAGGCGCTCGCCTGCTAAGCGAGTGTAGGGGGTTAACTCCTACCGAGGGTTCGAATCCCTCTCTCTCCGCCATTCACCACATGTTTCTTTCGGATACCATGAAGATAAAACCGGCCCTCATTATCTGCGCTATCGCCTGCGCAATCGTTGTTATCGCCTCCTGCGGACCGACCATTTCTCCGGCCGCCTTCAGGTCCCTCACCGCGGGAGAGAAGTACTACCGGCTGATGATGTATGACGAGGCGATCAAGCAGTTTAATGACGCGGTCAAGGCACAACCCTCTCTATCTGCCGCCTATCTGGGCATCGGCGAATGCCTAGCGGAGACTGGGAGATTCGATGAGGCGATCAAACAATATAAGACGGCGCTCGACCTCGACCCGAAAAATGAGGACATTATCCTGGAATCGCGCGAGCATATATCGAGAAAGGCTTGGATCAGGAAGGGCTCATGATGCTCAATCAGGCCGAGAAAATCGATTCGGATAACCCGAAGCTGTTTCTCTATCAGGGCCTGTACGATTTCAACAATATGGAGTACGCCAAGGCGGTCGAGGAGTATCTCAAGGCCGCCAAGAAGAGCTCACGATCACCCGATCCGTATATCCGCCTGAGCGCCCTTTACGTCAACGCGAAAAATCCTTCATATCAAGACGGCGAGAAGGCGGTCGAATACGCCAAGAAAGCCGTCGACAAAGACCCGGATTCGGTGGTCGCGCTGGATACCCTCGGACAGGCGTATTTCTTTGCGGGGAAGTACGATCTGGCTATCGAGACCGAAAACAGGGCGCTTCTCAAGTCGCCGAATAACCCGATCCTCGAGGCGAACCTCGCGCGTTTTCAGAGCACCGTGAAAGGCTCGGCCGACGACCACAACCTCAAGGGCGCGCAGACTCCTTGAGTCGGGCGACTACATGGCCGCCGCCGAAGAGTTCAAGATCGCCGTCGGCATCGACCCGAAGTTCTCCGACGGCTACTATAACCTCGGCAAAGTCTATTCCCAGATCAAGCAGTACGATCTGGCGCGATCCTACTATGAGAAGGCCATCGACCTTTCGCCTGAAAACCCGCGCTATCACTATAACCTTGCCATCGTTTACGTCGCCAAGGGGATGCTCAAGGAAGGCGAAAAGGAGTATCTCTACTCGATAAATATCGATCCTAATTATGACAAGGCCCACAACAATCTTGGCGCGCTCTACGTCAAGATGGATAAGCTCAACGAGGCGCTTGCCGAGTTCGACAAGGCCTTCGAGATAAATCCGAAGTCGGAATACAAGTCAAACAGCGACATGGTCAAGGAGATGATGAAAAAGAAAGGCCTTTCTCCGAAACCGACGGCACCCAGCAAAGAAAATAGCCAGTATTAACCATATGACAAGTTCGAGGCCATTGATGAATGACTTAGAGGGAAAAGTCCCCCAGATAGAGGGAAATTTTACCGCCCTCTCTCTGGTCAGCCTGATACAGGGGATATCCGCAAACAAGCGGATGCTGATCACGCTTTACTCCATCGAGGGCAACGAGGGGAGGCTCTATTTTGAAAACTCCCGGATCGTGGGCGCCTTCGTGGGCGATGAGCTGACCGGCAAGAAGGCGTTCTTCCGCATGATCGAGTGGGAGGACGCCCGCTTCCAGGCCTACGACATGACCGAGATCGATCCGGAGAGGATCAACATAGACCTCGAGGTCTCCCATCTCCTCCTGGAAGGGCTGAGGCAGAAGGACGAAAAGGCCAAGATAAAGAAGAGGATCCTCCCGATCTATAAGATCACGAGGGCCGAGGGGAGCTTCGACCTGAACGATAAGGAAAAGGAACTATACAGCTCCATACCCGCCGAGGGGATCTTCGTCAACAGCCTCGTGAACACGACCTCCATGACGGACTGGGAGGCTTACACGGCGCTGTCGTCCCTCATGATCAAGCGCGCCATCACCTTCGTCAAGATCAAGACCCTCGTCATCGACGACAGCGAGTTTATGACCAAGATCATCAAGGATATCCTCGATAACCTCTATAAAGACGTGCTGATCATAAAGACGTTGAAGAACGGGGCGGAGGCGGTGAGGCTGATCAACTCTCCCGAGATGAAAGTTCGGCCCGACCTCATCTTCACCGATATCGTCATGGAGGGGACCGGCGGCATGGAGGTCATCAGGGCCGCCCGCGGCCAGAACCCCCCGATCCTGACGATCGCCGTCACGTCGCTCCAGCGCGAGATGAAAGAGATACTCGACGCAGGCGCAAACTACCTGCACAAGAACTGGATCACCCGCGACAATATCGGCGAGATCATGCGCGACCTTGTGGAGCGGACGATCTGCGGCGAGATGGAGGTCATCGGAGGTGAGTCGTACATAAAGCCGGCCGTCTCGTAATCAGTGCCCGCGTGCGCGATGCATGCGTGGGTCCCGGCTACAGAACCGGGGAATCGTTCATTTTCCCGGGAGCCAAGAGACACCAACGTCCGAGAATAATCGAAAGCCACTCCCCCGGCGATATCAAGAGAGGGATTCGATCGGCCGGCGCCGCGTCATTAGGCGGCGGGGGCTGTCGACGCTTCATATTACAACAACGGACTAACTAACCATTACCATAGATACTGCACATACCCGCATCCCGTCGGGGGTCAGGAGGATCACCGACGTGGCGGTGATCTCGGCGCTCTACGTGGCCCTCACGTACCTTGTGGCCCCGATCGCCTACGGGCCGATCCAGTTTCGCGTGAGCGAGGCGCTCGTGATACTGGTGGCCGCGCGCCCCCATCTGATCTTCTTTGTCCCCATCGGCTGCTTCGTGGCAAACCTCCTGTCGCCCTATGCCGGCATCTGGGACCTCGTCTTCATGCCGATCATGAGCACCGTGGGGGCGCTGCCCCTCTATTTCTTTGGGAGGCGGTACCTCTTGCTCTCCGGCTGGTGCTACGCCGTGGTGACGGGGGTGTCGGTGGGGTTGATGATCTCGATACTCGAAAAGGCCGGGTTCCTGATCTTAGCGCTGTCGGTGACGGCAAGCCAGATGATCATCATGACCGTGGCCTTTTTTCTCTTTGAGGGCTATCTATTCCTGTTCACGGGCGGGGGCGCACGTTCGGGGAAGGGAGATGCGGCGGACGCCGGGAAGAAACACGACCGGCATTGATCGACTCGATCGACTTTTTGTCCACACGTGACCGGCTGCGGTCACCCTCTATAAGGGGACGGTCTATGCGCCGTCCCCCTCCTTTATCTTCCTGATGATCGAGAGGATTTCGAGGTACTTTTCCCTCGTCCCGGCCACGATCGCGTTGGGGAGTTGGGGCGCGGGCGGGTTCTTGTCCCAGTCGATCGATTCGAGAAAATCCCGGACGAACTGCTTGTCGTAGCTTGCCGGCGATTCCCCGACGCGGTAGGAGTCGGTGGGCCAGAAGCGCGATGAATCGGGGGTGAGGGCCTCGTCGATGAGGAGGACCGTGCCGTCGCTCATGCCGAACTCGAACTTCGTGTCGGCAAGGATGACGCCCTTTCTGAAGAGCTTGTCGTGGGCAAACCGGTAGATGGAAAGGGAGAGCTCCTCGATGCGCGAGGAGAGATCTGCCCCGATGAGGTCTTTGACCTGAGCCGTCGTGATGTTTTCGTCGTGGCCGGCGTCTGCCTTGGTGGAGGGAGTGAAGATCGGCTCGGGGAGGCGCTGGGCAAGCTTCAGGCCCGCGGGCAGCTTATGGCCCGAGACCATGCCCGTCTTCTGATAGTCCTTGAAGCCGGAGCCGGCCAGATACCCGCGCACGATGCACTCCACGTCGATGCGCCGCGCCTTGGTGACCAGCACCGAGCGATCGCGGAGCTCGTCCCTGCCCGGTGAAGGGGGCGGGGAATTTGTCGACGTCGGTCTCTATGATATGGTTTTCGACAAACGTCAGGAGCGAAAACCAGATGTTCGAGATCTCGGTGAGGATCTTCCCCTTCTCGGGGATGCCCTGGGAAAAGACGACGTCAAAGGCCGAGAGGCGGTCGGTCGCCACGATGATGAGCCGGTCGCCGAGGTCGAAGATCTCCCTGACCTTGCCGGAGTAGTCGGGCTTTTTGCCCGAGATGTCGATGTGGGTGAGTGGCTGTTCCATGAGAAAATTGTAGCAGAAGGTATTCTTTCGGTCAACGGTTTTGTAGTGGTTTTGCCGGGCAGGGCGAAGTAATGCGGTGATTAATTGGACGGGAGCCGCAGGGGCACGGCACGTCGTGCCCGCGCTATTGACGGAGTGAGGTGGTGGGAAGATAGATGATTCGTGGCGCCGCGTGATTATGACGTAGCGGCCGGGAGGCATCGGCGGTAACGCCGTCCCGTCATTGCGAGGAGCAAAGCGCGACGCGGCAATCTCAGTCGCTATCCGTGTTTGAAAGGCAAAGAAACCAAAAGGGACACGGTGAGGAGAAATTATTGCATAGTTAATGGCAATTATGATTCATATAGTGATAATGATATATTATTGAAATATAATTATATGGTTTTGCCCTTGACATCGAGGCGATCAGTGGTTACATTAACGAAAATTTGTGTCAAGAGGCGCAGTGAAATATATTATGTATAAAATGTGATATAACTATTGCGTATATAATAATAGTAATGTATAATTGAGATAACATTATAGGTAATTAATGTCTTTTTCCATCTGACGCCCGGAGGACCGGTGGCTATGGTCCCCACGGGATTTTCTTTATAGGGTTTTGAAGAGGTGCTGTTTGAAGTCGAAAAGAAAGTTGAATTTTTTAAAGAAGTGTGTACGGTATCTGAAAAAGGAAAGAGAAAAAAGGATAGCCCAGGCTGTCTTAGTGATCCTGGTAGCCCTCACCGTCGTTTCGACCACGGTGCCGGGAGCGCTTGTCACTACGAAGAGCGCGCCGGTTCCGATGGAGAAGCTCGTGTCGAGCGGTTTCCTTGGGAAAGACGGATCGACGGCTGGGATGGGTGGTTTTTCGATCTACGACTATATCCACTCCTACAACACGGGCCTGACCCAGACGGAGGAGCGGGAGCTTGCATCACTGATCTATTTTGAGTCGATGAAATACGGGTACGACCCCGCGTTCATCCTGGCGATCATCCAGACGGAGAGCGCCTTTAAGCATGACGCGGTGTCCAACGTGGGCGCCCGGGGCCTGATGCAGCTGATGCCGACGACGGGCCGGGAAATCGCCTACGAGGTGAACCTGCCCTGGCAGGGTAACGATACGCTCAACAGCCCCGACGTGAACGTCAGGATGGGGATGTACTATCTCTTTGAGATGCTGCTGAGGTACAAGGACCTGCGGCTGGCGCTGGTTGCCTACAACTGCGGGCCGGGGTTCGTGGATCAGATGCAAAAGCTCGGCTACAAGCTGCCGGACGATTATGTGAATAGAGTCATGGGTAATTACGAGAGGATCAAGACCCAGGGCATGTAGCCCCCGTTTCGTCCATACCGTGCACAAAAAACCCGCCGAAAGGCGGGTTTTTTATTATGTGAGATCATGAGTGAGTCTCGGAGATGAGCAACGTCTTTTGGCTCTATCCCTTTCGTGTCGTCATCGTTTCTCTTTTAGAAGTCATTGTAATTGTAACGATGGTAGCGGTAGTAGCCGCCGTCATTGTATTGCCTGTTATGCCAGTAGTAGTCATCATAGAGATTGGCATAGTTGCTATACACATCAGAATAGCCGTTCACGTAGTTATCATACTTATTTACATAGTTAGGGTACCCACCCTCGCTATTGTGGTTGCCGTAATCCTGATAGTTGGAGTAGAAATTTGAGTTGGCGTAAAAGAGGTGGGTGTTGTAGTAGTTGTAATAGTTGTTGTATGACTCGCCATGAGCCTTCTCGGCGATGCCCACGACACCGATAGCGCCAAGCGCTACGATCCCCTTGGCAATGCGTTTCATCGCCTCACGCCTGCTTACCTTTTCAGCCATACCTGCCTCCAACGGTGGACCAGTCTCTCCTCGTTCTTTACTATAAAATATCACGTTATCAGATTAATGTCTATCGTGATTCTTCATGCGAGCAGATGAGGTGACTCTGTGCTCCTTTCCTCTATAGTATCTAACAGTTACGTACGGATTTCCTTCGATATTAACCCAAAATATTAAATAGGAGCATGTAGCCCCGTTTCACCTAAACCGCGCACAAAAAAGACCGCAGAAAGGCGGGTTTTCTATTGATTTTACATCTTATATAGTATAATTAGTAATTAACAAGTTGGCGTCTAGAAGAAATATCGGACAATAGAGGACGCAATATATTTTATTGAGGAAATAGGGATGGCAATAAAATTATATACGGACGTCGAGATCCCAATAGCGATGTTGGAGCTCGATTCAGAAAATCCTCGGCATTCCTATATTGAGTCGCAAGCTGAAATAATGGAGTGGCTGACAAGTGGTCACGGGAAGATGGGAGGGAAACTCCTAAAGCTATCTAAAGATATTTCGGAATTTGGATTAGACCCTGCCGAAAGGATAACGATCGTAAGAAATGATAGTCGACCCGATACTTATATCACAATCGAAGGTAACCGACGTGTCGCTGCACTAAAGTTACTTTACAATCCAGATATAGCTCCGACAAGAAAGTGGAGAGAGAGATTTAGAGAAGCTATCCCTAAAGGGTATATCCCTTTGAAATCAGTTCAATGCGTCCTCTATAATAAAAGGGAGGATGCAGATCATTTTATAGAGCTGAAACATCTTAACGAGGCCGGTGGTGCTGGAGTCGTTTCTTGGGACGCAATTCAGAAGGCTAGGCACGAACAGCGACACGCCGGTAGTAAGTCGAGGAACAAGAACGCTCTTGATATACTCAGTTTTGTTCAGGACTCACCTCTCTTTAATGAGCAAACACGTCAGATTGCGGGCAGTGACACGTTCCCGATTACGACTCTGCAAAGACTACTAACTGACAGAGACTCCTTGGAATTCCTTGGGTTGGGTAAAGACGAAGAAGGAGACATTGAGTTTCTGATAGATCGAGAGGAGGCTGCTAAGTCACTAACGAAAATCATCGAAGATTTCGGTACAGGACACCGAAAAGTGGGCCATGTTATCAACAAAGAGAAAAGAAGGGATTATTTTGATGAATTCGGGACGGATGAAGTTCCTGATCATTCAAAAACTCTTCAAGAGCCTAAGAAAGTATCAGCCGCTTCGACTACACAATCTCCTACATCACAACGACCGACGAGTGTAGTTGGTGCTAAGTCCAGATACATGGACCCTAGGAATCGCACGACAGTTGTTATGCCTGGATTTATTATTCCCATTGACGGTAAGAAACACATCCGGGCTCGCCAAGTATTCGAGGAATTAAGAAGACTTCCTGTCCGCGAGTTGAAGGGTAAGCCGCTATATCCCAATGCAGCAATTCTTCTGGTTCGCACATTTATAGAGGTCAGTGTTGATACATACATCCGAGATAAAGGGCTTACATATCAAGGCCCTAAAGGCTGGAGCAGAGTTAGCCTTAGAGAAAGGATCGACGCTGTTATTAAGGACGCGGGGGTAAAAGCAATACTGGGTAGTCGAGAGATAGCAACCTTGAAGAAAGTGTTAGGTGGCCAAGATAAGCTATCGCACCCAGACAGTATTCACGATATGGTTCATAACTTGAACCAGACTCTTATCCCGAATGATATAATTAGTATTTGGGATACATATTCGACATTCCTTGATCGTATCTGGAGGTCAATGTGAGCGCAGATACCACGTCTTACTACTACTCCCCGTTGCGTTACCCAGGCGGCAAGGGCAAACTTAACTGGATCTTCAGAGGATTATTGCGTGAGAATAGGCTCTGCGATTCTCATTATGCCGAGCCTTTCGCTGGCGGTGCAGGCGTAGCTTTGGCACTCTTGCTCACCGAATATGTGAAGCATATATATCTTAATGATATCAGTTACCCATTATACTGCTTCTGGCGTGCAATCCTCGAAAAACCCGATGAGTTCTGTAGAAAACTTAGCGATACACCAGTTACACCGGTGGTGTGGGATGACAAGAAGTCAATTCTTTTAAATCCTAAGGACTATGCCATCGAGGAAGTCGGGTTTGCGCTATTTTTTCTTAATAGAACGAACCATTCTGGGGTGTTGAACGCTGGAATGATTGGCGGGCGATCGCAATCAGGTCATTGGAAGATTGACGCACGTTTTAATAAGGAAGAACTACTCCGAAGAATTCGGAATATTGCCGATCACAGACACAAAATAACTGTTTTTAATTATGATGCTGAGGAATTTCTAGATAGAGTCCTTCCTAAGTTGCCGGAGAAGACATTCGTGTACCTTGATCCTCCGTATTACGAAAAGGGGCAACATCTGTACGAAAACTTCTACACGTTATCAGATCACATAGCTATAGCTCGTATCGTTCAAGAGAAGATACTAAACCCATGGGTAGTCACCTATGACTATTTTGATTACGTGCGAAAGCTTTATGAGGGTCGGAACGGCTTCAACTATAAGCTTGGGTATAGCGCTCGGGAAAGCCGTATGGGTCAAGAGGTAATGATTTTTTCAGACTGTTTAAGAATTCCAGAACCTCTTATGAATTGGGAAGGCATTATCTCTCATTGGCATTGAATCATTCAAACACCTTCAGTATCTCGTCCCGCTCGTGGTAGGGGAGGGGCTCCTCTATCTCATCCTTTCCTCTCACGCAATCGCCCTTACCGGGCAGACGTTCTTGCACTGGTTGCAGAGGATGCACTCCGTGGAGCGGACGCGCGCGCCTTTGCTGATATCGCCCATCACGTCCACGTCCATCGGGCAGACCTTGTTGCAGGCGCCGCATTCGGTGCATTTTTCGCCGGTGGGGCGTCTGGTGAGGCGGCCGACGGAGGAGGGGACCTTCATGACCAGCGAGACCGGGCACAGGACCTTGCAGAAGGCCCTCTTTTTCCCGAAGGCAAAGGCAAGGCCGATGGCGCTGACGAAATAGAGCGCGTTGCTGATCAGAAACCAGTGGAACTGCCCCCACTTGCCGAGCGTCGGGTCGATGTGAAGGGTCATGTAGTCGTAGCCGTGGAAAAGGAAACCGAGCGGTATCGCGAGCGAAACGACGAGCACCGGCCAGCGCAGGTAGGTCCATTTTGTGGGGATCGGCGGGTTGCCCTTGATCGGCAGCCACTCCAGTATCCCGGCCGTCCAGCAGGCCCATCCGCAAAACCCCCTCCGGAAAAGCAGCGGTCCGAAGACCTTGGCCACCGCATAGTGGATGAGCACCCGCGTAAACGCGCCCCCGGCCAAAAAGAACGCAAGGTAAAAGACGGTCTCCTCGATCTGGAGGTTCTCGTGCTCAAAGACGCCCAAAAATATCAGTAGCGTAAGGCCGATGACGAGGATGGAGATCCTCCTGCCGATGTCGCGCTTGAGCCCCTTCCGGTAGGCGGCCACGATGGCCCCCGCGGTGATCCAGCCGCCGATCCAGGTAAAGAGAAAGAGAAATTTCCACCACCCCGTCGTTTCGTAGAGGAGCACGGCGATCGCCACGCCCACCAGAAACGGGATGAAGACCCTGAAAGTCAGCTTCATGTCACTACTCCTCCGTATCGTCCTTTGACATCTGACAAGAGATCTATATGATAGTATGCTATATATCAGACTGATATAGCTAATGTCAAGAGAAAACTCATCCGTCTGTTAAAATAATCCCGGCTGGTTGTTTCGGTCTGATTTCGTCTGATAAAAAGGCGAGCTTTTTCCCATCGACTTGTCCGTCCGTCGAGCGACGGGGCGACCTACGTAAACACCTTCAATATCTCGTCACGCTCGTGGTAGGGGAGGGGCCCTTTCATTGGGTCAGTACTTTGCCGCAGACCTTCACTTCTCCGGTTTCGGCACGACCCTGAGGACTCCTTTCATGTCGCCGGCCGTAAAGGGATACTCGCCGATCTTTTCGACGGTAAATGTAAAGCTCTTGGTCTTTCCCTTAAAGACAGGGCCTACGGCGCCGAATTCGTCGAGCTTGAACCAGGTGCGGTTCATTCGCCATGCCTCGACGCAGGTGACATTGAGCGTTACATTTTGCCCGGCGTAGACGGTGATGTCGTCAGGATCCACGGAAGCATTCATCGCGGCTATGTCAATGGACACGTCTTTGGCCGCCGGATCGGCGACGAAGGGTGCGGCGAGGAGCGGCAGGGCGGCCAGGAGAAAATGGCGATGACGACAAATAGCGCGATACGGTTGGCTTTCATATTTTACTCCTTATTTAATTACGCCGCAGAGAGAGCGGGTTTTTATCGAGATCCTATGCCGCCGTCCGCCCAAAGCAACCGAAAACTATCCGAGCCGGAGCGGGGAGCCTTAAGACCGTCACTCAAACACCTTCAATATCTCGTCCCGCTCGTGGTAGGGGAGGGGCTCCGTCTTTCCGTCGGTCCGGACGATCCAGACCCGCTCGTTTGATTTATCCGCGACCTCCCCGATGACCGAGAGGGCGATCCGCTCCTTTTTAAAGGCCGATTCGATTGCCGCCCTGTGGGCGGGGGCGGCGGTGAAGACGAGCGCGCCGGAGGCGATCGTGCCGAGCGGGTCTATCCCGAAGGCGTCGCACAGCACCTTCCCCTCGGGGTAGACCGGGATCGCCGCCTCGCGCACCGTGATCGAGACGCCGGCGGCTATCGCGATCTCGTTGAGCCCCGCGGAAAGCCCCCCCTCGGTGGGGTCGTGCATCGAGGAGACCGGGGCGGTGCGTGCGGCCAACAGCGCCTCCTTCACGATGCTGAGGCCGGGGTCGACAAGGAACCGCTTTGCCCGCCGGATCGTGTCCGGGTCGATGCCCTTCTTCAAGAGCTCCGCCTCTTTTTCCTGGGCGATGATCGCCGTCCCCTCGACGGGCACGCCCTTCGTCAAAAAGACCAGGTCGCCGGGGCGCGCTCCGCTCGTCGTGATGACCGGGCCCTTTTTTACTTCGCCCAGCATCAGGCCGCTCACCACGGGCCGGTTCACGGCGTCGGTCACCTCCGTGTGGCCGCCCACGAGCGTCACCCCGAGCGGCGCCATCGCCTGCTTGAGCTCGCCGAAGATTCGACGCGCCGCCGCCTCGTCGCTCGTGTCCAGCGGCAAGAGGATCGTGGCCAAAAACCACTTCGGGGCCGCGCCGTGGACGGCGATGTCGTTGGCGTTGACGTTGATGGCGTAGTACCCGATGTTGCCGGCGGTGAACGTGATGGGGTCGGCCGTGGCGATCAGGTACGAGTCACCCATGTCGATGACCGCGGCATCCTCGCCGATCCGGGGCCCCACGATCACGCGGGGGTCCGCAATCTCAAAATCGGAAAGGATCTTTCCCAAGAGCTCGTACTTCAGTTTTCCCGTGGGGAGCTTCGTGTTGTTCTTCTTCATATCAATCGTATGTGCCGATAGAGTGTCGTCGATAATGACCGTAGGGGCACCACATGTGGCGCCCGCCGGAATGTAACAAGGCCGTCATCTCTGTAATTAAGTCCGCCCGCGTTGCCGGCATCGGTCCCACTATCATCCGGGCCACGGACACGACAAGTCGTGTCCCTACGAGGGATTGGGACGGCTGTACCATCGTAGGGGCGGCATGTATGCCATCCCTACGCCTTAGACGTATCCCAAGAGCTCCACCACCGTGTCGAGCACCAGCACCGCCCCCGCGTCGGCAAGCTGGTCGCGCGTCGTGTGGCCGGTGGTGACGCCCACCGGCACCATCCCGACGGCCAGCGCCGCCGTGATGTCGATGGGGTGGTCCCCCACCATGACCGAGCGCGCGGCCTCACTCCCCAGCAGCGCCAGCACCTTTTGGAGATGATCGGGGTGTGGCTTGACGTGGGCCACGGCCTCCCGTGGCAGGAAGGCGTCTACCTCGGCCTGGGCCTCGGGATAGACGGCCAGCACCGCCGCGCCGCAGTTGCGGGTGACCAGCCCCACCCGAATCCCCTTCTTCCTGAGCGCCGAGATGAGATCGCGCGAGCCGGGAAAGAGCGAGGCGTGCCGGGCTGCGGCGACCTCGGTATCGACGACGAGCCGATTTGCCTCGGCAAGGAAGTTTTTCCCCGCGCCGTCGCCCAGCAAAGCTGTGATCTCGTCGATCAGCTCGACGAGATAGACCTCTTTGAGCGCCGCGCGGTCGACGCCGTAGCGCTCGGTCAGTCTCGAAGAGCCTGACGTAGAGCGCGGGGAAATCGATGTTCAGCTCGGCCAGCGTCCCGTCGAAATCGAAGACGACGGCCGCCACGTTCTCAAGTCTCTGATGTTTCATGGGAAAAGTTCCGGTAAAAAGTATCGAGGCGTCTGCAATGCCTCCTTCTTTTCGGTCATGCCGATCTTCGCGGCGTGGGCAACGCGCCTCAACAGGTCAATCGAGCGGTCGTAGTTCTCTCGGTCGACGGGGTAGGGGTGGCCGTCCTTCCCCCCGTGGGCGAAGCTGAAGCGGGCGGGGTCCGAAAACGACGCGGGTGTGCCGTAGAGCACCTCACTGATCAGCGCCAGCGCCCGGATCGTCTTGGGCCCGACGCCCTGTTGCAGCCAGGAGCTCTTCGAAGTCCTTGGGGCGGCGCTCGTAGGTCGACAGGAGGATCTTATAGATTCGCTTCGGATCGATATCGGCGGCAAGCACCTCGTGGCGGCTCGGCAGCTCGAGGCGCTTGATCGACTCGATCTCGGCGGCGATCCTGTCCGGGTGCTCGTGAGAAAGCTCGGTGGCCAGCACCCGGGCATCGCCGGCCCGGTGATCGGTGAGGTTCATGACGCTGTCGATCCGGGTCTCTCCGCAGATGGCCGCGTGGGGCTCGTCGGTCGGGTCAACAACCGTGTCGGAGAGCCAGTGGTAGCGCCGGGCGGTACCGGTCTGGTCGTTCATCCCCTGCTGGACAACGGCCCAGTGCCCGTCCGGGGTGAAGAAGAAATTGTGGATGTAGAGCTGGTGGCCGTCCATGACGGCGTTGTTGTCCACCTTGGCGACCAACCGTGAGAGGTAGACGAGGTGATTAGGGTCGACCGTCATCGAGTCGCCCCGGGCCATGATCTCGTCGGGGGTTCTGCGGGAGCGCGCACCCTTTCCGCCGGCGGCAAAGAGCGAGAGCTCGTGCTCCATCCCGGCGATCCCTTCCTTGACGGCCGCGGATACCGTGGTGGTGACGCCGCTTGAGTGCCAGTCGAACCCCAAGAGACAGCCGAAGGACTGAAACCAGAAGGGGTCCGACAGGCGCCGGAGCACTTCCACGGGCCCGAAGTCGGATACGATGATGACGATCATCTCCCGGGCGAGCCTGACCATCCGGTTCATCAGCCAGGCCGGGGCCTTGCCGCCATGCAGCGGCAGCGTGGCCGTCCCTCGTCTCATAAAAAAGCCTCCCTTGTGTCTTTCGGGGGCCGCATAAAGTCCTTGAAATTTTCCGCCGATGTCGTATACTATTATATGGAAGAAGACGAGTCATTGCAAGGGTAAAGGAAGCAACACGAAACTTTACGGCAACACCAACGGCCTCAAATCGAGCGAGGAAAAGAGGCTTCTGAACCTCTACCGCCGCCGCGTTCCCACCGATAGAATCATCACACCGGAGCTTGCGCGCTCCCTCACCGAGATCTCCGGCGAGATTCGCCGGCAGATATGCACCCTCATCGACCGCAAAGGAAACATTGAGTACGTGATCATCGGGGACAGCTCGATGGTGGTCATCCCCGACATCTCTCGCTTCCGGATGGGCCCTGCCCGACTTCGGGGCCTGCGCTCCGTCCACACGCACCTGAAGGGAGAGCCACTTACTCAGGACGACCTCTCGGACCTGGCGCTGTTGCGCCTGGACCTGATGGCGGCCCTTGAGGTGACGGACGGCGGGCTCCCGGGGGAGATCCATATCGCGCACCTGGTGGCGGAAAACGGGGACGGACAGGTCTGGACGCGGCTGGATCCCATCTCGATCCACCGGCTCGACATCGATTTTTCCCGGCTCATCACGTCGCTCGAGGAGGAGTTCGTCAGGAAATTCCGTGCGCGGAGGGTCAAGGAGCAGGAGGGGGCCATCCTCTTCGGGGCCTACTACGGCCGTGGCGTCGATCCGGGCGATTCGATAGACGAGCTCAAGGAGCTCTGCCGGACCTCGGGGCTCACGGTGCTGGACACGGTAATCCAGAGGCGCGACAGGCCTGACTCCAAATGGGTTCTCGGAAAGGGGAAGCTCAGCGACATCGTCATCCGGGCCCAGCAGATGGGCGCCAACATGCTCGTCTTCGACGGGGAGCTCATGGCCGATCAGGTCAGGACGATCACCGATTTTACGGAGCTGTCCGTCATCGACCGGACCCAGGTGATCCTCGACATCTTCGCGCAGCGGGCCAAGAGCCGGCAGGGCAAGATCCAGGTGGAGCTCGCGCAGCTCAAATATATGCTGCCCCGGCTCATCACGAAGAACACCGCCATGAGCCGGCTCACCGGCGGCATCGGGGGGAGGGGGCCGGGCGAGACGAAGCTCGAGATCAACCGACGACGCGCCCGGGACCGGATCCATCGCCTGGAGCGGGAGATCAAGCAGATCGGGAGGGACCGGGGGCAGCAGCGATCCCAGCGGGTCAAGAAGGGCCTGCCGATCATCTCGATCATCGGCTATACCAACGCGGGCAAATCGACGCTCCTGAACACGCTCACGAAAAGCGACGTCGACGCCCGGAACATGCTCTTTGCGACGCTTGATCCCTCGAGCCGACGGCTCCGCTTCCCGCGGGACATCGAGGTCATCATCACCGATACCGTCGGATTTATCCGGGACCTTCCCAAGGAGCTGATGACCGCCTTTTCGGCGACGCTGGACGAGCTGAGGGGCGCCGATCTCCTGGTCCACGTGGTGGACGCGTCCGACCCGCGCTACGAGGCGCGCATCGAGGCGGTGGATAAGATCCTCGAAGAACTGGGACTTACCGACATCCCGGTGTTGATCGTCTTCAACAAGATCGACTTAGTTCCGACCGACGTCCTGGCGAGGCTCGGATCGCAGGATGATGCCGTCTTCATCTCCGCCAACGATTCCTCCACCCTCGGCCCCCTGATCGACCAGCTCGAGCGGCGGATGCTTCTCGTGCTCGAGCGTGAATCGGAGAGGTCGCAAGAGGCTGCGATCAGCGAACCTCAGGCGTAGGGTTCTCCGGAGCAAGGACGCCTGCCGTCGTGTGCGACCCCGGACGGGTTTCGAAAAAATTTTCCGATAAATTTCATTTTTCCCTTGACACCGACACGACGCGGAGCCGCATTATAACAGGTCGCGCAGTCAGTCGTATTCTATGGTTTCTTTTTCGCTGTGGAGGTGGCAATGGAAAAGGACGAGATAACTTCGTTGGCCCTGAGAGTCGTTATCGATTCATATGAAGACATCCTCGGGACGGGTGGAAAGAACTCCATCCTCAATTACGCGGGGCTCAGGGAGCTGATCGATAATCCCCCGGGATATTCCGAACAGGAGAAGTTTCCCCAGGCATTCGTCGACCGGATCATCCGGGCGTCTCACGATATCATCGGGGCCTCGGGCACCACGGCGATCGTCGTGCGGGCGGGAAGGAGCACGATCGAGCACGTTGTCGATAACAGCGAAGATATCAAGAAGCTTGCCGAGGACGCGACCATCCCGAAGATCGATAAGCTGAAGGCGGTCCTGAATTACTACGCCGCGAGCATCAATCGGCCCCCGCTTTTTGACTTTGATAAGGATCACGTTACTTACCATAATCCCATCTGTACGCTCTGCGACGGTGTGAAGGGCGAAAAGAGCTTCTGTACCTACATCTGCGGGGTCTTTGAAGGGATCGCGCTGTACATAGTCGGCTTCAAGACCGCGCGCTGCGTGGAAACGCTCTGCAGGGGGAAGGGAGACGCCGAATGCGCCTACGAGCTCTATTATGAGGAATAGCAACCGATCCCGTCTAACCACGTAGCTTTCGTTGCCGGCTCTACTTGGCGGTCGCACGGCCGGGACGAAATAGGTCGACCGTGCGACTGTCCGGGCACGAGTATCCGCCCGAAATGGCAGCACCATCCCCTCGCACTCGCCGGTTTCTTCATGCCCGAGCCGGACACCATCCTTTTTCTCGCTACCACGATTCGCGTAAAAAATAATACCCTATAAGGGCATACCATTGCCCTTTTTTCTTGACATAGCTAACTGTGTCGCTTATAAATAAGCGCAACGGATAAAAAAAAGAATAGGCAGTATAATAAATAGACCTGTGCGATAAAGTCGCGGTCACCCAGCATGGGGACCAATAGAAGGAAGGAACATGGCACGAAAATCGATCATTGAGGATATTCGTAAAGACCAGATCATAGAGAGCGCGATCGGTTCCATCGCCTCCGTGGGTTACGTCAAGACCACTCTTGACCAGATCGCTGAGACGGCGGACATCAGCCGGGGTGTGATCACCTACTACTTCAAGAGCAAAGACCAGGTTATCTCCGCCGTTATGAAGCGGATTCTGGAGGAGCAAAGGAGAATAATCATGGAGCGCGTGGACGGCCAGGATTCGCCAAGAGAAATGCTCAGGGAATACATCCATGCGAGCTTTGATCATATGATGGCGGATCGGACTCACTACGAGGCCGAGGTCGAGCTCTGGTCCAACCTTGAGTATAAGAAGGAATTCAACGAAAAGGTCTACAAGAGCTGCACGAATATCCTTACGGAGATCCTCGAGGGCGGCGTGGCGTCGGGACAGTTTCGCGAGCTCGATATCACGAACGCGGCCGCCCTCATCCAGGGGTGCATCGACGGCGTTATGATCCAATGGGTCTTCAACGAGCGCTCGGTCGATCTGGAAGCGATAAAGGCGCTGCTGACCACGATTATCTTTTCGTCCATCGAAAAGTAATATAGTGCGCGGATAAGAACACATTAAATACGAGTGCGCATCACGGCTCAGGTTGGCTCGTCCGCCCGATGGCTTGAGGAAAGAACAGGAAGAGAGAACGGATGGATAAGGAGGAATAGATGTCCGACAAGATTATCGATTTCAGGGTGCGGCTCCCATTCAAAGATGAGTTCCCCAACGCCGACCCCAATGATCTTTCGTTTGTCCCCCACTGGATGAGCCACTATGTCGAGCTCTATAAGACCGCGCTCAAGATAGACCTCGGGGTCGAACAACTCCTGGAGTCAATGGAAAAAAACGGGATCGTGCTCGCGGTCATGCAGGCGGAATGGGAGTTCGGCGACTATAAGCACCTCAACAGGGCCGTTCATAAGATCGTAACAAAATACCCGGACAAGTTCATCGGTTATTGCACCGTTCACCCGGAGGAGTCCAAAGACATGGCGCACGAGATCCGAGACTGGGTCGACAGCGGCATGAGGGGGGTAAACCTTCAGCCGTGGGCCTACAGGATGGAGGCTCACGACCGACGGTTTTATCCCGTCTACGAGGTGGCAAGTGAGCTGGGGGTCCCGGTGACCGTCCATACGAGTGTCAACTGGTCGCTTAACCGGCCGATCTTCTACGGGAGGCCCATCAACCTCGACATCGTTGCATGCGACTTCCCGGACCTGAAGCTGATCGCGAGCCACGGCGGCTGGCCGTGGGTCAACGAGATGGTGGCGGTGGCCTGGAAACACAAGAACGTCTATATCGAGACCGGGGCCATCAGCCCGAAATATATCGGGCGGCCCGGGACGGGGTGGGAGACCCTCGTCCAGTATGCAAACAGCATCCTCAAAGACCAGATCCTCTACGCCAGCGAGTGGCCGCTGCTCAGCTTCGAGCGCGTGGTGGCGGAGGCGGAGGCGCTCCCCCTCAAGGACGAGGTAAAGCGGGCCTTCCTGTATGAGAACGCCAAAAGGCTTCTCGGTTTATAGAGCGGCATGACATGAGCGATGAGGTAAAGACATGACGATTCCGGCTCTCGATTATTACTGGCAGTACGTTGAATACTGGAGTACGGTGGACCCCGCGTTTCCGGCGCTGCGCGAGGGTAAACGTACCGTGACGTCCGAAGAGTTTCAGCGGCAGGTTGTCCAGCTTGCCAAGGCCTTCATTCATCTCGGCGTCAGGAAGGGCGACCGTCTGGTTTCCATCCTTCCGACGGGCATCGAGTTTGTCCTAACCCTTGTTGCGGCCGAGATGATCGGCGCGGTCATCGTGCCGATGGACACGAAGTTCAGGGCGGCGGACCTCGAGCGGTTTCTTTCTCACTCCAAACCGAAGCTTATCGTTTCGATAACGGGCGTAAAAGACTTCAGTATAGTGGACGTCCTCGGTGCGCTCGGCCGGGAATTTGCAGAGATAAAAAAGGTTGCGGTTGGATCAAACGTCTTCGGGGCCTCGTTTGAGGAGTTACTGAAGATGGAGCTTTCGCTCGACGACCGACTCAAAGAGGCAAAGGAGGCGCTCGACCCCGACGACGGAAGCCTTATCGTCTTCTCGGGAGGGACGACCGGCGTCCCGAAGGCGGCCCTGCTGTCGCACCGAAACTCCGTCTACATGTCGTACGTCGAAGTCGAAATGTTCGACGAGTGGCTGGCTCCCCAGGGGATAACAGGCAGGATTAAGTCGGTGGCGGCGCTCCCGCCCAGCCACGTCGGGGGTACGGTGGAGTTCCTCGGGACGGGGATCGTGGGCGGGCTTGAGCTGATCATGATGGAAACGTGGAACCCGTACGCAGTCCTCGAGATGACGCAGAAAGAGAAGGTGCCGTGGATCGGCGGCGTGCCGACGATGTACGCGATCATCCTGTCTCTTCCCGACCTTGCTAAGTTCGATCTTTCGTGTCTCAAACTTGCCGTCCTTTCCGGCGAGAAAGTCTCACACGAGCTGATCGCCGGCATCAAGGAGAAGATCGCGCCGGTCGTCATAAACGGTTACGGGAGCACCGAGGCGGGCTCGGAGGTGACGTTTACTGAACCGGACGAGGATTTTGCGAAAATAGCCGACGGTTATGTCGGGAAGCCCATAGGAAACACAGAGATCAAGATCATCGACGAAAAGGGCAAAGAGCTTCCTTTAGGAGAAATGGGAGAGATCATCGTCAGCGGCCCCCTGACGATAAAATCGTATTACAACATGGAGGAGGAGGACAGGGTCGGCTTCACGAAGGACGGCTGGTGCAGGACGGGCGACCTCGGGTATATGACCGAGGACGGAGGGCTCTATATCAAGGGGAGGATCAAGCAGATCATCAGGGTGGGGAGCTATACGGTGTTGCCGACGGAAGTAGAGGAAGTGGCGATCGAATACAAGAACGTGGGGCTTGCCGCCGCCATCGGGGTGCCCGACAAGATATACGGCGAGGTGGTCTGGCTCTTCATCGCCCCGGTCTGGGGTACGCAGGTCGACACCGACGGTCTGTTACGATTTCTCGAGTCAAAGCTGGCAAAGTTCAAGGTGCCGAAGAAGATCGTTATCAAGGACGATATTCCCATCACGCGTATCGGGAAGGCCGACCGGACCAGATTGCGCAAAGACGTCATCGCCTCCCTGGAGAGCGGCAAATAGGGATGCGTTTAGATGGATTGGAAAGAAGATGAGGGGGAAAATGGAATTTGTGGATATCACGCTTGAGAAAATCGACGGGGTTGCCGTCATTACATTTATTCGGGAACAGGCCCGCAACGCCGTCCGGCGTCAGACCTGGATGGATCTGAAAAAAGCCATCGGAGCGGCGCGCGATGATGACATCGTTCGGGCCGTCGTCATCACCGGGAAGGGCAAGGCCTTTTCCGCGGGGGCGGACCTTGCCGAAATGGGGGAGATCCTCGGCGGGCAGATCGACTATTTTGCGGTACGGAAAGGGCTCTTGGAGATTCAGGACATTACCCGCGCGATGGTGGAGCTGAAAAAGCCGATCGTCGCCGCGCTTAACGGCTACGCGGTCGGGGCGGGAGCGGAGATCGCAATTGCCTCGGACATCCGCATCGCATCACGAGAGGGCAACGTTTGAGTTCGCCGAGGTAAAGGTGGGGCTCTTTGAGACAAACGGCGTGACTTACCTTCTGCCCCGAATCATCGGATTAGGGAGGGCCCGGGAGCTGATGCTTACCGCGCGGAGAATAGACGCCGATGAGGCCTTTTCGATCGGGCTCGTGTCGAAGGTGGTGAAGCCCGATGCGCTGATGGACCAGGCGATGGATACGGCCCGACTCATGGCGGGCCATGCCCCGGTGCCGATGGGGCTGGTCAAGGAGTGCCTCAATAAATCGGGCGAGATATCCCTTGAGGATGCCCTCGTCTACGAGACGGAGGCCATGATGGCCTGTGCGATGACCGAGGACGCCCGCGAAGGCGCCATGGCGTTTATCGAGAGAAGGAAACCGAACTATCGGGGAAGGTGAGGCGGCATAAGAGAGAGAAACGAGACTTAGGCATTTTTGCAGGAGTAAAACATGGCTAAAGATGAACTGAAGCGTGGATTGGGGCTCGGCGGGGCGGTGTCGATCCTTATCGGATACGTCATCGGAGCGTCGATCTTCATCCTGATTGGGCCGATCGCATTCAAGACCGGCCCGGCCCTCTGGGTGACGTACCTGATCGCGTCACTCCCGGCGATCTTCATGTGTTTCACTTCCGCGCAGATCGGGAGCTCAATGCCGGTGGCCGGGGCCAACTACGTCACCGTAAGCCGGACGATGGGCCCATTTTGGGGTTTCATGACGGTCTGGACGATCATGATCACAACACTCATCGGGATCCCCCTCGTCGCGTATGGCTTTGCGGAGTACCTCGGTTTCTTCATACCGGGCCTCCCGCCGATGGAAACGGCGATAGTCGTCACGATCGTCTTCGCCCTTATCAACATCATCGGCATCTCTTTCACCGGCTGGATCCAGAACCTCATGGTAATCCTCATGATGCTGGCGCTTGCGCTCTTTGGGATCGGAGGGGTCTTCTTCATCAAACCCGAGAATATCGTGCCGCTCATGCCGCACGGATTCTCGCCGGTCGTTATGGCGGCAATCCCGGCGTATTTCTCGTACGTCGGTTTTATGGTCCTGGCCGAGCTCGGGGAGGAAATCAGGCGGCCGAGCAGGAATATCCCGCTTGCGATCCTGATCTCCTTTTTGGTGGTTACGGTAGCCTATCTGCTCACCACCTTCGTCCTCACCGGGATACTCCCGTACGAGAGCCTCGGGGGCACGAAGGCCGCTGTGGCCGTGGCTGCAAAGACCTTCCTGCCGTTGTGGGCGGTCGCATTTATTTCAATCGGGGCGATCCTTGCGGCCTTTACGACGGTCAACGGTATCCTTGCCACGAGTCCGCGGGAGCTCTTTGCACTGGCCCGGGACGGGGTCATGCCGGGGTGGCTTGCGGCGACCTCGAAAGCCCTCAAGACGCCGTGGATATCGATCAGCGTGGTGACGCTCCTCGGGGTCGTGGGGATACTCTTGGGTCAGAGCATCGAACGGTATGCGTTCATTACGGTTATGGGCGTGATGGTGTTTTCTGCCCTCATCGGGGTGGCGTCGCTGCGCATCAAGAAGAAACTCCCACAGCACTACGCAAAGGCGGCGTTCAAGCTTAAAGGATTCTGGTACTGGTTCTTCCCGATCGGCGTGCTCTTTTTCGCGCTGGTCTATATCCTCCTTGGGTTTGTAGAAGACTTTACATCGGTGGCGATTTTCATGGGCGCGATCGTCCTTGGTTCGATCCTCTTCCTGGAGCGGCGATGGCGCCTTAAGAAGCGCGGAATCAACATGGTCGATATATTTGAGAAGGATGTTGACGGGGTGCTGAAACGCGCGAAAGAATCTGAATAGAAATTGACTGTAACAGAGCAGGTGATTGAACGAAAAATGCGGGGATTTTGTCCCCGCATTTCCTTTCCGGGCCGAAGAAAATATGATATGATATGCTTTTAACACTGAGTGGGCGAGCATGGAAAAGAGCGAGATAAAGAACGATAGGCTTCCCGTCATGGGGTTTCCCTGGGCGATCAAGGTGACGGGTGCGACGGAGATGGTGTTCGTCTCCGGCATTCCGCCGATGGACGACATGAGAAAGGTCGTCGGCGCCGACGCATTGGAGCAGTTCGAATACGAGGCGCAGCGTATCGATGAGATTCTCGGCAAGGCGGGTATGGGGCTTTCGGACATCGTCTATCTGAGCGTTACGGTCACCGAGAAGGCGCGGCTGTACGACGAATGGGGGCGGTTCGCGGAGATCTACGCGAAATATTTCCCCAACACGCCGGGTCCCGCCGGCGGGACGCTGAGGATCGTATCCGGGCTCTCTCATCCCAAGATGCTCGTAGAAGTGGAGGCGATCGCGGCCAGATGAAAGGAAAGCGTCAGAGTGGGCAAATGGACATGATTCGGGTTGAGCACCTTAGCAAGAAGTTCGACGACGTCGTGGCGGTAAACGACATCTCGTTTTCGGTCAAGGAGGGGGAGTCTTTCGGGTTTCTTGGACCCAACGGCGCCGGGAAGACGACGACCATCAAGATCCTCACCACGCTGATACCGCCGACCTCGGGTCACGCGCTGCTGGCGGGCTTCGATGTCATGAAAGAGCCGGATCGAATCCGAAAGCGAATCGGCATCATTTTCCAGGACCCGAGCCTCGACGAGAGACTTACGGCCTACGAGAACCTCTATTTCCACGCCGCACTCTACAGGATTCCCCGGAGGGAGATCGTGCCGCGCATAGACAAAGCCCTTTCCATGGTGGAGCTGACCAAATCCAAGGATAAGGTCGTCAAAACGCTTTCCGGCGGGATGAAGAGACGCCTCGAGATCGCCCGGGGGTTCCTGCACATGCCTCGGGTCCTCTTTCTCGACGAGCCGACGATCGGCCTGGATCCCCAGACCCGCAAAGTCATCTGGGAATATATCTGGGAGCTTAAAAATACCTTCGGCGTCACGCTCTTCTTGACGACGCACTACATGGAGGAGGCCGACGGCTCGGATCGCGTCGGCATCATCAACGAGGGCAAAATCGTCTCGCTGGACTCACCGGAAAACCTGAAAAAGCGGCTCGGAAAGGACTCGATTGTTCTTCTGTCGAAGGACGGGAACGAAGAGAAGGTGAAAAAGCTCGGGCTGCCGTTCAAGAAGGTCAACGAGCGGATGTTCATCAGCAACAATGGAACACAAGACACCCTCAGGCTCCTTATGCGTCGGCATATCAACCTCGACGGGATGACGATCACTCAACCGTCGCTCGAGGACGTCTTTATAGAGCTGACCGGGAGGGGCATCAAGGAAGAGGGCGGGGAGCCGATGGGACTCTTGCGTCAGGTACATCGTGCAAGGACGGGGAGATAATGGGCGAATATATTTCACGATTTCTCTACGGGAGCTTCATCATCTGGCTGAGGGACTTCAAGAGGCTGCTCCGGGATAAGCACCAGTTTTACGGCTCGTTTGCGCGGCCGGTTCTCTGGCTCGTCGTCTTCGGCATGGGCCTGAGGCCCATCTTTAAGGGGAACGGCGGGGTCGACTACCTCCAGTTCATCTTTCCAGGGATCGTGGCCATGTCGCTGATCTTCTCGGCGATGTGGTCGGGCATCTCCATCGTCTGGGATCGTGAGTTCGGGTTCTTGAAAGAAATCCTGGTCGCCCCGATTCCTCGGACGGCCATCGTCACGGGCAAGATCATGGGAGGCGCTACCCAGGCGATGGTGCAGGGCGGCATCACGCTCCTCTTTGCGCCGCTGATCGGTGTAAAGCTCAGCGTTGGTGGGTTCGCCGAACTGCTTGTGATCATGGTCATCATTTCACTTGCCCTTTCTTCGCTCGGTATCGCGCTGGCCAGCCGGATCTATTCGTATGAAGGCTTCGGGACGATCTCGAACTTCGTCATCATGCCGCTTTTTTTTCTTTCGGGGGCCATGTACCCCGTCCAGACGCTTCCGGGTTGGCTGAAGGTAATCGTGAGGCTGAACCCGGTCACCTACGGGGTCGACCTCATGAGGGGGAGCACCATCGGTCTCTTCCAGTTCTCGGCCGTCGTCGACTTGATTTATCTTGCCGGATTCGGGGTCGTCATGGGGGCGCTGGCCGTGCTATTGTTCCGTAGATATTAGCTCGCTTTTGGCTCATCCCACATGTGTATCTGCTTCAACACGGGGTCTCCAATGAGTATTTTCGAGATCATCATGCTCCTCTGTTTCGGGAGCGCGTGGCCTTTTTCTATCTACAAATCATGGGCGGCAAGAACCAATAAGGGCAAGAGCTTCTGGTTCTTGGTGATCGTCTTTGTCGGGTACATCTCGGGGGTAATCCACAAACTCCTCTACAGCCGTGATCCCGTTATTTTCCTTTACGGGGCCAACGGGTTGATGGTCCTCATCGATATAGCGATATATTATCGGAACAGACGGCTTGGCAGTTCGACAGCACGTTAACCGCGCGGGGAAAGCGGAGGGTAAACGGATTCCGGACGGCTATTTTCCGAGGGGTATGCCGAAAGATTTGAAGATGTCGGTGATTCCTTGTTCCGTGGTGCCGACCAGAGGAATGGAGAATTTCGCATGGTCAAGCGTCCCGGAGACGACGAAGGGGAAGGACTCGAGAAGGCCGCCGTGAATACCGATGAGGGACAGCACATCGCCGTATAAGGAAGATATCGTTGCCGCCCTGTTGAGGGTGACCCTCCCTGCGACGGAGAGCGACTTGTCAAATCCGACGTATCCGGAAGCAAGGGCCGAGAAGACCGGCGCCGTTACCGCGATGTGATCGCTTGAAACACGCTCAGAGTGTATTACGTAGTCTATTACGATGGAATCATAGCTCCCGGTATCGAGCTCCTTGGGCAGGGCCTCGGGCGGAACCTTGAGGCTCTTGGCCAGCTCGTCGCGCAGGCTGAAGTCGGCGACATAGCCGTCCGTAAGCAAAATCTTTCCGGTACCGCCAAGACCTGCCGCAAAGCCGTGGATCGGGAACGTATAGTCTCCCGAGAAATCGAGCGTCCCCCACAAGGCATCCTTTGAGGTCGAAAACGCGTTGAGAAGCTCGTTGGCGTTTGCCTTGGTCAGCGAGAGGCTCAGCGTCCCGCCTGATGTATTCCCCGTGAGCGTAACGGTTCCATGGGTCGTGAGATCACCGCCGAAAAGCGTTGCCTTCAGTTTACTCAAACTCGCCGTTCCTCCCTTCAGGGAGCCGGACAGGGAAAGCCGTGTGAACGGTACCGGCCCGACAGTGCCGTCTGCGATCGTGGCCCGGATATCGGCGGCGAGGGCGGCCAGCGTGCCGCCGCCCGACGCGGGCGCTGGGGCGGCCGGTATGACGATTGAGCCCATATCGAGATCGACGCCGTTAAGCCGGACGAGGGTTTCGGCCTTTCGAGCCGGTACTTCTTTGAAGTAAGAAAAGACGCCGTCTTTGACCGTGACCGATCGAACGAGCACCTCTTTGATAGGGATAAACCAAATCCCCAAAACAGGGATAGACAGTCGCTGCGGGGTCGTGCTTACTCCGGCGGGCATCCCGAAACCATCGGTGTTGAGTGTCCCATCCGTATAGCGGACAAGCGTTATGACGGGATTCTTCAGGGTGAGCCGCCGTATGGTAATATGCCCGGACACGAGGGGCAGGACTGCGAACGTGACCCTGATCTCAGGGGCCGAGATAAGGGGGTATTGGGGTCGATGCGGGTCAGCTATCGTGACGGAGCTCCCGATGACAGACAGACCCGTGATGAACGACAGACGGATATCCTGGATCGTCACGGTCCTGTTGAGCTTTCGGGAAAGGATATCGGTGAGGTCGTTGCGATAACGATTGATGTCAATGAAAGATGGTGCCACGATCAGGGTAACAACGACGATGAGGACGAAAACTGCAAGGAAAACAAGGCTCTTTTTTCCCGCTCTCATAATTCCCATCCCCCCCTTGTTATTATTGGACCGGGTGAGACGACAGCAGGTAGGTCTCGATAAACCGGTCGATTTCTCCGTTCAGGACCGCGTCGACGTTGCCCACCTCAAGTCCGGTGCGGTGGTCTTTGACCAAACGGTAGGGCTGCAGTGTATAGGTCCTTATCTGGCTTCCCCACGCGATCTCCTTCTTGTGATGGTGGAGCTCATCCTGTTTTGCCCGCTCTTCGTCGAGTTTCTTCTCGTAGAGCCGTGACTTGAGGATCTTCATGGCGATCGCCTTATTTCGGTGCTGTGATTTCTCGTTGCTGCAGGTGACGACAATCGCGGTGGGGAGGTGAGTGATCCTGACGGCGCTGTCGGTCTTGTTGACGTGCTGTCCTCCGGCGCCGGAGGCACGGAACGTGTCGATCCTCAGGTCGTTCTCGTTGATCTCGATCTCGAAATCTTCGTCCACCTCGGGGGAGACGAAGACCGAGGCGAATGAGGTATGCCGGCGCTTTCCCGTGTCAAAGGGGGAGATGCGGATGAGGCGGTGGACGCCGCTTTCCGCCTTTAGAAACCCATAGGCGTACTGTCCCTCGACCAGGAGCGTGATGTTCTTGATCCCCGCCTCGTCTCCGGGCATCATGTTGACGACGTCGATTCGATAGCCCTTCGACTCGGCCCAACGAGAATACATCCGAAACAGCATCTCAGCCCAGTCCTGCGCCTCGGTGCCCCCGGCCCCGGAATTGATGGAGACGATGGCCGACAGCTTATCGTCCTCATCGGAAAGCATCCGTTTGGTTTCCATGACGGCGAACGCCGTTTCAAGGTCTCTTACCTTTGCCTGGATCTCCTGGACCGCACCGAGCTCTCCGTCCTTATACATGTCCATCAGGATCGCAAGTTCTTCCAAGTCGTTATTGCGCTGAGAGAGCCACCTGACTTGTTCCTCGATCGCGCTCTTTTCCCTCCCGAATTTCTGGACGTTTGCCGTATCATTCCAGAAGTCGGGAGCGGCCATCATCGACTCGAGCTCGAGGAGCCGTTTTTGGAGCGTTTCCGGATCAAAGATACCTCCGTAAGGTGCCCAATCGCTCCTCAAAAGATTCATAGGTATGGTTCAGGTCAAAGGGAAGCTGCGATGCCATGGTTACTCCTTTTTTATTTTCTTTTTAATTATACCATAAAAGCCGAGCAGGAGAGGGAGGAAAAAGAAAGCCGCGAGGATCTGCGCGAAGACGTCGCCGAATCGCGTGTAGAAGGTCATACGCTCATGCGGACGTACTTCTCCGATCGCGACCACCCTCTTGAAGATGGCGGTCTCAATCTCGGTCCTCCCGGTCGGGTCGACGACGGAGGTGATCCCCGTATTTGCAGCCCTGACCAGGTAAAGGCGCGTCTCGATGGCGCGCAGACGTGCCATGGAAAAGTGTTGGTACGGGGCGCTGGTGGTGCCGAACCACGCATCGTTTGTGATGTTGATCAACAAGGAAGCCCCCTTTCGTGCGAAAAGCCTTGCCGATTCCGGGAAGATCGCCTCGTAGCATATGAGGGATCCTATGGAGGCGATCGGCGTCTTGATCGGGTCGGTGATCGTCCCCGTGGAGAAATCACCGATAGCCCCATAAGCAAGCTTATCGACAAAAAAGAGGAGATGCCTGAGCGGTATATACTCTCCGAAGGGGACGAGGTGAATCTTGTCGTAGCGGCCGATGATCTCGCCCTTTTGCGAGAGGAGGTAGGCCCGATTATAGTACTTCATCACGCCACCTTCGTATTCGAACGCAGGCGTGCCAAAGAAGAGATAGGCGTCCATGCGCCTGGCCAACGCCTCGACACGGGGGCGGTAGACCGGGTTATCCTGAAAGAAGAAAGTAGTCGCGGTCTCCGGCCAGACGACGATCTGAGGATGTTCGTCGGCGGTGGCGAGCGTCATCTCCTCGTATATCTTCATGGTCTGGTCCTGATACGTCGGGTCCCACTTAATGTCCTGACGTATGTTGGGCTGGATCATGGCGACCGTGAAGGCGCGGCTCTTTTTCATGAGCGACTCCTCCCGGGAAAGCGCAAAGACGCCGTAGGTGACCAGGACGAGAACCAGGAGGACGGACACGGCGGTCTCGATAAAGGGGAAGCGCTTCCGCTCGCCCACTGCCCTCTCTACGATCGAAAAGAGGGCGGCATTGGCCGCCACGATGACGAAGGTGACGCCGTAGACGCCGGTGATATCGAGGATCTGCATTAGAGGAAGGAACGGCAGCTGGGAGTGGCCCAGGAGTCCCCACGGGAAGCCGGTGAAGAGGAATTCCCTCAGGTATTCAAGCGCGGCGAATGCGACCGGGGCCGAGACAAACGGGGGGATCGAAAAGCGTATTCTGGTCCATGAGACAAACGCCGCGAAGGCCGAGATATAAAGCGCGACGTAGAAAACCAGGAGCAGCATGAATAGAATCGCAAGGGGGGTCGAAATTCCCCCATAGACGGATATCGGAAAGGCCGTCCAGTAGAGAACCCCGATATACGCCGACATGCCGAAGATGAGTCCCAGGATCGATGCCGGTGCCGGTTCTTTGTTTCTGATCGCGAACAGGAGAGGGACCAGGCAACACCAGGCAAGGATCGGGATCTCGATCTTCGGGAACGAGGCGGCAAAGAGCGCCCCGCCGACGACGGCAAGGAATATATCGCCGGGCGTGATACGCGCAGTACCGGTAATCTTTGTTTCTCGGGCTGTTTTTTTTCTTCTCATACGGCATCCACGATAAAGGGGTATTCTTATCTTCAATTGGCGTCTATTTCGATGAGGGCAAGGAGTTCCCGTTCTTTGGCTTCCATAGTGAGGCCGTCCTTCTCGGTCGCCCCTTCTTTCGCGTCATGGGTGAACCCAAGAAGGTGGACGAGCCCGTGAACGGTGAGGATGATGATCTCGTCGGTGAGGGAAACGCCCCGAACCTCAGACTGACGAAGGGCGGCGTCTATATTGACGACGATGTCGCCCAGGACAACGGGGCCGGCCGCAAAGGCGCGGCCGACACCGAACGAGATGACGTTGGTGGGACCTGACCTCTTGAGGTAATGCTCATTGTAGTAGGTAATGCCGGCATCATCCGTCAACAAGAGAGAAATCTCGCTATTGCCCCTTCCCAGGTGTTCGAGGAGGTGTTGTATCCTTCTGATTATTGTTTTTTGAGCTATTCTTTTTGGATGCCTCTCTTTTGTGATGAGGAGTGTCACCGTTTATTCTCTCCCTCTCATGTTCTTCAAGTGGCTCGTCGATGACCGGTTCGGGATAGTCGATCCGCTGATGGAAGATGCCGTTGAGGACTTTCGTGAAGCTCTTTCCGATCGCGTCCAGGTCCTTGAACGTAAGCTCACACTGATCAAGCTGTCCGTCGAGAAATAGCCGGTTGATGATGCTCTGCACCATCCCTTCCACCCGGGAGGGAGAGGGGTCCACGAGGACCCTCGACGCCGCCTCGATATTGTCGGCCAAAAGGACGATTCCCGCCTCCCTTGTCAGCGGCTTCGGGCCCGGATACCGGAAGTCCTTTTCACCGATATTGTTTTCGCCGGCGTGCTTGGACTCCTTTGCCTTCTGATAGAAGAAATTCATCAGATGTGTCCCGTGATGTTGCCCGATGATGTCGATGATATCGCTGCCAAGCTTATACTTCTTTCCCATGTCCACGCCGTCCTTCACATGAGACATGATGATGAGACCGGACATGTGGGGTGTCAGTTTATCGTGTGGATTTTGATTATTCCTGATATTTTCAATATAGTAGTTTGGCTTCCTGATCTTTCCGATATCGTGATAATAGGCACTGACCCGGGCAAGGAGCGGATTGACCCCGATCGCGGCCGATCCCGCCTCGGCAAGGGTTCCTACGATGATGCTGTGGTGATAGGTCCCCGGCGCCCTGATGACCATCTCTTTCAGGAGAGGGTGCTCAAGGTTACTGAGTTCCACGAGCTTAATATCGGTAATGTATCCGAAGAGGAGCTCCACCAGCGGCGTGATCCCAAGGACAATTACCGCGGAGGCGATTCCTCCCAGGACGCCCATGAGCATGTTAAACAGCACCGTCTCGTAGTCCGAGCCGATGCTCGACAGGATATCCGTCGAGAGGAGGTTGAGCTTCGAAAGATAGATGCAGAGGATTGAGAGGGCGTTGATCGTCCCGACAATTACTCCGGCGGTGACGATGGTGGAGCGTTGTTTGGTCTGAGCGACCAGGTGGGCCCCCACTATAGAGCCGATGAAGGTATAGATTGTAAAGAATATGTCCCCGCCGATGATAATGCCGTAAAAGATACTGGTGATGATGGAATAGATGACCGCGACCTCCGAGTTGAGGACGATCCGGACGAGCATCGCCCCGGCCACAATCGGTATGGCATATTTGTAGGAGGCGTCGGGGATGAGCGTGAAGGTGTCCGAGACGGAGCCGGACAAGAAGATAAAAAAGCGAGTAAACGCACAGAAAAAGATGATCGCGATGCCCAGGAAGAGTATGTCCTTATTGGAAAGGCTGAATTTCTTGATGTTCCTGTTTGCAAAGACATAGGTACTATAGATCGTGATAGCGACGAACGCAAAAATGCCTATGTACGCGAGAAGGAAGTTATAATCCTTCTGGGACTCTATGATGCCCTGGAAGATGGTTATATGGTAATCGAGGACTTCCGCCCCGTCCCGGATGATCATTTCTCCTTTCTTGATGGATATTGTGACGGGCTTAACGCCCTCGGCCGCCAGATCCCGGCGTCGCTCGGTTTGGACGAGATCGTAGGTGACGTTCGGCGTGATTAGGTGATCGGCCAGATCGACTGAAACGGCGACGACACTCGATGAAAAGGCTGATCTGATGCGGTTCCCCCTTCTCTCCATCTCCTTTTGCGCGTCGACGAGGTCAATAATGTTGTCGGAGGTACGAAGGAGGGTCTCCGCCCTGGTCTGGCTGTTGACGAGGACGACGCCGTTTTTCTGAATCTCCGGGACGATGACGCCGTAAGAATCAACGACGTATCGATCGTAGAGGCCTTTCATGAGGAGCTTAAGTGCGGTTTCGATCTGCTGTCTGAATCTCAGCTTCTTCAGCTCGGAAAAGGCATCTTCATGCAGCTTGACTCCGAGCAGCTCATAGAACTTCGCCCGGTTTTGATCGAAGAGGAGATCACGCTTTGCATCGTCCTGCGTGGAAGCGGAGACTTCCATCATGCGGCCGAAGGCCGAATCGATATGGTCGAAGATCTTTTTCTCGATGTCGACGTCAAGATCGTAAACTGCGGGGATCTTGTTGACGGCTTCCTTGATCAACGCATTGGTGGCGGTCTTGTCGGTGATTAGATAATCCCTGTTGGCCTTGATGTCGGTCTGCGCAAAATCTCCAACTTTGTACTTGAGGCTCGGCATTCGGGAGCTCGGGGTGATGATGAGGGCCATCAGGGTCACCAAGATGACAAACATCAACAGCCGCTGAATCGTTGGATTTCGGTAGGTCTCCTGGTCGATGAAGTTTGCCAGGGGCCTGAGGAGCTTATTGGTAGTAAGCTTCTTCATGAGGAGCCAGTACCCCTCGCTGATTTTAGTCCACGGGTTCATGGGTGTCGGAATTCCTCTCCCTTTTTCGGGACTCTCTACCGTCATAGGCCTTGATGATCTCCCGGACGAGACGATGGCGCACCACGTCGGCCTCGGAGAAATAGCAGAACTTTATCCCCTCGATGGAGGAAAGGATCTCATTGGCCTCGACGAGCCCGGATTTCTTTCCCTCGGGAAGGTCGATCTGGGTGATGTCGCCGGTGATTACCGTCTTTGAATTGTAGCCGAGTCGCGTCAGGAACATCTTCATCTGCTCGCTCGTCGTGTTCTGGGCTTCATCCAGGACGATGAACGAGTCGTTGAGGGTCCTCCCGCGCATGAAGGCCAGAGGCGCCACCTCGATAACCCCCTTGTGAACGAGACGCTGCGCCTGTTCGTAGTCCATCATGTCGTGGAGAGCGTCATAGAGGGGCCTCAGATAAGGATTGATTTTTTCGTAGAGGTCGCCGGGCAAAAATCCAAGTTTCTCTCCGGCCTCGACGGCGGGGCGGGTCAGGATGATGCGATCGATCTTACCTTTGCCGATCCAGTCCATGGCCATCGCCATGGCGAGGTAGGTCTTTCCCGTGCCGGCCGGTCCGATGCCGAAGACGATGTCATACTTCCTGATGTCCTGGATGTATTTCTTCTGGGCAAGGCTCTTGGGGGTGATATGCCGTTTCTTCGCGGAGATATAGACGGTATCCAGGAAGATATCTCTCAGGTTCACTTTTCGGTTGGCCTTGATGATGCGGAGGGCAAAATCTATGTCGGGCCAATAGACCGGATATCCTTTCTTTATAAGCTCGTAGAGCTGCGTCAGCAGGTTTTGGCTGATCTCAACCTCATCTTTTCCTCCCGAGATGACAACCGTCCCACCACGGGCGGATATTTTTGTGCCGGTGTCCTTCTCGATTAGGGTGAGGTGATGATTGTTTTCGCCGAAGAGGCTGCGCGCAAGATTATTATCGTCAAATTCGATTTTTGCGGTGCTTTCCAATCGTATTACCTAATTTCGAGTGTGTAACCCTGAGGTGACGGGGTGTAGTCAAACAGGTCTATCCAGCCGAATTTGATGTTTTCCAGATAGCCGCTGTTTGACAACTCTTCCAGTTGGTCCGGATATCTCCCGTTTATCAGGTAAAAGGTGGAAAGGGCGTATCTCACATTTTGTTGCTGGGTCATTCTCTGGGCGTAATCGAACGTCGCCTTCCTCTCGCTGGATATGGTGAAATTGGAGACGATGCGGGGATACGAAAAGAGCAGAAAGACGATCATTATGAAGAAGATGACAAAGAATACCCCCTGAAATATAACATCCTGAGGAGATACAGCGGGTTTCTTCGCCTTTTCCTCTTCTATCTCAAATGAGATGTCAATGAGCTGTTTTTCCATCAGGGAGACGAGCGCTTTGATGGTCTCGAATTCTCCAAGCCTTCCTATGTTGAAGAGATCCTGGACGGTTCTTGAGCCGTCAACAAGATCGAATACCTTCTTGTCTTCGGCGGAAAGCACCTTCTGGCCCTTATCGGAGCTCTTCTCTTCCGCGAAAATACTGGACTCGTCGGCGTGCTCGCTGTGGTCCTTTACGGTCCAGATGCCCATCTCTTCGTCGGCGCCGGGCATTTTCTCAAAGACAAGGTTATACGAGTAGACCTTCGTCCTGAGGTCGGGCAGTTCGTCGATCATCCGCAGGCTGTCCATGAGGAAGTGCTCGGTGTTTATCGGTTCGATCGCCTTCTTGTCGTACGTTATCAGCCGCTGGTTGAAGTTATAGTTACCTTTCTTCCAGGAGAGGAGCTTAAAAATGGTCTCATGGGTCTGGAGTTTCAGGAAGCGTCGTAAATCGACGATGGAGATAAATCCAGATTCGATGAGGATATCCCCGAGTCTCTTGAGGGTTTCCTTTTGTGTCTCCAGCGCGCTCGACAATTGCTTGCGCGAGATAAGGTTTGCTTTGACCAGCATCTCGCCGAGGCTCTCGTCCGGGCTCTTTTTCTTAAACGACGCCGTGACGATCGATCCTCGATCAAAGAGCACCTCTACCTCGTTATCTTTCTCGGCAATGCTCAGGATGCCGCTCTTTTGCTGTTGGTAGAGAAGCTGCAGGATATCCACAACGGAGAAATCTTTTATATCACCTTGGAGGGCCACCGCTATTGTCTCCTCTTATACCTCGGATCGTTCAGACCTGATGAAGTCTTGTTGGGCAAGCGCATATACGACAATACACACGATCCCATAGAGATAGGGATTATGAATGATCGGCAGTCCCGCGGACTTAACCGGATAGACGACTATGCCGTGAAGGGTCAGCAGTTGGACAAAGAAGACCAGGAAAAGGGAAAGAAAGACGAATCCTCGAAGAACTTTGCCACGGTATATCCTGCCGAAACCGGGGACAACAATATTTGTCAGGATCAGAGCGATCCTTCTGAGCGAGTTGGTTCTGTCCACTTTCATCCTGAGGTCCGCCTTGGTCCTTGGATCGATCCCTTCCTTCCGGACAAAGACCGAAAAACAGCGGTTGCATGAATCGCGGCGCTCCATGTGGGGCTGGGACTTCAGAAGGAACGGGAGACCGCAGAACTTGCAGGCTTTGGAGAGGACGCTCCTGCGGGATAGTGACCCGGCCAAAAAGAGGAGGATGAGTCCTACGACCCCGATGACGGGCGCGGTCCTGAGACCGATTCCTTTCATCATACCGCCCAAAAGGTCTGCGGCCAGATCCCCCGGCTCGCTGGTGGAGAACATCCGTTTCCATAACAGTGAGTCGGGTATATCCTCGTCGAGAACCATCCTGTTCGTCCGCTCAAGAAACGTCGGCTCTCCCTGCTCCTCCTTGACCTCGATGTCGAGAAACGCGGTGATCCGGTCCGGGGAGAGCTTCATCGCCTTGTCATAATAGTCCTCGGCGTTCTTAAGGTCAAAGCGTGTCATGCTAATCTTGTAGAGATTATAATAGGGCGCCACGAGGCTCGGGTCGACGGAATTGGCCTGATGGAAGAGCTCTTCGGCCCTGGAATAGTCCTTGCCGATAAAATAGACCGCGCCCAGGTTGTTAAGGGCGGGGGCGAACGAAGGATCGAGCTCGACCACCCGTTCGTAATTTTTCCGGGCGTAATCGAGATAACCCGTGCGTTTATTGAGCAGCCCGAGGGTGAAGAGGGCTTCAGTGTCGTCGGGGTTTACGGCCACCCAGTTCGTGAGGTTCTTTTCCGTGGCCAGCGTGTAGGTATCCTCCTTGATCTGGATCAAATCGTCCAGGGCGTCCTGGTGCGTTGAGAGCATGAGGGTCGCCGTGTAATTAAGGATAAGGGGACTGGCAATGATCAGGACGTAAAAAGCGCCGAAGATCCTTTTTTCGGTCTTTGTATAGTAGACGAGAAAGACGAGATTAAGCACAATTATGAGCCAGATTACGCCGATGGCTAGCGAAAAGAGAAAAACGAGAAGCACGGCGATAAACGCGGAGAAGAGCAGCAGCGGGATATCCCACTCGAACCGCTCCTTGATGTCGTTTGAGGCCAGGAGGAGATACTTCATGGCGAGCGAAAGCGAAAAGAGGCCGAAGATCGCCAAGATCGTGATGATGATAGAGAGCGCGAGATTCGCTGAAAGCGTCGAGACGATCGTGATGTCGTCGGCGGCAAGCCTTATGCCGGTGACGTAAAGGTTGACGATGTCATACAGGCGTCCCGGCTCGTTTCTCCAGGTGAAGGCTGCCTTATAGAAGTAAAGTTTGGGAATATCCGGCGAGAGCTTGAGGGCTTCGTCGATCAACTTTGAGGCGGTGTCCGTATCCCCTTCGTCTTCCAGTCCTCTGGAGAGAGATAGGAGGGCGTACGAGTAGAAAGAGGTGTTCTTGTCCCCATAGTCGAGCTTCGCCGCATAGAGCGAATCGAGGAGCTTCAGGGCCTCGATCCTGTTTCTCTCCGACAGAGTAATCGAGAAGGGAAACCACGCCTCATCGTAATAGTAGAATTCCTTTCGGACCGAGGGCGAGACCGGAGGCACGGACGAGGTATCGATGCTCCCGCCCATGTCGGCGCTCGGCGATGGGATGAAGTCCTGTGCCGGGCACGGGGAAATAAAGATAAAAATTCCAAAGATCAAAAAGGCGCTTTTCTTGATACAAGAAGGTAAATCCATTCCTCACCCTATACACAATTGGTTAAAGATATCACGTATCTATAAAAGAATCAAGTTTTTATTGATAAGACCCTTTGGACTTGATTTTTGATCCTTTCTCCCGTATCCTTCAGGTGGGTTATGCGGAGAAACAGATGGACTTTTATGACCTTGTACGTTTGATGGCCGCCCTGAGGGCCCCCGAGGGGTGTCCCTGGGATCGGGCGCAGCGGATCTACGATCTTAGGCCTTACGTGATGGAAGAGGCACTGGAGCTGATTGAGGCCATCGACTCCAAGGACGACGATAAGATCAGGGAAGAGCTGGGGGATCTCCTTTTTGAAATCATCTTCGTGGCACGAATAAAGGAAGAAGAGGGCGCCTTTACGGTAGACAACGCGATAGGCGATATCGGGGCCAAGATGATAGAGCGCCACCCGCATGTATTCGGAAACAAGCGCCTTTCCACTCCGGCGGAGGTCGAGGGAAGCTGGGAAAAGATCAAGGCGAAAAAAAAGCATGCTGCCTCGATCCTCGACGGTGTCACCGAGAACCTCCCTGCACTCGTGATCGCGCAGAAATACGGGCAGCGCGCCTCCCGTGTCGGATTCGACTGGGACGATGTATCCGGCGTCTTGAGCAAGATCGAGGAGGAGATATCGGAGCTTAAAGAAGCACTGCGGGACGAAAACGTCCCCGGGGCGGAGGAGGAGATCGGCGATATACTCTTTTCCGTGTCGAACCTCGCCCGTTTTCTGAAGGTAAGCCCGGAGCTGGCGTTAAGGAAATCCAATAGGAAGTTCTCACAGCGCTTCCGCTGGGTCGAGGAGGCGGCCAAGAGAGAAGGGCGGACTCTTGCCCAGATGAGCATCGACGATCTCGAACGACTGTGGCAACAAGCCAAATCGGCTCACCCGGTCGGGGGTAATAGATGATAAAAAAAAGATATATTGCGTCCCTCCTTTCCGGCCTGGTTTTTCCGGGCGCCGGCCAGATCTTTAATCGGGAGCCGCTCAAAGGTGCCGCCTATATCGTGGTGACGGTCGGCCTGATCATCGGTGTGGTGGGTCTGGTCACGGTGGCGCTTTTCCGGGCCGTGGGACAGTGGGAGGGTTATGGATCGCTTTTGGTACTGTGGGGACATGAGCTTGCACGCGTGGAGGGCGGGATTATCCTCTGTCTGTTGGGTCTCTTTGCCGCGTGGGTGCTCTCCACTATCGACGCCTATATCCGGGGAAAAGAGAGGGAGTGAAAGAGTGCTCCCGGTCACCGCTCGTAGAGCAGTATGAAATTGGCCACCGCGGCCTCCGGGCGGTCTTTTTGGCTCTCGCTGTAGCTTGACCTCCCGAGCCGGTCGACCGCCGACGCGCTGCTGCCGCCGTCCAGCGCTCCGACCACGGTGCATCCGTGGACTCCCCTCATGTATCGATCACCGAGGGTAAAGTTGGTGTCCTTATAGATCACATCGACGATTCCGTCCGGCGATAGTCCGATGAGATTTCTCGGGACCCTCCTCTTGTGCTCGTTGTCCTCGTAGAGCTTCATATTCTCCTCGCTGAAGATATTGATCTGAAGCGCGTCGACCATCCGATCCCTGTGCTCCGAAAAATGATACTTCGAGATCATCTTGAGCTGCCGATCTTTATCGACGTAGAGGATGCCGTCCCCCTTGCCGTAGATTACTGTGTTCGCGCAGCGGTGGTCGGTTACGAACAGCCCACTCGGCGAGCCGTCGTCCTCGAAAAAGCTCCCGTTAAGGCAGACAAACGCCCCGGTTGCGTCGAGTATCTCCGTGGTCGTCGCAAAGGTCTTTCCCGTTATCTCGCGGGCGGTCACGATCTTGGCAAGGTATCGGCCGTGTCGCGCGCTTGTGATGAAGACGTGGTTTTCGTCGTCGAGGCGACGGCTGGCGGTAACGATCCGGGGGCTTTCGGCAGGCTGTGCCTGTGCCGAAAGCACGGCGCCGGCGGTCCCGACCAGCCCCGCCAGGAATGTCCGCCGGGTGCATCGTGTCACGTGGTCTCTTATCATTGTCTTAGTATCGGCCCTTCGCCTCATCTCGGCTATCCAGGAAAGTGATCAATTCCCGCCCGTCAGCCACTCGTATTGCCAGCAGCCGAATGAATAGCCCATATCGCAAATCGCCTTGAAATCCGCCAGGGCATCCTCACTCTTCCCGAGCTTTCTGAGGAGATTTCCCCGAAAGTTGCGGGCCGTGGGGTCTTTCGGATCTATCGAGATGGCCTCGGTGTAGTCGGTCAACGCCGCATCCGGCCGCGACAGCCCGTATTCGTATGCGGTTCCCCGCAAAAGATAGGCCTTCACGAGACCGGGGCTGAGCGACAGCGCCTTTGTATAGTCGGCTACCGCGTCGTCGTATCGGCCTCTCTTGAATTTGAACTCGCCTCGTGTCATGAACGCGCCAGGGTCTTCCGGGCCCAAGCGGAGGGCGGCCTCGAAGTCGGCGGCGGCCTCGTCATAGCGCTCCAATTCGGTGAGCGCGCTTCCCCGCAGGAGATACACATCTGCCCGATCCGGGCGTAGTTCGATGACGCGTGTGAAGTCGCCGCATGCGGCCCCAAAGCGCCGCTGTTCAAGAAAGAGGCCGCCACGGGCGAAATAGGCGTCGGCGTAGTTCGGGTCCAAGCTCCAGGGCCTTTGAGAAATCCGCCCTCGCGTCTGTTGGGCGCGATAACTTCCGATAGAGGGCGCCGCGGTTATAGTAGGCGGCGGCGAGGTCGGGGGAGAGTCTGATGGCCTCGGTATACGACGCGAGAGCCCGGTCGAGATCACCGTGCCGGTAATAGTCCAGGCCCCTGCGGTTCCACGCGAGGGCGGACGTAGGGGCGCAGCCGACTTCCACAAACAGAGGAAGAAAGACAAAAGAGAGAAGAAGGAGTATGGATGCACGTATGCGTAGGGAGGGGTACGCCCGACTTCCCGGTACCGATCGGCATTTTGCGCGGGATTTTGTCAAGCGGCTTGTCATCAGCGTATGGTGATGTAAACACGGTTAGGGAGACAGACAATAGTGTCTCCCTTTTCAAAAATGTGCCCCATTTCAATACAGATCTTGTTCGGACAGGGCGAGTCCGACACATAGACCTGGCCGCCTTTAATTACCACGGTGGTGATGCCGAGCGGGCCCTGGACCTTGATCGTCCGATCCTCGGAGAGGGGGTAGTTACCCACTACCTCGTTTCCCTCCTCGATGGCGACCGTCTTTCCCGCGGGCGTGGCGAGGATCTCGAAAAGGAGAAAAGCGGAGCCGATCAGGGCAACCACCGCGATGAGAAAAATAATATCGGCTCGCTTCATTCGGTAATCTTTAGCGACATGGTCAATTTATACTACAAAACGCGGCCTTGATAAAGCAAAAAAGAGAAACGCTTTTGTATCCATTGCGGGGGAGCGTGGGTTTTCCTCCACACGGGGCGGACAACAGGGGAGGGGGACCGACCCCCTCTTGAGAGGGGGTCGGAAAGCTCGGTTACTTCCTCTGGGTATGGCACCCGAGGCACTCCGTCGGGGGCTTTTTCCCTTTGGCGGTCTCGTTGATGTGGCAGATGACGCAATTCTTGTGCATCGCATCCTTGAAGGTGATGGCGGCGTCGGCCTTGTGGCAGACCTCGCAGCGGGCGGGCGTTCCGGAAACGAAACCCTTCTTCTCGGCATGGTGGCACGTGACGCAGGTGATGCCGAGGGTTGTGATGTGGTATTCGTGCTTGAAGTCGACCCCGAGATACCGGTCGGTGGCCTTTGTAGTATCCTCGATCATCACCGTCGTCGGTGTTTTCTCGATTGAGAACGCCGCAACGCCCATGAAAAACAGGAAGAGGGCGCCCACGGCCAAAAGCAGTATGATTGTATTCCTTTTCATATTTTCCTCCACTCTTATTCGATACCTTCTCTGTCAAGTATGAGCCGTGCGGCCCTCCATCCGTTGACCTGGCAGGAGCCGACGCCGTGCCAGCCTGGGTCCAGTTGCTGGCGATAAAGACGTTATCGATCGGTGTGTCGTTGGGGATCTTTTGCCACTGCGCGGGATTCATATAGAAGCCGTAAACGATGCCGTCCTCGTTCATGGTGAACTCCTTAAGAGTTACCGGCGTGACGACCTCCTTTACCTCGATGTTCTTCGGATCGGCAAGCTCCGGCACCATGTTGGCCGCAAGCGTAATCAGCTCTTGGGCCTTCTTTTCCTTCATGGCCAGGTACTCTTCCTGATCTTTCGGCCAGATATTGTAGTCCGAGTAGGAGTGGAGCACCACGACCGACTTACCGGGAGGCGCGTAGATGGGGTCGCCATAGTTGCTGTAGATGGTGATGGTGGTGGCGCCGTTTGCGAAATCACCTTTCATCATGTTGTCGTAGAGGACGGTGCTGTCCTTGCTGGTGTTATAGATGATCTCGGTGTCCTTATATCCCCTGGCTTTCAAGTCGATGTTGAGCCCGAGGTAGACGCCGAACAGAGAGTTGGCGGGCTTCATATCCTTGATTTTCTGGACATAGTCCTTGGGGAGATTCTCCTGTCCGATCAGCTTGAAGACGAGCTGATAGGGGTCCGTGTTGGCGACGATATACCGGCCGGTATAGGTGTTTCCCAGCGCGGTCTCGACCCCGGTGGCCACGCCGTCTTTCATGGTGATCTTTGTAACGAGCTCCCCGGTCTTCACGACGCCTCCGAGCTCTCTAATCCGATCGGCATAGGCGTTGGCGAGGGCCTGGGAGGTTCCCTTGATGTGCCAGATGCCGTCCGTGAGGTAACCGTCGGTGGCGGCCAAGAGCAGCAGGGCGGTCTCATCGGGAACGGGTGCGCCGTAGTAGACCCAGAGCTGCGAGACCACGGCCTTGATGTCCTCGCCCTTGAAGCATGTGTCCATCAGCTCCTTGAGCGTCTTGTCTTTCCAGTGGAAGAATGTTTTCTGCCTAAGAGGGACCTGCGCCTTCGTGAGGAAAGCCCTGAGGCCGGAATACCGGAAGAGGTTCTTCATCGACAGGAAATCATTCATCATGCCGGAGCAGAGCGCGTGGAACGTGTCGATGCCGGATGCTTCCTCGGGCCATTTGTCCTTGAGGGTCTTGTCCCAGCCGTCCCAGTTGTTGGGCATCGTGACGTCAACACCGCCGGGGTAGACGGAGCGGTAGAAATCGGGCAGCTCGTAGAGCCGGACTTTCTTGTCGACCCCGCAGGCGGCCAGGAGCTTAAAGAGGGCGCGGTCCTGCTTGCCGGGTCCGCCGCCGGCCATCTCGTGGAGGGCGGTCTCAAACGTGAATGCGCCGCGCGTGAAGTTGCTCGTGGAGCCGCCCACTTTTTGGTGCTGCTCAAGCAGAAGCACCTTGAGGCCCTTGGTGGCCAGGTGAGCCGCGGCGGAGAGTCCCCCCATACCGCCGCCGATGATGATGACATCGTACTGCGCCTTATGGGTGGGAGGCTTTTTTTCGGCGCATCCCGTGGCGATGAGGAAGGTCAGGGCGAGAAAGAGGACGAAAATCGTTTGCGAAATAGTATGTTTCTTTCTCATCGGTTGTCTCCTGCAATAGGATGAATGAAGTCTCTCGTTACTATTGTCTTGCCCCCATGACAACCGCAGGGGACATAACCTGAAAATATCGGTTAGCCCGGTCACGCGCGGGCTTAACTACTTGATGCCCTCCCGATCCATGATGAGACGAGCGGCCATCCAGCCGTTGATCTGAGCCGATCCCACCCCGTGCCATGACTGGGTCCAGCTTGACGCGATGAAGAGATTATCAATCGGGGTATTAATCGGGATCTTCTTCCACTGCTTGGTGTCGAGGTAGAAGCCGTACGGGATCCCGTGATAGTTCATCGTGAATTCCTCGAGCGTCAGCGGAGTCATGACTTCCTTGACCTCAATGTTTTTAGGATCGGCAAGCTCGGGGATCACCTTTGCGGCAAGATCGATGATCTCCTTGGCCTTGTCGTCTTTCATCTGCTGGTAGCTGTCATAATCCTTGGGCCAGCTGTCGTAATCGGAAAATTCAAGGAGCGCCACGACCGATTTGCCGGGCGGGGCGTAGATCGGGTCGCCGTAGTTTGAGTAGATCGTGATGGAGACCATCCCGTCCTTGAAGTCATTCTTCATCATGTTGTTGTATACGGCCACGGAGTCTTTTGACGTGTTGTAGAATATCTCGGTGTCTTTGTAGCCCAATTTCTTGAGATCGATATTCAGGCCGAGGTAGGTGACGAACAGGGAGTTGGCCGGTTTGAGGGATTTGACCTTTTTCACGTAGCTTTTCGGCAAATTGTTTTCTCCCACGAGCTTGTAGATGAGCTGGTAGGGATCGGTGTCGGCCAGGACATAGCGGCCCGTGTATTTTTCGCCGAACTCGGTCTCGACTCCGGTGGCCATGCCGTTTTCGATGATAATCTTCGTGACGAGGGTACCGGTCTTGACATCCCCGCCGAGCTCACGGATACGCTCGGCGTAGGCGTTGGAGAGGGCCTGGGACGTGCCCATGACGTGCCAGGCGCCTTCGGTGAGGAAGACCTCATTGGCGGCCAGAGAGAAGATGGCGATCTCGTCGGGGATCGGGGCGCCGTAGTAGACCCAGAACTGGGAGACGACGGCCTTGATGTCTTCACCCTTGAAGCACTCGTCAAGGAGCTGCTGTAAGGTCCTCCTGCTCCATTTGACGAGGGCCGGATGCTTAATGGGGACGGAGAGCGTCTTGAAGAAGGCCTTCGGGCCGCTATAGCGGAAGAGGTCCTTCACGTCCATGATGTCGGCAAAGACCTGCGTGGAGAGCCTGTGCAGCTTATCGACTCCCTCGGACTCCTCGGGCCATTTCTTTTTGAGGGTATCGTCCCATCCCTTCCAGTTGGCCGGCATCGTCATATCGACGGTAGGATCGCCCGGGAAGATCGAGCGGTAGAGGTCGGGGAGCGGATAGAGCTTAACCTTCTGTTTTACGCCGCAGAGGTCCATGAGCTGGAAGAGGCCGCCGCCGGCCAGCTCGTGCAGCGCCACCTCGAAGGTGAAGTCGCCCCGCTTGAAATTGGTCGTGCAGCCTCCGACCTTGTGGTGCTGTTCGAGGACCAGGACCTTGAGGCCGTTACTGGCAAGGTGCGCGCCGGCCGAGAGCCCCGCCATGCCGGCGCCGACGATGATGACGTCGTACTGGGCCTTGAAATCAGGGCGCTTCTTGCGCGCACCCGGGTGCTGATGAGAAGCGAAAGAGAGATGACAAAGATGATGACGATTGTCGCGATGTGGCGTGGTCTGTTCATGGTACACCTCACGATGGACGCAGTATATACAAATCCGTTCAAAACGAAAGCAGAAAAACCGGATCTCTCGCAGAGAAGACTCAGCCGGCGCGCCGGTGCCAGGTGGAGTCGATGCGCTCCTTACCTAAGGACGAGTGATCAATTGCCGGCCGGCAGGCGCTCGCCTGGCGAGGCCGGACGCAGCGCCTTTCTTTTCCTCTCAGGTGTCCTGACTACTCGATGCCCTCCCGGTCGAGGATGAGGCGCCCTGCCTGCCACCCGTTAACCTGTCCCGCGCCGACCCCGTGGAATCCCTGTGTCCAGTTGCTGGCGATGAAGACATTGTCGATGGGGGTATAGTTGGGTATCTTCTGCCACTGGTCAAGGCTCATGTAGAAGCCGTAGGGGACGCCCTGGTAGTTCTTGGTGAACTCGGCCAGTGTTGCCGGCGTAACGGTTTCTTTGACCTCGATATTCTTGGGATCTGCAAGCTCCGGTATGACCTCTGCGGCCAGGGCGATCAGCTCGTCGGCCTTTTCTTCTTTCATTTTCTGATATTCGTCGTGATCCTTGGGCCAGAGGTCATAGTTGCTGTAGACCAGCAGAGAGACGAGCGATTTTCCCGGCGGTGCGTAGATCGGATCGCCGTAATTGCTGTAAATCCCGATGAGACAGGCGCTGTTCTTGATGTCTCCCCTCATCCACTTATCGTATATGACGTTTGAGCTGTAAGACTTGTTGTAGATGATATCCGTGTCCTTATAGCCGAGCTTCTTCAGGTCTATGTTCAGCCCGAGGTAGACCCCGAACAACGAGTTTGCCGGCTTCATTCCTTTGATCTTCTTGACATAATCCTTGGGCAGGTTTTCCTCGCCGATCAGCTTGAATACCATCTGGTAGGGATCGGTATTGCAGACGATATAGCGGGCCGTGTACGTGTCTCCGAATTCCGTTTCGACGCCGCGCGCCAGGCCGTCTTTCATGATAATCTTTGTGACGAGTGTCCCGGTCTTTACCTCACCGCCGAGCTCCCTGATCCGGTCGGCATAGGCGTCGGAGAGGGCCTGAGAGGTTCCCCTGACGTGGCATACGCCGTCGGTCAGGAACATCTCGGTGGCGGCGAAATTCATGAGAGACGTCTGGTCGTCCGCCGGCCCGCCGTAGTACATCCAGAGCTGGGACATGACGGCCTTCAGCTTGTCATCCTTGAAACACTCGTCCATCGTGTCCTTGAGGGTTTTATCCTTCCACTTAAAAAGGGTCCTCTCTTTGAAGGGGATCTGCGCCTTGGTGAGGAAAGCCCTGAACCCGGTTTCCCGGAAGAGGTCCTTTATCGACATGATTTCGCTCATGACCTGTCCGCAAAGGAGCTGGAATTTATCAATGCCGGCCGACTCGCTGGGCCATCGTTCTTTGAGTGTCGTCTTGTAGGCATCCCAGGACGCCGCGGGGAGCGTGATGTCGATATCGGGGTAGATCGATCGGTATAATTCGGGAAGCTGGTAGATGGTGACCTTCTTGTCGACGCCGCACGCCTTCATGAGCTGATAGAGGGCGCCGTTCCTTTCCGGCAGTCCCCCGGCCATGACGTGGAGGGCCACTTCGAACGTGAAGTCCCCCCGTTTGAAGTTCGTTGTGCAGCCGCCGACCTTATGGTCCTGTTCAAGGAGCAGCACCTTGAGGCCCTTGGACGCGAGGTGCGCCCCCGCGGACAGGCCGCCCATACCGCCGCCGATGATAATGACGTCGTACTGAGCTTTAAAGGTAGGACGTTTTCTCTCTGAGCACCCGCTGGTGGGGAACAACGCCAGGACGATAATGAGTATGATCAGATTACGGAAAGTAAGTACGTGAGTTTTCATCATTCACCTCCAGGGGAACGAGGACTATTACGGTGAGGATTTTTTCTCTTTCGATTTTTCCATCATCTCCTTGACCTTGGACTGGAAGAGCCTGCGCAGGATATAGCCCCTGAGCTCATCGGCGTGCTCGGAGAGAGTTGCGGTGATCCTGATGTTCTCATCCTTGTTTTTACCCGCCACGATCTTCTTCCTCAGCCGTATTTCTTCCTCGACGATCTTCTTGCCGAACTCCACATAGAAGGTTATCTCATGAATGTCGATGCCGAGCTCATTGCTTCCCTTGATGATACTCCTGGTAAAAATCACATCCTCCTGGTTATACGGCTTCTTGGTCCCCCTGTTGTAGGGGATGATAATCCCGAGCGATTCGGCCGCTGTCAGGAGCTGTTCCTCGATACCGGTTGCGGCCAGGAACTCCTCTCTTGTGAGGAGGCGCTGGTCGCCCTGGGTCCGCGGGCCGAATATGGCGTCTTCAAGCGACAGGAGGGAGGAGATATCAATTCCGCTGTCCATACGCGACATGATGTTTCGGATCACGGACAGCGGGTAGTATTTCTTTTCCTGGAGTTCGCGCACGAGGGCGATCCGCTCGATGCACGATTCATCGTAGTAGGCCATCGACTTGTTGACCTTGGTCGGTTTGGGGAGGATCCCTTCCTTGACGTAGTATCGAATGGTGGACTGCGGGACTCCGGTGATCCGCCCCAGCTCACTGATCTTGATGGGCATAATATGAAAGCTTAAAGCATAAAGTTCAACTTGAAGATAACGGAAACGCAGAGGCATGTCAAGATATTTTTCTAAAACGATGGACGGCTTTGTGCAAAAATAGGTGAGATGCTGGTCGAAATAATGGGGAGATCCGTTTACATTTATATTGAAACTTGTATCTTGAATGATATAATGCCCGCCAGGTGAGTGACACTTATTTAATTTTATAAGGGGATATATATGGAAGAACGAACGGATACTCTCAAACCTTCCTTATCGTATCGACTCAAAAAGACGGTCGTAAGCATCGCGCTCCTCGCCCTCGGGGTCACCTTCGAGAAGGTTTCCCGTCACAGCGCCGAGCTCAAGGAGGAGATCAAAGACTGGAAAAAGGGGATCGTCATCTCGCTCGGCGTCCTCCCCAAGGGACCGGCTATATCGCTCAAGGAGGAAAACGGGGCGATCCGTTACCTCGGCAGGGGGTATAAGAAACCGGACGTCAAGATCCTCTTCAAGAACGTGGACTGCGCCTTTTTGCCGTTTACCGCGCAGATGGGATCTCACGTGGCGTTTATCCAGCATCGGGCGCTGCTGCACGGGAACGTGACCGACGGCATCAGGGCCAACCGAGCGATGGGGATCGTCCAGGCCTATCTCCTGCCGGGGATCGTCTTTAAGAAGGTATTCAAGCTGCCGCCAAGGCTCACGCTCAAGCAGAAGCTTTTCAAGCTCTATGTCTACCTCACCATGGGAATAGACATGGCGCTGAGCGCGACGAAGTAGGCTGTCATAAATAAAATAGAAGAATAGGAGAAAAGCAATGCTGCCCCAATATTACGAATTCATCTGCCCGGTTAAGATCCTGAGCGGCCTCAAGGCCCTCTCGAACCTCCCCTATGAGCTGACGCTCCTCGGTGCAAAGCGTCCGCTTGTCGTCACCGATCAGGGCGTCGTAAAAGCCGGCCTCATCAAGCTGGTGACTGAGGTATTCGCGGATTCCAACATCAAGATCGGCGTGATCTTCGACGAGACCCCACCCGATTCCGGCAGCGGCGTGGTCAATCGGGTCGCGAAATTGTTCAAGGACAAGAAGTGCGACTCGTTCATCGCCGTCGGCGGCGGGAGCGTCATCGACACGGCCAAGTGCGCCAATATGATCGTCGTGGAAAAGACCGACGACCTCATGAAATTCCAGGGGGTCGACCGGCTCGAGAAGGATATGATGCCCTTTATCGCCATCCCGACGACCGCGGGCACCGGGTCGGAAGTCACGAGCGCCGCGGTCATCTATGATGAAAAGAGCCACACCAAGATGGCCTTCACCTCAAGCAAGCTCTTCCCGAAGGCGGCCGTCCTCGATCCGCGCATGACCATGACGATGCCCCCCAAGATCACGGCCGCCACCGGAATGGACGCGCTGACCCACGCCATGGAGGCCTATTATTGCCTGGCCAAGAACCCGGTCTCGGATGGATTTGCCATCGCCGCTATCCGCCTCATCCATGAGTACCTGCTCAAATCGGTCAAGGAGCCGAAAGACAAGGAGGCGAGGCTGGCGATGCTGAATGCCGCGACGATCGCCGGCGCCGCATTCTCCAACTCGCTGGTCGGCGTCGTGCACGGCCTGGCCCACGCCACGGGCGGTGTCGCCCGGGTGCCCCACGGGGTGGCAAATGCGATCCTGTTGCCGTACGGCATGGAAAATAACTTCAAGAAGGTGGCGGGTATCATCGGAGAGCTCGCTCCTTTCATGGGAGCCCACGCCACGGGGAAGGCCCTTGAGGACGCTAAGGCTACCGTCGCCGCGGTGAGGAAACTCGGCAAGGAGCTCGAAAAGGCCAGCAGCCTGCCGACGAAGCTCTCGGATGCGGGTGTGAAGAAGGAACAGCTCCCCGATATCGCCAGGGCCGCCATCAACGACGGCTCCTGCACGATAAACCCGGAAGAGATCACCTTTGATGTGGCGCTGGATATCCTGAAGAAGGCATTCTAACCCCAAGGAAATCTTCGATTTCTTGGGGGCCAGGTAGGGGAAAAAAATACGAACGGGCGCCACACAGGCGCCCGTTACATTTTCGTCGATTCATAGGGCATGATGGAGATGCCTCTTCTACCTCAGTACCTTCGATATCAGCCCGAAGCGCCGGTCGGCCGTCTCGGCGTTATGGATCATGAACATGAGCGAGCGCACCGGGCGGATATAGCGATAATATGAAGCCACCTTGACGTAAGCGGGGTGGGTCTTGATCTCGGCCTCCATACGCCTTGCCTGACGCATATCCCACGCACGGCCTGCCTTGGCGAATCTGCCCGCGATCCCTCCCGCGTGATGACCGATGAGAAACGACGAGGCAATGCCGCTGCCGCCCTTGGCCTCAACCTGGCCCGCCGCGTCGCCCACCATGACAACCCCGAGGGCGGGGACGAACCGCTCGATGAAGCCGCCCATGGGGATGATCGTGAAGAGACGGTAGGTCTCTTTTGCCGTCCGCATCCGGTCCCTGAAGACAGGGTGTCTGTCGATGAAACGGTCGAGAAAATCGCCGACATTATGTGCGTCGGGTATCGGCGTGTTTTTGCGTGCGTTGGGTTTGAAGATGAGGAGCCCCACGTCGGCTTTTCCCTCTCCGCTCGGAAAGATGTAGCCGACCGAGGGCGGATCGTCGGCGTAGATGTGGGTAAAATATTCGAGGCGGATGTCGGGATAATCCATCTTCTCGACGCGGAGCTTGAGGACCGGGCAGTCGATGGCGTCCCGCCTGATGCCGAGGGCCCGCGAGGTGATCCCCTCCGTGCCGTCGGCCCCGATGACGACCCGACAGGTCAGCTCGCGTATCGCTTTTCCATGCCTCACCTTCACCCCGGCGACGCGCCCTCCTTCCACCAGGAGGTCGATCACCTCGGTCTGGAAGGCGATGTCGAGCCCCTTCTTCCGAGACAGCCTCGTCATATCGTCCGTGAAATCAGACCAGAAGAAGATGAGGTTCGGGTCAGAGATAACCCGGTCGATCCAGCGGGAATCGGTGGGAGAATAATACCGACGCCTGGTGGTGGTAGCGATCGTGTTGCGATCGAAAAAGCCCGGCCCGAGGATCCGCTCCATCTCCTGGTTTCGATGGATCGTCTCGCCCTTGATGGTATCACCAACGGTGCGCTGCTTCTCGACAACGAGAACGTCGGCACCGGCCTCAAGCGCGCCCAGTCCCGCGCCGAGTCCTCCGGGGCCGGCTCCGATAACGATAACGTCGTAATGGTCTTTTCCCGCCATACCTCTGCCTAATACACATTGTATTGATTGTTACCAGTATCTCATGATTTCCGTAAAAAATCCCGAAAAAGTTGCAAATCAGTCAAAAAAGTGGTAACAGAAGGATGCGGCGCTAAGGCTCGGCACGCTTCGGGCGTGCCGCGGTGAATGGCATGAATCGCAAATGTCCGCAGACCGAAGTGAGAGAGACGGATGTTGGACGAAATCCGTTGGTTCTATGAACGCACATTAGGAAGGAGGAAGGCCCCATGTACATCGACAAGCTGAAGCTTACCGGGAAAACCGCGATCGTCACCGGTGGGAGCAGGGGTATTGGGAGAGATATCGCGCTGGCGCTCGGGGAAGCGGGGGCAAACGTCGTGGTTGCAAGCCGGAAGCTCCCCGACCTCGAGCGGGTCTCGCGAGAGATCGAGGCGGCAGGCGGCAAGGGGCTTGCCGTATCCGCCCACACCGGGAAGGTCGACGACCTTGAAAAGCTGGTAAATGCCGCCGTCGAGCGGTTCGGGACGGTCGATATCCTTGTCAACAACGCGGCCATCAACCCGGTCTTCGGGCCGATAGAGAAGATCGACGAGGCGTTGTTCGTCAAGATGATGGACATCAATGTCAAGGCATATCTCTTCCTGAGCCAGCGCGTGATGCCCCTGATGGAAAAGGGGGGCGGGGGAGCGATCGTCAACATCGCCTCGGTCGAGGGATTCAAGCCCGCATTCGGAACGGGGCTCTACAGCGTGACGAAAGCGGCCGTCGTCATGTTGACGAAGGTCCTCGCGCTTGAATGGGCGGCGAAAAAAATCCGGGTCAACTGCATCGCCCCGGGCCTCGTCAAGACCCATTTTTCCGAGTTTCTCTGGAGCAATGAGGCGCCCCTTTCGGTCTTTATGGAGCACTGCCCGATGAAGCGCGTGGGAGAGCCGTACGAGATCGCGGGATTGGCGCTCTTCCTGGTTTCGGGACTCGCGGGCTATACCACGGGGTCGGTCTTCACCGCCGATGGTGGGTACCTCATTTGAGGACGGCTCGGCTTTACAATAATAATCTTGACAAAGAAAAGGCGCTTGTGTATCTTTAATTAAGAAACATGGGCGGTTAACTCAGCGGTAGAGTGCCATCCTCACACGGTGGAAGTCACTGGTTCAAATCCAGTACCGCCTACCAACGAAAAGAAAGTCCTGTTTAGGATGCCGGAGATGGCATCACTCTTCTGAGTGAGTCGGCTTTCAGGCAGGGCTCATCAGCCATGGGGTGGAGCGTGATAATACCTATCAGCCGCCCCATGATTTGTTTTAGGCGGGCCCGGAAGCATGAGTGAATGCTCTGGATATTCGCTATCAACCCGCTCAATTCCGAGGGAGATAGTGCTAGTCTGTTTCCGTTTACGACCTCAATAGCAGGGTTTCTTAACGCCAGGTTCCATCTGAGGCGAGTTCTGTTTAATCCATTGCCATTCAAACGCATTGTTCCTGTCCATTGACGCTCTCTTTATGAATCCGTTTTGTCTCAAACTCTGATTTTTGGTATTATATATAGTGTGGATGTTTTTCCCTCCCGACGTATCAGGAGTCGTAAAGTCACCATAAGTCAATCGAGCAGGTCGTCATGGGAATCAAATTAAGGGGCCTCTGTAAGTGCGGTTTTGATACAGGCGATATATTCGTCGGTGCTGGATTTATGAACTTCATGGACACCTGCAATGCACCAGCCATTTGCCTGAACTGCAATGAGTTCCTCGTACGCAACTATATGAAGAAGAACGAAGCACGATGCCCCGGATGCGACGGAAAAGTCACCTTTTACGACGACCCTTCTCTTTACGACCCTTCGGCAAAAATTGAGGAACACGGTTATCTCTTTATTTGGAGAGTCGCCGATAAGGATGAGTTTTTCAAGCTCCCCGACACCAGTTTCCTTTGCCCCAAGTGTAAGAACATGACTCTCGTGTTTGAAGATATAGGTAACTGGGATTAGGGATAAATTGCTGTAGTTCACGAGTTGTGTGATATGAAAACCGTATCATTTGGTTAATAGAGGTTCTTTCTTGACGATAACGTAAATCAACCAAGATTCTTCGACGCTCAAGACTAAGGCGTATTTCTTTTTAGAGATATCCAGTACCTCCTGCCATCCGGAACAAAAGCCTTTCAGAAGGACGACCGTCGTCAACCGACACTCCCCGAAAGGCTATTTTTATTTCATCGGTATCAATAAAAGACTTGTCCATTCCTCTGTTTTTGATAAAATAGCGTCGAACCCCCACTTCCTTTCCTCTTGTTGTCGATTCCGAGCCTGACATCCGAAGGGCGGGGTATCATACATCGACCGGTTATTGGCTTATCTTCATTGTCAACAACGGGTTTAGTCGATGACAACAGAACCGATTCGCGTCCTCCTGATCGAGGACAACTCCCTCGACACACGGCTGGTCGGAGATATGCTCGGCCGGACTAAGCCGGGTCCCTTTGCCCTCACCAGCTCCAAAACCCTCTCCTCAGGACTATCGCTCATAGAGTCCGAGGAGTTCGATATCCTCATCCTCGACCTGGGCCTGCCGGACAGCGAAGGGATCCAAACGCTGCGCGCCGTTCGCGCGCGGGCGCCCAGGCTCCCTGTGGTAGTCTTCTCCGCCACCGGAGACGAGGAACTGGCGCGGCTCTCCATCGCGGAAGGTGCGCAGGATTACCTCTTCAAGGGCGAGGCGGACAGAAACCTCCTGGTTCGCTCCATCCATTATGCCATTGGCAGAAAAGAGATAGAACAGCAGCTGATGGGCGCCCATATCGAGCTGGAGGAGCGGGTAAGGAATCGAACGGCTCAGCTGAAGGAAAAGAACGACGAGCTGTTGGAAAAGATCGAGGAGCTCGGGCTGGCCCAGGAGCAACTGTCGGCAAGCGAAAAGAGGTACCGGTTGCTTATCGAGAACCTCGCCGACGTAGTGTTTAATGCCGATACGCGCGGCGTCATCACGTACGTAAGCTCCGCGGTGCGACGGCTCTTCGAATACGAGCCCGACGAAGTTATCGGGAAGAAATTTCTCGACTTCGTGCACCCCGAAGACGTTTCGAAAACCGTCGACGGCCTGGAAAAGGCCGTTTCGCGGAAAAAAGAGATCCATCACTTCCGCGTAGTGGGCAAAAGTGGGATCGTGAAACATGTCCGCGTATCGGTGCAGCTTTCTTCTCAGGAAAGGGAGGGGCCGAACCTCACCGGCATCATCACCGATATAACGGATAGAAAATTAGCCGAGGATGCCCTGCGCGAATCGGAAGAAAAGTACCGAATCCTCGTGGATAACTCCCAGGAGGCCATCATGGTCGCCCAGGACGGGCTTATCAAGTTCGCCAACGCGAAGCTTTCGGAGATCACCGGCTACTCACGGGAGGAGTTGATCGGTAAATATTTCATCGAGCTGATCTATCCCGATGACCGGCTCGAAATCATCAAGGAATACGAGCGTAAGATATCGGGGGACGCCTACTCGTTCTTTTCCATATTCCGTTTTCTTACGAAGGACAACACCATCAAATGGGCCGAATCCAATGGGGTCCTCATCACGTGGGCGGGGCAACAGGCGCTGCTCACCTTCACCCGAGACGTGACCGACCGCAGGAGATTCGAGGAGGCATTGAGGGAGTCGGAAGAAAAGTGGAGGAGCCTTTTCGAAAACTCGATCGAATCGGCCTTTACCGTCGATATCAACGGAAACTTCACCGAGGCAAACCATGCCGCGGAGATACTCTCGGGCTATCGTCGGGACGAGATGGTCGGGAAGAACTTTCGTGAATTCATGAAACCGGATCAGGCCGAGGCGGTCTATAACGCTTATCACGGCCTCTTTGAGACGGGCCACCCCATGAGCGGCGCTCTCTATACGATGATTCGAAAGGACGGTGAGGAGCGCACCGTTGAGGGGTGCGTGAACGTCATTCGGGAAGAGAGCCGGGTCGTCGGTTTCCAAGGCACGCTGCGGGATGTGACGGAAAAGAAAAAACTCGAACAGCAGCTGATTCAATCTCAAAAGATGGAAGCCGTCGGTACCCTTGCGGGGGGGATTGCTCACAACTTCAACAACATCCTCGTGGGTATCATGGGGTACTCCGAGCTTCTCCTCGGAAAAAAGAAAGATGACGACGCCGACTTCAAGGCGCTCAGGATCATACACGAGGGAACCGTGCGGGCAAGCCGGCTCACGCAGGAGCTTCTTAATATCACGCGGGGCGGCTCCTTCCATCCCGCCAGGCTTTCGGTGAATACGGTTGTGAAGAATATGCTCCCGCTTATCACCGGGACGCTGGACAAATCGATCAAGGTTGACCTTCACCTCGTGCAAGATCTCCCCGCTGTTAAAGGAGACTTGGGACAAATCGAACAGTGTCTCCTCAATCTCTGCATAAACGCGCGGGACGCGATGCCGGGGAAGGGTCGCCTCATCATCGAGACGCTCACGCAGAAGCTCGACGCGGAATTCGTCAGGACGCATCTTGACGCCCGTGAGGGTGACTACGTGATCCTTTCGGTAACGGACACGGGTATGGGGATGAGCCGGGAGGTCAAGGAACGGATATTCGACCCATTCTTTACTACAAAGGAACACATCGGGGGGACGGGAATGGGCCTTTCGACGGTCTATGGAATCGTAAAGAACCATGGGGGACTCGTGACCGTCTACAGCGAGGCGGGGGTGGGGAGCACCTTTAAGCTCTATTTCCCCGCGGTGGAGGGAAGAGCGTTGGACTCGACCAAGGTCACTAAGAAGAGGCAGAGCAGGTCTGTAGCAACGATCCTGCTGATCGACGACGAGCCGGTAGTGAGAGAGATGTGGGGTGATTTTCTCAGCGAGCAGGGATACCGGATCATTACGGCCAAGGATGGGCAGGAAGGGGCCGGCCTGTTCTTCGAAAAGAAGGGGGAGATCGACCTGGTGATCCTCGATGTAGTGATGCCTAAACTCTCGGGCAAGGAGACCCTCGGACGAATTCGTGGGGCGGTCCCGGACGTAAAGGTGCTCCTTACCTCCGGCTATAGCGAAAACGGCCAGGCCGGCGATTTAATCGACTTGGGCGTGGACGGCTTCATCCAGAAGCCGTCCCAGCTCTCGCACCTCGCCCAGAAGATTTCCGAGATACTGAAGGGCAAAGGGAAATCGCAGGACTCCGCGTAAGTCAGATCGGACCCGTCGGGTAATCCGCTCGGGTTTCCTTTCCCTTACGGCTTCGCGTTTACCAGTCCGACATTTGTCGCCGAGCTTTATTCCGTGATGCAAAGGTAACGAGAGAGTTGTTCTTGACAAAGCAGTCGAGTTTTCTCCCGCATTTCCGAGGCGGGGGAAAACGCTGCCCCGCCTGCCGAGGATAATTTCCTTGACTTTGAAAAGATTCGATGGTAATAGTAGAAAAATTGATCAATCTCTTTTGAGGGGCGATATGAAGAACGTTCGACTCATCATCGTTTGTTTTTTCATCTTGTGTCTGATTTTCCCCGCTGCCTCTTTCGGCGCGGATAAAATTAAGGTCGCGATCATCCCGTTTAAGGTTAACAGCCCCGAAAAGCTTGACTACCTTGAGGGCGCTCTCTACGACATGATCGCCTCGCGCCTCTCGGTCGACGAGAGGATCACGGTAATGGAGAGAAACACAGTCGTTCGGTCCCTCGGAAAAGAATATGAAACGTCAATGACGATCGATAACGCCGAGTCACTTGGAAAGAGGCTCGGGGCCGATTACGTCATCCTCGGTGCACTTACGAAGCTCGGTGACGCGTTTTCATTGGACGCCAAGATGTTCAACGTCAAGAAGAAGGAGCAGTCCACCTCCATATTCGCCCAGGGAAGCGGTCTTGACTCTCTCATCCCGAAAGTCAACGAATTTGCGCGAAACATGAACTTCAAGATTCTTGGCTACATACCGAAGGAAGGGATCGCGGGATATATGGGAGAGCAGGTGGACAACCCCAACTTCATATTCGCCACGCGCGACCTGATGAGTAAGACCGATTTCAGGAAAAGCCCGTTTTGGGATATCCAGATCAAGGGCGTCGATGTCGGCGACATCGACGGTGACGGCGTCAACGAAACTCTCGTAATGGATAAGAACGATATCTGGGTATATAAACGTGGCAAGGAAGAATTCGAGTTCTTTAATAAATTCAGCGGCGGGGCCGCAGATAATTTCCTGTCGCTGGACGCGTTGGATTTAAACGGAAACGGCCGGACGGAGATATTCGTCACCAATGTCAATAAGGGCAGACTTTCGTCCTTCGTGCTCGAATACAATACGTCCAAGAAGAAGCTTGAGAAGATCCAAAAGAATATCGATCTCTTTTTCCGTGCCTTTAGCCGGCCCGGGGAAGAGCCTGTCCTCTTTTGCCAGAAGATGGGGATGTCCGGCGGGTTCTACGGCGGCATTTACAGGGTCGAATATAAGGATGGGGAATATGTCCAGGGGCTCTCCGTCGACTATCCCTCGGGCACGTCAATCTTCGGCCTGGCGCTTCCCGTGGATATTGATAAGGACGGCAAGCCCGAGGTGGTTAGGCTGAACAATGACAATCACCTCGAGGTCGACGCGATGGACGGCACGGCCAAATGGAAGAGCAAGGATTACTGGGGCGGCACGACTAACTATTTCAGCACGGCCAAAAAAGAGGAAGAGGCCAACAGAGGGGCGGATACGCTGCCGGGCGAGGGGGATATCTATATTCAGCCGAGGATCTTTATAACCGATTTGAATCATGACAACATCCCCGAGGTGCTCGTCGAGAAGAACATAAGCGAGACATTGAACCTGTTGCCGAAGTTTCGGCTCTACAAAACGAGCAATGTCTTCAACCTCCAATGGGACGGCGTAAACCTCTCCGAGAATTGGCGCTCACGTCTCATAGACGGGTATATTGCAGACTATCAGATCAAAGATATCGACTCGGATGGGATCGATGAGCTGGTCGTTGCCGTTGTTTACTCGACCGAGATGACGGCCCTGGTTCCGGCTAAGAGCGGGATCTTGATCTATGAGCTGAACTTTTAGGGCGGTGTAGCTCAGTCGGTCAGAGCATGCGGCTCATATCCGCAGTGTCCGGGGTTCAAATCCCTGCACCGCCACCATATTTAACTATAAGGGGCCAAACGGCCCCTTTTTCCTTATATACGGTTTCCTCACGGGAAAGCGGCAGTCTTCTCACCGTCGGGGAACTCAGAGGTCCAGGAGATTGAGCCCGGTCTGCTCGTCGTAGCTCCTCAGGAGGCCGGACTTGAGAACGACGAGGTATATCTCCACCGTTGCGGCGGTCGTGAGGGAAAATACGTGGCCGCCGACCGTCTTGAATTCCGCGTCGGAAAAGAGCCCGTGCATGTGAATGATCGGACCTTCCCGGGTTCTTGCGAGGGTTCCGGTGAGTGACAGAAGCTCCCATGAGCCGGGCATCTCTTTTTTGAGATAGGTCTTATCCGACAGATCGTAATACCCGAGCACGACCTTCTTGACCGCACCAATCCCCCAGAACTGGCCGGACTGGACGTCCGCCTTTTGTCCAAATATGAGTAAAGACTCCTCCACGGCCTCGTCGAGGCCAATCCGTATGATATACGCGTCTCTTTCCTTTCGCCACTGCATCGGGCTACCTCTTTCTTCTGTTATTGGTGTAGTCGGGATTGATGAGATTGGGAATTTCTCTGTCCTCGATCATTGCCGCGAGATTCGTGCCGGCCATGATCGCCATGTTAGTGCGAGCCGACCGCGTGGCGCTTGCGATGTGGGGGAGGAGCACGCAGCTCTCGATACTCAACAGCCCGGGATGCACCTTCGGCTCCCCTTCATAGACATCAAGCCCCGCGCCGCGGATGACCCCCTTTTCGAGGGCCTCGGCAAGCGCCGCCTCGTCCACCACCGGCCCCCGGGAGGTATTGATGAGGAAGGCCGTCGGTTTCATCATGGCAAGCTCCCTTTTCCCGATCAGGTGGCGCGTCCCTTCCGTCAGGGGGACATGCAGAGATACGAAGTCGGAGCCGGCGAGGAGTTCGCCGAGCTCGACGCGCTCAGCCGTAAGGCCAAGCCTCCTTTCGCCTATCGGCGTTTCGTCACAATAGGCGATCCTCATCCCGAGGCCGTGCCCGCGCACAGCCACGGCCTGGCCGATCTTTCCCATGCCGACGATACCGAGGGTTGCGCCCTTGATATCGGTCCCAAGAAATTGCATCGGCGCCCACCCGTTCCACAGCCCCGTCCTGAGGTGGCGCTCAGCCTCGCATATCCTCCGGGCACAGGCGAAGATAAGGGCCACGGCCAACTCCGCGGTCGCGTCGGTGAGGACGCCGGGGGTGTTGGAGACGGGAATTCCCCGTACGGTCGCGTCTGCGATGTCGATGTTGTCGTATCCGACGGCATAGTTGGCGATCCCCAAAAGGCGGGGGGCGGCGTCCATGAGCACACCGTCGATCCTGTCCGTCAGGAGACACAATAGTCCCACCGCGTCTTTGACACCGGCCAAGAGCTCATCGGGAGTCATCGGGCGGTCGTGTTCGTTGACGACAAGGTCATAGTCGCCCTCTATAACGGCCAGACCTTCCCCCGGGATTTGTCGAGTGATAAGGATTTTATCGGGCATGATTGCTTTGCATTTCCCCGTATTCTGTACTATGATAATAAGTTGTTTCGCGCTGGATGTATAAGATTACCACAGGCAGTGTGGAATTTCAAAAGAATAGGGGAGAGTCCTGACCATGCACCACGCGTCGCTCTACAGCAGGCTCGATGACAAGAGAACGCAGTGCCGCGTCTGTCTGAGAAGGTGCATCATGCCGATAGGCACGATGGGATGGTGCAAAACGAGGATCAACAAGGGGGGAAAGGTCTTCTCACTCACCTACGGTTTTGTCTCGTCGATGGCGGTGGCCCCCATCGAGCAAAAACCGATCTTTCATTTCTTCCCGGGCTCGCAATGGCTTTCGGTCGGCTCAGTGGGATGCAATTTCACCTGTCCCGGCTGCCAGAACTGGGAGATCGCCCACGCGGCCCCCGACGCCAATGGGTCCTATTGCATCGATGACGGCTCGGGAAAAAGGTCCACGGAATACCTCGCGCCGGAGGTGCTCATAGAGATATCCCATCGGGAACGGACGGACGGCCTGTCGTTCACCTACAACGAGCCGACGCTGTGGGTGGAGTACGCCGCGCGAGGGATGGCGCTCGCCAGGGAGGCGGGGCTCTGGACCTGCTGGGTGACCAACGGCTACCTCACCAGCGACGCGCTGGACTTCATCGGCCAGCATCTCGATGTCTTTCGGGTGGATATCAAAGGGTTCTCGGAAAAGACCTATCGGAAGATCGCGGGAATCGTGGACTTCAGAGAGATACTGGAGATGGTCAAGAGGGCCAGGCACCGCTGGGGGATACACGTGGAGCTGGTCACCAACGTCATCCCCGGCGTAAACGACGATCGGGATGAGCTCAGACGCCTCGTCGGATGGATTGTCAAGGAAGTCGGCCCGGATACCCCGTGGCATATCACGAAGTTCACCCCACACTATCGATGGGATAGCTATCCCGCCACGCCGATCGACACCCTCGAGGAGATCTACCGGATGGCCAAGGAAGAGGGGCTCAAATACCCCTATCTCGGTAACGTCTTCGGCCATCCGTACGAGAACACCTACTGCCCCTCCTGCGACGAACTCCTCATCGATCGGAGAGAGGAGGAGTCGGTTATTGTGAAACTTGTCGAGTCATCCTGCCCGAAATGCGGACAAAAGATACCCGGAAGGTTCCAAAAAAAGGCGCACGGCTAAGGGGACAACACCCTGGCCTTTATAATGAAAAACCGTTTTCCTCAAAGAAGAGAGGAAGACGGTTTTTTGATTTATTCACATCCGAGGCGCGCGAAGCCATTTAACCGATCGTCACAAAGGCGTCACGTGAGATTATGGGAAGAACGCGTGGTAGAGATAACCGAGCGTGATGCCGAGGTAGTTCCCGATGGCGTACCCGATGATGCCCGTGGTGACCCCGGAAAAGACGATCTCTTTGTTCTTGAGTGCGCCGGCCACCACCGGGACGAAGGGCGGGGAGCAGATCGCCGAGGTGGAGACGATGATCGTGGTATCGGCGTCGATCTTGAAGGGGATCGAGAGGATCACCTGCAGAATCAGGGTCGCAAAAACGCAGATCGCGACGAAGACCATGATCTCGGGGGCCATGGTGAAGAGCTTGGTGAGATTCGCGAGAGACCCTACGGCCGTGCAGAAGACGAGTATGATATACATCCCAAGCTGAAAGGTCTTGTCGATGTTTCTGACCTTCGGGACAAGGGAGGCGAGTATACCGAGGGTCGTGATCGAGAGGACGATGATCGCGATCTCGAAAAGCTTGTACTTTTCGGGATCAAAATTGCTCGATATCCGCGAGAGGACCGGCGGCAGGCCGTACATGATCCCGGCGCTCACGGCAAATATCAGGATGGAAAGGAAGAATGCGGCGATGAGGGGAAACAATTTCGCCTTTGAGAATATACCCGTGTAGTCGGTGAACTCCCCTCCGGTGATCTCCTGCGCCGCGACAGCGGTCTTCTTGAATGGAGGGAGGACCAGGAGAAATACCCGCTGTGCGATCGTGACAAGAAAGAAGATATAGAGTGAGCTGAAGATAACATCGGCAGTCTGCACCATGATAAAGGTGGTGGGATTGACCTTCAGCGCCGTGCCGATGGCCGCGAGGTTTGGCGTACCGCCGGTGTAGACAGCCCATGAGCATACCCGCGATCTTCCAGCCCTCGGGAAGCGACTTTCTGAAGATCAAAAAGGAGATAAACGAGATAATCACGATGGAAATGGTCGCCAGGAACATCGAAAAGAGGGTCTTGCCCGCGAGCCGTGACCACTTCCGTATGTCAATGGAAAAGAGGAGCAGGGGTAGCGACAACGGGATGGCGATCGTCATGACCAGGTCGATGGTCTTGAAGCTGTTTGCGGGAAGTATCCCGATGTTCCCGATAAGAATCCCCGCGGCGTAACAGAAGATTACCGCGCCGATCTTATCCACGGTGGGGTACCTGTGGCAAAGGTAGATGACCAAGACCGGGAAAAGGATATAGAAGGCAATCAAGGCAACTGTAGCCATAGTTCCTCCCTCAGTGTGATGAAACGATGCACGCCATTATAGATGGTCGCAAAAAAAAGTAAACAGAAAATATCTACCCTCTCCCTTAGAACTTGTATACCCCCATAAGCGGTCCCACCACGTAGATCGTCAGGGACAAGAGGACAATCATAACCACCGTCATCACGATACCCGAGAGGGCAAAGTCTTTGATCGAGAAATAGCCAGACGTGTAGGGGATGATGTTCGTGGGGGACTGTGTCAAAAGGATGATCCCGAGGGACGCGGTGAAGGCCGCCGGGGCCACGAGGAACCAGGGGTCGAGGCCGAGGTCTCCGGCCAGCGTGATGAGGAGCGGGATGACGATGATACCGCTGACGGTATTCGAAGACAAAAAGAGTTTCATGAACAGCACCGCCGCGATCACCATACCGATCTGTAAGAGGGGAGAAAACCCGGTGATATTGCCCAGGAGGATCCAGGAGAGCCAGCGGGCCGCCCCTGTCTTGAACATCATGAGCCCCAGCGCCAAGGAGGCGAGCACCAAGACGATAGAGTCCCAGTTCATCAGGGGCTCGGCCTCCTCCCACGTCAGGATCCGGATGCCCGGCAGAAAGAATACGAGACCGCCTACCATGGCCACCATCTCCATGGAGAGAACGACCGCGCCCCCGGTGGCCGCCTTGATGAGATCGGTGGCCATCCACAGCACGATGACCGAAAGGAAGACGGAAAGCGTGATGATCTCCGGTCGGGTGAGCCGCCCCTTTTCCTTGAGCCGCATCTTAATCTCGTGCTTTTCCATGGGAAGGCGCTTGATCTCCGGCGGGAACATCAGAATCAGCACGAGCCAGCCGAAGGGGACCAGAATCAGCGCCGCCGGCACGCCGATCTTCATCCAATCGAGGAACGTGACGTGCATCCCCGCAAGGTTATTCAGGTACTGGATTGCAATGGGGTTTGGGCCGCAGCCGGCGGGTGTCCCGATTCCTCCGAAAACCGCTCCCCAGCAGCAGGAGATCATGAGGGCGCGGCCGAAGTTGCTCGCTCCCGGCTTGATACCTGCGCTTCTGAGGAGGGCGACGGCCAGCGGCGTCATGAGGGCGGCGACCGCCATATCGGTCACCCACATGGACATTATCGTCCCCATGATAAGGAAGCCGAGGACGACCATCCGGGTGCCGGTCCCGAGGACCCTCAGGATCAAGAGCGTCATCCGCTCCCCAAGCCCCGATTTCACGAAGGCGCCCGTCAAGAGAAAGACACCGAGAAAGAAGAAGAGGAGGCTGTTGCCGAAGCCCATTTTGATGAGCTCCACCAGGCCGTCCGCTGCGCCGTGCACGACCGCCGTGCCCTTGTCGGTGATAATCGACATCCCCTCGGTGGCCCCCAACAGCGCCATCAGGATCATCACCAGGATAGACGTGATCGCAAAGGAGGTAGCCTCCGTGACCCACATGACGATGGCGAAGGAAAGGAGAGCCAGGGTGATGCGACCCTGATAGGTGAGGTCGGCGGTCTTGCCTCCAAGGTGGATGACGTCGGGCAACGGGGCGTAAAAGACGATCAGCGCGATGACGGCGGCAAGGAAGAAGAAGAGGATGTCTCTATTCTTTTTGACGGTTTCAAGAAATGCAGGTTTCGGGGTCGCGGTCATGGGCAATGCTCCTCATACGCAAGAACTAAAGTATACAGCGTCTCCGTCCGTTCCGTAACGGGACTCCACAAAAGGATGCTTTAAAGCGCCCCTCTAATATGCCGAGGCGGCGATGTTTGCCAGGGCATAACTTCCGGGGCTGATCACGTCGGGGTCGGTCAGCACATTGATGAGCGAGACCTTTCCCGAGTCGAACGCACGCGCCAGCGCGCCTTTTATCTCGCCCGGCTTTTCGACGAGCTGTCCGTATCCGCCCATCGCCTCGACCATCTTGTGGTAGGGGACCAGCCCCAGCTCTGTCGCGATATTTTTGCCGGGGCCGAACTTGAGGCCCTGGCTGTGGCGGATCATCCCCCACCCGAGGTCGTTGCTTACCACGACGACGATCGGGAGCTTGAAGCGGAGGGCGGTGGAGAGCTCCATGAAGTTGAAGCCGAGCGAGCCGTCGCCGGTGACGAGGATGACCGCTTCTTCGGGTTCAGGAGCTTTGCGCTCAGCGCGAAGGGGATTCCCACCCCGAGGCATCCGAAGAGGCCGGACTCGAGATAATCGCCGTGGCAATAGGTCTTCCGTGTCATCCCCATCCAGATGGAGGTGTCGCCGCCGTCGGCGACGACAATCCCGTCGTCTCCGATGAACTCGTCGATCTCCCGCATGAGACGCTGGGGGTGAATGGGGATCTTGTCGGAGGTGAGGTTTCCCTTGACCGAATCGAGGGAAAAGTCGCGCTGCTTGATCAGCTCCTTGGCCCAGCCGGCAAAAGAGTCCTTTTCCAGCTTCCCGGAAAGTGCCTCCCGCAGCTGGCCCGCGACCAGCCCCACGTCGCCCATTATCGCGGCGTCGATATGCTTGTTCCTGCCGATCTCCTCCGGGTCGATGTTGACCTGGATGATCCTGGCGTCTTTTGGAAAGATATCGCCGAACATCGTGAAGAGGTTTATCCGGGTGCCCAGCAGGATGATCACGTCGGCCGACGTGACGGCCGCTCCCGCCGCGCCGGGACGGATCACAAGCGCCGGCCCGAAGCAGAGCGGGTGATCCTCCGACAGTGTCCCCTTGCCCATGGAGAGGGTGAAGAGGGGAATCCCCGTCGCGTCGACAAGCTGGCTGACGGACCTGTCGGCCCCCGAAAAGCGGGCGCCGCTCCCGGCGACGATGATGGGGCGTTTCGCGGACAAGATCAGGTCCGCAGCGGCCGCGATGTCCTTTGGGTCTCCCATCGACCGGAGAGGGAAGGGGGTGTCGAGGAACTTGACGTGCTCTTCGACGGCGCTCGTCGTCAGCACGTCCACGGGGAATTCGAGGAAGGTGGGCCCGGGATTTCCCGAGGAGGCTATCTTGAAGGCCATGTCAATGAATTCCGGGATGCGCGACGCGTTCGTGACGGTCTTTGCCCACTTTGTGATGGGGGCGATGACGTTTCGCTGCTCGATCTCCTGCAGGTCGAGCCGCTCGTCCATCTTCAGCCCTATCCTCCCCGAGAGGAGGACCACGGGCGTGCCCGCCATGCGCGCGTTGGCGACGCCGGTGACGGCGTTGGTAAAACCGGGGCCGGCGGTAACCAGCGCCACGCCGGGCCTGCCGGTCAGCCGTGCATAGGCATCGGCCATGAAGACGGCCGCCTGTTCGTGTCTCGTGTCAAAGAGCTTGATGTCGGACTCGAACAGGTGCTGGTAGATCGGGGCGATGTGCCCTCCGCTCAGCGTAAAGATATACTCAACCCCCTTTTTCTCGAGTGCCCTCACGACAAGCTCGCCGCCGGTTACCATTTTATCCGCCGCGGGCGTCGTGACGCGCGCGGGTTCCTTTTTATTCGCCGTTGCCATGGACTGTTCCTCCTATGCCTCCATAAGCTGGCCGCCGTCGATATTGACTGTCTGGCCGGTAACGTAACATGATTCCTGAGAGAGGAGAAAGGCCGTCACATCCGCAACGTCTTCGGGGATGCCGATACGACACAGCGGGATGCTCTTTTTCTTTTCATCCTCGACCTTTTTGACGTCCTTGGAGAAGTATTTTGCTTCCAGCCCCCACGACCAGCGCTCGAGGTCGGTGTCTATTTGCCCGGGACAAACCGCGTTGACCCGGATGCCCCGGGCGGCAAGCTCGAGGGCGAAGACCTTCGTCAGCATGATCACGGCGGCCTTAGAGACGCAGTAGGCGCCGGCGAATGCGCGTGGACGCTTGCCGGCCTTGGAAGAGATATTTACGATGGCGGCTCCCTCGCCCGTCATCAGGGGGATCAGCGCGCGGGTGACCAGGAACGTCCCGTTCAGGTTGACATCGAGGGTCCTCTGCCACATGGAGGGGTCCGTGTATTCCAAGGAGGTTTGGCTGAGGAGCGGCCCCGGCGTTGTTGACGAGGAAGTCGAGGCGGCCGAAGCGGTCCCTGACGGCATTCGTAACGCCGTCGATCATCTTCTGATCGGTGACGTCCAGCATGAGGGAATCGCCGTCGATCTCTTTGGCGAGGGTCTGAAGCTCCTCAATCGTCCCGAAGCGGGTGTAATCGGCATATACAAGGGTCTTTGCAGACATCCGTGATAATGACCCGGGCCCCTTTTTCCGAGAGACGCCGAGCGATCGTAAAGCCGATACCGTTTTTTTTCCCGGCCCCGGTGACGAGGGCGATCTTCCCGGAAAAGTGACGTTCCATTTTATTTCCTCAGTAGAGTGACCGACTGTTCGGTCATTTCTTTCCTATAATGAAAACACCCCGTGCCGTTATCTTACGATGTCACGTTAGCCGGCGCGAGTCTTCGAGGGAGAAGCGGATGATTGCCATGAGCTGATCGATCTTTTCTCTGACACCCTGCTTCGACCTCCCCGTCGGACATGTTCAGGTATTCGCGCAGCCGAATACGATAATGCCGGGAAACCAGTGAAATCATCATCATCACGTACATGCTGTTGATGAAGAAGGCGGCGGTGTTTATGTCGATATCGGGGCGAATAAACCCCTCACTGATCCCCTTTCCTGAGGGCGTCCTTGTAATAGTCGGCGGTATGTTTCTCGACGGCCAGCGAGAGCCTGTCGGCAAAGTGCTCCATCCCGCTTCCGGCGATATTAACGTAGAGTTGGGCGTAGTGGGGATGGGCGATGATGAAGTCGATCCCCCGGCTGAAGATATCATGTATCTGGGTGAAGAAATCCTTTCTGTCATCGATGATCGAATCGATATTTTCCCGGGACTTAGCGATGCCGTGGGTACATACGGCCAGATAGAGATCTTCCTTGTTCTCGAAATAGTCGTAGAGGGATCCCTTGGAGATACCGGCCCGGTCGGAGATGCTTTTAATATTTGCCTTTTCAAAACCTTCTCGAGCGAATTCCTGGGCGGCCGCGTCATAGATCCTGTTTCGTTTTTCGTCGCTGATGATGGAGAAAGTCGGTTTAGGCATCGCGCGTAGCCGGCAGTGTGGTAGTTTACACGGCGGTCTTGCCCTGGTCGGATACGGCATGGAGTCCCGACTGACCGCCCGGTCATTTCGCATTCTTACACGTCGCATAAAGGCTGTCAAGAAAAATAATGGGAGACTGCCCGAGATAACGTGCGCGAGGCAAGACGCGATGCGTATTGTGTAATGAGATATAGCGCGGTATTTCAGGCGACGGCACGACAGTTAAAATGCACAGGTGAGCCGCTATATCGTGAAGTTTCCGGGAGTCTCGTCGTCCGCCGGGACACCAACATTACGATTTTCGTGTGGCCGTAGGCCGGGCAAAAGACCCCGAAGGGTTGTGGGGTCATGGTCGTGGGACGGTGGAAAAGTCCACGACGAAAGGATGGGTCGGGTGCTCTATATACGCCTTTATAGCCTCGCCGCGTGTTCGGGTCGTCTGATCTAAGACGAAAAAGCTCGAAGTCTGTTTCGAGCCAACAGAAAAAGGTCTTGACAATGAGGAGAATGCGGGGTATAAATAATAATAATTATCATTTAGATTAAGGTGAGAGTGTGTCCTCACATCAGATTATTCGCATGACAAACCAGCGTCAGATCATCCTCGAAGAACTAAAGAGACTCAAGACCCACCCGACCGCCGATGACCTCTATCGAATCGTGAAAAAGCGACTTCCGAAGATCAGCCTTGGGACCATATATCGAAATCTCGAGATACTCTCCGCGTCGGGGGCCATCCAGAAAATCGAGATCGCGGGAACGCAAAAACGCTTTGACGGGAACGCCGACAACCATTATCATGTGAGGTGTATCTCGTGCGGAGCCGTTAAGGACGTCGAAATGGAGACGATGCTGGAGCTGGCCGATATCGTAAACCATCCGTGCGACTATCAGATCGTCGATTATCGCCTTGAGTTGATCGGATTTTGCCCGGGGTGCCGCAAAGCGTAACGCAGTCAAATTAACATTGGGGATCCGAGTCCGGGTCCTCGTGGTTACATGAAGTTACCCAGTTTGTCTTGAGAGGTGGACAATGGTAGAAAAGATCGACACCGTCCTTGACGCCATGAAAAAGGCTAATAAGCCTATGAAGCCAGGCGAGATCGCCGACGCGACGGGACTGGATCAAAAAGAGGTCTCAAAAATCATCGACACGCTCAAGAAAGAAGGAAAGGTGGCCTCGCCCAAACGATGCTACTGGGAGCCGTGCAAATAGCGAAACCGTTATACTCTCTCTCGTGAACCGGAGCGATGGTGAAAGATACCACAGCACAGCGCTATCGTGGCCTGTTTGAGGAGCTCTATCGGACCCTTAACAGGAAGGAATTCATCCATCCCGATCCGATCGAGTTCGTTCATCGATATGACGATCCGCGGGACCGGGAGGTCGTGGGACTGATCGCATCCTCGCTGGCCTATGGACGGGTAGCGCAGGTCATGAAGAGCGTTTCCGCGGTTCTTTCCGCCATGGGGAATCGGCCCGGGCGGTTCTTGATTGAGACGGATTCCGACGCCCTCCTCACACTATTTTCCGGATTCAAGCACCGGTTCACGACGGACAGAGAGCTTGCCCTCACGCTTACGGGAGCACGCGCTCTGATCGAGCGACACGGCTCCCTCAACGCGGCCTTTCTCTCGGGCCTGGGTGACGGGGGCAGACCGTGATGCCGGCACTGGATCGTTTCGCGAAAGGTTTGAACGCCTTTTTCGAGGATGACTACAACAGCCTCATCCCGTCCCATAAAAAAAAGAGCGCCAAGAAAAGGCTCAACCTCTTCCTGCGGTGGATGACACGATGCGATGAGATCGATCCGGGAGGCTGGGCGGGGCTCTCACGTGCGTCCCTTGTTGTCCCGCTGGATACCCATATGTTCCGTATCGCGGGGATGCTTGGGTTTACGGCCAGAAAGTCGGCCGATTTTTCGGCGGCGATGGAAATAACGGCTCGGTTTTCCGAGATCGAGCCCGACGACCCGGTGAAATACGATTTTGCCCTGACACGGTTTGGCATTCAGAGCGGCCTCAGGATCGAAGACCTGTCGTGCCGCGTCGACTCTCTCGTTTCCGGCGGCCTCACCTACGGAGGCATATAGGGAAGCGCCGCGCCTGTTCTCGATACGAAAGGCGCTCGTTGTGATAACCTGATACAAAGAAAGGAGACATAGGAATGGAACTTAAAGGCTCACGCACCGAAAAGAACCTGCTCGCGTCGTTTGCGGGCGAATCCCAGGCCCGCAACCGCTATACCTACTTCGCGGGCCAGGCGCGCAAGGACGGCTACATGCAGATAGCCGATATCTTCGAGGAGACCGCAAACCAGGAGAAAGAGCACGCAAAGCGGTTTTTCAGCTTCCTGTCCGGCGGTGAGGTCGCAGATAACGGCGGGCTTTCCGGCGGGCCTCGTCGGGGGCACCCTCGACAACCTGAAGGCCTCGGCCATGGGCGAAAACCACGAGCATACGACCATGTATCCGGGATTTGCCACGATCGCCAAGGAAGAAGGCTTCGATGAGATCGCCCGCCTGTGGACGGCCGTGTCCGTGGCGGAAAAGCAGCACGAGAAGCGCTATCGCGATCTTGCCGAGAACATCGATAAGAAACAGGTCTTCAAGCGGGACAAGAAGGTGGTCTGGCGCTGCCGCAACTGCGGATATATCCACGAGGGGACCGACGCTCCACAGGCATGCCCGGCCTGCGCCCATCCCCAGGCGTACATGGAGCTGCTTGGCGAGAACTGGTAGGCCGAAGACACCGGCAATCAGATAATTCTGAGAGGGGGAGGTGTTCCCCTCTCTTTTTTGATAATAAGGGGGACGGGCTGTCGCTGACTCTTGACATTGGGTGATAGTGCCGATATAATTTAGCCTTTATTGATTGGACGTATCGCGGGCCCGGGGCACTTCGCGCGCCTTTTATTTACGCAGGTGGGAGATGGATACCCATTTCAAGGCAATTAGGATTACGGACAGGGTCTATTGGGTCGGGGCTATCGACTGGCTGATCAGGGATTTCCACGGCTACGCCACCGATCGCGGCACCACGTACAATGCGTACCTTGTCCTCGCCGATAAGATTACCCTCATCGATACGGTGAAAGCCCCCTTCAAGGATGAGATGCTGTCGCGTATTGCCTCTGTCGTGGATCCCCAGAAGATCAAGATCATCGTCTCGGACCACTCTGAGATGGACCACTCGGGGTGCCTTCCCGCAATGATCGATTTCATCAAGCCCGAGAAGACCTACGTGTCGGTCATGGGCGAAAAGACGCTCATCGATCACTTCCACGAGAAGATCTCGGGCAGGCTCACGGCCGTCAAGGACGGAGAGTCCGTCTCGCTGGGCAACATGAAGCTCATCTTTGCCGAGACCCGGATGCTCCACTGGCCCGACAGCATGATCGCATATCTTCCCGAGGAGTCGCTCCTCTTTTCCCAGGATGCTTTCGGGATGCACCTGGCCTCGCACGAGCGGTTCGACGACCAAATCGACGAGTCCATACTCAAGTACGAGGCGGGGAAATATTACGCCAACATCATCATGCCCTATGCGAACCTCGTTACAAAGCTCCTCGCGCACGTGCCCGAGACCGGGTGGGACATCAAGGTCGTCGCTCCCGACCACGGCCCGGTCTGGAGAAAGGGCTCGGGATGATCCTCGATCTCTACACTTTCTGGGCGTCCGGGAAACCGACCGATAAGGCGCTGGTGGTCTACGACACGATGTGGAATAGCACGGGCCGGATGGCGAGGGCGATCGCCGAGGGACTGTCGGGCGGCGGCACCGAGACGATGGTCATGCCAATGTCCGTCCACCACCGCAGCGACGTGGTCACCGAAGTGCTCAACGCGGGGGCGTTGATCGTCGGCTCTCCAACCCTCAACAACAACATCTTCCCGACGATGGCCGACGTGTTGGTCTACCTGAAAGGGCTGAGACCCAAAAATCTTATTGGGGCGACCTTCGGCTCCCACGGCTGGAGCGGTGAGGCGGTGACACAACTCGGTGAGCTCTTGAAAGAGATGAAGGTGGAGGCCGTCGATGAGGGAATAAGAGTGAAGAACGTTCCGACGAAAGACGACCTGGCGCGTTGTTTTGCCCTCGGGGAAAAGATATCCGGCCTTTTGAAAGTGAGAATCAAATGAACAAGGATCTGAATCTGAAAGCACTCTTCCAGCTGAGCTACGGTGTCTATGTGGTGACATCCCACCTCGACGACAAACTGAACGGACAGATCGCCAATACCTTCTTCCAGGTGACGGCCGAGCCTCCCCGGCTGGCGGTCTGCATCAACAAGGAGAACCTCACCCACGGCTACATCGACAAGAGCGGAGTATTTGCCGTCTCGGTCCTCGATGAAAAAACCCCGTTTGCCTTCATCGGCATGTTCGGTTTCAGGTCGGGACGCGACGTCGATAAGTTCGCCAAGGTACAGTACCAGATCGGCGTGACCGGAGCTCCGGTCGTGACCGAGAATGCCCTCTCCTTCATGGAATTGAAGGTCATCGGGAAAATGGACGCGGGGACACACACCCTCTTCGTGGGTGAGCTCGTCAATTGTCAGGTCCTCAAGGCCGGGATTCCGCTGACCTACAAGTATTATCACGAAGTGATCAAGGGCAAGACACCCGAGAAGGCGACGACGTACCAGGCGCCCCCCGAGAAGTGACATGAAAGCCCTTGCGTGGGGAAACGTCCTCTTTAATGGGAAGAGTACGGTCGTGTACATAGCACGGCGAGAGCGCGATGGGAGGCAGCCCGGATCTATTACGCGAAAGACCTGAGGTCGGGCGGCGATGAGTAGGCGGGAGGGATTAGATATCCTTCCCGTTTTTTCTTGGGCTTTTTCTGATCGTACCGAGCTCGTTATAACGAGTTAGGCGGTGTTATCGAAGGGGTGCGGGGGGCTGACTCACTGTTAGGTGCGTGCAAGGGACCGATGGTAGGCGTAGACCATATCTTCCTGCTCTTTGGTCTCGATAAAATTCCGGATATTCCTGAGATCGGCGATTGCTTCTTCGGGGCCTTGGCCCTTGCTCACGCGGTAGGCGGCGATGATCGTGCCGGTTCGGCCGATGCCCATGAGGCAGTGGACGGCGACGTTGACGCCCCGGTCGAACTCTTCATCCACGAACCGGACAAACGTTTCTATCTGCGCGATTGTAGGCGGCTCGAAATTCTCCACCGGAAGGTGAAGCTGCCGGAAGAACCCACGGAACTGAAGGGGAACCAGCAGCTGTTGTTCGGTCAGCGTGACGATCGCTCCGATATCCTGAGAGACCAGCCGCTTCAGGTCTTCTTCAATGGGGCGCACCAAACCCGGAAAATACATGGCGAAAAGCTTGTGCTCGCCACGGACGGCGCCGACGCAAAACGACTGCTTTCTTTCGGCGATGCCCATCGTTTCACGCCTTCGAGGCGAGCTCCTTCAAGAGCTCCGCTGTCGTGTAGAACATCTTTTTTGGTTTCCTCTTAGCCAGCTCTTCGGGGGTGTCCAGCGAATCGGAAAGGACGTAGACATCGATCTGCGAGTTCTTTGCCGTCTCGATGTCGACTTGGGAGTCGCCGATGAAGACCGTATCATCCTTTTTTGTCCCCATATGCTTGAGGGCCGCATCGACCATGTCGGGAGCCGGCTTGGGGTTATCCACGTCCCCGACGCCGATGATCGCCTCAAAGAAATGGCTGATACCGAGGTGCTCGATGAGCTCGCGGGCATAGGGGGCGTGCTTATTGGTGGCGACCGACAGCTTTACCCCCGAATCGGTGAGGTATGCCAGGACGTCCTCCATCCCCGGCTTGATGGGCGTCATCTCTTTATAAATTGAAAGATATTTCGAGCGAAAGACTCCTAACGCCTCGTTGAGGTCCACGCCCGGGAATATCTTTTCCAGAGAGACGTTCAAAGGCCAGCTCATCATTTCCCTGAAAATCTTCTCGAGGTCAAGGTCAAGGTGAAGGGTGTCGATGGTATGGGCCAGCGCGGTCCTGATGGCCTCGAGCGAATCGACGAGAGTGCCGTCCAGGTCGAAGATCGCGCCCTTGATCTCCTTCTCGAATTCGGCATGGATGTCGCCGAAATCCTCGAAAAAGGTGAAGGGGAGCCTGGTCTGGGCGGCATGGCGCATCAGCCGCTTCTTCGCGAAGAGGGCATCGGCGACCTCAGAGGCGCAGAGGTCCGAATAGCCGTCTCCGATGAAGATGATGTAGTCGTGGTCCTCCTTCAGTTTCTCGATGACCCGGGACTTGCAGTTTCCGCACCGATCGCACTCTGCGCTGCTATAGGGAAAGACGGGAATCAGTTTTCCGGACTCATCCTCCACGATGTCGTTGGCGTATATGGGGACATCGGTGATTCCCGACTTCTCGAGGACAGACCGAATATAAAACTCGAAGCCGTCGCTCAGGATGACCATGTCGATCCCTTTTTCTTTCACGTACCGATAGAAATCCGGAAAGGTGGGATCAATGGGTGCGACATTTTCGATGAACTGGACCAGTTCGGATTTTGAGGCCTTGATCCTCTCGAGGATGAGTCGAAAAGCCTCCTGTGAGCCGATCTCGCCCCTTCCGTATGCCTCGTCAATTCCCTGCCATCCACCGACGGAGAAGTGCTCGAGCAGCTCGTAGCTGATATCACGCGTGCTGATGGTGCCGTCAAAATCCGAGACGATAATGGGGCGCTTTTTCTTCTTCAGGATCTCTTTAAGCATTTCTTTTCAGGTACTCCTCTCGTAGTCTATCGTAGGGCAGGCGGCCATTTTCGATCGACACGCCCAGCTCGATATTCGGCTTAACCTCTTTTCCGTGGAAGTCGCTGCCCGCCGTCCAGATGAGCGACCGTTTTTCACAGAGCTCAACGAACCGACGGGAGGTACGTTCGTTGTGGTGCCCCGAGTACGCCTCGAGGCCGGCAACCCCGCGCGCGATGACGTCTTCGACGATCGAGTCGGGGTATGCCCCGGGGTGCGCGAGGATTGGAACGCCGCCCGATTTTTCGACGACGGCGATCGCCTTTTCGACCGGGAAGCCGGAAAGTGCGACGTAGGCCGGTTTCCCCCCGGCAAGGAAATTGAGATAGAAATTGAGGGAAGGGGAATCGGCCCGATCGCCGGATCTATACCTTTTCAGGCGGCGGTCGTCTCGATTCTCCTCCCGTTCTGACAGGGCCTCCAGAAAGGTCCGCCCGGTGGGGGCCCTGCCCGCAGATTTTACGGAGACGTCCGACACGTCCAGGGCAAATCCGAGCCCGTTGAGGAGTCGGACGCGCTCTTCCGTCTGGCGGGTTGTCTCTTCTATAGACTGCGTCAGGAAATCGGTCAACACGGCAGATAGGGGGTCAATGAAATAGCCGAGTATGTGGATATCCTGCCCCCCGTGGTAAGAGCCGAGCTCGACAGCAGTAACAAAGGGGATTCCGTATGCCTTCGAGAGCAGAAGCCCGCTTTCGATATTGTCAACGCTGTTGTGGTCGGCGAAAGCGATGGCGTCAAATGTGGTTTTCCCCGCTACCCGTCGCGCCCTCTCGAAGATCTCCTCGGGGGTATGGACGCCGTCCGACGACGCATTCGTGTGTACGTGGAGGTCGATCATGACGGAGCGCAGATGCTATGGACTTCCAACGCCGAAGTCACCGGAAACACATGATCCGTCATCGGGCGCACTCCGCGTTGTCACCGCCGGCCTTCGCGACAGCATGGACAAGGGCAGGGGCGATCACGCCGAGGCACTCAGCGACAGCCTTGGGGCTTCCCGGCAGGTTGATGATCAGCGTGCATTTTCTCATCACTGAGACCGCCCGCGAGAGCATGGCGTGAGGCGTCTTCTCGAGGCTCTTTTGCCGCATCGCCTCGGCAAAGCCGGGGACGTCACGCTCGGCAACCGCCAGCGTGGCTTCCGGGGTTATGTCCCGGGGGGTGAGCCCCGTGCCTCCGGTGGTCAGTATCAGATTCGCCGAGCCGTCGTCGGAAAGCGAAATGAGGCGATCCTTCAAGATATCGGCCTCGTCGGGGATGACCTCATACGATACGACCGTTCCTCCCATTCTCTTGACGAAATCGGTTATCAGAGCGCCGCTTTCATCGACGCGCTCTCCCCGCGAGCCTTTGTCGCTCAGGGTGATGACGGCGGCCCTGATGATCGATCCGTCCTGATCGCTCACCGTGACACCCCCCTCTGGCGCACCTCAATGGTGTCGCCGGGGCGGACCGTCCCCCCCTCGATGACCCTCACGAAGATTCCCTCGCGCGGCATCACGCAGTCGCCGATGCTTTCATATATCGCGCACCGGTCGTGGCAGACCTTGCCGATCTGGGTCACCTCAAGGGTCGCCCCGCCGCTTGTGGTGATGATCGTGCCGACGGGAAGAGAGACGAGCTCGATCCCCTCGGTGGTCAGGTTCTCGGCAAAGCTGCCGGGGACAACGTCGGCCCCCATCGCCCGCATCTTGTCTATGCTCTCATTTGCGAGGAGGCTGACCTGCCGGTGATGTGGGCCCGCGTGGGCGTCCGTAACGATGCCGAAGTCTTTTTTCAGGTCTCCCCGACTAACGGGGGCTTTCTTCATGCCGGTATCCCGCGATATATTGACGGAGATAATCTTCCCTTTCTCTTTCATCTTATTGCTCCCTGATAAACGTTCCGCTCTTCCCGCCCGATTTCTTTATGAGTTTCACGTCGGAGATGACTGCGCCGCGGTCAAGGGCTTTGATCATGTCGTAGATCGTCGCGGCGGCCGTGAGCACCCCGACGATCGCCTCCATCTCCACGCCGGTTCTCCAGAGGGCCTTCACGGTGACACGGATCGAGACGGCGCTGTGGGCTTCGTCGAGTTCTATGTCGACGGCTATATCGGAGACGGGGATCGGGTGACACAGGGGGATCAGGTCCGGCGTCTTCTTGACTGCCATGAAAGCGGCGATACGCGCCGTGGACATGACATCCCCCTTTTTGACACGATTTTCCCGTATCATCTCAAGCGTCTCGGGCTTCACCGAGACAACCCCGGCGGCGGTGGCTTCCCGAGCGGTAATCTCTTTCTCGGAGACATCTACCATTCGTGCCTTTCCCCTATCATCGGTGTGGGTGAGGCCCATGGGTTATCCTCCTATCGACGTCATCGCCCGCTGACAGTTCTTGAATCGGGCGTCGTTGATGTTGTGCGCCGAGGGTTTATGTGCGATAGCCTTCCTGATGAAGTCGGCGATCTCGGATATATCGCGCGTGCCCCGCAGGATCGGCAGTAGGTACATCTCATCGTCCGAGAAGAGACAGCCGCGGACTCTTCCGTCGGCGGTAACCCTGAGGCGGTTACACCGATCACAAAAGTGCCGGGATATCGGGGAGATAAACCCCACCGTGCCGGCGAAGCCGGCGATGCGAAAATCTGTGGATGGGCCGGCGCCCGTCTTTTGATCTACTTCTGTTATTGTATACCTTTTTTTGATTTCCGACAATACCTGATCGGAGGGGACCACGCGTGCGCGATCCCAGGCCGTTTCTCCGGTTGTCGGCATAAACTCGATGAAGCGGACACAAAGGGGGCGGTCCCTGGTGAGAAGGACGAAATCCATGATTTCGTCGTCGTTTACCCCCCGCATGAGGACGACGTTTATCTTCACCGGGTCCATGCCGGCGTTGAGGGCGGCGTCTATACCGTCGATGACGTCTTTGAAATGATCGCGCCGCGTGATCGTGAAAAACCGATCGGGTCTGAGCGTGTCGAGACTGATGTTGATTCGGCCGATACCGGCCTCCTTCAGTTGGTGCGCCATGTCGGATAGGAGAACGCCGTTTGTGGTGAGCGACAGATCACTGATCCCCTCGATCTTCTTAAGCGTGGTGATCAGACGCGTGATCCCCTTCCTGACAAGGGGCTCGCCGCCGGTAAGACGGATCTTTTTAAACCCGATGGTGACAGCGGCACGCACGAGCATCTCGATCTCTTCGTAGCGCATGATGAGGTCGTGAGACACGGCGGTGACGCCCTGTTCCGGCATGCAGTAGCGGCATCGGAGGTTACAGCGGTCCGTCACGGAAATCCTCATGTAATCGATCGTCCGATTATAACGATCCGTGGTTGCGTGCGGATCGGTCTCTTTTTCCAGATTACGCCTCAATGATCCTTTCCTTTCCTGTTTCGGTCGTGTCGTAGCCGCCGAGCGATACGACCTCCCGATGAAACATTGTATCCCTGACCGTCTGGACGAGGGCCACGATTTTTTCATCGTCTCGAAATTTAAGCGGAATAATCAGGTCGTAGCGCTCGCGTTCCACCGGAACAAAGCCGAGGCCCAGGGCGTTGGCGGCTGCCCTGATGCCGAGGCCCGTATCCGCACGGCCGCTCTTGACGGCCGCCGCCACCATAAGGTGGGTGAATTCCTCGTGCCTGTATCCGTCGATACGGAGCGGGTCCAGCTCTTGTTGTTTGAGGAGATAGTCAAGCAGGATGCGCGTCCCGGATCCTCGCTGACGGTTGACGAAGGTTACGCCGTCCTCGAAGAGGTCGGCGATTCCCGTAATACCTTTGGGGTTTCCCACACCTACGATCAGCCCCTGCTCGCGAAAGGCGAGCGTCACGAGTGAGACGGGCACCCCCGCGAGATACCTTTGTATCGCGGGGATATTGTAGGCCCCGGTCTCGGGGTCCAGGAGGTGGCTTCCGGCGAGATGACACTCGCCGTTTCTGACCGCCATGATACCGCCGAGACTCCCGACGTTAACCGAGGCCAGCCGGAAGCGGGGATAAGCAGCCCGCAGCCTGCCGGCCAACAGGTCGAGGCAGATGTCGTGGCTTCCCACGGCCATGATGGTGCCGAGAATGTCTTCCCGTTTCCTGATGAGGTGGGCGGTCGCCGTGTCGTGCGCTTTGAGTCCCTCGGAGAGCGAATCGATTCTTATGATCCCGTCGGCCCGGATCATCGTCGTGATGTTCCCGGCCCCACGCGGCAGCGGTGTGGCGATGAGCCTTCCGGAAAGATCAGCGATCCTCACCCGCAGGAAAAGGTCGGTCCCGGTCGGTTTCGGGATATCGCGCAGGACCGTGACCTCGGCGGTTTCATCGGCCGACACGGGGAGGCCGAGGAGCCGAGCAATCAGGGGCCGCACGATCACCGCGTAGGCGATGACGGCCGAGACCGGGTAGCCGGGAAGCCCGATCACCGGCTTTTTGGCGACTCTGCCCAGTATGGTCGGCTTTCCGGGCATGATCGCGATGCCGTGGACAAAAACCTCGCCGAGCTCTTCAATGATCGAGCGGGAAAAATCTCGACTCCCGGCCGACGAGCCCGCAAGGACGATGACCGCGTCAAATTTATCGATATTCCGGGCGAGCGCCTTCTTGATCTCGCCCTCGTCGTCCCCGATGATCGGGTGGCGTAGAGCCGAACCGCCGTCCTCGGTGATCATCGCCGAAATGACCGCCGAGTTCGACTCGAAGACCTTCCCCTCGGGGAGCACGTGCTCGGTGTCGGGAATGAGCTCGTCGCCGGTTGGAATAAGCAAGAATCGCGGCCGCTTCTTGACGCGGACGGTCGTGTTGCCCGTGCCGAGGAGACCACCGATGTCATACGGGCGGATCGTGTGGGACGCGGGGAGTATAAGCTCCGTCGCCACGGCGTCCTCGCCCATTGCCCGCACGTGCTGGTAGGGCACCGCCGCCTTGATGATCTCGATTGAGAGCTCGTCGATCTCGTTTACATCCTCGATCATGATGACGGCGTCGCGTTCGGGGGGGAGGGGATTGCCGGTGTTGATGAAGACGAAATCGCGGTCAATCACCAGCCTTTTCGGCGAGGTTTCGGTTGCTCCGTCCGTGCCACGCGCGGACACCGCGATTCCGTCCATAGCGGCCGCATTATAATTGGGAGACGAGATCTTGGCAAAGACGGGCCGGGACGTGATCCTTCCGGCCGCGTCGGCGGTCCTGACCTCTTCTTCGGACGTGGTGAAGTCGTCATCGAAAGCGGTCAGAAATACCGAGAGGGCTTCGTCAAGCGGCTTTGTCTCAAGATAGATGTTTCGTTTCATGACACCCTGTAGAGGTATACCTCCACATGCTCTCCCGCCCGGAGTCCCTCCTTCATCGGCGGGATGGCGACGATTCCATTGCTCTTGGTGAGGATCGAGATGGCGCCGGACTTCCCGAGCAGCGGGGCCGCCTTCGGGAGTCCGTCGCCGTCGGTCGGCTCTATTACGACGGGGACATACACGTGTCGGCCGGGCGATCCGTGGATACTCCTGGTAATCTGTGCCGTCATGGTCCTCCCGAAAGGGTCCAGCTCGCCGCCTCCCCCGATCTTCCTGATGAGAGGAGCGACGAAGAGCAGAAAGACGACCATCGCGCCGGCCGGATGCCCGGGAAGGCCGAACACGGGGACGTCATCGACGACCCCGTAAATTGTGGGTTTCCCCGGCTTAACGGCAAGGCCGTGAACGATGACCCCCGGGCTTCCGGTCTCGTTGATGGCGGCAACCGTAAAGTCCATATTACCCACGGAGCTCCCCCCGGAGAGGATTATCATGTCGGAGGTCCGGACGGAGTTCCCGATCGTCTTCTTCAACAGGTCGAGGTCGTCCCCGACGGGCGGCAAGACGATAGGTCGGCCGCCGGCCTGCGCCACCCCCGCCGCGACGGCGTACGTATTGATGTCGCGGACCTTGCCGAGGGGGGGGATCTCCGTCGGCGAGACCACCTCGTTGCCCGTGGAAAACACGGTAACGCGCGGTTTCTTGAAGACCGTGATTTGCGTTATCCCGACTCCCATGAGGGCCCCGATATCAAAAGGCCTCAGTGGTATGGTCGCGGGCACGACGAGCGCGTTACGCGCGATATCCTCGCCGATTTGTGCCACATTCTCCAGATGTGCCGCCGGCCTCCTGACTTCCAGCGTCGTCTCGTGTGCAACCTGAGTGTATTCGAGCATCACAATGGCGTCGGCGCCCTCGGGGATCATTCCCCCTGTGACGACCCGCGCGGCCTGGCCCGCCACGATCGGGCGTGCGGGACTCGTCCCAATGGGGATATCGTCCACGAGATCAAGGTAGACCGGGATCGAATCGGACGCGCCGTGGGTGTCCGAACTCTTCGCCGCAAATCCGTCGACGGTGGAGCGGCGAAACTCCGGCAGGTCGATGGGCGAGCGGATATCCGAGACGGGAATCCGACCCAGGGCGTCGGAGGTTGCGATCGGTTCGCCCTCGACCGTGTCGGGCGCCGCGAAAATAATCCGCCTGAACTCATCGGCGTCCGTGAGTGTTAAAAAGCCTTTTCTCATTGTCGCACGTTCTGTCAATAGGTCGTGACGGCGGTGGCCTTGAAGGCGATGTACACGTCCTCTCCGATGGAGAGCCCCATTTCCTTAAAGGAGCGCTCGGTTATCGTTACCCTGAAATCCTCTTCGGCGCGCACCGTAACCCCGATGAGGCTTGAATCCTTTACTATTTCGATGATCTGGCCCCGAAAGAGGTTCCGGGCGCTTGTCGGAATAGCCACCTTAGAGATAATGATATCGTGCGGATCTATGGATACTTGACGTATCTGGTCATTGATGTCGGGAAGCTTAATGCGGATACGGCCGGTATTGAAGACCGGCTCCCGATCGATCAGCTCGGAGGAGCCGGCGAAAATATTTCGGAGTGATTTTTCCTGGGGCCTGCCGTACATGAGGCTGAGGACTTCGTGTGCGAGTCGATAGGCCTGATTAAGGTTGTGGGAGGAGAATATAATGGTCGTCTTTTTCCGGTCATTTATCGTTCGGATGATCTCTTCGATGTTTGCGCTGTTGATCGCATCGACGTTCGCGGTGGGCTCATCCAGCAGGAGGATATCAGGGGAAAGGGCGAGGGCCCGGGCGATGGCGATCCTCTTCTTTTCCCCCCCTGAGAGAGTCCGGGCGTTCCGATGCTCGAGCCCCATCATCCCCACGGCACCGAGAGCCTCCGAGACCTTTTGCGAAATCTCTCCCCTCGGTAGATCACGATAGATGAGCCCCAGAGCGACATTCTTCCTTACGGATGCATGAAACATCACCGGCTCCTGGTGAACGAGGGTGACGCGCTTTCTGGCCTCATAGGGATCGGCACGGCCCACGTCGGCGCCATCCAAAATGACCCTGCCGGAGGTAAAGGGGACAAGGGAGGCGAGAATCGAGAGGAGCGTGCTCTTGCCGGAGCCGTTCGGACCGACGAGGGCGTAGATAAGCCCCCGTTTGAAAGAAAAGGCATCAATATCCAGCACGGTCGTTCCGTCATAGACCTGCTTAAGATCGTGTATTTCTATAATATTGTCGGGGCTCATTTCGCTTCCCTTGTAAACCGGAGCCTCTGCACGACGATATTAACCGAAAGCGCGAGGATCAACAGGATAATACCGAGCGCTATACCGAGAGAGAATTCCCCCTTTCCCGTCTCGAGCGCGATGGCGGTGGGGATGGTGCGGGTGTGTCCCTTGATGTTTCCGCCCAGCATCATGGCCGAGCCGACCTCGGCCACGACCCGCGCGAACCCCGCGACGATACAGACGAGATACCCGACCCGGCCCTCGCGGAAGACGGCGAGAGACGCCTGGGTGGAAGACGCCCCAAGGGTGAGAGCAGTTTGCCGGATGAGCGGGTTAATGCCCTGGGTCGTGGAAATGGTAAAGGCGGTGATGATCGGAAAGCAGAGGACCATCTGTCCGAGGATAATCGCGGCCGGGGTAAAGAGAAGACCCAGAAAGCCGAGGGGGCCGCTGTGGGAGAGGATCATGTACCCCAGGAGCCCCACGACGGTCGTGGGGAGGGCCATGAGTGCATTAAAGAGGGTGACGAGCGTGCGCTTCCCCCTGAAGTCGAAGGCTCCGATCAGAAATCCCGTGGGCAGGCCCACGAGCGAGCCGATCAGGGTGGCGGCCAGAGAGCAGTAGAGGGAAAGCCCTACGATCTCGTAGACCGCTGGATCGAAGGTGACTATCAGGACGAAGGCCTGGCTTACCCCTTCGGTAAGATAGCGTAATGATTCGATACGAAACAAGAAGCCTCGTCACCCTCCGTATGGTTAATAATTACTTCGGCGCGTCAGGGAAGAAAAGCTGCTTGCCGTACTTCTTGAAATCGGCAATGTTTTTCTGCCCGTCGGGGCCGGTCAGCCAGTCGGCAAATTTCTTGGCTGCGTCATACTTTACCGTCGAGACTTTCTTCGGGTTAACGAGGATAACGCCGTACTGGTTGAAGAGCATTTTTTCACCCTTCACCATGATCGGGAGGTCGATCTTTTTGCCGAGCGTGAAGTCGAAGTAGGTCGCGTCGTCGCTCAAGGTATAGGCCCCCTTCTCATTGGCAACAAGCAAGGTGGGGCCCATCCCCTGGCCGGTCTCCACGTACCAGTCACCCTTGGGGGTGATCCCCGCGGCCTTCCAGATGTCAAGCTCCTTGACATTGGTGCCCGACTTGTCGGCACGGGTGAGGAAGAGCGCCTTCTTGTCGGCGATCTTCTTGAAGGCTTCCACGACCTCCTTCATACCCATGACCTTCGCGGGGTCACTCTTCGGGCCGATCAGCATGAAATTATTGTACATGACGTCTTTGCGGTCGATTCCGTAGCCGTCGGCTATGAACTGATCTTCCAAGGATCTCGCGTGGACCAGCACCACGTCCGCGTCGCCGTTCTTGGCGATCTCGAGGGCCTTGCCGGTGCCGGCGTAGACGACTTTCACGTCGATCCCGGTCTTGGCCGTAAATACGGGAAGGATTACGTCAAGGAGCCCGGTATCGACGGTGCTCGTCGTAGTGGCAAGAGTAATGGTTTCCTTAGCGGCGGCGCTCAGAACGAGACCAAAGGTGACAAGGGCCGCCACAGCGAGAACGCAGTAGAGCTTTCTCATCGTAAGACCTCCATAAAATGAATGAGATTACCTATGCGGCCGGCCCCGACTTCTGAGTCGATCGGTTTGTGGGAAATGTTCGATGGAATGGGTGGCGGTGCGACAGGATGAAGGCGCTGTTCCATAAAACTCTCCTTTCCGAACACGGGGGGCCCGACCGTTTCCAATCGAACCGTATCGTCCTTACACCGTAGGGGCACCGGGCCCACCGGCGACATGCCTGAGGCACTCCGGGGCAAGCTCCCGTCGTTTCCGACGAGATCTCGTGTGGACCCCCTTAGGTGTAAAGGATCGGAGAATTAAACCAATATAATAAGAAAAAATCATCGAAAAGTCAACATAATTTCATAGGGGTTTGCCCATATCTGTGATATATTTAAATTTTCTTGACAAAGAAAAGACCTTTGGTTATATATATCCAAATGTGCAAAATGCTTATTCTCACAGTGGGGATTTGGTATGGAGCTTTTACTCTTTAAGGTCGGCGAAATACCCGAGGGAGGGATTTCCATCGCAATCCCGGGCCGCGGATTTTTCCCCGAATCGCAAAAAGAGTCCGAGATCCTTGAGGTCCATACCGTCATCGGAGGGACCGCTTGGCAGGACGAGCTGCTCGGCATCATCAAGGAACCCGATCTTACGTTTCCCCATGGCTTTGAGGGCACGATTAAGCTGGTCAAGAAGGGCGAGAATATCATCGTCACCGGACATCTCCTTGCCATCGCCGGAAGGGCCTGCAGTCGCTGCACGGAGCTCTTCGAGCAGAAGCTGGACATCTCGTTTAGAAGCGTCTTCACCCATAAGAAGATCACCGAAAAAGATATCGAGCTGAAGGCGGAGGATCTCGACTTCAACCTGTTTCACGGTGACCTGTTTGATGTCGGTCAGGTCATCAACGAGCAGATCTCTCTCAATTTACCGCTAAAACCACTCTGCAACGACGATTGTCTCGGGCTTTGCGTCCGGTGTGGGAAAAACCTGAATACCGGTATCTGCGGCTGTAAAGACGAATCTGTCGATGTCAGGTTTGAGAAACTCAAGAATCTTCAACTTAAGTAACAGGGGTAACGATCAATGGCTGTTCCAAAGAGAAGACATTCAAGGGCCCGCAGGGGCAACCGCCGGGCGCATCAGGCAATCGAGATGCCCGCGCGCTCGACCTGTTCCAACTGCGGCGAGGTGAAGGCACCCCATGAGGTCTGCCCTCACTGCGGCTACTACAACAACCGGGAGGTCATCAAGATCGAGGAGGAATAGGTGATCACCTCGAGATTAACCTCACTTCTCGATATCAGATACCCCGTTTTTCAGGGAGGCATGGCGCGGGTGTCGACGGCCCGGCTTGCCGCAGCCGTTAGTGAAGCCGGTGGACTGGGCATCATAGGCGCGGGCCTCATGAAACGTGATGAACTCAGAGACGAAATCGTCGAGATAAAGAAGCTAACGTCCCGACCTTTCGGGGTAAACGTAATCCTCACGGCCCCCGACGCCGCCGACAAGATCGAGGCCGTCATAGAGCGAAAGGTGCCGGTCCTCACGATAGGTGCGGGAAACGCCGGACCGATTATCAGGAGGGCGGCCGGGACCGGGATTTCGGTTATTCCGGTCGTTGCCTCGGTGAGCCTGGCGGTACGTGAGGTGCGGGCGGGGGCCGTCGCGATTATCGCCGAGGGATACGAATCGGGGGGGCACGTCGGGGAGTCGACGACCATGGCGCTGGTCGCGATGGTCACCAGGGCGATCTCGGTGCCGGTCATCGCGGCCGGCGGTATCGCCGACGGGAAGACGGCCGCGGCGGCCTTTGCCCTGGGCGCCGAGGGAATTCAGATGGGGACCGCCTTCCTTGTCGCAAAAGAGTGCACCGTTCATGATAACTACAAAAGACGAATCATCGGTGCCGGAGATCGGGACACCGTAGTAACGGGGAGATCGACAGGACACCCCGTCAGGATCATCAGAAACCGCCTTGCCAGCAGGATTCTCAAGATGGAAAAGGCCGGTGCGACCCCGGAGGAAATCTTCAAGCTTGGGGACGGGGCGCTCGCAAGGGCCGTCGAGGGAGACACGGACGAGGGATCGGTGATGGCAGGTCAGATCGCGGGGTTAGTCGACCGCGAGCGGTCCGCCAAAGAGATCGTTGAAGGGGTCATGGCCGACGCTGAAGAGACAATCCGGGCCCTGAACCAAAGGATCAGACAGTAGGAGGGCGGGCCCCGGTTTTCTGTGGGTATGGCCCGACTTTTCGGGGAGAAATAGGGTGGCTTCTGTCGCATTCGTATTTCCCGGCCAGGGTTCCCAGTACGTGGGTATGGGAAAAGATATCTGTGACAACATAGCCACGGCCCGCCTCGTCTTCGAGGAGGCAGAAGACGAGCTGCACGTCAACATCAGGAAGCTTGCCTTTGAAGGTCCGGAGGCCGAGCTCTCGAGGACCGAGAACACGCAGCCGGCGCTCCTGGTCGTGTCGATGGCGATCCTGGCGGCGATGAGAGAAGCCGGCATAGGGAGCGAGAATCCGGCCGTTTTTCTTGCGGGCCACAGCCTCGGTGAGTATTCCGCCCTGACCGCCGCGGGCGCCCTGACGCTCAGGGAGGCCGCGAGATTGGTTCAGAAGCGGGGACGGTTGATGCAGGACGCGGCCGGCCAGGGGATCGGCGCAATGGCGGCGGTCTTAGGGATGGACGCCGAAAGGCTCGACGCGCTGCTCAAAGAGGTCTCGACGCCTCGCGAGATCGTGGTGGCGGCCAACTACAACGCGCCGGGGCAGATCGTCGTATCCGGGCATCGGACGGCGGTCGAAAGGCTCGAGAAAAGCGCTCAGGAGGGGGGGGCGACCAAAGTCATCCTCCTCAAGGTGAGCGTTGCCTCCCATTCTCCGCTGATGGAGGAGGCGGCCCGCGGTCTTAATAGGGAACTGTCCTCGGTGTCTTTTGCCGAGCCGGGGACCCCTGTGGTCTCCAACGTCACGGCCGTTCCCTATCCGGGCAAAGACGCGATCGCAGACCTCCTCACGAGGCAGCTTGTCTCGCCGGTGAGATGGGAAGAGTCGGTCAGGTACATGATCGCACAGGAGACGGGCGACTTCGTCGAGGTGGGACCCGGGAAAGTGCTGTCGGGCCTCATGAAGCGGATCGATAGAAAGGCCGCGTCGTGCTCTGTCGGCGACATCGCGTCTCTCAAAGAGGCCGAAAAAAAATATCAATAGTCTCTTGCAAAAGCGCATAATATATGGTTTAGATAATGGATAGGGTTTTTCGGGCGCGAGGTAAGGGGGGTAAGGAGACGGCATAACCCGGAGCCCCCGAGGTGTCGCGCGAAGGTGCGAGATGGGGCCCGGCTCGGTTGAGCGTATGTTGAGTGATAGGGTGGCGATAGTCACCGGGGCATCCCGGGGAATAGGCCGGGCGATCGCAAAGGGGCTTGCGGCCGAGGGTGCCCACGTCTTCATTAACTTCAATAAGAGCGAGGACGGGGCAACGAGCGTACGGGACGAGATCATCAAGGCGGGAGGAAAGGCCGATCTCCTTCACGGCGACGTGGCATCCGCCCAAGAGGTTGGCGATGCCGCCAAAAAGGTCCTTGACGCCGCGGGAAGGATTGACATCCTGGTGAACAACGCCGGGCGGACGCGGGACAACCTCTTTATCTTCATGAAGGAATCGGACTGGGACGACGTGCTCGATACGAACCTCAAGGGAACGTACCTGATGACCAAGGCGATCATCAAGCCGATGTTCAAGGCCAAATGGGGACGTGTCGTCAACATCGCCTCTCTCGCGGGCCAGTACGGTAATCCCGGACAGGTAAACTATTCGGCCTCAAAGGCCGGGGTCATTGGGTTTACGAAGGCGGTCGCGCGGGAATTTGCCGAGAGGGGCATTACCGTCAACGCGGTCTCTCCGGGGCTTATCGCGACGGACATGTCTATGGATCTGCCCGAGAAGGCGCGCGAGAATATCATTTCGCAGATTCCCGTCGGCAGGATGGGGAGCCCCGAGGAAGTCGCGGAAGTGGTGAGTTTTCTCGTTTCGGAGCATGCGGGCTATATTACCGGTCAGGTAATCGGTGTCAACGGCGGACTCTACATGTGATATGCGATTCGCTCAAATATATCTTTTAGGAGGAAAAAATGGCATCGGTTGAGGAAAGGGTAGTCGAGATTATCGCGGAGCAGCTCGGACTGGATAAGGATGAGATTCAGCTGGAGGCCTCATTTATTGACGATCTGGGCGCGGATTCTCTTGATATTGTCGAAATGATCATGACCATAGAGGACGAGTTTGATATCGAGATCTCAGACGAGGATGCCGAGAAGATCACTACGGTTCAAGACGCCATTAATTATATTAACGATAAGCTCTAATCGGTGGTGTCATGAAGGTAGCCGTAGGCGCTGACCACGGCGGTCTGGATTTAAAGAAGGTTATCGTCGAGGTGCTCTCGGCAGACGCAATAGAGGTTATCGATGTCGGCACGAACTCGCCGGCGTCGGTCGACTATCCCGACTATGCCGAAAAGGTGGCCAAGCTCGTCATCGCCAAAGAGGTCGACTTCGGTATCCTCGTCTGCGGTACGGGGATTGGTATGTGCATCGCGGCCAATAAGTTTCCCGGGATACGGGCGGCGCTGGCGTGGGATATCTTCACCGCCCGTATGGCACGACGGCATAATAACGCCAATATCCTCACCATCGGTGGGAGGGTAACGGGCCCGGAGCTGGCCAAAGAGATCGTCAGGACCTTTGTCCGGGAGCCGTACGAAGGCGGGAGGCACGAGGCCAGGATTGAGAAAATCTCGAAAATCGAAAGGGAGCCACGTCGATGACCATAGACATGAGGGGACTCAGGGATACCGATCCCGAAATATATCGAGCGATCCAGGGTGAGATCGAACGGCAGGAACATACGATCGTTCTGATAGCATCCGAGAACTTCACGAGCGAGGCGGTACTTCAGGCGGCCGGTTCCGTCATGACCAACAAGTACGCCGAGGGCTATCCGGGAAAGCGGTATTACAATGGGTGCGAATTCGTCGATATCGCCGAGCAGCTGGCGATAGACCGCACGAAGGCTCTCTTCGGCTGTGAGCACGCCAACGTCCAGCCGCACTCGGGCGTACAGGCAAACATCGCCGCCTACCTTTCGGTACTCTCTCCCGGCGACACGATCCTCTCCATGAACCTCTCTCACGGGGGGCATCTCTCCCACGGAAATCCCGTCAATATATCGGGCAGGCTTTTTAATATCGTCTTTTATAGCGTGGATAGAGAGACGGAGCGGATAGACTATGATCAGGTTGCGCGGTTGGCTAAGGAATCAAAGCCGAAGATGATCGTCTGCGGCGCCAGCTCGTATCCCCGGGAGATCGACTTTACGAAGTTCGGTGAGATCGCAAAGAAGAACGGCGCGATGCTTATGGCCGACATAGCCCACATAGGGGGACTGGTAGTGGCCGGGATCCACAACAGCCCCGTGCCGATGTGCGATTTCGTGACCTTTACGACCCACAAGACGATGCGCGGTCCCCGCGGCGGTATGATCATGTGCAAGGAGCAGTACGGAAAGAAGCTCGATTCCACCATGTTCCCCGGAACCCAGGGGGGACCCCTCATGCACATTATCGCCGCCAAGGCCGTCGCCCTCAAGGAGGCGATGACCGATGAGTTCAAAGAGTATCAGAGACAGATCGTGAAGAACTCTCAGGCCATGGTCGAGCGACTCAAAGCCGGGGGTTTCAGGATCGTCTCAGGCGGAACGGATAACCATCTTTTCCTCATCGACGTGGGCGCAAGCGGGCTCACCGGCGACGTCGCCTCCAACGCCCTGGAACGAGCCGGGATCTGCGCCAATAAGAACGGAATTCCCTACGATACACGCCCCCCCCGCATCACGAGCGGTGTCCGGTTCGGCACTCCCGCGGTAACAACACGGGGGATGAGGGAAAAGGACGTTACGATCGTGGCGGGCCTCATCGCCGATATCCTCAGAGATGTCACGGACGAAAAAAAGATAGAAAAGACACGAAATTTCGTGAAAGAATTTCTGAAGGACTTCCCTCTCTACCACTACAAACTCGAGGGGTAAGACATCCCCTTGAAGCAAACGATGACTACCTCCCAACGCCCGCGCCCAGGATGGGACGAATATTTTATGGGCATCGTCGACCTCGTCGCCGAACGGTCTACCTGCGTCAGGAGGCGCGTGGGGGCCGTCATCGTGAAAGATAAGAACATCCTGGCCACCGGATACAACGGGGCGCCGCGAGGCCTTCAGCATTGTATCGACGTGGGGTGCCTCAGGGACGAGCTTTCGGTCCCCTCCGGAGAAAAACACGAGCTCTGCCGGGGACTCCACGCCGAACAGAACGCCATCATCCAGGCCGCGTATCACGGCGTGGCCATAAACGGCGCCGTCATCTATACGAGGACCTTCCCTTGTGTCATCTGCGCCAAGATGATCATCAATGCCGGGATCATCAAGGTCGTCTATCGGGAATCCTACGACGACAGGCTGTCTCGTGACCTGTTGGCCGAGGCCCACATAGAAGTTGAGAAACTGAGCGGGCCGAGCGAGAAACGGGAGTGAAAAGGAGAGAGAAGCCCGGGAGGGTTTTTTGGGTTCCTTCGTCCCCGTATGCAGGGAAATAGGCTTTTGTTCGGATAGTCTGTCCCATACCCAATCGGTGAGCCCAAATCAATGAAGTGTCCGTTTTGCGGTTTCATGGATGATAAGGTTATCGATTCCCGCCTCGGAAAAGAGGGGGACATCATCCGGAGAAGAAGGGAGTGCCTCAAGTGCGAGCGGCGTTTCACCACCTACGAGCGGGTGGAAGAGGTGCTCCCGATGGTCGTCAAGAAGGATGGGAGGCGCGAGCCGTTCGATCGTGGCAAGATTCTGGCCGGGATCAAGAAGGCGTGCGAGAAAAGGCCCATAAGCATGGAGGCCATCGAGAAAACCGTGAACGAGATCGAGGCGAGCTTTGCCGATGCCGCCGACAAAGAGATCAAGAGCACCCAGATCGGTGAGCGCGTAATGGCACGCCTGAGGGAGCTTGACGACGTGGCCTATGTGCGGTTTGCCTCGGTCTATCGGTCGTTTAAGGACATTAACGAGTTCATGGCTGAGCTTAAAGATATCCTCGATAAACGGGACAGGAAGAATCGATAGTGGACTCCCAGTTCATGAAGAGGGCGCTTTCCCTGGCCGCTCGGCATCGGGGGATGACCTCCCCAAATCCTCCGGTCGGCGCGGTCATCGTGCGCGACGGAAAGGTGATCTCCGAGGGGACGCACGAGGGGCCTGGCAAACCCCACGCGGAGGCCTGGGCCATTGCGACCAGCTCTGTGCCGGTAACGGGAGCGGACCTCTACGTCACGCTTGAGCCCTGCAGCCATTACGGGCGCACCCCCCCGTGCACCGAGGCCGTGATCTCCTCGGCAATAAAGAGGGTCTTCATCGGGATGAGGGACCCGAACCCCGACGTGCGGGGAGGCGGCGCCGACATCCTGAGGAAGGCCGGACTTGATGTCACGGTCGGGGTCATGAGCGACAGGGTCGAGAGGTTCTACGAAGCCTACACCACGTTCGTTACGAAAAAGCTCCCGTTCGTCACCCTGAAGGCAGCTATGACGCTTGACGGAAAACTCGCCACGTCCACGGGCGACTCCAAATGGATCTCGTCGGAGAAATCACGGAGGCTCGTGCACCATCTCCGCGCGGTATCGGATGCGGTCATGGTCGGACTCGGGACGGTGAAAAAGGACGACCCACTGCTCAACGTCCGGATGGTGAATGGCAGAGACCCGATGCGCGTGGTGATCGATTCCGGGCTCGAAATGTCGCCGACGTCCCGGATGCTCAGGGAAGGGACGGGTAAGGTCCTGATCGTGTCGTGGGATGGCGCCGACCCGCGAAGGGCGGCGGGTCTGATGGAACGGGGGGCCGATATCGTTCGTGTTTCCAAGGGGAAGGACGGTATGCTGAAGATAGAGGAGCTGCTCGTGGAGCTGGGCAAACGAGACGTGATGAGTCTCCTGGTTGAGGGGGGGGCAAATATCTTTACTTACTTTATTAAAAATGGTATATTTAATAAGATATTATTATTTTTTGCCCCAAAGATCCTGACGGGCGCGGACAGCCTAGGCCTCACCGTCGGCAAGGGACCGGAAAGGATTTCCGACGCCTTTATGCTCAATAACATGACGGTGCGACGGCTTGGCGAGGATCTCGTCGTGGAGGCCTACCGCGAGGGTCCGAGGTGAGGCCGCGCTCGTCGAGGTCCGTGATCGGGCCAGCAGGAGCAGACGGTGTTTACCGGCATCATAGAGGACATCGGGACCATTCGCTCCGTCCGAAGGGCGGGGGGCATTTTTATTTTGACGATCGAGACGGGGCTGGTGCTTTCCGACACGAAAATCGGTGACAGCATCTCGATGGACGGTGTATGCCTGACAGTCGTGGAAACGGCCGGAGGCTCGTTTTCGGTGGAGGCGACCCCTGAGACCCTCGCGCGCAGCAGCCTGGCACGGCTGTCGACGGGCGCTCGCGTCAACCTCGAGCGGGCCCTGAGGCTTTCCGACCGGCTCGGCGGCCACCTCGTTCAGGGGCACGTCGAGGGAGTAGGGACGATCAGACGGGTGACGCGGGAGGGCGGCGGCCTCATCATCGAAATCAGCGTACCCCCGGTGGTCAAGCGATATCTTATCGACAAGGGATCGGTAGCGGTCGACGGTATCAGTCTGACGATTAACTCATTAACGGCGGAAGGATTCACCGTCAACATCATCGGGCATACCGAAAAGACGACAACCCTTGCGGCGAAGAAGCCGGGGGCGGATATAAACATCGAGACCGATGTCATCGGAAAGTATATCCAGCGGCTCCTCACGGTGGGGAGAGCGAACGAAGGCGAAGGTATCACCCTCGAAATGCTGAGAGATGAGGGTTATTCTCAGGAGTAGCACTATGCCGATCTCACCGGTTCCGGAGATACTTAAAGACATCAGAGACGGGAAGATCGTCATCCTTACCGACGACGAATCGCGGGAGAACGAGGGCGACCTCACGATGGCCGCGGAAAAGGTGACGCCCGAGGCGATCAACTTCATGGCGAAGTATGGCAGGGGACTTATCTGCCTGTCGCTGACCGAAGAAAAGGCGAGGTCACTGAACCTCCCGCTCATGGTTCGGGACAATACCTCTCAGTTCGGAACCGCGTTTACGGTTTCGGTGGAGGCGCGGCACGGGGTCACGACGGGCATATCGGCCTACGACCGGGCGACGACCATCAAGACGGCGGTTGCCGACGATGCCAAGCCCGGAGACCTTGTACACCCCGGCCATGTCTTTCCGCTCATCGCCCGTGCGGGTGGCGTGCTTGTGCGGACCGGCCAGACCGAGGGTTCGGTTGACCTGGCACGTTTGTCGGGTCTGCATCCCTTCGGGGTGATCTGCGAAGTCATGAAGGATGACGGGACGATGGCGCGCATGCCGGAGCTTGAGGAATTCTCCAGGCTCCACAACATTAAGATCGCCACCGTCAAGGACATCATCGAGTACCGCATGCGTACCGAGTCACTCGTACACCGGGTCGCCGAGACGGCGATTCCGACGAAGTTCGGCGGTGTATTCAAGGCGATCGCGTATACGACCGACGTCGACGATCACGAACACTTGGCCCTCGTCATGGGAGAGATAAAGCCCGAGGACGAGGTGCTGGTTCGGGTTCACAGCGCCTGCTTTACGGGGGACGTCCTCGGGTCGCTCCGGTGTGATTGCGGAGATCAGCTCCAGTCGGCCCTTAAGAAGATCATCGCCGAGAAAAAAGGCGTCCTGGTATACATGAATCAGGAGGGGAGGGGCATCGGGCTCACCAACAAGCTCAAGGCATACCAGCTCCAGGACCAGGGATACGATACGGTCGAGGCAAACGAGAAGCTCGGCTTTAAGGCCGACCTGCGCGATTACGGTATCGGTGCGCAGATCCTCGTCGACCTCGGTGTCAAGAAGATCCGCCTTATGACCAACAATCCCAAGAAGATCATCGGCCTGGAGGGGTACAACCTCGAAGTCATCGAGCAGGTTCCTATCGAGATTGAGCCGCACGAAAATAATATCGAATACCTCAAGACGAAGCGCGATAAAATGGGCCATCTCCTCAACAAGGTGTAGGAGGAAATTAATGCCACGGCATATTGAAGGAAAGATCTCCGCCCAGGGGTTGAAGTTCGCCATAGTCCTCTCCCGGTTCAACAGCTTTATCGGAGACAAGCTGTTGGAAGGCGCGGTCGACGGAATTGTCCGCCACGGGGGGAAAGATGACGATATCCATGTGTTTCGAGTTCCCGGAGCCTTCGAGGTGCCGCAAACGGCAAAGAAGCTCGTTGACGCCGGGAAGTACGACGCCGTTATCTGTCTGGGCGCGGTGATACGGGGCGCCACCCCTCATTTTGAATACATCGCGGCCGAATCGGCCAAGGGGGTGGCGCGGCTCTCTCTGGAGAGTACGATCCCTGTTGCATACGGGATAATCACAACCGATACCATCGAGCAGGCCATCGAGCGTGCTGGATCCAAATCCGGGAACAAGGGTTACGATGCGGCCGTCACCGCCATCGAGATGGCAAACCTCATCGAGACCATGAAGAAGCTGTAACGCGCGCAGTTCTTTGACAGGTGACCCGTCGGCCGGACGGGCCGGATATGCTGCGGCGTCCTGCTGTGGAGCAACAAGGAGAATCCAACGTGGGCAAGAGGCGAAGGGCGCGAGAGCTGGTGCTCCAGTTCCTCTTCCAGGTCGATATGAACCCCCCGGAAGAGTGGAAGAGCGAAAAGGGGAGACTCCCGACCGTCAAGGCCCGGAGGGAAACGGGAAGGCCGAGCCTGACGATGCCGTGGTCGAGCGGATGATCGCCTCCTTCTGGGAAAGCTTCAAGACCGAACGAGAGCTCAGGTCCTTCTTCACGCAGCTTGCACGCGGAGTCCTTACGCACAAAGACGAGATCGACGACGTTATAAACGGGGCTTCGGATAATTGGAGGCTTTCCCGCATGGCGATCGTCGACCGCAATATTCTCAGGCTCTCCGTATACGAGATCCTCTACATTGACGATATCCCACCGAGCGTTACCATCAACGAGGCAATAGAAATCGCCAAGCGCTACGGAAGCGCCGACAGCCCATCATTCATCAACGGTATTCTCGACAACATCTCCACGGTCAATAAAGAAACAAGGGAAGGCAAGGGATAACGGCTCTCTCATCACGAGAAAGATCGAAGCGTCCCTTAGTCGGGTAACCCGCATGGCCAGAACACGCCGTCCGCTTCGAGGGACGAGTAGTGACGAATATATTCAATATTATTTAGGGGGCCCACCATGATTTCCAGGATTCCAAAAGAGCCGAAATTCCGGACGAAACTTCTTTTTGTACACGGCGCCTGGCACGGCGCATGGTGCTGGAAGAACTTCATGGACTATTTCAGCAAGGCCGGTTTCTCCTGCTTTGCCCTCGAACTGCCATGCCATGGCGAGCGGGAAAGCGAGCCGGGGCTCTGGAAACAGAGCATGATGGATTACGTCGATGAGGTCGATCGGGCGGCAAAAGAGATCGGCAATCCCGTCGTCATCGCCCACAGCATGGGGGGATTTGTCGCCATGAAATACCTCGAACGGGCCAAGCCTCCCGCTGCGGTGTTGGTCGCACCCATAAATTTTCGGAATTTCCCTCGTTCTACGTTCCTTAAGATGAGCGTTCAGTACCCCCTCCTGTCGATGAGGTTTCTGAGCTGGATGACGCTTCCCATAACGTCGGAAAAGATGTATCGACGCCTCTTTCTGTACAACGCGCCGAAAAAGATATCCGAGGAAGGGTTCAAAAGAGCGTCGCGTGAATCTTCCCGGGCGCTGCTGGGGGCCGGCGTTCCGTTCGTGTGGCTGAGGCCGAAGCTTGTCACGTCTCCCGTGCTGCTGCTGGCGGCCGGGCACGACTACTTTTTCCCCGTCAAGGTGGAGCAAAGAACGGCAAAGGTCTATCGGGCCGACTTCAAGCTCTATGAGGGAATGGGACACAACCTCATGACGGAGAATGGATGGGACAAGGTGGCGGGAGACATCCTGTCGTGGCTGAAAAAGAAAGTAAAATAAAAGAGTAGACAGAGACGGGCCAACAAATAAGGGAGCTCCCGATAGGGACCTCCCTTATTTCGTCCGGCAAAAGAAAGCGTCGGCTTACCGCGGCGACTCAGTGGAGCCGGTATTTCTCCATGATCACCCGGTTGAACCGCGGCCGATAAATCAGCTCGAAGGTATCTTCCTTTCCGGGAAAGAGCGTGACGGCGTGCATCTTGAGTCCCTCCACCAGCTTCTGCGCCTCATCAATCGGAATATCCGACTGCATGATGACGCTCACCGTCAGGTCGGCCAGGAGCCTGAGCCGGTTGATCTTCTTTTGCTCCTCGGCGATCTCTTCTTTTGTGGGCCCCGTAAGATCACCCTTCCCATAGTTGTGTGCGCTCATCCCGATTTTCTCCGCCGGTCAATGATCTCCGATATAGGTCTTGCCGTAATCCATGTTTGTGGCGGGGATGCCGGGCCCGGAGCTTCGGGCCGAGAGGACCTCGCCGATAAAGAGCGTATGGTCGCCGGCATCCACCGTATCAACGATCTTCAGGTCAAACGCGGACAGGTATTCCGTAAGGAGCGGCGTGCCGCCAGCGCCGAAATCGACGGTCCGGCCGGCAAATTTCCGCTCCGGGTCCGGGCCCTTATAGACCGAGAGATCTCTCTCCTTCCCCCTCTGAACCACCATCAGCCCGAAAGTGCCGGCGGCATGAAGCATGCTATGGGTCAACCGTGTCTTTTTGACCGCGACCATGATACGGGGAGGGTCAAACGAAACCTGGGAGACCCAGGACGCGAGCATTGCATTCCTCTTTCCGTCGGCGAGCGTCGTAATGATATAGAGCCCGTAGGTCAGTGATCTCAGGGCTTCCTTAATGTCCGTGGACATAGTCGTTTACCGTCCTGGTTACACTTTTAGTATACCACAGGTTGTCCGTGATGAACAGTCGCGGGAAGGTGATGGGTGCCTAACGCTCGCTGATAAAGACGGTGTAGCCGGCGTTGCTGAGCTTCTCGGCCTCTTTTTGGGCTTCCTCGCGGGTGGAGAATTTGCCGACCCGCACGCGCCAATAGGTGCTACTCGTCGTCGAGAATTCCTCGATGGAGACATTCTCATATTTTCCCGCCAGCGTGTTGTAGAGGATTTCCGCGTTTGCTTTGCTGGAGAAGGAGCCGACCTGCACGGTAAAAGAGACCTGTGATTCTCCGGGCGGCGGGGTCACCGCGGCGGGGGGAACTGCGGCGTCAGGCGCCGGGGGCGTTTCGGGAAGCAGTGCCGTATCGGTCGACGGGGCCGGGGTGGTGGCCGGAGCGGGAGGGCCTTGTTCGCTCAGCACCTCCACCCTGACGGGAGCCGTGCCTGTGCTGATCATACCGATGACGTCGGCCGCGGCGTAGGAGAGGTCGATGACGCGCTCCTTGGCGAAAGGTCCGCGGTCGTTGATCCTGACGGTCACCGACTTGTTGTTATCCAGGTTTGTGACCATGCAGACCGACCCCATGGGGAGGGTCTTATGGGCTGCGGTCAGATCGGTCATGTCGAAGATCTCGCCGCTGGCCGTCTTCTTGCCGTGGAATTCGGGGCCGTACCAGGAGGCGACCCCCTCAAAGGTGTCGACGACCTTTGCGGTGCTGGCGGGCGGCGACGACGTCGTGGGAGCGTTTGGGCCGGTTATCGTGGTGGTCGTACAACTGAAAAGAAGAAGGGCAAAGGAAAAAGACAAAAGGGTGAAAAGATGCCGTTTCATCGTTAACCCCCTGTTCGGGTAAGGTATCGTTTTATCTTGTCGGGGAAATCGTTCGGCACGGGTCCCGTGGTGTAATATTTTGTCGGCCGCTTCCCCTCGTTTTCGGTAAATTCCGAAAGGATATTTTCGTGCGTGAGGAGCTCAAGGGCGTTCTTGAAATTAATCCGGGAAAGCGCTTCGATGCGGGTGATCTCTTTCTTCTTATACATCTTCTGCCCGGTCACGTTAATGCGCTTTATCAGGTCTCGCTCGCTCTTGGGTCCCCTCGTGATGTAGTTCGGCAGGCTCTCGGTGGTGACGAGATATGATTCTATGAAGTTTCGGATCAGTTCCGCGAAGCGCGTCAGCATCTGCTCCTTGTCCTGGTTGACGGTGATGTTCCGGCCGTGTTCCGTGACGATCTTCTGCTTCTTGAAGTGGTCGATCACCTGGCGCACCCGGTCGGCGTCCGAGAAGTCGAGATCGTAGACAAACTCGTACTTGAAGAGCTTACGAAAATAGGTGTAATCGGCCACGATCTGTTCCTTCGACACCCCGTCGGTTTGTTTGGAGAGGATCGAGGTGGCCACGAAGGCCGCCGGGATGAAAAAGTGCAGTATGTTATTCTTATAGAATTCGATTGTCAGCCGCCTCTCCTCGGGGACGTAAAAGACCTTCTCAAAATCCGGCTCATCGGGCTCACTCTTGATTTCTTCTATGAGGTGCTCCTCCCTGAGGGAGGAAAGGGCCTCGATGACGGCCGTCGCCGGGTTCTTCAGAGCGTCGGAAAAATGGGTCCCGAAAGACGAGAGGTAATCCATGAAGAGGCGAGAGGTGACCATCAGCTCATCTTGGGTCAGCGCGCCCTGGGGGCTTGCCATGAAGGCGGCGGATACGAGGCTGATCGTCGAGACCACGCTCACCTGATTGATCGAGTAGACGATCCGATACGCGAGGTCATACTGGCTCTGGCGCAGCTGGGTCTTGGTGATTGTGTCGGGCTTATATCCCTCGGACTCTATGAGCTCCCTGAGGGAGATAGGGTCATGAAAGGTGATGTATACACGGCCGTACCTCTTCTTGAGAAGGCTCCCGCTCCTGAGCATCGACCAGAGGCTCTCCTTCTTCTTCTGGGTACCGACCATCTCGCTGACATACGACGATTCCTCCATGATCCTGTCGTACCCGATGAAGATGGGGACAAACGAGATGTCCTTTACCGCCCCCGAGAGATACGCGTTGATAATGATCGAGAGAAGCCCGAGCTTAGGCATGACGAGCTTCCCGGTCCTTGAGCGACCTCCCTCGATGAAAAACTCGATACTGAATCCTTCCGACATCAGGGTCTTGATGTATGCGGAGAAGGCGATCGGGTAGAGGGGATCGCCTCTGAAGCTCCTCCTCAAAAAAAATGCACCGGATTTTCTGAAGATGTACCCCATCGGGAAGAAGGAAAGGTTTATGCCCGCTGCGATATTGGGCGGGTAGAGGTTATTGTGGAAAAAGACGTAGGAGAGCATCAGGTAGTCCATGTGGCTCTTATGACACGGCACGATCACCAGAGATGATTTCTTGCCCGCCTCCCGGACCTTGTTGAGTCCTTCTTCATCGACGTCCACGCCGTTATAGATGTTATTCCAGACCCAGGTCAGTACGTAGTCCCATAAATGGACATACGTGATGTTGTAGTCCGAGGCGATCTCGTCAAGGAGCGTAATCGTTCGCTTTCTCAGGGTTCGTATCGGCTCCCGGGTGACCTCAGAGAGGTTCTGTATCTTTTCCTGAAACTCGTCGTCCCAGAGGACCATCTCCATCAGTTCGAGCCTGCCCTTGAGGACGGGTCCCTTGATGAGGCGCTCCTCACGCTCGATGTTATCAAGGAGCGTCCGTCTGAGCTCATAGGAGAGCTCTCCGTCCACGAAATCTCTCTTTGACGCGAGGAATTCCTTGAGGTTGACGGGGTCTCCGATCTTGACGAAGGCCCTCCGGTAGTTGGTAAGGAAGACGACAACGCGTCGTATGAGTCCGGGCTCTTCGATTGGGCCGAACAGGACATCGACGATGTTTCTTTTCGTGGTCGTGGGGCGCTTATGATAAATAATATTGTGCGGAATGATGTATATCGTGCGCCTCATTACCTTCTGGGCGCGCAGCAGGTAAACCACCGGGTCGTCCGTCTCTTTGATGGCAAACCGTTTCAAGAGGCCGGTGGGGTTTCTCAGAAAGAGGATCGAGCGAGTGCCCGTCCTGACTCATTCGCCTGACGTAATCGGTTCGGTAAGGGTTAGGGGACTCGATTCCGTCGATGAGGCAGTAGAGCTTGGAAAGGATGATACGAAGGACGGACGTGAGCGGCTGCCACCAGATCATATTGATGAAGTTGCCGAAGATGGGATAGGGGAGCCCCTCGATATAATAACGGTGCTGAAAGAAAAGAAAGTCAAGTGACGACCTGTTTTTCTGGGCGTAGACGATCGTCCCTTTTTTCCCGAGCTCCCTGATGGTCTTTTTGTCTTCCTTGGGTATGGAGACCCTCGGCACGAAATAATTGAAGATGAGGGTGATGAGCGAATTCTTCGGCTCCCCGAGGTACGAGGAGTAGTAGTTGAGATGGTTTCCCAACAGCATCATTATAAAGGTGAGTATCTTTTCCTTGAGCGTGCTCTTTTTTCGGTTCTTATCCATACCGTGCCGTAAAATAGAGAGATGCACAGGCGTCGTGCTAAATCTGTTAAATCGAAACACTAACATTTAGCGATGGAAAAGTCAAGGATAATGGCCGGATCGACAAGACCGTGGCGTCGCTATTTGCCGACCACGAGGTCCGGAAAGATTCGCGGAGGATAGTCGGCTATCGGAAGTGTCTTCCGTTGTGTGAGACGACGCACTCGCCCAAAAAGACCGTCCCGTGTAAAAAGTCGCCGAGCAACGCCCCGCGTGAACGGACGACGAGGCTCACGTGAGACCCGGCGCAGTACCGGAACGTGGATTCCGTCCGGAGATAGACGGGGTAGCGGCCGCGCGCCTCCCATAATACTTCTTTACAAACCGAAAGATTGACTGATATAATCCACCCACCTTTGGAGGTGTTTTATGAGAAGTGACAGGATGAAGCGAGGCCTTGAGAAGGCGCCGCACCGTGCCCTCTTCAAGGCCATGGGATATACCGACAGCGAGATCGTCCGCCCCATGGTGGGCGTTGTAAATTCGCAAAACGAAATCGTGCCCGGCCATATACACCTCAATACGATCGCGGAGGCGGTAAAAGCGGGGGTGAGGATCATGGGTGGGACTCCGATAGAATTTCCGTCGATCGGTATCTGCGACGGAATCGCCATGAACCACGAGGGGATGAAATATTCTCTGGCGAGCCGCGAGATCATCGCCGACTCGATCGAGGTTATGGCAATGGCCCACCCGTTTGATGGACTGGTCATGATTCCCAACTGCGACAAGACCGTCCCTGCCATGCTGATGGCCGCACTCCGCCTCAACGTGCCGACGATCATCATGAGCGGCGGTCCGATGATGGCGGGCATATACTGCGGCAGGGAGGTGGACCTCATCACGGTCTTTGAGGGGGTGGGGAAGCTCGTCGCGGGTGAGATGAACGAAGACGAGCTGGTGAAGCTCGAAGACGCAGCGTGCCCGGGATGCGGATCATGCGCAGGGATGTTTACCGCAAACTCGATGAATTGCCTGACCGAGGCGCTCGGTATGGGCATGCCCGGAAACGGGACGATCCCGGCCGTCGACGCGGCGCGCATCAGACTGGCCAAGGAAGCCGGAAGGACCGTCATGAAGCTCATTGAAAAGGAGATCCTGCCTCGGGATATCGTGACTCGTGCCGCCATAGGCAACGCGATTGCCGTGGACATGGCCCTCGGCTGCTCGACCAATACTGTTCTTCATCTGCCGGCCGTCGCCCACGAGGCTGGAATCGAGCTTGACCTTAATCTCTTCGATGAAATCAGCAAGAAGACCCCGCACCTCGTGAGCCTGTCGCCCGGCGGACCCCACCATCTCCAGGATCTATACCGGGCCGGCGGGGTTCAGGCGGTCATGGCGATCCTTGCCGGGGCGGGCATGATCGATACGTCGGTCATGACGGTTACGACGGCCCCGCTTTCACATAATCTCGTAGGGGTCGAGGTCTTCGACGATAGTGTGATCAAGACGATCACGCGCCCGTATCACAAGGAAGGAGGGATCGCCATCCTCAGGGGAAACCTTGCGCCGGACGGTGCGGTGGTAAAGCAGTCGGCCGTCGCCGAACGGATGATGAAAAACTCCGGGCCGGCCCGTGTCTTTGACTCGGAGGAAGAGAGCGTGAAGGCGATCATGGGAGGCCGCATCAAGAAGGGGGACGTCATCGTGGTCCGTTATGAGGGGCCGAAGGGCGGGCCGGGAATGCGGGAGATGCTCACTCCCACGTCCGTTATCGCGGGGATGGGGCTGGACCAAGACGTGGCGCTCATTACCGACGGGAGGTTCTCCGGCGGCACACGAGGGGCTGCGATCGGACACGTCTCGCCCGAGGCCGCCGAGGGTGGGACGATCGCGCTGGTGAAGGACGGCGACGTCATTGAGATCGATATCCACGGCCGATCGATTCACCTCAAGGTCTCCGACGAGGAGCTGAAGAAGAGGAGGGAAGGGCTCGTTGCCCGCAAGCCGAATATCACGACGGGCTACCTTGCGCGCTATGCCCGGGCGGTGACCTCCGCCTCGACCGGGGCGATCATCAAATAGCCGATCCGAACAGGTCAAGGGACGGTACGCGGATCCGAGCGAGCGTTCCCGGAAATGCAGGCCGTCATCCGGCAGGGTATGGGACCAATAACCGTTCGCAAAGATGATTTCGAGATAAGCACGGATCGACGGAAGCTTGTCCTGAAGGTCATCCACGACTTTCTTGCTAACCGGTCGTACTGGGCAAGAGATATTCCCCTCCGCGTCGTGAAAAAGTCGATCGAGAACTCTCTCTGCTTCGGAATGTATGACCGGGAGGACCAGATCGGTTTTGCGAGGGTCGTTACGGATTTTGCGACCTTCGCCTATCTCGGAGACGTCTTCATCATTGAGCCGTATCGAGGAAAGGGACTCGGGAAGTGGCTGATCGAGACCGTGGTGGGTCATCCCGAACTCCAGGGCGTTCGCCTGATTTCCCTCGGAACCAGGGACGCTCACGGGCTCTACGAGCGGTATGGGTTCAGGAGATTGGCCGGCACCCCGCTTGCCGACAGGTTGATGGCGATCCAGAATCGGGACCCGTATACGAAGAAAGAAACGTAACCGTGTGATGCTGCCATCGCGGAAAACTCCGCCGCGCCTCTTATGTTTACCGGAAACGAATCGAATAGTGGTGCGTTGAAGACGAGAGGAAAGAAGAGCCGTCGGTGTGGTTTTTTGCGGGCGCGGCGCCGTGTAAAAAACACGGACGACGTTTCATTCGTCCTCCCTATCGCGTGGTGACACCGGACTTCTCATTTTACCATGATCATGAGTGCCGCCCGCTCGACGGGATCGTAGGGGGAGAGCGCCGCGCTCGAAAGCCCCGCCGGGGACAGTGGGAGGTCGGTCGAGAGTATCTTATTTCCCGCACGATCAAACAATGCGGTTCCTGATCGGGTGAGCTCAGAGCGGGCCAGGAGTACGCCGGCGGGGGTGTAGAGTGATGCGGAGGTATCCCCCAGGATCATGTAGGAGATGAGTTTTCCGTCACGATCGAGAAACTCAATGCTATCCTTTTTGCGTACGATCTTAAGGACCTCCTTATCTTGGGGATCCGTGACGGCGACGTAGGTATCATGAGATACCAGTTTCCAGATCAGGGCTCCCCTGGAGTCTCTCAGCGCGTAGTAGACCCGCTCGTATCTGAGTGTGCCGATATCGGCATGGCCCTGCGAAAAGCGGGCTCCCCATGAGAAAAGGGAAATGGTGACGGGGGGATCCCCTTCGTTCCCGGTGACGGTGATCAGCTTTTCGGGAGACACGGCGTCATCGCTGAGACCCTTCGGACGATACTGGTCGGGGAGGACGGACATGAAATTCCCCATGCCGTAGACGAGTACGACCAGAAAGAAGAGCGACAATGCCGGCGGGCCGATGACCTTCGGGAGATTCATAACGTCTTAGAGGGCTCCCTGGCCTCCGGGTCCCGCGGGGCCCGCGAGAGCGGAAAGAGACAGCATCGTGGTAAAAATCCCCGCCACGGTGATAATAACGGCAAGCACGAGGGCCCAGAAGCGGGTATAGCTCCTGAACGATCGCTCGGAGGTCTTGATCGTCTTCAGGTCGATCAGCTGGGAAACCTTTCTTCGGAACCATCCCGTTGCCTGGACGGGGCGGTTGATCATCTCGCGCGTTCGTCTGTAGCCGAAAAAGAGATTTCCGAGGATCGGGATGGGCGACTCGTAGTTAAGGGTTATGAGGCCTCCGGAAGGATCGCGGATCACCATATCCTCGCCGAAGAGGCTGCCGGCGGCGGCCCTTCCGATGACCTGCCCGCCCACGATCACGGGCTTGCCCCTGAGAGGGCTCGCGTACGGGTCGCTCATCAGCTCAAGGACGGTCGTCTCCTCGGGTTTGTTCATGGGCGGGTATCGGTAGATCCCTCTCAGGAGTAATCCGAGCCCGAAGGTGAGGACGACCGTCCCGATGAGGGCGCGATCGGCGAGGGCAAGCAGGAGTCCGGCGATGATGCCTATGACGGGGGCGAAGTAGATGAGCACCTCGAAGAAGAATTTGCCGTAGAGCCTCGTCCTGTCAAGGGCCTGCCCGTCGATGGCGATCTGCTCGAAGTTGAATACCTGACCGACATTCATGCTCCCGGCCAACTCCATGAGCGCCTTGATCCTTTTGCCCGTGAGCGGGTGGGTGGATCCAAGCTGAACGACGGCCGCCCAGGGGTTGAAGATATCAAAGAGGAAGATCTTCGATACCCGCCCCGCGTCGAATGCCGGAACTTTTCCGGTCGCGGGCTTGGTCTCGTCTACGGAGAGCCTGACGGCGGCGCTCGAGCTGTCTGTGCCCTTATAGTCGACGATATTGAGGGCGCGGGTGCTTCCCATGAGACGCGAAGAGAGGGGGGTGTCGGGCTCGGCGGCGATCCCGTAACCGATCTTGACGAGGGCCGTTGCCAGCGCGTTGGGGTTTTTCGTCTCGACGCCGGAGAAATGGTCGGCCATATACTCTCGCGTTCGGGAAAGGTAAAGGACAAGATAGGAGCCGATCCACCAGAAGAAGAGCGAGATCAGGCCGATGAGCGGCAGGGGGTTATTCTTCCCTCGGGAACGGATGCGCGTGAAGATCACATAGATCTCGTAAAGAATCATGAGAAGGGTATTGGCTACCGTCATCACGATGAAATCGAGGTTCTTGATGTGCCCAAGCTCGTGACCATAGACGGCCGACACCTCCTCGTCAGTCAGGTAATGAAATATCCCCTCGGAGACGACGATCCGCGAATTTGACGGCAGCGAGCCGTAGCAGTAGGCCGTCGGGTTCATGTCGTCCAGGATTCTGAGCATCGGCACCTTTATCTTATGGCGCTCGCAGGTCTCGGTGAGAAAACGGGCTGTCGCCGGGCTCCGCCGGGCGAGCTCGTCAAATTCCATCACCCGGAATTTATAGACCCATTTGTGAATGAGGTCGGTGAACCAGGGGCTCACGAGCCAGGAGAGCAGGCAGAACGCGATCGTGAGGATGATCATGGCGGCGCCGCTGATGATTCCGGAGACGAACGAGGCCAGCAGCACCACGAAGAATACGAACGCGATGAGAATGCCGATGGTTACGGTCGATGCAAAAAGGAGCTTTGCTCTCATGACGGAATCCTCTGAAAAAAGCCATCAAGATTATATAGCAGGTCAGGCGGCCGTGTCAACCCGATTATCCTTGATTTTTGAGGGCACCTGTTTTAACATATGGTCTCCGACAGTTAGAGACCGGCTGGAGTAAACATAAAATTGAAAAGAATGTTCCATGTTTGATCGCGCATATCTCGACATAGAGACCTCCTTCAACGGAGAAATCACGGTGGTGGGGATTTGTATTCCGCCCGACCAGATTATCCAGCTTATCGACGATGATATTACCGAAAAGAGTCTGATCGATACGCTGGCGCCCGCGTCCGTGATCGTTACTTACAACGGCAATCGTTTCGACCTTCCGGTCATCAGGAGGGTGGTGGGCGTCGATTTGAGGGCCCGTTTTACTTCACACGATCTCATGTACGACTGCTGGAGGAAAGGACTCTACGGTGGATTGAAGGGCGTGGAGAAAGAGCTCGGCATTGTCCGTCAGACCGTCGGACTCACGGGCCGGGACGCCCCGGTCCTCTGGGATCGATACGAGAGGAAGGGGGACATCGACGCTCTCAGGCTGCTGTTGCGCTACAACCGCGAGGACGTCATCAATCTTGTGCTCCTGGAGCAGAGGCTCGGGGAAGACCCCGAGCAATACGCACGCATCTGGTATTCGGGTGAGGTGTGAAAGGGGCGGCCCGCCTGTAGGCAAAATCCGGACAATTCGGTGAGTTCACTCAGACGACGAGACGGCCGGGCGACCGGTGGAGATTCAGAGGTGGCCGAACAGGGAAATGATCCCCGAGATTTCATGGAGATCGTGAGGATCAGGCGAAGCGTCAGGAAATATGCCGATATTCCGGTCGAGCCGGAGAAGCTCGATCATCTGGCCCACGTGGCCCGGCAAGGGGCGCGGTCGTTCGGGTTTATGAGCCCGCGCTTTCTCTTTGTGATCGACGAGGGCACAAGGAAGAGACTCACCCGGGCCAACTTCTCAGGGTGGCTCGGCAAGATCAACCCCTGGATTCTCACCACGAAGGCACCGGCCTTCATCATTGCCTGCGGCTACCCCGAAAAGGCGCGCGTAGTGGGAGATAAATACCTCTATCTTGCCGAAACGGCAATGGTCATGGAGATGCTGGTGCTGGCGGCCGCGGAAATCGGTCTTTCCACCTGCTGGCTCGGCGGCTTCGGCGAGGAGGGGATCAAGAATGTGCTGGGCCTCGGTAGTGAGATTCGGATCGTGGCGGTCAGCCCGCTTGGGTATGCGCCTGAGAAGATCAGGGTTACCTCGTGGGACTATATGGCCAGGAATCTGGTCTCAAAAAGGAGGGTCGGTATGGAAAAGATCGCGGCCTTCTTGAGGGCGCCATGGTAATACCCGACCTGATTGGAAAGCTTAAAGAGCCGGTTCGGTTCAATGAAAAAGCCGTTGATGACGAGACGATCATCACAATTCTCGAGGCGGCCCGACTCGCCCCTTCGGCGAACAACGCCCAGATATGGCGCTTCTTTGTTATCGAGGAAAAGGGCCTCCTGAAAGAGGCCGCGGCCCTCGGAAGTGTGCCCGCCTTTAAGACCGCGCGGACGATCATCGCCGCGTGCGCCGATCCATGGGTCGTGGGAGGCAGTCGGGGAAGGGAACAACCCTTTTTCATGATCGATATTCCGATCGCCGTGACCCATATCGTCCTCATGGCCCGGGAGCTCGGGGTATCGGTCGGTCTCTCTTTTGACTTCGATGAAAAGAAGCTGCTTGCTCTCGTGCGGGCACCGAAGGACTATCGGGCGGTCATCCTTGTCGCGCTCGGATACGCCGGGGTTCATACGCCGGGTAAAGGAGAGGTGTTAGAGGAGGTCGTTCGGACCGTATAAAATTGAGGGGACGCGCCATTTCCCTATTGTGAGTATCTACAAAATATGCTATCCTGACGCCGTATTTGTGAGAACGAACAAAAATGAAATATCACATGGGATAATCCCTTAGGATAAAGGGCAAGAAACGACTGTCGGAACTTCTCATTGGAAAGGTAGGGCGAACATGATTAACGAACGATTTGTGGCGATAATTCGGAACAAGAGAGAACAGATTATCAACCTCTGGCTGGAAGATTTCAAGAAGACCAAGACCCTCAGGATCAGCGAGGGGATCGATGAGGTCAAGTGGAGAAGGATGACGGGGGAGATCCTGGACGGCTTCGACGAAGTCATCACGAAAGACATCTCCAAGTACCGCATCTGTCTCGATTTCACCCAATTCGGACGGGAGCTCTTTAAGGACGACTACGCCATGCACGACATCATCAACGCACTTTCCCTGCTCAGGAAGGTTATCGTCGAAGTCGTAACGGCGGAGGGCTTCTTCGGGACGGCCTTCGAGTTGTTTCAGGTTCAGGAGCTCAATAACAGGGGGATACTCTATTTCGACCGGGCGACCTACTACGCAACACTTGGCTATGAGGAGAGCATCAAGGGCGCGATAGAGGACAAAAGTATGCTCGGGAGAATGAAGAAGTTCTTCGGGAGCAGTGAAGAACGAAGGAAGCACATGGAATCCTGCGCCGTCGGGCCGGCCGAAGGCAAGCGGTAATTCGCGGGGGACGTACGGTCAACGAATCATACCCGGATCTCCACGCGTTTCGGCGATCCGATCGATCGATCAATTAAAAGGGGGCTTCGGGCCCCTTTTGATTTGGCGGAGTGCCGTCACATCATATGGCGAGAGAGGTACCCGACGAGCGCCATGATGACGTAGGCGACGATGACGACACCGACGATGACCTTTCCGTTTCTCTTGAGCTTCTCAAAGTGGATACCAACCTCGGACAGTGAGATGATCGGGATGCCGTAAAACAGGACCTCGGTCGTGATGTACCCGTATCGGATGACAAAGGGGGTAAAGAGCCTCAGGGCGACGTCGACATAGAAGATAAGATATACGGCGACGGGGATCTCGACCAGTGAGACAAGGGAACGGAAAAGCGGCATCGCGCGTCCCCGGACGATGAGCGCCAGGGCGGCAGCGGCTATCCCGAAGAGGGGCGCCGCAAGCGCCTGAACCACGGTGCCCTCGCGGACGAGCGTGAATCCCGAGATGTTGTCCCGAATGACGACCGTCTTGTCCATACAGCTCGGGGTCTGGGCAACCCAGGGGAGAAAAAAGGAGACGATCATCAACACCCCGAAGACGCACTTGATGACCCGCGCGGTATCAGAGAGTCTTTCCATATCGTTTCATCCTTTCTTTAATGAAAGTCATTGCACGCCTTTTCGACGTTATGTCTCCTGACGCCTGGGCGTCGGAGAGGTCGGACTTGAGCCTCCCGACGATCTTCCCCTCACCAACGGCGGCAAGCTCCATGATCTCGGCGCCGGAAAGCAGGGGAGTCACGGCCTGGGAGACTTCGTCGAGAGTCGTGAGGATCTCGTCGATCAGCCGTATGCTTTGTTCCAGCCTTTCCTGATCGGCCCTGCCGGCCATCGTATCTGCAAGCCCGAGGATGAGGAGGGCGCAGACGGCATCACCGACGTCCCGAAAGAGCCTCGTGATCGCACGCCTGGTTACCTTCTGTGAGACAGAAAGCGACAGGAGCCGCATATGGTTCTTAATGAGAATCTTTCCGAAGCGGACGGCCTTTTTGCCCAGCAGGATAGTGCTTGCGACGTTCGTGAAGATTTCCGCGCCCCTGTTCTCGTGTCCGTAAAACGCCGCCTCGCCGTCTTTACCGATAATCCTCGTCTCGGGCTTTCCGATGTCGTGGACGAGGGCGATCAGCTTCAGGAGGGAGCCGCGAGTCCAGCCTGAGCCGAGCGGTCCGTCGAGGTATGCGGCAATCACGGCTCCGCGTCCGGGGAAGAAGCGCTCGGGGCATTCCATGATCGCCTCGATCTCCCGAAGGGAGGAAAGAGAGTGGCCCCAAACGTCCTGGATATGCCAGCGGTTCTGCGACACCCCTCTCATGGACTCGATTTGTGGGAAGATCGTCGTCAGGAGCCCTGTCTCATCCATCGAGAGAACGACCCCAAAAGAGCGCCGGGCGGAGAAGAGCTTGGCACATTCGTCTCGAAGGCGCTCGGGGGAGACGGAATAGATGAGGCCGTGTCTTTCGGAGATCATCTCTTTCGTCTCGTCGTCGATGCGGAAATCAAGGACGGCGGCCAGCCGAAATGCCCGAAGTAACCGTAGGGGGTCGTCCTCGAAGACCCCGTCTGAGGTGATCCGGATAATCCCCTCGGTAAGGTCAGCTTGGCCCCCGGCCAGGGAAAGAATCGGGGAGGGGGATATCGACGCGTCTGCGGCAAGGGAATTGATGGTGAAATCCCTCTTTCTCACGTCCGATGGGAGGTCGGGCCCCTTCGGGGCGGAAAAATCGTATTCGATCCCTTCCGAAACCACCCGGTAAATTCGCTCTTCGTCGTCCAGGACGACCAGCCTCCCGCCGACCGCGTCGGAAAATCTCCGGGCAAAATCCTCGGGGTCATCGAAGACGATGAAGTCAAAGTCGTATGATTGTCTGTTGAGGAGGAAGTCGCGGATCGCTCCGCCGACGAGGTAGACCCGCATACCGGCATCGATCATAACCGATCCAAGCCGGTCATATTTCGGGATGAGGGTATAGAGAGGGATGTCTCGCATAAGGAATAAATGGGGGGATGGTCCCATCCCCCCACGGATTGGTTTGTTTGACTACTTTGTTTTCGGTTTCGCGCTTGACGCGGCTTCCTGCTGCTTTTTGATGCGTCGCTTCCTGACGATCGCTCGGACGATAAAATAAATAATGATGCCGACGACGATCCAGGGCAGGGCGCCCATGACAAAGACAATTAGAACGGCGACAGACTTCGAGAAGACCTCAAGGGAATTCCTCAGGGCGTCCTTAACCGGACCCCAAATAACACCTGCGCCGGAAACGATCGGCTCCGGCTCGTAAAGCGTCAGGTTGATGGTCGATTTTCCCACGAGGTTATCATAATACCTCAGCGTACCCTCGATGCCGTTGATCTCCTCACGGACCCTGCCGAGCTCGCGCTCGACCTCAAGGAGATCGGCGACGTTATTCGTGCGTGTCGCCAGAAGCTGCAGCAGACGTTCTTCCGTCTTTTCCTTTACCGTGAGTGAGCCCTTGAGATCATAGTATTCCTTGGTAATGTCCTCGCCCGTTATCTGCTGGGACTTGACGTCTCCGAGGGCGGTCAGCTTTTCGATCAGGAGGTCGAACTTACCCGGGACGATTCGGATCACGACCGTGCCGGTCAGAGCGCCGGAATCGGATTTTGAAGAGGAGCTATTTGCAATATAGCCGTCGTTGTCTGTGGGGGCAACCTCCTTGACGATCTTCCTGACTTCGGTAAGAGATGTCTCGAAGTTCTTTACCTCGATACTGATATCGGCCGTCTTGATGATCTTTTGCTCCATGGACTCGGAGGGAGCGGGAGCTGCGGGGGTGCGGGTCATCTCATCCGTGGTTGGAGAGGGAGCGGCCTCCGGTGCGAGTGCTTCGGTCGTGGAGGGGGCGCCGCCGAGGCTCTTTTCGGCATCTGTTCCGGTTCCCGCCGGTGGCATCGCCTTTTCTTTGCTGCTGCAGGACAGCGCAAAGGTAAGGGACAGCAGCACGAGGACCAGTAACATAAGGATTTTTCGGTTTTTCATGTATGATACCTCCGTTTTTTCTTACGACACCGACGGGTACCGGATGTTCCGAATTTCTATACTAACACGGATAAATAGAAAAACAAAGTTAAAACTCGGACCGGTAAATACTTGACAAAAGGGCTAAAATTGGTTATGTAATAAGAAAGAGAGGTTTGGTGTCATACCATATGAAGAAGGACCTCCGTATTCCATTATTCTTGCTGATCTGTATTCTGACGTCCGTCGTCTCCGGTTGTGAAATGACCACGGGAAACGTGAGGCCGAGCGACGATAAAAGGATCAGCGAGATGGACCGCAGTATCACCGACCTCGGGGACAAAGTGGCGGAGCTGACCAGGGAGGTTGCCGAGCTGAGCGAGCGTGTGGGCCGCGATGAGACCGCCCTTGACGCGTACGTCTCGGGGAGTGCGCACAAGCAGGTACAAGAAGAGATACTCGATAAGAACGAGTTGCCGGCGGGGGGGGCGGCCCCGTCAAGTGACAAGTCAGGGCCACCGGCCGAGAAAGAAGGAAAGGGCACGCCTGCGGCGCCGTCCGAGGTGAAGGGGACGTCCCCTAACGATACCAAGAGCGCCGCCCCAAAGGATGGAGATGTGTCGACGGTCGGCGGGACAACGCCGACAAAGGATCTCACCCCAAAAGACGCCCAGGTCCTTTACGACGCGGCCCTCGGCGAAATCATGGGTCGGAAAGCGGAGGCCGCTTTACCTCTCTTTCAGAAATTCGTCACGACATATCCGAACGATGAGCTGACCGATAACGCCTACTATTGGATCGGCGAATGCTACTATCTGACGGGAGACTACCATAAGGCCTTTAACAACTTTAAGAAAGTCAAGGACTCTTTTCCCGGCAGGGACAAGGTACCCGACGCCCTTTTGAAGATGGGATACTGCGATGAAAAGCTCGGCGATACGACCGAAGCGCTGGCCGCCTATGCCGAGCTGATCAAGACGTATCCCGACACACCGGCGGCCGGCCTCGCGCGGGAAAGGATAAAGTAGTATCTAACCGTTTTTATTGGATGCTATATGAAAAAAAGAGTCGTTTCCTCGACCGTTGCTGCTCTGCTTTTGGTCGCCGTGGCCGCTTCGGCACAGACCCCTCCCCCCACCAGCCCGGACACCCGGGTCTACATCATCAAGAAGGGTGACACCATGTGGACCATCTCGAAGGATGTCTATCAGGATCCGGGCAAATGGCCGCTGATCTGGAATCTCAACCCCCAGATCAAGAACCCCAATGTGATCCGTCCGGGGGATAAGCTCATCCTCGGTGAGACGAAACCGGCCCCGGAGGAGACGAAACCGGTCGCCGAGGAGACACAACCGGTCATCCGCAAGGTCCCCGAGGGGATCACGAGCTATCCCGAGGTCCTACCGCCGGAGGTTACCCCCACTCCGTCAACGGAAGAGAAGTTTTCCATGGAGCCGTCGGACGTCTATTATATTCCCAAGGTCCTCAACTCGGGCTTCATGACCGAAAAGGAGCTTGAGGATTCCGGGCTATATCGATCACACAAGGGAGGAAAAGAGGTTCCTCACCGACGACAATATCGTCTTTATCAAGCTGCCCAAGGAACGGTTTGTGGACCTGAAGCGCGGCGATCGCTTCTCCATATTCAGGGCCGAGGATAAGGTTAAACACCCGATAACCGGCAAGACCCTGGGCTACGCCGTCAATATCGTCGGCGAGCTTGAGGTGACGTCCATCGGTGCCAAGACCGCGGCCGCGATAATCCTCAACGCGACCGACGTCATCAGAATCAAAGATCGAATCAGGCCCTTCGAGCCGACCGTAAAAACTATACGGGTGATGAAAGGAAAGAATCCGGTCGTCGGATATATCGTCTACTCTTTACAAGGTGAAAAGAATGAAGAAGAAGCGCCGATGATCGGGGAAAACGATGTCGTCTATATCGATAGGGGATACGCCGACGGGGTCCGGGTGGGCGACGTCTTTGACGTTCTGCAGCTGAGGGAAGAATATAATAAGGGAAAGCTGAAGGCCGAAGAATACCAGAAGATGCTCGAAAGCAATACGGTAACCGAGGAGCTCTCCGCTAAGGGGATCATCTATCCACCCGACGTGATCGGACAGCTCGTGATTCTCAATGCCGGTGAGTTTACGTCCACGGCGGTGGTCAGCCGGTCGAATTCAAACATTACCCTCGGCGATATGGTCAGGCTGCAGGTCGAATAGATAGGGCTCCATAAGGCTCGCTCGGCGGCGTCGGGAATTCTCGGCGCCGCTTTTCATCTTGACTTAATTTGTAAAATATATATACTTCTTTTCCCAATGGACTCTCGGCACTACGCCATAGCTCTTTTTTCCATCGCGGGGGTGGGCAGCGTCACCTATAAGAAGTTGATCGGCCACTTCAAGACGGCCGAGGCGGTTTTTGGTGCCAAGCGGCGCGAGTTTTCCGGCCTCGAGGGCCTGGGCGAGGTAAAAATATCGGCCATCGCGTCTTTCAAGGATTGGGGCCCGATCGAACACGAGATCCTGCGGGCGGAGGGGGAAGGGATAACCATCATGACGCTCGAGGACGATGGCTATCCGAAACGGCTCAGAGAGGTCTATGATGCCCCGCCGATACTCTATCTGAAAGGTTCCTTAGAGGAGCCCGACGCCCTCTCGGTTGCGGTCGTGGGGTCGCGGAATTCGACCCGATACGGGATTGCCTCCGCGGAGGCGATTGCCCGAGGGCTCGCCGAGCGGGGTGTCACGGTCGTAAGCGGAATGGCCCGCGGCATCGACTCGGCGGCCCATATTGGGGCGCTCAAGGGGGAGGGGAGGACGATCGCCGTCCTCGGGTCGGGGATCGACGTAATTTATCCGCCGGAGAACCGCGCGCTCTACGACGAGATCGTCGGGCACGGGGCGGTAATCACGGAGTTCCCGATGGGCACGGGCCCCGAGATGATGAACTTTCCGCGACGCAACCGGATCATAAGCGGGATCTCGCTGGGCGTGGTGATCGTGGAGGCGTCGCCCAATAGCGGTGCGCTCATCACCGCCCAGTGCGCCCTCGAACAGAATCGAGAGGTGTTTGCCGTGCCCGGCAACATCACCTCCATGAGGTCCCGCGGCACACATAAGCTGATCCGACAGGGCGCGAAGCTTGTGGAAACCGCCGATGATGTCATCGAGGAGCTGCGTTATCTCCTCCACGGATATCGGGACCAGCTGAAATCGGCCCGGACACGGGAACACAGTCTCGATGAGAATCTCTCCGGAGAAGAAAGGGTTGTGTTAAAGTCCGTGGAGCACGGACCAGCATGTATCGATGCTATCATCGAAGAGTGCGGCCTCAGGAGCGAACAGGTGCTCGCGATCCTGCTGGACCTCGAAATGAAGGGATTAGTCAAGCGGATCGGGGCCACTGAATATACCGTCGGCATATCTTAGAGTGAAAGACTAAGTCATGGCGAAATCTCTTGTCATCGTCGAATCGCCGGCAAAGGCGAAGACCATAGAAAAATACCTCGGCAATACCTTCAAGGTGGTCGCCTCGTATGGACACGTCCGCTCGTTGCCGAGTAAGGACGGCTCGGTGGACGTGAACAACGACTTCGCACCCATCTACGAGGTGCTGGAGGAAAAGAAGAAGTATATCGACCGAATCAAGGACGAGATGAAGGGTGTCGACAAGGTCTACCTCGCCACCGACCTTGACCGTGAGGGGGAAGCCATCGCCTGGCACCTTATGTCCGTCCTCGGCCTGGACAACGGGGAAAAGAAGGGAATCGAGGTACACCGTGTCATATTTTCTGAGGTGACGAAGGATGCCATACAGGAAGCCTTCGCCAATCCCCGTAAGATCTCCAAGAACCTCGTCGATGCCCAACAGGCGCGGGTAATACTCGACTACCTGGTGGGGTTTAACCTCTCGCCGTTCTTGTGGAAGAAGATCCGGTATCGCCTCTCGGCGGGCCGGGTTCAATCCGTCGCCCTCAGGATGATCTGCGAGCGGGAGCGCGAGATCCAGGGCTTCATCTCTCAGGAGTTCTGGACTATCGAGGGGATATTCACGAAGAGCCGGTACCTACGAGCCCTTTTCGGCGACCCTGACGGCGAAGAACGGCAAGAAGCTCGATAAATTCGATATCGCCGAGGAATCGGCGGCATTCGAGCTCATCGACGAGCTGGAGAGGGCGTCCTTTGCCGTTGGACAGGTGCGCAGGCGAGACGTCAAGAGGACCCCCGCGCCGCCTTTCATCACGAGCACCCTCCAGCAGGAGGCGTCGCGCAAGCTCTCGTTCACCGCCAAGAGGACCATGGACGTGGCCCAGAAGCTCTACGAGGGGAAGGCCGTCGGAGACACGATGGCCGGCCTGATCACCTATATGAGGACCGACAGCGTCCAGATCGCCCACACGGCCCTGATGGAGGCGCACGACGTTGTCGTCAGGCTCTACGGCAAGGAATACGCTCTCGAAAAGCCTCGGTATTACAGACAAAAGTCCAAGGGCGCGCAGGAGGCGCACGAGGCGATCCGGCCCACGTCGCTTTCCCGGACGCCCGAGTCGTTGAGAAAATACCTCACGAAGGATGAGCTTGCCCTCTATGATCTCATCTGGAAGCGGACGATCGCCTGCCAGATGGCCGAGCAGATCCTTGATTCGGTCTCGGTGGATATCACTAGTGACAACGGCTATACCTTCCGGGCGACGGGATATACCGTGAAATTCCCCGGGTTCTCGAAGGTCTATCTTGAGGGTATCGACGACGAGGCCGAAGAGCGGGAGACGAAGCTTCCCGCTGCTTGCCGAAGGCGATCCCCTCACGGCGATCGGGATCGTGCCCGAGCAGCACTTCACCGCGCCGCCGCCCCGCTTTTCCGAGGCGACCCTCATCAAGGCCCTGGAGGAGTACGGGATCGGAAGGCCCTCGACCTACGCGGGGATCATCAATACCCTCAAGACGAGGCAGTACGTTACCCTGAAGGAGAGGCGCTTCTATCCCGAGGATATCGGGATGGCCGTGAGCGACCTGTTGGTGGCTCATTTCACGAGGTACGTCGATTACGGCTTCACCGCCCATATGGAGGAAGACCTTGACAGCGTGGCGGCGGGCAGGATCGAGTGGCGTCCGGTGATCAAGAATTTCTGGGAGCCTTTCATCGACCTGTTGATACGGAAGGAAAAGGAAGTCAAGAAGAGCGACTTCACGACCCAGGCAACGGATAAGACCTGTCCCCTCTGCGGAAAGCCGGTGGTCATCAAGCTCGGGAGGTTCGGGAGGTTTTACGCCTGCAGCGGCTATCCCGCCTGCCGGTACGTCGCCCCGCTGGAGGAAAAAGAGGGGGAGGCGTTGACGACCGAGGAGATCTGCGAAAAGTGTGGGAAACCCATGCAGGTGAAACGGGGTCGGTATGGGCCGTTTCTTGGATGTACCGGCTACCCGGAGTGCAAGAATATCAAATCTCTGAAGAAGGCGGTCGATACGGGCGTGAAGTGCCCCGAGTGTGGGACGGGAACGCTCATCGAGCGCAGGAGCAGCAAGGGGAGAACGAAAGGGCGGGTATTCTACGGATGTTCGAGATACCCCGAATGCAAATATGCGACCCCGAACAGGCCGTATCCCAAACCGTGCCCGAAGTGCGGCTCACCGTTCATGACGCTCAAGGAAAAGAAGGACGGGACGGCCCAGCTGGTTTGCCCCGCGGAAGGGTGCGGATTCTCCGAGGCGGTCGATAAGAAGGATTTGGAAAAGATCTCATGACGACACCCCATATCATAATCATCGGGGCGGGCCTGGCCGGCAGCGAGGCCGCGTGGCACGCAGCCCAGCTCGGGGTGAAGGTTACCCTGTATGAGATGAAGCCGGTAAAGTTTTCTCCCGCCCACAGGTGCCCCGGTATGGCGGAGCTGGTCTGCAGCAACTCACTTCGCGCAGAGTCCATCGATAACGCATCGGGGATACTCAAGAGAGAAATGGAGGTCCTGGATTCCCTCATCATCCACGCTGCCCGCCAGACGCGGGTTCCCGCGGGGTCGGCCCTCGCCGTTGACCGCGAACGCTTCTCGGCATATATCTCCGATCTGATAGAGGGCCACCCTCTGATCGAGGTGATCAGGGATGAGGTCACTCACCTCCCGGACGCGACGGTGGCGGTTATCGCCACCGGGCCCCTGACCTCGGACGCGCTCGCGCAAGAGCTGAGGGCCGCGACGGGCCGCGAAAACCTCTTCTTCTATGACGCCATTTCCCCGATTGTCTATGGCGAAGGCGTGGATATGGATGTCGCCTTTATGGGGTCCCGATACGACAAGGGCGGCGACGACTACATCAACCTGCCGATGGATGAAGAGCAGTATTATCGCTTTGTCAGAGAGGTTAAGCGGGCCGACGAGGTACTCCCCCATTCTTTTGAGGATACCAAGATATTTGAAGGCTGTCTTCCCATCGAAGTGATGGTGAAAAGGGGTGACGACACCCTCTCTTTCGGTCCCATGAAGCCGGTCGGTCTGGTCGATCCTCAGACGGGCCAGCGGCCCTTTGCCGTGGTCCAGCTCAGGCATGAGAACGCCGAGGGAACCCTCTATAATCTGGTCGGGTTTCAGACGCGGCTCAAACAGAAGGACCAGGAGCGGATCTTCCGCATGATCCCCGGGCTCGATCGCGCCCGATTCGCCAGATACGGCAGCATCCATCGAAACACGTTTATCCACGCGCCCCGTCTTATTTTTCCGACTCTTGAGATCAGGACACGGCCGGGAATCTTCATCTCGGGGCAGCTGGTCGGCGTTGAGGGATACGTGGAGTCCGCGGCAATGGGGGTCGTGGCGGGCCTCAACGCTTCGCCTTATTGGCCCTCGGGGAGGGTCAGGTCGTGCCTCCTCGAAACAGCGCGATCGGCTCACTCATCGCCTATATCACCGATCCCCGAAACGAGCAGTTCCAGCCGATGAACATCAACTTCGGCCTCTTCCCAACGCCTCCTGCGGGGGTTAGGAAAAAGGACCGGAAACGGTATATCGCCAACCGGGCCCTCGAAGAAATCGCATCGTGGGCCGAGAAGATAGACGGCATCGCGAAAAAACGCCTGCATCAGGGTCTTTCATGAACGAACTCACACAAGAACAAGGAGGCGGTATGACGGGCTCAACAGTGGTTATGGTGGCGGCCAGCGGCGAAATGGAGGCAGAGAAGATCGCCAAGGAATTGGTAGAGAAAAAGCTCGCGGCCTGCGTCAGTATAATCCCGAATATGAGATCCATCTACTCGTGGGAGGGAAAGATAGAGGAAAGTGAAGAGTACCTGATGATCATCAAGACGCGGGGCGAGCTCTTTGAACAGGTAAAAGAGACCATCAAGAACCTGCACAGCTACAAGATACCGGAGATTATTTCGCTTCCCATCACTCACGCGCTTGACGAATACGTTCGATGGATCAATGAGGTTACCCTGTAGGTGGGTGCCGCGGCGCTCATTTCTTCTCGGGTCTTGAGGACGTGCCGCCAAGGTTCCTCTTGATGATATCCCTCATCCGCCGGTTTTTGATTGTGCTCGTGTAGCTCTCCATCCCTCGGCCGCCTCTCCTATTTCGGTTCCTTCACGCGGAATATGAGTTCCTTTTCTTCTTTTGATATCTTACCCTGGGCAAACCGGAGGTCCCGCACGATCCGGTCATTGAGTTTGACGTTGAGGCGGCCGATGATTTGTTCCTTCATCAGGGACAGTTCCTGAATCCATGCCGAATTGCTGACGATAACAAAGAGCACCCCCCGGTCGATACGCTTAGGACAGGTGTTCTTGGCGATGTGTGTTCCCACCACCTCATCCCAGACGTCAAAGACCCGATGCTCCCGAACGATGGTGTCCCATCCCTTCCCCTTGAGAATACCCGTAAGGATGTCGGAGAGTTTTGTCGGCTCTTTATCGGAGTATTTTTTTGGCATATGAGATTGTATCATCGGGAGTTTTGGACCGCAAATAGTTTTTACTGTTGATTTCTTTTCACCTTTGTTCTATAGTGTGGTGTAATGATTTCGTTTTTGGGTCATATTCGTGAAGATCGGCGTTATTTCAGATACGCATCTGACGGCTGTTGATGAGCGCTTCAGGGAGCTGATGGAGCGCCATTTCTCGGATGTAGACACGATCATACATGCCGGCGATATGGTGGACGCGAGCGTCTACGAATATCTTTCTCGGTGGGAGCTTGTCGCGGTCTCGGGTAACATGGACGGTCGGGCGATCAGGGATCTCTTACCGTCCAAAACGATCGTAGGGCTCGGGGGCAGGCGGATCGGAATCATACACGGGTGGGGCTCGCCGACGGGTCTCTTCGCTCGGGTCAGGGAGGAATTCGGCGCCGAATCGGTGGATTGCATCGTTTTCGGACACAGCCATACCCCGTATAACAGGACGGAGAAGGGCGTTCTCCTCTTTAACCCCGGATCGCTCACTGATAACAGGTTTACCCGGCGCAATACCCTCGGATACCTTATGATCACCGAAAACGGCATACAGGGGGAGATCAAGGAAGCATGAGCGATAAGAAGGACCGGGAGACGTTGTGGGCCCCGTGGAGGATCGAGTATATCACGGGCAAGAAGGAACAGGGCTGTATCTTCTGCAACCGCCTCGCGAAAAGCAATGACCGCGATAACCTGATTCTCGCCAGGGGAAAGTCTACCTTCGTCATGATGAATCGCTACCCGTATAACAACGGCCACCTGATGGTAGCGCCCATCCGCCATGAAAAGCATATCACGAAGCTCACCCAGGACGAGATCATCGAGATTTTCTCATTTATCCAAAAGTTCACCGAGGTCTCCGAGAGGGTCATGAACCCGCATGGATTCAACGTCGGGATAAATATAGGCAAGATCGCAGGAGCAGGCGTTGAGGATCATCTTCACGTTCACGTCGTCCCCCGATGGGACGGTGACACCAACTTCATGCCGGTCATCGGAGAGGTGAAAGTCATCTCCGAGCATATCCTGTCGACGTACGATAAGCTGCGGGAAGTATATGAAACCATCGGGTAAGTAAAGGAGTTACCATGAGATATCTAAAACTGGTCCTCTTTTCGATTGTCCTTTTCATCCTCGCCCTGTTTGCCTACTACAACCAAGGTGAAGTCTTCCTGGTCTTCCTGAGATATAAGAACATAGCGGTGGAGACGATCAAGCTGCCCGTCTTTATTTTCTTCTATATCGCGATATTAGGAACAATTATCGTCATGTCCCTCCTCGGCGCGTTCGAGAGGAGCTCGCTCAGGCTGAAGGCCAAGAAGATTGAGAAAGAAAACCTGAAGCTGAAGGCCGAACTGGAAGCCCATAAGAAGGCGGCGACCGAGCCGATAGAGACCGCTGGCGGGCCGCCAGCGAGCGCACCGGAAAAGACAACGAGGTTTATTCGGGAGGGGAAAAAAGACGCAGGAGGAAAAGGGAGCGGTCGGATAGAGACTCGGATTGAGCTTATCATCATTGGTCACCACCTCATGACACGATAGGTATATCGGCGGCTTGAGAGCGCCGGCAAACAAGATATGAGATACGAGGGTATAGTCATACGCCCCCCGAGCGAAGCGAGAAGTCTGATACTACAGGTTACGCTCGGGTGCTCCCATAACAAGTGCACGTTCTGTCCCACCTATAAGTCGAAACGATTCAGAATCAGGGACATAGAAGAGATCAGGGCCGATCTGGGTGAGGCCGAGCGGTACCGGACGGTCAAGCGGGTCTTTTTGGCCGACGGTGACGCCCTCATCATCCCGCAGAGGATGCTCCGGCCGATCATGGAAGAGGTCGGAAAAGCGCTGCCCGGCCTCGAACGAATCGGGGTTTACGGAAATGCAAAAAGCATCCTCAGGAAGAGTCCGGATGAGCTCAGAGAGCTTAAGGATATGGGTCTCGGGATTGTCTACCTCGGGCTGGAAAGCGGCGATCCGGCGGTCCTGGCCGCGATAGAAAAGGGCGTAGGTACCGACGCCATGATCGAGGCGGCGCGTCGGGTGAAGGATGCCGGTATTCTGCTGTCGGTAACCGTATTGCTCGGCATCGCGGGAAAGGCCGGGGGGCTCCGTCACGCCGAGGCCACCGGAAAGGTGCTCTCGGAGATGGACCCCGACTATATCGGGGCCCTCACGGTCATGATCGTCCCCGGCACTCCGCTGTACGACCAGTCTAAACGGGGCGAGTTCCTACTGCCCGATAAAATGGAGATGCTTAAAGAACTGATGATCATCCTCGATCATACAGACGTAAGCGACTGCCTCTTTACCTCAAACCATGCCTCCAATTACCTCCCGATGAGAATCAGACTGCCTGAAGAGAAAAGCGAGGCAAATGCGATCATCCGTCATGTCCTCGAAAAGGACAGGACCGATCTCCTGCGTCCCGAACACCTGAGGGGATTGTAGGGGGAAGGTTTCTGGCGCCGATGGAAATAGACCACAGAGAGCAATCCCTCGACCGTAGGACCGCACTCCTGGAAGACATCCTTGGGTATATCCGTTACAAGGGGATGAAGGGAAAGGATTTTTGGGTGCTGAAGCGGGATCTTATTCGGTTCAACCTCGGTGAATCCGACTACGATCTCAAGGTCCCCTTTATCTTCGGGGGGGAGAGCGAAGAGATATTCGATGAGGCGATGGGAGAACTTGTCTCCCTGATGAAGGGGAGGCTTGAGCCGTCCATGGTCTACGACACCCGCGGGAGCCTCATGATATCGGTGTTGGACGAGCGGGTGGAGCTTCTTCCCAAGGTGTACCGGGTATCGAAAGAATTCGGTGGAAGAATCGAGACTGAAATCGCCATATCCACCCTTTACGGAGACCCCCTCATTGACGCGGGGCTCATCGCCAGCTGGCTGGTCCCGTCGCTTCACGGCAGAAGGCTTATCGCAGAGCTCTTCCGCATCTATAAAAAGGCAATCGAGGAGGAGATGCGACTGTCCGGCGCGGAGCGGACCTCGTTTCTCGTTCATCTTGCGATCTCAAAGATATTAAGCGAGAAGAAGGAAATCGTCAAGGGGGTAAAGATCAGGGGGGTTTCCTATGAAAAGCTGGAGCGATCGATCAGCATCCTGTTTTCGAACATCGTGCGGGTAGTCGTCTCCGAGGTGTTGAACTCCTTTAAGGGAAAACAGCTCTCATATGATTTCAAGGAGATGGAGTATCTGCTCCTTGGAACAACGACGCCATTTTTCATCCTGAACATCAAGAATGCGCTTTTAAACAGCGACCTCAATCCCTACAACCTTTCGCCGAAAATCGCGGCGTGCCTCGAAGAGGTCTACGCCCAGGCCGCCAAAAAATCCCACTCGATCGGGGATCTGACGTCCGGTATGGTCAGCCTGATCACGCAGGACAATGTTCTGGCCGAGACCGTTTTTGACTTTTTCTCCCTCAGCTCGTTTCGGGACGACATCCTCGATTACCTGATCTCGTATGACAACCAGCGCGAGGGGATACACATCATTCTCGCTGAGATCTCCCAGGACGACAAGCTCCTCAGGGCGATGCTGGAGGATTCAAAGATCGCCTCGCAGGTCGAGACAGGGCTCTCGGACCTCATCGACCGGTACAGCCGCGACGAGAGACGTACACAAAAGATCAGAAAGATCCTCACTAACTTCAAAACACACCGAAAGTGGGGGCTGGTCAGGCTCTTTTCCGTCGGCAAGGAGACGATCGTCTTTAAGGTCTCCGAAGTTGTGAAACGGTATATCATATTTCGTATGGATCTCGGCTACGACTCCTACTTCACGTCGGCCAGGAAGACGCTTGAGAACAAGAAAAAGGCCCTTCCCCTCCAGGAGCTGATCAGAGAGTACGAGGGGGGAAGGCTCTATCGCTTTTCCGGCGACCACAAGATATTCCTGGTCAAGAAAGAAGAGGTCCACGAGGGTCACCTTTTCGTCGACCTGAAGAGCTTTACCAAGAGGACCAAGAGGTCGGGCAGCCTCGTCATGGCGGACTTCTTAAAGAACGAATTCTTCCTGCCGATCCTTGACGCCGCCAAGAGCTACTACCTCAAGATTGGTAAGGAGCCATCCCTCGGCCTTGAGCTGAACAATCTCCTCGGGGACGCGATATCGTTTTCCGGAAACGTTACCGCCCTCGTGGAGCTTGCCAAAGAGATCCAGCGAATCACCTCGGAATATAAGAAGAAGCTGATCAAGAATAACCCCGACTTCGACGAGCGGATACTCAGGGAAGGCCTGCTGACCGAATATCGGCACGATCTCGTCAGACTGACGAAGGAGAAGAAACGGATCAGCGATACGATTCGGGCGTTGAATGATATTATCGTGAATAAGCGTTCGATCTCCCCCGGCGCAATGATCGACGCCCAGATGAAGCTCTTCGAAGAGACGATACAGGCGCACATCGACGCAATCATGGAGGTTTCCCAGAAAGTGAGGGATGCCAAGACGGACAAGGAGCGGGATAAGTCTCTCGCCCGGGAGACGGAGCTCAGGGAACAGCTCTCCGCAATCAAGGCGTCCAAGGATGAGATGGTCAGCGAGGTCGATAAACAGCAGCTCGTTAAAAGGTCAAAGGAGTTTTACACGGAAATATGCCAGGACGAGCTCAACCAGATCAATCGACTGAAGGGGATGCTCTCCGAGGCGCATACGAAGGTGCGGGAGCTGACCCAATCGTACTACGATCGGCTCGGAGAGATCACGGATCTCGGCGTTAACACCGGGCTCTACATATCGTACGGCGGCCTCTCGGAAGTGATCACGCTCCACGACGATCTCTGGGGAGATATCAAGGTGAGCATTGCCGACAAGATCAATGAGGCTTCCCGGGGTGCGCAGAGGCACCGAAGCATCAAGAAACGGATCGACCGTTTTCTCGAAAAGAAGCGTCTCGAGGCCCAAAACCAGAACCTCATCTATCCGTTCAACGTCATCGTCGGCAGAACCCTTTCGATCATCCAGCCGATCGACGAAGAGGACAATCGACTCAGGGACGTGGTTCAGACCGTCTTCAAATCGGAGACCGAGCTCTTGGCGGACACCGCGGAGCGATCGGGCGAGGGATTAATCTCAGAGGTGGGTGGGGAGAACAAGTCGGTAATGGACGACGAGTTCATCTCCGAGAGCACGGATATCTATAACCTCGGCGAGGCGCTGTCGGAGGAGGCCCTCAGAGAATACATTAAGGGGAATAGGGACCGCCTTTATTTCTTCGACCGTCGGGTCCAGAGGCACCAGCTCCATCCCGAGTTTCAGCAGGTATTCGCATACGACGGCACGGAGATCTACCTGATATTCGGCGTCGAACGTACGCCGGGCGGTCCGGCCGTGGAGATCTTCCGGTACGCCGGTATCCTCGACTACGCGGGCACCCTGAAGCGTGAAGTGACCGAGGTGTACGAGATCATCCGGCCCGATTCACCGTTCTATCATTTCGTCATGGAGCATCACTTCAACCCGTGGTATGACCGATCGCGCAGCGTAGAGGACGTGAGGGAAGGGCTGCTGGGGACGTAACAGGCCACCGGAAAGGAAGCGTTTGTGGGCCGCGTCCGTAAAGAAGACGACGTAACGGCTTGTTCGGCGCCACCTCGCGAGTGGGGAACGACGCTAAGACGGGCACGCCGACACGAGGCGAAAGCTGAGAGGTAAAGACGACGCTGATTCGTGCCGGGACACGCTAGGCCAAACCCGGTCAGAAGGCACGAAAAAAACCGCCCTTGGGCGGTTTTTTATTGGCAGTCCCAACGGGTTTCGAACCCGTGTCTCCGGCGTGAGAGGCCAGTATCCTAGACCACTAGACGATGGGACCGAAAAAACAATTTTTAATACTAAGGCCGTTTTCTGGGTTTGTCAATAAAAAAGAGAGTGGCCGCGCGAGAATGGCGTGAGGCCGCCCCTCTTCTTGATCACACACTCTCAGCTCCCGACGGGGTCTCGTCCTTGCCTTTAGACATCGGATTCGGGGATATCGGCGTACACATGGGCCCGTTTCCAGCGTTTGTGGATCCACCACCATTCCTTTGGGTTTTCGAGGATCTCTTGTTCTATGACGGCGGAGAAGCGCTTCAGGTTATGGTAGACGTCCTCTTCTTTGTCGCCGGTATATTCAAGCTCGATCGGCTCCTTGATAATAATGGTGTGCTGAAGCCATCGCTGTCGCCTAATATACATCGGCACGACGACGGCGCCGGTCCTGAGCGCAAGAACCATCGGTCCGCGGGCGGTAGCGGCCTTGACGCCGAAAAACTCCACCCCCACGTCCCCCTCGCGCGTATTCTGATCCAGAGCGATCCAAAGGATCCCTTTATTTCTGAGCGTCGCGAGCGATCTCTTCAGAGCCTCGCTTCTCGGTTTGAGGGGAATCGGGTTGAGATGCATATCACGATTAAGCTCGAGGATAAACTCCTTGAAGCCCTCGTCCTCGGGCTGCTTGAAGATATAGTGGACCGGGTATCCCTTATAGGTAAGCGCCGATATCAGAAGCAGGAAGTTGCCCACGTGGCTTCCAAGGATGAGAATCGGCTTTCCCTTGCTCACGGCCTCCTTGAGGTACTCTTCTCCCTGTATCGGCGTCTTCTTGACGACCGTGTAGGGCGGGCGAAAGATAACCGTGCCCTCAACCATCATCATGACGACGTGTATCATGCTCGCCCTCGCGATGGCGCGGAGCTCTTTTCTCGGCAGGGTATCTTTATAGACAAGCCTCAGGTTCTTCATGGCTTGCCGTCTCCATGGGACGCCGAAAAGCCAGAAGGCTCTTCCGAGAGATTCGGCGATGACGTGGGCGAACGGTCCGGGGAGCCGCATAATGAGGTAGAAGAGGGGACGCGCGGGCCACGAGACGATCGCCGTGAAAAATCGCTCGAACCTTTTGTGTTTATGTGATCTTGGCATGTGGTCGATAATACTCCCTTTGGGGTGAAAAAGACAGTTTCGAATGAATTAATCTCTGCTATATATATTTCTTTCCTGCGGATGCGGCAGCCGTGGGGACGTACAACAGGATAACGTGACAACGGAGGATCCGATTGTGGCTACAGGGTGAAAAGCCGTCCTCGGGAAGGCGACGAAAAAGAGAGATACGAGGGGTTGTGCGGGAGCTGAAATAGACTATCGTGGTCGTCCCTCTCGATACCGGCCCCCCGGTGACATTCTCACGGAGCGGCTCTCCGGGGGCACCACGCCGCAGCCGTAATAATGGTCCGTCTGAACGCATCGCGCCGGCAGACGAACATGCCGGCGCGACTGGCTTCTACGCGTATGGTGATACCTGCCTCGGATCAAACCCCCTTTTCGATGAGGGCCTTCTTGTTGACCTTGCCCGGGCCTACCATGGGGAGCGCGTCAATGAATTTCACCGCCTTGGGGACCTTATAATCGGCCATCTTCTCCCGGCAATATTTCACCACGTCGTGCTCGGTGAGATCGGAGCCCGGCCGCTTGACGACGAAGGCCGAGAGTATCTCGCCGCGCTTCGGATCGGGGATGCCGACCACCGCCGCGTCCATGATCAGCTGGTGGGCCACAAGCACGTTTTCCACCTCGGCGGGGAAGACATTGATGCCGCCGGTTATGATGATCTCCTTTGATCTTCCGAGGTGAAAGACGAAGCCGTCCGCGTCGATCCTGCCGAGGTCGCCGGTGAAAAACCAGCCGTCCTTGATGACCTTTTTCGTCTCATCGGGGAGCTTGTAGTATCCCTTCATGATCTGCGGGCCGCGGGCAATGATCTCGCCCGGGGTTTCCGGCCCGACTTCCTTTCCGTTCTCGTCGATGATCTTGAGCTGAACTCCCGGCACGGGTTTGCCGACCGAGCCGAGCTTCTCATCTGCTTGGGTGAGCGGAACGAGTGTGAGGAGCGGAGAGGTCTCCGTCAGGCCGTAGCCCTGAATAACCTTAAGGTGGGGGATCCGCCTGCGGTATTCCTCCATGAGGGCCTTTGGGCACACTCATCCCCATCATGGAGATGTATTTGAGGGATGAAAGATCGTACTGCTCAAGCTTTCGGTCGGCAAGCATCATCTGGCTGATGGGGGGGACGCTGTTGAACAGGTTTACGCGTTCCCGCTCCACCGTCTTCCAGACGGTGTCGGGGCGCCAGCTCTCAAAGATGACGAGGGCGTTTCCATACTTGAGCTGGGTATTGACGAGGATCGGCCCCGTGATGTGGCTCATCGGCAGGATGCACGCCATAACGGTATCGACCGTGCAATATTCCGGGATGATTGCATGAAGCGATTCGGGGAAAAGATCCAGGTGCTTATACTGGAGGATGACTCCCTTGGGACTCCCGGTGCTGCCGGAGGTGTAAAGGAAAAGGGCTTCGTCGTCATCGGAGAGCTTGGCATCGGGCTCGACGGGGTCAGCGCCGGCGGCAAAATCGAGATAGTCCGTGTCCGGCGTTTTGTCTCCCTGGCCGATGATGATAAGCTTCTTAACTTTCGAGGGAAGCTCACCGATTGCCTTGATCGGCTTGGCCATATCGACGGTGGTGAAGACGGCCGATGCGTCGGAGTCGGTGATGATGTGTTTGAGCTCGTCGCCGATAATACGGAAATCGATCGGGACCACGATGACCCCACTCGAGAGCGCGCCGAGGTATATCTCCACGAACTCGGGGATATTGGGGAGATAGGTCAGGATCTTATCTCCCTTTTTGATTCCCGATTTATTCAGGGCGGAGGCGATCCTGAAGGCGGACTTCTTAAGATCGGTGAACGATATTTTCCTTTGGCCGTAGATGATCGCGTTTTTCGTCGGTAGTTTAGACGCGGTCTTTTTCAGCTGCTTCTCGGATGTTCATATTTCTTCCTCCTCTCGAGGTATCTATTCAAAGTTAACTATTTAACTTATTTTGAAAAAAAATTCAACAAAAAAATTCACCACAAGGGGATAAACGCGTCACTATTCATCTATTTTGCGAGGATCCAAGCAGCGCCGGGCGCGTAGCCGAGGGCAGGGGAGATGACAAAGGGACGTTGAAAGGGAGATGAGACGTGCCGGCGATCGGATACGTCCTTATCGGCTGAGCGACGCGACGGTCGCCGTGGCTGTTGGCGGCGTCTCCGCAACGGGATTGCGGGCCGCATGACGCTCCTGAGTATATTCCGTTTTGTCGATGGTACGGAGAAATATGCGTGGCGACCGGTTTCTTAGGCGCTTTTCAGTGTCTCGGCCACGTCCTTCAGGAACTGGAGCTCCGTCTCGGCGAGCTTGATATTGTGGGATATGATGATGGATTCCTTCCCCTTCGGCTCTCTGCCCGTGGCCTGTCGCTCCTGGGATTTCAGGAAGAAGATCAATTTCCTCAATTCGCGGGAACGGTTATCGAGTCGATCAACGGCCTCGTCCTTCTGAAGCATGTCGATAAAGTAGAGGGAGATGTCGATGTTGAGGAGAGGGCGCTTGTTGTTGTTCATGTTGGCCAATAGCAGCTCCCTGAATTCCCTTTTTCCCTTATCGGTCAGAGAATAGAGGTTTTTTTGGGGCCTTTTCGTATCGGAGATGATTTTGAAGGTCACGAGGCCTTCCTTTTCCATCTTATTGAGGGTATAGTAAATAGACGTATTATCGACACTGATGAGGTTGGAGAGGTCCTTTTCGATCATCTTGCGAAGATTATACCCGTGATTATCCCCTTTCATGAGGAGGCCCATAAGAATGAGCTTGAGCATAATGATACACCCTCAAAAGAACTATAGAATATTCTAAATTATATATATCATCTTTCTTTATATCCTGTCAAGATATTTTAAAAAAATTTAAATAGTTCTACGTTCAGATGTTAAGCTCATCTCATTGTCGGGCGGGTAACCACGCGAGGAAGTTATCCGTCTAACGGCGTTCTTTTTTTGTTGCGTATATTCACGAATTTCTGTACAAAACGGGTATCTTGCTGTATCTTATACTGTTTATTGTTGGTAATCACTCAGTTCGATACGAAAGAAAGGAGAGACAGACGTGAAAAAGGTTTTCGTGGTTGGCGGTTCTCAGACGAACTTCACCGGCGCGCAGGAAAGAACCCAGGTTGAGCTCTTTTCGACGGCGGCAATGGAGGCGATGGAAGCGGCCCATGTCAAACCCAAGGATATCCAGGCCCTCTTCATCGGTAATGTCCTTGGCGATTTCTCCGAGGGGCAGGCGATGGTGCAGGCGTTTATCGCGGAGAATATCGGCTGCGCCGGTGTGCCGGCCATCAGGTATGAGGGTGCCTGTGCGTCGGCGTCGGTGGCCGTCCGTGACGCCTTTATGTGGGTTGCTTCGGGGTTCTATGATATCGTTCTGGTCGGGGGAGTTGAGCGGGCGGCTTCGCTCGGAACGCCGCTGGCAACCAGAACCTTCGCGATGGCCTCCGACGGCCGCTATGAGTTCCCGAGCGGGTTGACCTTCCCCGCGGTCTTCGCGATGCTCGCCCACCTCTATGCCAAGACTTACAATAAGGCACTGCCGAAGGTCAGGGAGGAACTGGCGACCGTCTCCGTCCAGTCCTACAGACACGGGGTCCATAACCAGTACGCCCAGATGAAGAAAGAGGTCACGGTGGAGCAGATCCTCAATGCATTTATGGTCTCCACACCTCTGACGCTTCACGACTGCTGCCCGTTCTCCGACGGCGCCGCCGCGCTCGTCCTGGTGTCGGAGGACGTCGTAAAAAAGATGACGGATAGGCCCGTTCAGATCATCGGCGTCGGCCAGGCGTCGGCGGGCCCCCTTCACAGCCAGGGTGATTATCTTCCCCGGATTCGATCGCGCGAGCTTTCGGTAAAACAAGCCTACGACATGGCGCATGTCGGCCCGAAGGACGTGGACCTCTGCGAGCTCCACGACTGCTTCTCCATCGCGAGCCTGATCTCCGCGGAGAGCCTCGGCTTCTTTGAGTACGGAAAATCGGGCGAGGCGTGGATGAAAGGCCAGGCGGACATCGGTGGGAAGGTAGCGATAAACCCGTCCGGCGGCCTGAAGGCGAGGGGACACCCGATCGGGGCGACCGGGGCCGCCCAGGTGTGGGAGGTCTTCAGACAGCTCCGGGAAGAGGTGGAGCCTGAGCGTCAGGTTCCCGACGCAAAGATCGGCATGACCGATACCCTTGGCGGGGACGGCGGGACACTCGTCAACATCATCTTGAAGAGGGGGTGGTAAGATGGAATATCAGCTGACATTCGATACCTACAACAAGGCCCTCAAGAAAAACAAGCTCATGGGGCTGAAGTGCAAGAAATGCGCGACGATAACGGCGCCCCCGAGGATGGTCTGCCCGAAGTGTACCGGCACTGACTTTGAGATCACCGAGCTTTCGGGGAAAGGGACGATCAAGACCTTCACCACCAACTTTGTGGCGGCCCAGGGCCGGGAGTGCGAGGCCCCCTACACGATCGTGCTCGTGGAGCTCGAAGAGGGCCCATGGATCATGGGAAATCTGATGACCGTCGATCCCGCGCTTGTAACGATGGATATCATCGGCAGGCGGGTTGCCATGGGGAAGCTCGGGTCGAAAGTCTTCCCGGGCGATAAATACTCGGCGGGAGACGGGGCCCGGCCCTATTTTAACTTCGAAGGCTGATCCGTGCCGGGTAACCGGCCGGGAGGGACGTATGGACAGAGCCGATCGAGAGCTTGCCGGTCGCCTGAGGCTTCCAAAGGTCCGTCAGATCGGGATCGTGGTGGCCGACATGGACCGTGCCGTCTCCCACTTCTCAGGAACCTTCGGCATCGGACCGTGGTTTCGTCCCCACGTCTCAAACGTCCAACACCGGGACAAGGGAGTCCGGCCGATCACAATCGACCTCGATATCGTCATGGCCTTTTCGGGCGATATCCAGTATGAGTTGATCCATCCGCGGGGAGGTGATCGAAGCTTTTATCTCGATCACCTCGATCGCCACGGGGAGGGACTGCACCACCTTGGCTTTTACGTGTCGGATATTGACACGAGGCTTGCGGCTGCACGAGAGCTCGGCATCGGCGTCCTGCAGTCGGGGTTTATCGAGAGCACCGGCAAAGCGGGCGGCTCGGTAACCGACTATGCATACCTTGACACCGCAAAAGTTGGAGGGATCATCTTCGAGTTGATTCAGACGAGGTTCTTAGGCCTCACGATCGGGATGTCTCGCCTCTGGTTTGAGACGGGGGCCCTGCTGGGTGATTTGGAGAAGATCAGGTAGCCGACCCGGGGCCCATAAAACAAAGTGTTGACAAGACGCACCATTGATGTTACAAGAAAGCGCGGTGGGGATGTAGCTCAGCTGGGAGAGCGCGGCGTTCGCAACGCTGAGGTCGTGGGTTCGAGTCCCATCATCTCCACCAGTATACAACAAAGAAAGGAAGGGACGGTCCCTTCCTTTTTTCGTTGCTGCCGATAATGCCCAACGACCGTGCCGAAACCTGCCCTTTTTAGAGGATCGGCGAAACGGGTCGTACGTGTCAACAGATCGATGCTTCATACAAATAGGCGTCCGGGTATTGTAGCAGACGCGCATATATGCAATGATTCATCTTGGTGGCATCTCACCTGTCGGCTATTCAGCCAGGCCGTGACCCTTCAGATGCAGATAATAGTGGTACATCGACACAAGCGACTCGACCGCTTTTTCGGGGGTGGTATAGACCACTTCCGAATAGCCGGTCCGTGACTGGAAACGCTCCCGGGCGCCGCCCGCGTAGAGCGATACGTTGATGACGGGCTTATGAGTTTCATTCATGATATCGTTGACCTCATTGAGGAACCCCCGCTCGATAACAAAGAGCTTATCGCGCGCTTTTCTGACGGCATATTCAATGTTGTCAAGATCGGCGGCGGAGGCCGAGGCGGTGAACGATCGAAGCCCCAGGGTGGAAACACCGACGATCCCCAGACAGATGACGGCGTCCACGTCCGGGGAAGCGGTGACGAGCTTGACCGATTCGATGAAGGCCTCGGGGTTGATCTGTCCAACCAGGTCCACCGGGTTTCTTCTGCTCCAGAATGGCGGCAACACCTTATCGAGTTTTTCGATGACGTCGGGGCCGAGTTTTGCGACGCGCATGCCCTGCTCCACGATCGCGTCGCTTGTAACGACCCCCCAGCCTCCGCCGAAGGTGATGATGCCGACGCGGTCTCCCTTGGGGAGAGGGAGGTTGGCCATAGCCATCGAGTAGTCGAGCATGTCGGTGGGGTTCTTGGCCTCGATGATCCCCATCTGCTTGAAGGCCGAGGTAAATATCACGCTGTTGCCGGCCATCGAGCCGGTATGTGAGCGGGCCGCCTCGCCGCCGGCCTCGGTCCGGCCGCCTTTGAGGGCGATGATCGGTTTCTTCGTCGTGGTCCTTTCGGCGACTTCGAGAAAACGGTGCCCTTCCGCGATTCCCTCAAGGTAGACCAGGATGACCCTTGTATCCGGATCGTTTGCGAGGTACTCGAGGTAGTGATCCTTTCTGATGACGGCCTCGTTTCCCGACCCGACGAATTTGCTCATCCCGATGCTGTGTTCCTCGGCCCACTCGAGCATCTGGTTGCCGAGGTTACCGCTCTGGGAGATGAATGAGATGTCGCCTCGCTTCGGGTAGAGCGGAGCACCGAGGGCGAAGAGCTTTTTTTGCGTACACATGAGCCCCATCGTGTTAGGGCCGACCATAGGAATCTGGGCGGACTCGGCGAGTTTTACCAAATCCTGCTCAAGCTGCTTTCCGTCAGGGCCGGTCTCGGAGAAACCGGACGTGATGACCACCAGTCCCCTGACTTTTTTTTCTACGCACTGCCTCACCACGTCGGTGACGGTGTTTGCGGGAGTCGTGACGACGGCAAGATCCACCCTGTCGGGCACTGCGGCGATCTTGGTATAGACCTTTCTGCCGTAGATCTCTTTTTCTTTAGGGTTGATGGGGAAGACCTTACCCAAGAATCCTCCCGACAACATATGAGACATCACGTATGAGCCCCACTTGGAAAAATTGTTGCTGGCGCCGATAATCGCTACGCTTTCCGGGTAGAAGATCGGGTTGAGATCGATTTTGAAGTTCCTGGTCATGGCGCGCTCTCCTTCCGTAAGGGAATCATGATTAAGTAAATAATAGTATATGCGAGAAGGAAAATCAAGTGCCGAAGCCCGGTTCGGCGACATATATTAAACGGTTGGGCGGGATGGCCGTGAAAGACAAGGAGTCGGGAGCTAACGGCCCGGAGGAAGGGGACCGGTCGAGCGGGGCAAAAAAGATGAAACCTTAAAGGTAAAAAATCTTGACATGATTAGTCAAAATCACCTATAATATAGTTTTAATATTTTTGTGGATTCTGCCATGAAGGGGAAAATCGTCATAGACAGCGAGATGTGCAAGGGGTGTCTCTACTGCGTCAGGGCCTGCCCCAATGAGTTGATAACCGAGGCGAAGAGACTTAACGGAAAGGGGTATTATCCCGCCGAGTATGACGCCTCGCGAGAAGGGGAATGCACCGCCTGTACCCTCTGCGCGATATCTTGCCCCGAGGCGGCCGTTGAGGTATACCGTGACGAGAAATCAAAATAAGAAACTGATGCGGGGAAACGCCGTCGTTGGGGAAGCCGCCATCAGGGCGGGGTGCACCTGCTATTTCGGGTACCCGATTACTCCCCAGAATCAGCTTCCCGAATATATGGCGCGGCGACTCGTCGAACTGGGCCACACCTTTATCCAGTCGGAAAGCGAGATTTCGGCGATCAATATGGCCCTCGGTGCCGCGGTGGCCGGGGCCCGGGTGATGACCTCATCGTCGAGCCCCGGCATCAGCCTCAAGCAGGAGGGCATCTCGTTTTTGGCCGGTTGTGAGCTTCCCTGCGTGATTGTCAACATGGCCAGGGGAGGCCCGGGCCTTGGTAACATCTCGCCTGCCCAGTCGGACTACTTCCAGGCGACCAGGGGCGGAGGACATGGAGACTACCGATCGATCGTATACGGGCCGGCTTCCTGCCAGGAAATCGCCGATCTGACGATGGAAGCCTTTGACGTGGCCGACATATACCGAAACCCCGTTATCATCCTTGCCGACGGAATGCTCGGCCAGATGATGGAGCCGGTGACCTATGATAACTACAAGCCTCGGGAGGTTCCCAAGAAGGATTATGTGCTCGACGGGGCCAAGGGAAGGCCCTCCCGGATCGTCAAGTCCCTCATCCTCAATCCCCACGAGATGGAGGAACATAACTGGAAGCTCTCTCGCAAATACCAGAATATCGAAAAAAACGAGGTCAAGTTTGAAGAGTTCATGATGGAAGACGCCAAAGTGGCGGTCGTCGCCTACGGTACGGCGGCGCGCATCGCCAAGGGGGCGGTGAAAAGGGTCCGAAGCGAGGGAATGCGTGTGGGGCTGATCCGTCCGATCACCCTCTGGCCGTTTCCCGCCGAGGCGATTAGCAGGCGGGCCGGGGCCGTCTCTCTCTTCTTTGTATTCGAGATGAGCGCGGGGCAGATGGTTGAGGACGTGAGGCTTTCCCTGAACGGTGAATCCGAGATCTATTTCTACGGCCGTCCGGGCGGCGTCGTGCCGACGCCTATAGAGGTGCAGCGGCTCATCACCCGGCAGTACTATCAGAAGGGATTGGTCAAATGAAAAAGGTTTACGCTCGCCCGAAGTACCTGAAGCCCGTGCCCATGCACTACTGCCCGGGCTGCGGCCACAGCATCGTGACCAAACTGATCGCAGAGATCATCGAAGAAATGGACATACGCGAGTCTACAATCTGTGTCCCGCCGGCGGGATGCGCGGTACTGACCTATAACTACCTCGACGTGGATACGACGGAATCCGCCCACGGCAGGGCCGGTGCGGTGGCGACCGGGATCAAGCGGGTGCTTCCCGATCGTCTGGTCTTCGCGTATCAGGGGGACGGCGACCTCGCCGCCATCGGCACCGCCGAGACGATCCATGCCGCAAACCGCGGCGAGCGGATCACCACCATCTTTATGAACAACGCCGTCTACGGGATGACCGGAGGCCAGATGGCCCCCACCACGATCCTCGGTCAAAAGACCACCACCTCGCCGTTCGGCAGGGACGCCGTGCGCGAGGGGACACCCCTGAAGATTAGCGAGATGCTCGCGCTCATCCCCGGGACGGTTTACATCGAGCGAACGACGGTGAGCTCGGTGGCGGGAATCCGGGCGACTAAGAAGGCGATCAAGAAGGCCTTCAAGGTCCAGCTCGATAATCTCGGCTATTCCCTCGTGGAGGTCCTTTCCCCCTGTCCCACCAACTGGAAGATGAGTGCGCTGGACGCGTGTAAGTGGATCGATGAAGTGATGAGCAAACAATATCCGATCGGTGTCATCAAGGACATGACAAAAGAGGTCCAGAGAAGGGAGGTCGCCTGTGCTGATTAAAACGGTCTTCTCGGGATTCGGCGGCCAGGGCGTCCTGATGATGGGGTATGCGTTTGCGGTCGCCTCCATGATGGAGGATAAAGAAGTTACCTACCTTCCGTCGTACGGAGCCGAGGTGCGGGGCGGGACGGCCAACTGCACGGTGGCGATATCCGACGAGGAAATTGCCTCCCCCATCGCGTCTTCTCCCGAATACGCGGTGGTGATGAACAAGCCGTCGCTTTCGGCGTTTCAAAACAGACTTCAGTCCGGCGGGATCCTTTTTGTGAACTCGACGATGATCGACGAGCCACCGGTGAGAAAAGACATCGAGGTTGTCAAGGTCGATGCCGGAAGGCTTGCGGAAGAGACCGGCGATTTGCGAACGGCCAACATGGTGATGCTCGGAGCCTTCGTGAGGGTCACCAACCTCGTCGACATCAAAAACGTGATCGCGGGCCTCGAGGAGATCTTCGAAGGGAAGAAAAAAGTCATAGAGATGAACGCGAAGGCCCTTAAAATCGGATACGATATCCTGTAGCGGGAAGATGACGATGACGAAGAATATGAGGATTAAGCAGCTTTCGGTGGTCCTGGAGAATATCCCGGGCAAGCTCTCGGGTCTGTCGGATGTTCTCGGCGCCGAGGGGATAAATATCCGGGCGATAACGGTGGCCGACACGTCCGATCTGACGACCGTCAGGATGATCGCCGATGATCCCGCCAAAGCGGTGCTTGTTCTTGAAAGCAAGGGCTATAACATCAGGCAACGGGATGTCCTGGCGGTCGAAACCCCGGACCACCCCGGTGGACTTAACGCGGTACTCAGACCGCTGAGGGATGCCGAGATCAACGTCCATTACCTGTACCCGTACATCGGCAGGATCAAGGATAACGCGATTCTTATCGTCGGCGTGGACAAGATCGACGAAACGATCCAGATACTTACCAAAAACTGGGTGCACCTGATTTCGGAGAAGAAGCTCTATTCGTTGTAGGACGATAAGAAGAGTTTTTTACCTTGACAATTAGACGAGGGATCGGTATTTTTATAAGAATGCGTTGAGCAACGATCAAAAGGGGACGGGGTAGACGGGTGCACGATGTGGAAGAAGGCGGATAAGCCGTCCGAAAGCAACGGCCCGTCATCCGGCGCGCGGAGGCCAACAACCGGCGTAAATCAAAGGTACACCTACACGAGAGAGGTCGGCATTACACATGGCGAGGGCCGGCCTCTTTACTATTGAGAGAGATGAAGACCGAGATAATCGAGGCATTTAAGTACCCCTTTAAGGGGGAACGATTTCCGAAGCGCTTTCTGCTTGGGTGCGTGGTAAGCCTTATTCCGCTGTTCGGAAGTCTTGTCGCGCTCGGGTACGTTATCAAGAGCATGCAGGGGGTCTCGGCCGGCGATGACGAAGTCCCACGTTGGGAGGACCTCATCGGCCTCTTCGTCGAGGGGATCAAGGCGGCGGTGGTAATGATCGTCTACGGCCTCGCGTTTATGGTGCCGCTGGCCATCGGTCTCTTCTTTATCCTCGTCATACCTCACGTCATCGCGGTCAACATCGGATTTCTCTTTCTTGTTTTGAGCTCAATTTTTTTCCTCTCGTCGGTCTTTGTCGTGCCGATGGCACTGATCTTTATGATAAGATCAGGAGGCGGCTTCCGTGAGGCACTCAGGTTTGAGGATGTCCTCATCACGATACGGGACACGGCCACGACCTATGCCGTCAGGTCCTTCTTTGTTTGGATGATTGCCCTCTTGTTTATTGCGTTCATGCTTCTGGTCATCTCAGTAAAATTCGGCCATCTCTTCGTCGTGGTGCCGCTCTTTTACTTTCTCCTCATCGCGTCCTATATTTTCGGAATGGAAGGAAAATCCGGCTCCGCCGGCGTGAAACAGGACCGTGCCGGGGCGTAGCGACGATATGCATGAACAAAAAAACATGTTCTTGACAAAAGCATAAATTTGTTATATGTAATAAAAAGGGGTTATATGACTTGAGGTGCTTTATTGTTTGACGGCATCGCCGATAAATTCAACGCCATCTTCGCAAATGTGCGAGGGCGCGCCCGATTGTCGGAGGCCAATATCTCCGACGCCCTGAGAGATATCCGTATGGCGTTGCTTGAGGCCGACGTCAACTTCAAGGTTGTTAAATCCTTCGTGGCCTCGGTCAAGGAAAAGGCCGTCGGGACTGAGGTAACCGCGCGGGTAACCCCCGGTCAGCAGTTTATTAAGATCGTCCACGACGAGCTCGTGGAGCTTCTCGGGGCCGAGGGGGAAGGACTCTCCCTTTCCGGACCGACCCCCATCACGATCATGCTGGTGGGACTTGTCGGCTCGGGAAAGACGACAACGGCGGGTAAGCTCGGTCTGTTCCTGACTAAGAAGAACAAGAAGTCGCTCCTCGTGGCGGCAGACACGCGGCGGCCAGCGGCGCGGGAGCAACTGCTGTCAATCGGGGAGAGGCTCGGCGTCGAGGTATTTTCAAACAGCAGCGAAAACGACCCACTGAGGATCTGTGCGGACGCCCTCAGCCTGGCCGCAAAGAAGGGGATCGGTGTTGTTATCCTCGATACGGCGGGTCGGCTTACCGTCGAAGAAGATTTGATGGAAGAGCTTTCCCGTCTCAAGAAGGCCATTGCCCCGCGCGAGGTGTTGTTGGTGGCCGACTCGATGTCGGGGCAGGACGCGATCAACGTCGCCCAGAGGTTTCACGAAACCCTCGGGCTCACCGGGGTAATCCTGAGCAAGCTCGACGGCGATACGCGGGGAGGGGCCGCACTCTCCATCAAAGCCGTCTCCGGAGCCCCGATAAAATTTGCGGGTGTGGGAGAAAAGCTCGAGGATCTGGTCCCCTTCGAGCCGACACGGATGGCCGGCAGGATCCTTGGCATGGGGGATATCGTCGGACTGGTGGAAAAGGCCCAGGGCGCGGTCGACGAGAAGAAAGCGCGGGAGATAGAGAAGAAGGTCAGAAAGGGTGACTTTACCCTTGATGATTTCCTAGACCAGATAAAGAGCTTCAAGAAGCTTGGATCCCTCGACAGTGTCCTCGGGATGATTCCGGGGGCGAAGGGATTGTCCAAGCAGGTCGATTTACGCGAGGCGGAGACAGAGCTGCGAAAGGTTGAGGCGATTATCAACTCCATGACCAGGAAAGAGCGGGCAAACCACGCGATCATCAACGGCAGCAGGAGAAAAAGGATCGCGTCGGGGAGCGGTACGAGGGTTGAAGACGTCAACAAGCTCCTGAAAAAGTATGCCGCCGCGCGCAAGATGTTGAAGAAGATATCACAAGGCGGATTAAAGAAATTCGGAAGGGGAAGCCTCCCCTTCCCCATGTAAGGGGGTGAGAGAAGAAGCATGCCTGTCAAGATAAGATTGCAGCGAGCCGGCGCGAAAAAGAAGCCGTTTTACAGAATCGTCGTGGCAAACAGTGAAGCACCGAGGGAAGGCCGTTTCTTGGAGATCGTGGGGACCTATAATCCCCTGACCGAACCGGCCACGGTTACGGTCAAGGAGGATAAGATCCGGGAGTGGCTCAGTAAGGGCGCCCAGGTTACCGGCACCGTCAAGAACCTCCTCAAGACTAAGGGGATCTCGGCCAATGGAAAGAAACCCGAGTAATCGTCGTGAGTTTTCAATTGAAGTGAGGCTGACACTGGAGGTAATGCTATGATGGCTATGAAAGAGCTCATAAAATACATTGCGCAGGCCCTCGTTGACAACCCCGATAAGGTGGAAGTAACCGAAGTAGAAGGCGAACAAACCTCTGTGATCGAGCTGAAAGTCGCCAAGGAAGACCTCGGGAAGGTAATCGGTAAACAGGGCCGAACAGCGCGGGCCATGAGGACCATTCTCTCAGCCGCGTCTACAAAGATCAATAAACGGGCGGTGCTGGAAATCATCGAGTAGGATGAAAGGCGATATCGTCCTGGGCATGATCATTAAGCCCCATGGGCTCAATGGGGCGGTTAAGGTTAAGAGCTACGCCGATTCGCCGGAGAGCTTCACCGATTCCAAGAGGCTCACGCTGGTGTCCACTGATGACAGGCGGTTCTCCGTCACGGTGGAAAATGCCAGCGCAATGGGCAAACTGATAACCCTGAAGATCACGGGGTTACATACGAGAGAAGAGGCCGAGGAGTTGGTGGGGTGCCGGGTCGTTGTGGATCGAGTCGACCTCCCTGAGGCGCAGGATGGAGAATTCTATTGGCATGACCTTTTGGGTATGGAAGTATACGATGCATCGGGGAACTATTATGGAGTGATAACATCCATTCTTCCCACGGGCTCCAATGACGTCTATGTCGTAAAAGGGGAAAAGGGCGATGAGATCTTGATCCCAGGGACCTTCGATGCAATACGGGAGGTCAACGTCCCGGACAACAAGATGATTATCGAGCCCTTTTCGGGGCCGGTATCTGATGATACGCATTGATATAGTAACTATTTTCCCTGAGTTCTTTCAATCGCCGTTTTCGGTCGGCATTATAAAGAAAGCATTGGACGGGGGGCTTCTCACCGTCCGTCTGGTGGATATCAGACGGTTCTCGGCCAATCGACACAGTCAGGTGGATGATTCCCCGTTCGGGGGAGGGGCCGGAATGGTAATGAAGCCCGAACCGATATTTCGTGCGGTGCGCGACATTCGCAACGGAGGTCTGAGGCCGAGAATTATCCTGTTATCCCCGCAGGGAGAGCGGTTTACTCAGGAGACGGCCAAGAGGATGGCCTCACTCCCGCATGTGGCCTTTATCTGCGGCAGATACGAGGGAGTCGACGAACGGGTCTCCCTTCGTCTCGTGGACGAAGAAATCTCGATCGGAGACTACGTTCTGTCGGGCGGAGAAGCGGCGGCGCTTGTGATCATCGAGGCCGTTTCCCGCCAGATCCCAGGGGTGGTAGGCAACGAAGAATCGGTGTCGGGGGATACGTTTTTCGGGAGATTCCTCAAGTATCCGCAGTACACTCGTCCACAGGATTACCTCGGCATGTCGGTCCCCCGGGTGCTCGTCTCCGGCGATCATAAGAAAATCGAAGAATGGAGACGCGCCCAGTCAATCGACAGGACGCTCAAGCGGAGGCCCGACCTGTTGGACCTCGAGGTATTGTCAGATCGGGAAAAAGAGGCCGTCGGGGGGGTAAGAAAAGAGGGGGGGAAGAGAAGGCGGTAGAGATATCCTCGTCGCTGGTGAGCCCTATCATGTCGAGACGTAGGGTTGGCGGCAGTGGAAAAAGGACTGCGGCGGAAATAGTCCGGGTTATCAGGATATACAGCCTCGAGACGGAAGGAGGCCGAAGAAAGAGACGGTTGAGAGACAATGAAGGATGAACGGTGGGCGAACTATTCCTCGGGTTGGTACATTATCCGGCATTGAATAAGCGGGGCGAGGTGGTCGCCACGTCGGTGGCGAATTTAGATATTCATGATATCGCCAGGACCGCAAAGACCTTCGGGGTCTCGCGTTATTTCATCATTAACCCGATGCGGTCCCAGAGGAGACTGGCGCAGCGGATCATCGACCACTGGATGGTCGGATACGGCATGTCATACAACCCCGACCGGGCCGAGGCGCTGGCCGTTGTCTCTGTGGTGGAGAGCCTGACGGGTGCCGTAGAGGTGATCGTGGGGGTTACCGGCAGGCAGCCCGCGATCGTCGGTACGTCTGCCAGGGCCGGCCAAGAGACCCTGAGCTACGGCAGGCTCAGGAGGATGTTAGAAGAAGATCCCTCGCCCGTCTTACTGCTCTTCGGCACGGGCTGGGGGATGGCCCAGGAGCTCAAGGAAACGTGTGCGTACATGGTCGAACCGATAAAAGGGACAGGACCCTATCAGCACCTTTCGGTTCGTTCGGCCGCAGCTATAGTGCTGGATAGACTCAGGGGTGAAAAAGATACGGACAGGAGTGTTTCATGAATCAGTTGGAGATGGTCGAAAAAGAACAGATGCGGATGGACATCCCACGCTTCGGTGTTGGGGATACCGTGAAGGTTCACGTCAAGATCAAAGAGGGTGAAAAAGAGCGAATTCAGGTCTTTGAGGGGACGGTTATAAAGAAGAAGAAAGGCTACACCCGTTCGGCGTTTACCGTCAGGAAGATATCATACGGTGTCGGGGTGGAGCGCATATTCCCCCTTCATTCTCCGATCATCGAGAAGATCGACGTGGTACAGAGAGGGAGCGTTCGCAGGGCTCGTCTCTATTATCTCAGGAAGAGGAAAGGCAAAGCCGCCAGGATCAAAGAGCTGAAGAACTTCTAATTCTTCATCCACCTACTGAGAAAAAAGGTCGTCCCCATGATTCTGCTGGACCTGGTGATCGCGGGTGTGGGAAAGTTTGCTCAACCCACCAAGTTCTCCTTTCACAAGGGATACACCGTAATTCTGGGGCTCAACGAGACCGGGAAAAGCACCCTTGCCCGGGCTCTCATGGCTGTCTTTTTCCCGGCGGCTTACAGCCAGGCCCCGGATTTCATCAACTGGCAGCTCACGGGGACATCACGCGCATACGTCACGCTGAAAGAAGGAAACGACGTCTACCGCCTGACGCGTGATTTCTCACAGAAGCTGTCAAACCTCGCCCGCTACGTTCCGGACAAGAAGGTCTTTGCGCTGGTGTCAAAAGATGAGAAAGAGATCAGCGAATTTCTGACCGAGAAGCTGGGTCTCTTCGACGAAGAGATATTCTCGGGTGTTTTTTATTCCGATTTCACAAACCTCCCTTCCACCAATCCCTTCGGCGTCGTCGGTGTGATCCCCAAACCTTCTTCCACCTCATCGTCATCGGCGTCGGGCTCAGGTGTATCGGACGCCGGCGGCGAGGAGGATCCCGCCTTTCTTAAAGATCGACTCGAGGTCCTTAAGCAGGAGATGACGCGGGGCAAGGAGCTGGAGACGGTACAGGCGGACCTTGACGAACAGAACGGCAGACTGTACGAGATACAGTCAAAGATGAAAGAGGTAAGAGAGATCGAGGGCAGACTCACCGAGGCCAATGAATTCTTCGATCGATCCAAGGCACTCGGCGACATCACCGGGATCAAAAGCCGGATGGATCGATATACTGAGTCGGAGCGACGGAGGGACGCGCAAGTCAATGAGATCAAGAGCCGGCGCGGACAGGCCGAGGCCGAGCTGATGAACGCGAGTCTTCCGAGCCTCAAAGAAAACAAATACCTCCTGCCGGGTGTCGGTGTGGCCCTCGCATGCATCATCGTGACCTTCTTCCAAGGCAGCATAGCGGGTCTCGCGCCCAGTTATGCGAAAATTATTGACGTCGTCTTTCAGATCATCAAGTTCGGTATCCTCTTCGGTTTGGGGGTTGCCGCGTGGGGGGTGTGGCAGTTCATCAACGCCCAGAACTATATCCAGCACCTCAGGTCCACCGTGAGCGAGGCCGACGCCGAGATGAGACAGATTCAGGCGAAATTCGAATCGGAGACCAAGGACTTCAAGGAGGTCATGCGGACCCTCGGTACGTCCAACGTCGAGGAGCTAAGGGCAAAGCTCGTCAGCGTGGAGCAGCTGGAGGCAAAGAAAAGAAACCTCGAGCAGCGATACGCCACCCTCGTGAAGGAGCAGAACTACGAGGGGCTCCTCAGTGAAGAGGCCGGGATTCAGAAAAGGATCGGTGAGCTCGATGCAAAACTCGAGTCCCTCGGCGCCCTCGGCTACACACAGCAGGAAATGAAGGACGAGATCAAGCGGATCGAGGGGATACTGCTGAAAAAGGGCATAGCGGTCACGAGATTCGAGGACGGGAAGGCCGCCGCGCCAAAAAGCTTCGGGACGGGCAGGAAACCTTCCCGGTTCCCGGACGATCACTTCTCCCGCCTCATCGCCATCGCGACGGAGCTGGTTCAGAAAGGGCAGATGGAGCCGCTCGGGGAGCTCCAGAAGAACTTTGACAAGAATATTCCGAGCCTGTCCAACAACAACTATGCGCGCTCGAGCATCACCAAGGACGGCGTTATCAAGTTTCTCAGGGGGGATAACCTGATGCGGGTGGGGCTGGAGAGCATGTCGCCCGCCGCAAAGGACAGCATGTATTTCTCGCTCAAGTTCGCGCTGATCGGCTCGATCATAAAGAAGCGGCTCTTGCCGATCATTTTTGACGACCCCTTCCTCCTTTTTGACGACCGAAGGATATCGACGGTCCTGTCCATTCTTAAAGAGCTCTCCGCAAAGACCCAGATCATCCACTTGACGGCAAAGCAATCGGCCGTCAAGGGGGCTGATCTCTCGTTTCAAATAAAGTAAACCATGCTTTTCCGTTTTGATGAGCAGTTCTATGCTGAGGGGTTCGCGCGCCTCTGTGGGGTGGATGAGGCGGGCAGGGGACCCTTGGCCGGCCCGGTGGTGGCGGCCGGGGTGGTGCTGCCGAGGGGGGTGCGAATAGAAGGGCTTAGAGACTCAAAGGAGCTTACCCCCGAGGCTCAGGGAGCGCTTCTATGACGAGATCACGGGCGCAGCAGTGGCATGGAGGGTGGCCGGCGTTGACCACGAACAGATAGACCGAATCAACATCCTCAGGGCATCTCTTGTGGCGATGGAGGAGGTGGTGAAGGGACTACGGTCCGCGTTCGATCTCGTCCTTGTGGACGGAGGGTACGGCTTTCCGTCCGACATCCCCCACGTCGCGCTCATCAAGGGGGACCGGAGGTCGGCGTCTATCGCGGCCGCCTCCGTCGTGGCTAAGGTCACACGGGATCGGATCATGCGCGAATATCACCGTCAATACCCCGAATACAACTTCGCGCAAAACAAGGGCTATGGGACGGCGGAGCATCTTGCCGCGCTTCAAAGACACGGGCCGTGTCCCATCCACCGACGGACTTTTTCGGGCGTGAAGGAGGTCATCCGTGAAGCGCAATAGGGAAGGGAGGCTCGGGGAGCGGATCGCCCGGATACGGCTCATGCTGGCCGGCTACCGCATTATCGAGACAAACTACCGCACGCGATACGGCGAGATCGACATCATAGCTGTGGACGGGGACGATCTGGTCTTTGTGGAGGTGAAGACGAAGAAGTCGGCCGAGTACGGCCCGCCGGAAGAAGCGGTCGATGAGAAAAAGAGAAGGAAGCTTACGCAGATGGCCCTCATCTACCTCACACAGCGCGCGGGGACCGGCGATACGGCCTGTCGTTTCGACGTGGTGGCGGTGGACCTCGTCGGATTCATTCCGAGGGTAAAGCTAATCCCAAACGCCTTTGACGCCGATTTCTGAACGAAAGGAGGCCCAGCGCCGCCCTGGATGTGGTGCGCACGCACGGTGCGCCGTCAGACGCCTCAGGAACCGCCGTACCCGACCGTTACCTTTGTTCCCTCGACGATCACGGGGACCGATCGCTTTCCCTTCGAATGGGTGAGCATCTCGTCCATCTTCTTTGGGTCCTTATCGACGTCGAAATACGTCGCCCGGTCCCCGAAGGCCGACCTGGCCTTGTCCGTGTAGGGTCAGCCGCTCCTGCCGTAAATGATGATCTTCTCGTCCATTGTCTCCTCCCTGCTATAAGAGATGAGTATCGTCTCCGATGACGATAGAGATACGTCGGCGATACCGCAGCCTCTCGATTCACCAAACGTGACGACTAAAGGTGCTTGTTCAGCCAGGCGATCACGTCCTTATAGACCTCGTCCCGGTTGATCTCATTGAGCATCTCATGCCTGCCGTCTTTATAGAACTTAACCGTCACGTCGGCGACCCCGGCCTTCTCGTAGGCGTTATAGGCCTCCTTGACGCCTTTCATGTTGTTTCCGACCGGGTCCTTTTCGCCCGAGAACAGGTATATGGGGAGCTTCTTAGGGATCTTGGCGATGACGGCCGGCCGATAGATCTCCCCCATCGAAGAGAGCATGTCATACCAGAAGCCGGCGGTGAAGACTCCGCCGCAGTAAGGGTCAGCGACGTACTTGTCGACCTCCTTGGGGTCCCGTGAAAGCCACTCGAACTCGGTCCGCGCGGGTTTGAAGGGCTTATTAAATGCGCCGAAGGAGAGCTTCGTCATCAGAGGACTCGGCGCCTTTCTTCCTTTTCGTTTAGACTCCCAGCGCGCCACCAAGAGTCCGACTTTGCCCAAGAGCCCCGGATCGCCGCCGGTGCCCGAGAGAATGACCCCCTTGATGTCGCCGCCCCACCGGGTGATGTACCCGCGTGACAGGAGGGACCCCATGCTGTGGCCGAAGAGGAAGACGGGAAGACCGGGCTGCTCTTTCTTGATGAGTTGGGTCAGGCGGTGCATGTCTCCGATGACGACATTCCAGCCGTCCCGGTCGGCAAAGTAACCGACGTTTTCCAGCGCGCCGGCCGTCTTACCGTGCCCACGGTGGTCGTTGGCATAGACGGCAAAGCCCGCGTCCGTCAGCGCCTTGGCAAACCTTTCGTAGCGCGCGGCGTGTTCGGCCATGCCGTGGGAAATCTGCACGGCCGCTTTTGCCTTGCCGTCCGGAAGCCATGAGTAGGTGAAGATCTCTTTTCCATCTTCGCCCTTGAACGTGAAGGTTTTTGATTTCATGGTATGACCTCACCTCTATACATATAAAAGTTTTTGCCGATAAAGGACACGTTAGCACGGCACGACGAAAAAATCTACACCGATGATCGTATCCAATCAATCCGGCACGAGACGACGATTGTCGCCGGCCTTCAGATATCCTCGTCGGAGATGAGCTCGATCCCCTCATCCGCCAGCAGCCAGGCGGTCACCCCGAGCCCCGGGGATCTTTCCATTTCTATATAGACCTCGCGGACGCCGCAGGAGGGGCTTCTCTCGTTGAGGACGGCGACTGTTGCCCCCTTCAGTGCGGCGATCGAGAGGGCCTTTTGGGCGCCCGAGATGAAAGGGGCGGTCATGTCGTCTCCGTTATCCGAAAGGACGCGTGCGCGACCGGAAAGCACCGCCTTCCCGTCGCCGCCCGAAAACCGGCACGGGGGCCGGGGGACGCCGAGCCCGCCGAGGAGCTCGGGACAAACCGGCACGAACTCCTTATCCTGCAGGAAGCGGGCGACCGCCTCGGAGAAGGAATTCTTCCCGTCATACCTGCAGTTGATCCCGACCAGACACGCGCTGACGAGGTACATGGCTTACCCGATCTCGAGGGGCGGGCTGGTGTGGGCGAAGCTCTCGATTTTCTTTCCCCCCCGAACGATAACTTTCCTCCCTTCGATTGTGACGCGTCCTTCCGCGATAAACTGAATGACCTGGGGATAGATCCTGTGCTCCTGGGCGAGGATCCTCTTCTGGAGGCTCTCGACGTCGTCGTCGGGCATGACCGGCACGACGGCCTGCATGATGATGGGCCCGGTGTCGACTCCTTCGTCGACGAAGTGGATCGTGCAGCCGGAGAATTTGACCCCGTAGTCGAAGGCGTCCTTCTGTCCGTGGGTGCCGGCGAAAGACGGGAGGAGCGCCGGGTGGATGTTGATGATCTTCCTGGGAAAACGCCTTATAAAATCTGTTGTCAGGACGCGCATGAATCCGGCAAGACAGATGAGCTCGATGGGGCGGCCGACTATTGTGGCCAGGATCGCCTCTTCGAATTCACGGCGGTTCTTAAAATCCCGGTGGTTGACGACGGCGGTGGGAATGCCGTGCTTTTTGGCGCGCTCAAGCCCGAAGGCCTCCGGCTCGTTTGAGAGCACCAGTGCGATGCGGGCGTCGAGCGCTCCCTTCTCGATGTTGTCGATGATCGACTGAAGGTTAGATCCGCTGCCGGAGATAAAGACGGCTATCGTGAGCATACCGGCACCTCAAAAGAACTGATACAAAGAGCGTGCGACTAATAATGTTTGTGACGCCGGACACAAACCCCCACCCGGCCCGAGCGACCGAGCGTCTTATGAGGACGGGATACGCTCTCTCTCCGGGACCGGCTTCCCGGGGAACCATCTCTCTGTCAGTAGCGCACCGCGGGTGCGCCGTCCTTCCTCTTTTCAATTCCGCCGATGACGATCGGCCTCTCCCCTGAGGTTCTCAGGATAGTTAGGGCGCGGTCGGCGTCCCGCTTGCGCACCGCGATTGCCAGCCCGATACCGTTGTTGAAGGTGCGCAGCATTTCGGATTTTTCCACGTTTCCTCCCTCCTGGAGGAACCGGAAGATCGGGGGGACTTCCCACGCCTTCATGTCGAGAACGGCCGACAGGCCCTCGGGCAGCAGTCGCTCGATATTGTCGATAAGGCCGCCTCCGGTGATGTGGGCGATAGCGGTGATCGCCACGCTTCCGAGCAGTGCCCTGACGGTCTTCACATAGATGCGCGTCGGCGTCAGGAGCTCTTGGCCGATGCTCCTGTCCAGCCCGGCCACGCGATCTCCGGGATTGAGCCTGAGCGCGTCGAAGACGATCTTACGCGCCAGTGAATAACCGTTGCTGTGCAGGCCCGATGACGGGATGCCGACGATGACATCACCGTTTCTTATGGTGCCGCCGTCGATGATGGCGCGCCTGTCCACGATGCCGACGGCAAAGCCCGCAAGGTCATACGTGCCCTCTGGGTAGAAGCCGGGCATCTCGGCCGTCTCGCCGCCGATGAGGGCGCATCCCGCCTCCCGGCAGCCGGCGGCGACGCCGGTTATTACCGAAACGAGCACGCCCTCCTCAAGCTTTCCCGTGGCTATGTAGTCCAGAAAGAAAAGCGGTGAGGCCCCCGTCACGGCGATATCGTTGACGGACATGGCAACCAGATCGATCCCGACGGTATCATGGACGCCCATCATCTGAGCGACGGCGAGCTTGGTCCCGACGCCGTCGGTGGAGGAGACCAGCACCGGCTCCTTCATTCCCGTGATGTTGGGGCGGAAGAGGCCGCCGAAACCGCCGATCCCCCCGAGGACGCCCTTGGTACGGGTCGACTCGACCTCTTTTTTAATCATCTTGACGAAAAGGTTCCCCTTGTCGATATCGACGCCGGAGTCCTTATAGGTGATTGTCATGTCTTATTCCATTCAGGTTAGGCTCGTGATAGATACTTATCAAAATAGTCGGCCGATGTCAATATGGAGTTGCCGGTGCGGCCCTTTTATGGTATATATTTAGAAATTCTATTTTTTGGAAGATTGGATGCCGGAAGAAGTCATTGAGCTCGTCGGACACATTATCGACTCCCTTATCCTGCCCCGGGTTCTCACGGAGATCATGGAGCAGGGAGGGAACTTCGATGTCGAAGAGTTTCGGATGGGGAAAAAGAAGACCGAGACGAGCTATGCGCGCATACGCATCTTTGCCGACACCGACGGCTCTCTTGTCGATATCGTGGACGCCGTACAGGGGCTGGGGGCGGTGGTCGCGCGAGACCGGGAGGCGAGATGGGAAGAGGCGCCGATTGATGGGGTATTCCCGGACGATTTCTATTCGACGACGAACCTCGCCACACAGATCTTTCTTGGCGGACAGTGGCATGAGGTGGAAGACCCCGAGATGGACTGTGGGATCAGGCTCGATCTCGAAAGACATACCGCAGGGACCGTCCCGATCGGCTCGGTGAATAAGGGGGACAAGCTCGTCGTGGGCCACGACGGCATCAAGGTCATCCCCCTTGAGCGCTCGCGCGAGAGGGAGCTCTTCGAGTTCATGGGGTCGGGGGTATCGTCGGAAAAGCCGAAAGGTGAGCTCATCAAGAAGATCGCCGCAGAGATGGTCGCTGCCAAAAAGTCACAAAAGAAAATACTCGTAGTGGCCGGACCCGCCGTCATCCATACCCGCGCCGGGAGATACCTTTCCGATATCATCGAGATGGGGTTTGTCGACGTGTTTTTTTCCGGTAACGCGCTGGCCGTCCACGACATCGAATACGCGCTCTTCGGCACGTCGCTCGGTTTCTATCTCGATCGTGGCATCCCCGCCTCCGGCGGCCATGAGCACCATCTGCGGGCAATCAACACCATACGAAAGGTCGGGGGCATCAGAAATGCGGTCGAAAAAGGGCTCATCACCAAGGGGGTCATGTATTCACTCGTCACCAGGAACGTCCCGTTTGTACTGGCTGGCTCCATCAGGGACGACGGGCCCCTGCCGGAGGTGATTACAGACACGCAGGAAGCCCAACAAGAGATGAGGCAACACGCCCGGGGCGTGGGACTGGCTGTCATGGTGGCCTCGACCCTTCATTCGGTGGCCACGGGGAATCTCCTTCCGGCGCACGTGCGGACGGTCGCCGTGGATATAAACCCCGCGGTGGCGACAAAACTCTCCGACCGGGGGTCATTTCAGGCCGTCGGCATCGTCACCGACAGCGAATCTTTCCTGAGGGAGCTCGACCGGGCACTCAGGGATCTGACCGGGATAGATAAGGAGGCTGTGACATGATAGATTTGAGGAGCGACACGGTCACCAAGCCGACCAATGAGATGAGGAAGGCTATTTTCGAGGCCGAGGTCGGAGATGACGTCTTCAGCGAAGACCCCACGGTAAACCGTCTTCAACAGAGGGTTGCGGCACTGCTCGGCAAGGAGCGCGCGATTTGGGTCGCCTCCGGCACGATGGGTAACCTCCTTTCCGTCAAGGCGCTCACCGAACCGGGAGAAGAGGTGATCCTCGAAGCCGAAAGCCACGTCTTCACCTACGAGGCCGCGGGCTCGGCCGTCCTTTCGGGGGTTCAGCTCAGGCCGATCCCGGGCAAACGGGGGCTCATCACGCGCGACCAGGTAGCCGCCGTAATCCGGCCGGCGGACCACCATCAACCGAGAAGCTCACTTGTCGTCATAGAGAACACGCACAACCGGGCCGGCGGGGCGATAATCCCGATTGAAGAGATCGAAAAGACCCGGGAGCTGTGCCTGGATCAGGGCATGAAGATGCATATGGACGGGGCGCGGCTCCTCAACGCGGTCGTCGCCTCACGGATTGAGGCCAAGGAGTATGCGAAATACTTCGATACCGTCACGATCTGTTTCTCGAAGGGACTGGGGGCGCCCATGGGGTCCATGATTGCGGGAGATGAACTGGTCATCGACCGGGTGCACCGGTTCCGTAAGATGGTTGGCGGCGGGCAGCGCCAGGTCGGCATTGCCGCGGCCGCGGCGCTCTGGGCGCTGGATCACCATGTCGAGCGCCTTGCAGATGACCACAAGAACGCGCAGCATCTCGCACAGGCGCTCTCGAAGATGCCGGGGGTATCGATCGATCCGAAGGACGTCCAGACCAATATCGTGATCTTTGAGATCGATTCAAAGAAGCTCTCACCCATCGATGTCGTCGTCCAGATGGGCAAGAGGGACGTGTTTATGCTCCCGTTCGGCCAGACGAAGGTGCGCTGCGTCACTCACCTCAATGTCACATCCGACGAGATCGAAGAGACCATCCTGGCCTTTCGTGAAGTCTTTAAGAAGTAGACCGATGCCGGTCTCGCTCAACGATACGACGGCCTATCACCGGTCAACGGGCGCAAGCCTCGGCTGGGAGCAGACGATCAGCGAGTGCCTCAGGGACGTCGATTCACCCTATCAGGACGCCCTCAGGGCGCGACGCGCCTACGGCGACGTGGTGGCCGACCTCCTGCAGAGCCGGGCAATGATATCGGACGGCGCCCGCGTCCTCGAGGTGGGGGGCGGCCACGGAAACCTCGCGCGCTCCCTTCTTTCACGGTTTGAAACGATAGCGCTGACGATGGCCGATATCAGCCCGGTCTTCCTTGCCCGTCAGCGAGAAACCCTCTCGTCGTTCGGCGGGCGAGTGAAGTTCGTCGAGTCGGACATTTTTGACTATCTGCCGGCATGCGAGCGGTTTTGACCTGATCATCTCAAACGAAAACCTCGCCGATTTTCCGTCGATCGTCGATATCCCGAAATCCGCGCTCATCGCGCTCATGGAGGACCGACAGCCCCCGAGAGAGCCAGGAAGCGGCAGTGACGGAACATCTGAAAGAGGCCCGTGACTTTATTGAGGGGCTCGATATTGACCTTTCGGACGCGCCCGGGGTCATCCACCTCAACACGGGTGCGGTTCGGTTCGTGGAGCTCGCGACCCAAAGGAGCGACAGGCTCTTCATTTCGGAGCATTCGTCGGACTGGTCGGTGCCTGGTGCGATGGGCGGTTTCCTGCGGGATACGCGGGCCGATCGGTGGCCCAGGAAGATCCTCCTCTTCGGCCATACGGAGGTGACGATACGCTTTGATCACCTCAGGCGCGCCCTGACGAAGGCCGGCTTTTCGCACGAGGGGGGGAGCCTCGCGGAGCTGCTTTCGGTTAGAGACGACGCCGAGATCAGATACATTGTCCTTTCGGGCTCGATCCAGAGCGAGCGACACGAGCTCATCGGCGAGTTCATCGACCACGTCAAGGAGTACCAATGGCTCTTGGCCCGCCGGTAGTCCCAAGGCCGGCTGCAACCGTAGTGCTGCTCAGGCATGACCGGGGAATGCGCGAGGTATTTCTCACGAAGAGGGCCGACTCAATGGCCTTCCTGGGCGGTTACTATGTGTTTCCCGGCGGCAGGGTAGACACGGTGGATCTCGGGCCCGGATACGACCGGCAGGCTTCTCGGCGTCGACACGTCGGCCGTTGCCGATGTGACAAGCGACGGCCACGACCCGCTCGGCTTCTACACGGCCGCCGTCCGCGAGCTCTTTGAGGAAGCGGGCGTTCTCCTGTTGTGCGACGCGGCGGGGAAGATCGTATCGGAGGCGACATACCGCTCCATGAGAGATAACGGAAACCTGAGCGGGGGGGCGTTCGTTGATGCGGTGAGAGAAAAAGATCTCTTTTACGCGGGTCACTCCCTTGCCTTTCTCCAGCTCTTTACTACGCCCGCCTTTGCCCCTGTCAGGTTTCACACCGTCTTCTTTCGCTCCGAGCTTCCCGGCGGGCAGGAGGCCGGGATCGAGAGCCGTGAGGTGCAGCGCTCACTCTGGGTAACTCCGGAGGAGGCGCTGGAAAGAAACCGATCGGGCGAGTTCAAGATGATCCCGCCGACGCTCCTTGCGCTCCGTCGTCTGACCGACCCATAAACGCGGGGAGATGACTTTAACCCGGTAGAGAGGCGATACCGTCTTTCAAGCTAAAATCCATTTGCCTTGACAACCAAGGGCCGCTATGGTAGGGTCACCTCGATATAGTCGTCTTTACGTTAATCGCGTGTGAGGGAGCCGGTATGATTATCGTTGCCGAAAGGCTCAACGCCGCCCGTAAGAGTGTCCGCGAGGCCATTGAAAAGAAGGACGAGGCGCTCATCGTCAAGGAGGCAAAAGACCAGTTCGACACGGGCGCCCAGATCATAGACGTCAACGCCGGCGCCCATCCCGACCGGGAGGAGGCGGACATGGCCTGGATGATCGGCCTGGTCCAGGGTGCGGTGGACGCACGCATCTCCATCGACAGCTCAAGCAGCGCGGTTATCCTGAAGAATATCCACGGGCTCAAGAAGATGCCCATGATCAATTCGGTTTCGCTGGAGACCAAGAAACTCGAATCAATGTCGGGTGTGCTGACGGAGCGGGAGGCCGACATCGTTGCCCTCTGCATGGATGATACGGGGCTGCCGAAGAGCGCCGACCAGACCTACAACAACGCCGTCCGAATGGTACAGGCCCTCGAGAAGCTCGGGATCAAGCGGGAGCACATCTTCCTGGATCCGCTCGTCCAGACGATCAGCGCCGACCATACGAAAGCAGTCGCGGTGCTCGATACGATGAGGCGCATCCGCAAAGATATCGAAGGGGTGCATATCATCTGTGGCCTCTCCAATATCTCCTACGGCATGCCCGAGCGATTCCTCATCAACCGAACGTTCATGACCCTGGCGATAGAGGCGGGACTTGATGCAGCCATCATCGACCCTCTCGATAAGAAACTCACGACGGCGGTCACCGTTACCGAGATGTTGCTCGGTAAAGATCCCTATTGTCGGAATTACCTGACGCAGTTTAGGAAAAAGAATATCGTCCCTTAGTGTCAAGATGGAGTGCATATCATGAAAGAATCCGTAAGAGCGGTGAAAGAGGCGATCGTTGAGCTGGACCTCGACAACATCCAAGGCCTCATCAAGAAGGCCCTCGACGAAGGCGTCGATCCCTGGATGATCATTAAGGAAGGAATGGGGGAGGGAATGACGGCGGTGGGGCAGCGCTTTGAGAGCGGTGACTATTTCCTTGCAGACCTGATCCTTGCCGGTGAGGTGATGAAAGAAGGAATGGCCGTCCTGGAGCCGAGGATCGACCGCAAAGACGCGGGAAAAAAGGGAACCGTTGTCCTGGCCACCGTAAAGGGCGATATTCATGATATCGGCAAAAATATCGTCGGCATGATGCTATCCGCGTCGGATTTTGCGGTGGTCGATCTCGGCGTGGACGTCTCGGAGGATAAGATTGTATCGGCGGTCAAGGAGTCCAAGGCTCCGGCGCTGGGCCTCTCGATCCTTCTTACCACGATGATCGGGAGCATCAAGGATATCGTCGATGCCCTCAAGGAAGCGGGGCTGCGCGACAAGGTGAAGATCGTCATCGGCGGCGCGTGCACGTCCGAGAAGCTTGCCAAGGAGATGGGCGTGGACGCATACGGGGAGGACGCTGTAAAGGCCGTCAAGGTCTTCGAGAACGCCCTGTCCGCGTAGCACGAAGTCGCTGTCGGTCAGTTTCTCAATACGTCGATGACGAGGCGGCAGGGATTCTTGAGGGAGAATACGGTGTAGTCGGCGCCTTTCTCGAGCTCGAGGACGAGACGGACTTTCCCGTCTTTCGCATTTGACCAGCGGATACGGGAGACCAGGCCGTCCTTGACGACCAGCGGGGAATAAAGGCCCGCTCCGGTACGCGCGCCGAAAAGGTCGACGTAGATACGAGGTGGCATGGCGTGGGCCTCGTCGGAGGGGAGGCGTGCGCCGTTGTAGGGAACCGGGGAATCGAGGTCGACGACGATGCGTGTGTGGGCGGTGTCCGTAAAATAGCGTATCTTAAGAATCGACACGGAAGATACGGGGGAGGAGACGGCTGGGGGTGTGCTCGGCGTGGTGTCGTTTGCCGTTGAGTTGTCGCTTGTGCGTGGAGCCGTCTCGGACGTGAGGGCCGTATCCCTGCCGGGAAATGTCTCCGGATTTGGTTTCTCCGTGGAGACCCGTACCAGGTTATTATTCTTCTTCTGATCCCTGATTTCCTCGATGTTTTTTTTCGCTTCGGATGCGAGCTCACTTTTGGGGTAGTTTCTCAGGAACCGGTTAAAGATATCTTCGGCCTTGTAGAGCTCACCGAGCGTAATCGAGTAGTTGAACATTTCCCGATAGATACACCCCTCGGTGAAGAGGGCCTTGGCGGCCTCATCGGACCCGGGGTATTTTTTTACCACGAGGTCGAAGGCGGCGACGACCTCAAGCCACATCGATTTTGATGATTGACGCTGTTCGGAGGTGAGCAAACGCTTGTACTGGCTCTGTGCCGAGTTAAGAAGGTCCCCCGCGCTCTCGGCGAGAGCCGAGGACCCGAAGAGAAGTATAGCGGCCCAGGTCAGGACAATGAGCGATGAAACTCGTATTCTCGTAGTCATGACTGAACCCGTCTTTCTATCTATTTCCAATTTAGTCTATATTATAGTATAATTATATATAACTTTGCCTAATTATAAGATCTGCGCGGGCTCTTGTCAAGCATTTAGTTGAGAAGCGCAGGTGATTTGACCGTATCTCGCGTCTCGGTATTTGTCACGGGACTCCCCGTACGGCGGCAGAGAGCCGAAAAGGGCCGCGCCGCCTCGGCGAGATGCGACTTCCGGGCCGCCTCAAGGGCGCTTCGCGGCTGTCGCCTGGAAGACGCCGGGCGCCATATATGCTCGTTTTTTTCAGCCGATGGTTACAGGTGCGGGATCCATATCCGACGAGTCGTCTTGTCTTCATGACAGGCGCCCCGAAAGCACTCGGGACGTTTATTCTCGCTTGCCTTTCGTGGGCGAGTTTGGTAAGATTTTCAGACTACTGATGCCGTTATCTGCTGAAACATAGACATGATCAGTACCAGAAAAGGAGACTCGGAATGACAAAAAAAATTAAAACCATCCTACTGCCCGTAGATTTTTCGGAGACATCGGAGCTCTTGGCGGATTACGCCATTACCTTCTGCAAGGGCTTCAACGCGAAGGTCTATGTCCTTCACGTCGTTTCGAGCCTTGATGACTATACGGGCCTCTACGTTCCCCACATCTCTCTCGAAACAGTTATGGGGGAGGTCTATCATTCCGCCCAGAACGGGCTGAATGACTTCTGCTTGAGGCACTTCAAGGGCAAGATCTCCTATGAGTCGATTCTCGCAAAAGGGGAAGCCTATAAAGAGATCATACGGGTGGCCGAGGAGAAGGAGGTCGACATCATCATCATGGGGACCCACGGTAGGTCCGGCCTTGATCACTTCCTGTTCGGCAGCACCATCGAGCGCGTCTTACGTGCGGCCTTGTGTCCGATATTGACGGTTAAGCTCCTGACTTAGGGGGAGTGTTGGGACTACATGTCCTCATATTATTCTGCGCTCTGGTGGTCTTGGCCTTAGTCTTCGAGTATATCGCGGGATACAACGACTCCGGAACGATCGTCGCCACCATGGTCTATACCGGGGCCCTCGAGCCCTGGCAGGCGCTTATTCTTGTGGCCTTCTTCGAATGCATCGGGGCGCTCTTCCTGGGCACAGCGGTGGCCCTCACCGTGGCCCAGGGAATCGTGGTGCCCGATCGTCTCGACATCCTTGTCATCTGGGCGGCGCTGATTGTTGCGCTTTCGTGGAATACGATCGCCGGAATGAGGGGGATGCCCAGCAGCGCGACACACGCCCTGATCGGGGGACTCTTGGGAGGAGTGCTGGTCTCGTCCGGGTCGGGCGCCGTCCACTGGTTGAAGATTGGCGAGGTCATGGCGGCCCTGTTGATATCGCCGCTCCTCGGGCTCATGTTCGGTTTCCTGCTCACAAAGGCGGCGGTCGCTTTCTTTGGAGCCCAATCACCGGGCGTCGTCGGCAAGATCTTTGAGCGTTTTCAGATCCTCAGCTCTTCGGCGGTCGCCGTTTCTTACGGCACTAACGACGTCCAGAAGACGATGGGGATCATAACGCTCTGCCTGATCGTTATGTACCGGCACTATCCCCAGGGAATTTCTTTCCTATACCATGGGGCAGGCCAGCCGTACGTACCCCTGTGGGTCAGGATCGCCTGCGCCGCCGCCGTTTCCCTCGGGGTCCTAACGGGCGGATATCGAACCATGAAGACGCTCGGAGGAAAAGTCTACCGTGTTCGCCCGGTTCACGGTTTCTCGGCCCAGCTCGGATCTGCGGCCATCGTCTATTCATCGGCGCTCTTCGGGTTTCCGGTCAGCACGACGCAGGTGGTCTCGTCGGCCGTTGTCGGGGCGGGAACGGCCAGGAGGATTTCCTCCGTCAGGTGGGACGTCGTAAGGAGGATCGTCTCGACGTGGGTTATTACGCTACCCTGTACCGCCGTGTTGAGCGGGGCGGTCTATCTGCTCATCAGGGAAATCCATGAATATTTTTAGGAAAAGACCGGATTTCTATCTGCTCCTACTTCATCAGGCCGACGAGGGTCTTAAAGGACTCATGGCCCTGAGGGAATACGCCGCCAATCAGACCCCTGAGAATGCCGAGAAGGTGAAGGCGATCGAGAAGGGGGCGGATGAAAAGAGGAGGGTGCTCATCGCGGAGCTCTATCGAACGTTTGCGACCCCCATCGATCGTGAGGACATATTCCAGCTCTCGCGGGCCCTCGACGACGTAATGGACTACGCCACGACCACGGTCGCCGAGTTGACGGTCTACGAGCTTTTCACCGACGAACACGTAAAGAAAATGATTACCATCATGATAGACGCGTACGAAGAGCTGGTCAAAGCAATAAAATATCTCAAGGAGTACCCAAACATTGCCAACGATCATGCGGTGAGGGCAAAGAAATCGGAAAACAGCATGGAACAGGCCTACCTCAACGCCCTCTCGGAACTGTTCAAAGGGACCGATCCGATCTATATGCTCAAGATGCGTGAGATCTACCGACACCTTTCCAACTGCGCCGATCGGGGAGACGAGGCGGCAAATATTATCCTCTCCATCGTCATGAAGTCCACCTGAGCATCCTGAAAGCTAAACGAAAGTAGCGAGCGCACCATCACGGGATAAGGTTACGACGGGTGAAAACCAAAAGAGAAAATCCACTGTTCGCGGCCTCGATCATCAACGATCTGGTTATGAGGCCCATGGGGATGGAGGACCTCGATGAAGTCATGGATATCGAGGAAGTTTCCTTTCCCACCCCCTGGACGATGGGGATTTTCATGCGGGAGTTTGAGCTTGAATTTTCCCACCACTACGTTTTTGACGCCGCGGGCGGGGTGGTCGGCTATATCGTCTTCTGGCTGATCGAGGGCGAGGTGCACATCATGAGCATAGCCGTGAGATCCGATCTGAGGAGACTCGGGATCGGCACTGAAATTCTCAGACGGTCGCTGGCCCGGGCCAAAGAGCTCGGGGGACGCTACGTCTTTCTCGAAGTGCGTGAGAACAACTCTGCCGCGATAAGCCTCTACACGAAGGCGGGTTTGTCGGTCGAATATAAGCGTAAGGGGTATTACACCGACACACGGGAGGACGCCCTCATCATGGCCAGGGAACTTTGAACCTATCTCGTGGCAGGTGCGATATCAATCCGGAGAACGATACTGTTCGTCGTCGATCTGAGGGAATCGACCTCCTTCTCGTGATCGGGATAGCGTGAGCCAAGCCAGTCAAGGAATTCGTTGATCTTCTCCGGCGGTATCCGGATCATCTGAGCGCCCGTCTCGTCCTTCGCGCTGCCTTCGCTTGAGTCCGTCTCGCCCTTATCGTGTCCACCCACCACCTCTTCAGTCGTAATGGTACCGCCGAGGGCCAGCATTTTTTCAATGATCTCCTTGTGGGCGATGCGGGGGTCCGCCTCGTAAACCGTGAGAGTGGCGGGAAGCGTTCCCGCTTCCGTTGTCGAATAGATAAAGATCGTCGACGGGGCCGGCTTCTCGCTTTTAGTGGCCATCAATAGTGCGCTCTTTGTGGGCGTGATGACCTTCGAGGCGCTTTCCGTGACCACCATACCGGCGGCCGTCATGCCGGTGGAAGGCGAAGGCTCCATTGGAAGGGACTTCTCTTCGACCTCGGAGGCGAGGAATCGGCCTTTTTCGCCTCTTTCTGGTCGGAGGTATTTTTCTGATTTTTCGCGGTTGTCGACGGGCGCCAGGGCGATGTCCTCCACGGACTTCTTTTCCCGAGGCGCCGCCAGGCCGGGAGCGGGAGGCCCCGTCACCGTGAGGGGGCTGGCGGGCGGCTTCTTGGCTTTGAAGCCGGAAAGAATGCCCGTTCCTTTGTGGCTTGTTGTGAGCGAAGGCATATAGGTGAGAGCCACGACGGAGATGAGGACCACAGCGGCTGCAGCACCCAGGGCCTCGATCGGTATTCTACGACCCGGGAAGAGGAGGCGGTGCATGAACCGCTGCACAATCCCGTGTGATCTTATGGCCGACATGACCTTCTCTTCAAGGGAAGAAGGCGCCGGGGCGTGCTCGACCATGCCCAAGAGGTCATGCAGGCGCTCGTGCCGATAGATATCGAGCTTAAGCTCGGGGTAGCGTGAGGCGGCCTCCTGAATGAACCGGTACTCTTCATCGGTGAGTGACCCGTCGTGGATCAGCCCGATGAGTGATTTTGCCCTCTTGAGATCCTTATTCATACCGCACTACCGGCTTGAATTGGAGTTCATCTCCGTGCGTATCGTGAGTCCCCCGAAAATAGCCGTTTCGCTTTAGACTACGATACGAAATCATACAGCCATGCCGGCCGCCATTTACGCCGGCGGGACTACAGGTAATCCTTCATCAGCTCTTTGAGGCGCTCGCGCGCCCGCGAGAGGCGCGATTTCACCGTGCCGAGGGAAATGCCGAGGATTTCAGCGATCTCGTCGTAACTCTGGCCCTCGAAATCCTTGAGGGTGATGATCCGGCGGTCCTTGGCCGAGAGTTTATTGATGTTTTCCATGAGGAGGCCGATAAGCTCCTTATCCTCGGTGTAGGAACCCGGGTTTGACACACGACCGGCAATAGAATCAATGCCGCCGCCGTCGATGGTGTCCGAAAATTCGTCACTCCGATAGTAGCCCCTCCTCGACAAATACCCGATACGATTCTTGGCGTGGTTTACCGTAATCCGATAGAGCCACGTTGAAAATTTCGACTCGCCCTTGAATCCCCCGATGTTTCTGAAGACCGAGATAAAAACGTCCTGAGTCAGCTCCTCGGCCATCGCCCAGTTGCCCAAAAAGCGGAGGGACGTGTTAAAGACCCGGTCTTTATAGAGCTTGACTATGCGAGCGAATGCGTCATGATCCCCATTCTGCGATGCGGCGATCAAGCGCGCTTCTTCGGAGCCATCCCACTCTTTTTGGGTCACAGATCTTCCTATTACCTTAGACCTGTCAGGAGGAAAAATGTTCCCGTTTTCCACAACCGCAATCCGACTCACACGACGCCGGGTGTTGAAAAACGACAAGGATTCGTCTTCAGACGTCTCACTTCTTTTCCAGGGTGAGGGCCTTGCGCACCACCTCGAGGGTGATATCGGCAAGTCCCAGTTTTAGTATCTCGTCTCCCGTAAAAAACCGGGCGTCGGCGGCGTCGCTGCCGGCACGAAGCTCGCCGCTCGTGGCAACGGCCCGGTAATCGATGAGGAGATAGTGGTATTTCACCTTGTGCCCCGGATCACGGAAGATGCGCTCCAGGACGGCCAGGCGATCGCCGACGTCGACAAGAAGCCCCGTCTCTTCGAAGATCTCGCGTCGGGCGGCCTCACGGAGCGTCTCGCCCGGCTCAACCGCCCCCCCCGGGATACTCCATGCGCCCTTGGCGGGCTCGTTGCCGCGTCTGACGAGGAGCGCGCGGCCGTTCTCAACAACAACCGCCCCCGCGGCGAGAATCGGCCGTGCGGGGTACTTCCTGCTCATAGGCGGAAGCTATCACATAAAAGGTAAAAAGTCAAAAGGGGAAAAAAAGAGTTGAAAAACAGGATAAAATGAAATATAGTTATACCAAGTTTTATATAAAATAGGTTAATTATCATACAATTAGATGAACAAATAGATGATTATAGGTAAGAAATCGATCGGGATCGCTCACGGGACGTGCGCCGCGTTGCTCGCCTTTTTTATCGTCTTTTTCGTCTCGGTCAACGCCTCCGCTCAGGACGGTGCCGGCGCATACGAGTCGGCAAAGAAGAGGCTCTCAAGCCTCAATTCGTCCGAAAGCCAGCTTTCCCGCCGGGACTGCTGGCTTTCCGTCATCGAGGCATTCGGCAGCGTCTACCTCGAATATCCCACCGACGCATCTTCCGACGACGCCCTCTTCATGGTGGGAACCCTTTACGAGCGGCTCTATGAGCGATCCGGCGCCACTGCCGATATTAAAGCCGCCGTCGACGCCTTCGGACAATTGATTCGGGAATACCCCGAAGAGCACACTTTCAGATGACTCGCTGTTGAAGATTGCCGAGATCTATCGGACGAGGCTCTCCGATCCCGCACGGGCGTACTGCTATTATCAGGCGCTCATGCATAGCTACCCGACGGGAGATATGAAGGCGCAGGCCGAAGCGCGGATAAAGGAGCTGAAGAAGTACGAGGGGACCGACTGCAGCGTGTTTACCGGAGATATCGACGGGGGCCTAAAGGACACGAAGACAGAGAAGCCAAAGAAGGACGCGATAGTACTCCTCGGGATGAGGACGTTTAATTCCGAGGACCACACCCGTGTGGTGCTTGATGTCTCGGGAGCGGCCGAGTATACCTTCGGCAGGGTGAAAGACGGCGCCACGAAGGAGGCGAGCTCGGGCATCTACGTCGATATCACGCACGGAGCCCTGAAAAAAGACGTAAAAGAGGCAATCGCGGTATCGGGAGGTCAGATCAGGAAGATTACCGTTGACGTAAAATCAGACCCGCTTCGTGTGTCCATGGATCCGGGCGGATCGGTAACGTATAAGGTATTTTCCCTCAAGGACCCGAATCGGATTGTCGTTGACGTCTACCGGGAAGAGCGTTCAGACGACAAAAGCGACGGGACGACGAATAATGCCGGCGACTACTATACAAAGGAAAAGGTGACGTCGCATGCAATCAAGGTGGTGGTGATCGATCCCGGGCACGGAGGAGTCGACCCGGGCGCCGTCGGTCCCACCGGATATTATGAGAAAACGGCAAACTTCAGGATCGCCCAGTATCTAAAAGAATACCTTGAGAACCAGCTGGGCCTGAAAGTCATCATGACGCGCAACGCCGACAGATATCTGGACCTCAAGAACAGGACGGCCGTCGCCAACGAGGCCGGTGCCGACCTCTTCATATCGGTTCACAACAATGCAAGCGCAAGCCGAAACCCGTACGGCATAACGACCTACTATCTCGCAATTACCTCCGACACGAAGGCGCTGGCCGTTGCGGCACGGGAGAACGATACGACCATCGAAAAGCTGACGGAGCTTGACTATATCCTCACCGACCTTATGGTCTCCGCCAAGAGAAATGAGTCCAGCCTCCTTGCCAAGTTCGTCCAGGAGGGGATGGTCAATTCAATAGAGAAGCAATACGACAACATCAATAACGTCGGGGTCTGCCAGGGACCGTTTTGGGTCCTTGTCGGCGCCCAGATGCCCTCGATCCTGGTGGAATGCTCGTACATCTCCAACAAGAGGGAGGAGAATCGACTCAAGAGCGATGACTATCTCAAGGGGCTTGCGTGGGGAATCTATAAGGGCGTGGAAAAGTACGTGAGGGAAACCGATAGCATGCACGCGGGAAGATAGCATGGACGAGCTTATCGATCAGTTTATGCGCCATGTCGGAGTCGAGCGGGGCCTTTCGAATAACACGGTGGCGGCCTACGGGAGCGATCTTTCGCGCTTCAGTCATTACCTGGGGGAGATCGAGATTGTGGACGCCGACCTGATCGAAGAGGGACATATCCTCTCGTTCATGGAGCGGCTCGCAACAGAGGGAATCTCGGCCCGGAGCAGGGTGCGTTACCTGAGCTCGATCCGGTCATTTTTCACCTACCTCGTTAGGGAGGGGGAGATAGTGGCACACCCGATGGAACTCTTGGATTCGCCCAGCTTTATGAGGCGACTGCCGGAGTATCTTACCGCGCAAGAAGTGAAGAAACTCCTCGACGGCCCGGACGATCAGAATCCCTCGGGTATCCGGGACCGCGCGATGCTGGAGGTCTTGTATGCGAGCGGGCTGAGGGTCTCGGAGCTGTTGGGATTGACGGCGGATCGAATCAACCTTGATGTCGGGTTTCTCATCGTCGTGGGGAAGGGAAACAAGGAGCGGGTCGTTCCCATCGGCAGAGAGGCAATTTTCCGGGTGAACCGGTATCTGACGGAGGCGCGTCCGGCTTTCGATAGGGGGAGGGGAAGCGTCCTGATCTTCCTCAATAGACGGGGGAGGGCGCTTTCACGTCAATATTTCTGGAAGGTGATCAAGACGTATGCGGCGCGCGTCGGGATTACCAAAGATATCAGCCCCCACACCCTCCGTCACTCGTTTGCAACTCACCTCCTTGCGGGTGGCGCGGACCTCAGGTCCGTGCAGATGATGCTCGGGCACGCCGACATTACCACGACCGAAATCTATACCCATGTCGACCGGACGAGACTCAAGGAAGTCCATAAAAAATACCACCCGCGCTCCTGAACAAAAACCATCCCTTGACTGATCCGGGCACCGTCTGATACTATAGTAGCCTTATATTCGGCCGGAGAGGTGTATGATCGCAAAAAGATTTTTAGTGATGTTGTCGGCTGTCTGTTTGTTTTCCTATGGTATCGGCGGCGTACCGGCTCGGGCGCAGAACCTCATGAAGATCGAGAACATCGTCAGCAAGGTCAAGGATCAGAACGCCGTTACCAATATATACTACCTTCAGGGGGCGGTCTGGCTCTGCACCGAGGGCGGCGTTCTCAAGTACGACAAGGGCTGGACGATTTATCGGGCCAAAGACGGGCTGGCCGACGACCTCGTGACCTCGATGGCCGAGGATAATTCCGGAAGACTCTGGTTTGGGACGCAGAACGGTATCTCGGTATACGACGGGAAGTGGAAGACCTACCGGGCGAAGGACGGCCTGCCAAGCGACGTCATCTATGATATCGCGGTTGGGCCGGACGGCAACATTTGGGCGGGCACGCAGTCGGGGCTGGGGGTGTTTGACGGCCAGCGCTGGGCAAAGCTCGGGTTCGGCGAGGACGCGATAACCCCTGTCATTAACCGAATCGTTAAGGATCCCGGAGGTGACCTCTGGATAGGGACCTACAACATGGGCATCGGGATCATCAAGAGCGGGAAAATGGAGATTATCGACAAGACATCCGGCCTTCCCTCCAATCTCATCACGGCTCTCCAGTTCGACAAGAACGGCGATACGTGGGTCGGCACCGCGATGGGGCTCTGCCTGCTGTCGGACGGAAAGGTAAAAAAGACCTTCACGGTCAAGAGCGGCCTCCTCTCAAACGAGGTCACGTCGATCCGGATGGACGGGGATGGGAATCTGTGGGTCGGTTTCTGGGGTGGAGGGGTCGGCATCTACGACGGCAAGGAGTGGAAATTTCTCAACACGGAAAGCGGCATCGTGGATGATCGGGTGACGTCTCTTGTGATAGACGGGGAGGGGACGATCTGGATCGGATGCTGGGGAGGAGTCAGTAAGCTCTCAAAATAGTCCGCGGACCGCCCGTTTCGACAGGAACGATACGGAGACGCACCTCCGGACAGTTAGAGATAGGGAAAGACCGCCCGTTTGACGATCTCAAAATTCTTTTCTACTTCCTGTTTCCCCGCGACCATCTCCATATGGCCCGGCAAGAGATATTCGATATCGAGCTCGGCGATCTGCTCGATGCTTTCCTTGAGGAGCTTGCCGTTGCCGCCGGGGAAATCGGTCCTGCCGACGTTCTTATTAAAGATCAGATCCCCCGAGAAAAGCGCCTTTTCCTTCGGCCAATAGAGACACAGGGAGCCGGGGGAGTGGCCCGGTGTGAGGAAAACCTCGAACGTTTCGCTGCCGAGGGTTATGGGCCCGGGCTCGAGTTCTTGATCGATGCGGTACTCGGGAACATCGAGACCGAAGGCGGGGTAGAACTTCATGCCGATATCTTCCATGAACCGGACTTCCTCCGCGGCCATAAGAATTTTCACGTCATCCCTGTTAAAAAAACGCTCGACCGCCTCAAAATGATCGGGATGCGAATGAGTGATCAGAACGTAGCGGACGGTGTCGACGTCGATTCCGTCGCGCGAAAGGCCTTTGACCAGCTCGGGAAATGATATCAGGAGCCCGGGATCTATCAGGATCTGGGCGTCGTCACCGACGTAGTAGCTGTTACAGTTGTTTTCCCACATGCTCGTCCAGGGGTAGGCGAAGAGGTTTTCGGTGATCTTCATGGTCATCCTCTGTGAAAAGTCTCTGTAACATAACAGGTCGCTCGATTCCTGTCAATATCCTTTACATCCAATACGAAAAATTGAGTATCAACAAGGCGTCGTGACGAAACACCCATACCTTCCGACGAGACAACCTGCGCTCCCCGCAGCATCATTAGGCATACCTAATAATAATTCGGCTTACGTCGCGATGTGTTCAGGGTCACGGGGAGGCCAAGGTAGAAGCGTGACGAGCAGAGACGGCCGCGTCGTAGCAGATCGATGACGGGAGACTACAGGGGCGGTGCCGGGAAGGTCATGGAGTAGGCGGCTCAAACCCATGTTTCGACGAGGGTCGCACGGCTTAACGGGTGATCGGCCGTCTATCTCCCCGGCACGTCGATATGCAGCAGGAAAATGGAGGGATGGGGATATTCTTACGAACAGTCATCTATTTTCTTGACATGGAGGCAGGTCTTTATTACCATTAGCACGTCAATTCCTGATCGGCCGGCCAGTCAGGAACTTCAGGACCAAGACGAGGATCACTATCATGACCCAGAAAGCCATAAAAGAAGAAAAAGGTCAAAGACCCGAGCGGGTGCAGGCGATTATACGATCAGCCTATAACATCATGGGACGCGAGGGCTTTGTGAACGTTTCGCTGTCCGATATCGCGGGTGAGGCGGGGATCAGCAAGGCGCTTCTCCACTACTATTTCAAAGACAAGGATGAGCTGGTCGGTGAGATTTACCGATTTGCGATGTCGGAATATCTCGATATCGCCCTTTCCGTCCTGAACGCGCCCCTTCCCATCGGAGAAAGAATCGACCTGCTCATCGAGTCATTTCACACGTTCATACAGAAGAACCCCAATTGGTTCACCGTCGTCATGGAGCTGACGATACTTGGCCTCCAAAACCCGAAGCGAAAAGAGGAGATATTCTCCCAGCACGTCTATATCAAGGAGCTGACGGCCGATGTGTTTCGACGGGCGAAAAAGGATGGAGAATTTTCGCTCGATAGAGACGAGGATGTTCTTGCCTCGATCATGCTGGCGATGGCCAACGGATTTGCCATGTCCTATTCCATAGCGCGGGAGGCGACCGATACCGCGTCATTTTTCGCCTATTTTAAAGTGATGATCATGGCGCTTATCAAACCACAGGGAGACAACGAGAAGGCGCGTCTGTAAAGAAAGACTTGTAGCAGCCGACAGCACAGGATGCTCAGGGAAGGGGCTTTCGGGCGGACGATGCTCGGATTGCGATCAATTCGACGGTGTGCCGGTCATAGTCCGAGGAAACGGTGGCGGGATTTTAGAGCAAGACGCTCAAATTTATCTATTCATAGACAGGAGAAGAGAGACATGGCCGATTATGATGTCATTGTTGTCGGAGGCGGGATCGGCGGCCTTTCTATCAGCGCCCTTATGGCCAAGGACGGTCGAAAGACCCTCGTGCTGGAGCAAAACAAACGGATCGGAGGTTTCTGCTCGACCATTGAGCACGACGGCTTCCAGTTTGACATCGGGACCTCGATTATCGAGATGGTGGAGGTCTACGACCGCTTTTTCACGCTCATGGGGACGACTACCGCTCGGGAAGTGGATCTGATTGCCCTTGATCCGGTCTACACATATCTTCTCAAGGACGGGACCGAGATCCGCTATCCGGCCGTTTCTGCGGCGGTCGCCGAGGAGTTCAAGAAGCTCTCTCCCGACGACGCCAGGAGCTGGTTCCGGTACGCCGAGGACATGAAAGGTTTCATAGACGCGGCGGTGCCCACGTTCTTCTTCTCTCCGATGCTCACCTTCAAGGACTTGATCGGGATGTTCGTCAAGAGCCCGAGGCTCCTGAAATATCTGCCGCTCTTTGCCACCAGCTACCAGACGGTAATGGAGAAATACTTCAAGGACCCCCGGATACTCGAGGCCCTCTGTTTTCAGGCCAATTTCATGGGGCTGCCGCCGTCCTTGGCGCCCGGCATCATGACGATGCTCCCCTATAATGAGCACACGGGTTTTTACTACTGCAAGGGCGGATTGATATCGGTGCCGAAGGCGATCGAGCGACTGGGGCGCAGCGCCGGCATGGAACTAAAGACCGGCACGCTCGTCAAGAAGATCATCATACGGGACAAGAAGGCGTGCGGCGTCGTCCTCGCCGACGGTACATCGATCACGGCCGACGTCGTCGTATCGGACATCTCGGCCAAGACCCTCTATACGGATTTGATAGGGTTTGAGCACCTTGGCCCGATGGCGCGGGCGGGGGTCAAAAGCCTCGAGATATCGGCCTCGGCCCTCATGATGTTCCTTGGACTCGATGCCGCGCCGCCGCTTAAGTCCCATCACACCATTGCGACCGTGCCGCCGGAGGATATCGACGATCTCTATTTCAATATACTCTCAAAAGGAACTGTGGTTAAGAAGCAGTTCGGGCTTTTCAGCTGGAAGACAATCTCGGATCCCTCCCTTGCGCCGAAGGGCTATCACACCCTCGTCCTGACCATCGGGGGGGCATACCGTCCGGATTGGGATGAGATCAAGGGACCGCTGACGGAGGAGTACATCAACTATTTTGACAAGACCTATCTGCCCGGGATCAAGGATCACGTCAAGGTCGCTTTCCTCGGCACACCGAAGGATTTTGAGCGGGAGGTTATGGCCCCGCAGGGCGGCATCTATCTCTTTTCACAGGACTTGGCCCACTCGACTATCTTCAGGCCCGCGGCCAAGTCAAAGAGCATCAAACAGCTCTATCTTGTCGGGTGCTCGACGCATCCCGGCGGCGGGGTTCCCGCGGCAATGGCATCGGCGGTTATCGCGGCCGACCTCATCAAGAAACACGAATAAACGAGACTGGATGGAGGAAAAGATGAAAACCGTATGGATCGTCCTTGTGGTGGCCGCGGGACTCGCCCTTTTGGCGTTTATCCGGTATCTCTTTATGAGCAAAGCCAAGAAGGTTTTCCTCAGGCAGCAGCTGAAGGCGCTGCCCTCTATGCTGCCGCGCTATTTCGTCTGAGCATGAAAGCGGACGGATACGGGAGGCGCGAAAAGATAAAGTGAAACTCAAACACCATATGCAGAGGTGAGCATGTCTGACTATGACGTGATCGTGATCGGGGGGGGTATTGCGGGTCTCTCCCTCGGCGGGCTCATGGCTAAAGACGGCCGAAAGACGCTCGTACTGGAGCAAAACAAACGGATCGGGGGGTTTTGCTCCACCTTCGAGCACAAGGGCTACCGGTTTGACGTGGGTACGTCCATCATCGAGATGGAGCACGTGATCGACCAGTTTTTTGTGCGGATGGGAACATCGCTTGCGAAGGAGGTAGACCTGATTCCCATAGACCCGGTCTACACCTATATCCTGAAGGACGGGACAGAGGTTACGTACCCGGCCTCCAGTCAGGCGGTAGCCGAGGAGTTCAAGAAGCTTTCACCCAAGGACGCCAAGAGCTGGTTTCGGTATGCCGCCGACATGGAGGACTTCTTCAGCGGCGTAATCCCGGCCTATTTTTATTCCCCGATGATCACGTTTGGTGACATGTTCGGCATGTTCATAAAAGAGCCGAAGCTTTTAAAGTATCGCGCACTATTCGGCTCGAGCTACCAGATGGTGATGGATAAATATTTTAAACACCCCGTTATCCGGGAGATCCTCTGCTTCCAGGGGACATTCATGGGGATGCCGCCCACCCTTGTCCCCGGGGTCTTTTCTATACTCCCCTGGAACGAGCACAACGACTTCTACTATAGCAAAGGCGGCCTCATCGCGATCCCCGAGGCAATCCTGAGGGTGAGCAAAAAGGCCGGCATGGAATTCCGTACCGGGATGCTTGTAAAGAAGATTATCGTGAAAAACAAGAGGGCCTGCGGGGTCGTGCTTGCCGATGGGACATCCATAACGGCCGACGTGATCGTCTCCGACATCAGCGCGAAAACCCTCTATACCGACCTGATCGGGCTGGAGCATCTCGGACCGATGGCACGCCGTGGCGTCAGGAGCCTGAAGAGCTCCCCGTCTGCCCTTATGTTCTTTCTCGGGCTTGACACGGCGCCCCCTCTTAAGTCGCATCATTCCGTCATGACCGCGACCCCCGAGGAATTCGATCTCTTCTATGATCAGATGAATATCGAAAAGCGGATGCCGGACCGACAGGTGGGCCTCATCAGCTGGAAGACCCACTCGGACCCCGGGATGGCGCCCAAGGGGCACCACACGGTTGTGATGACGTTATTCGGGCCGTACCATCTTGCGGGGACCGATTGGGACAAGGAAAAGGAGAGGATGACCGAACAGTATGTCGACTATTTTGACCGCACCTATCTGCCCGGGATGAAAGATCACGTGGAGGTGGCCATGCTCGGGACGCCGAGGGATTTCGAGCGGGATCTCCTGGCCCCCGAGGGGGGCATCTACCTCCTGGCCCAGGACATGGGACACTCGGGCGTCTTCCGCCCGTCGGCCAAGTCCAAGAGTATCGAGGGGCTCTACCTCGTGGGGGCGTCAACGCACCCGGGGGGCGGGGTACCGACGGTCATCTGTTCATCGATCATCGCACAAGAGCTCATTCGAAAATACGAAAAGTAAGAAGGAGGGATATATGAAGGTCCTATTGATTATCGTTGCCGTTATCGTGGGGCTCGGCCTTTTGGGATGGCTCCGATACCTGTTGATGAGCAAGCCGAAAAAAATATTTCTGCGCCAGCAGATCAAGGCGCTTCCCTCCATGTTGCCGCGCTATTACGTCTGACCGTATCGGATATAACCACGGTCCGGTAGGTCGCGGGGGAGCAACGAGCTTCCAGATATCTGTCTTGAGTGTCATGATAGCGCGAGGTCCCGACGAGACAGGTCCTGTGGAATCCCTCGCGACTCCACTGACTGAGCCAATCGGGCCGGTCTGCGGAGGCCGACATCCCCATGTGCATTTTTCACAACTCTCGCCTTGACAAGATACGGGCGAAAAGGTAAAATTCCAAAATTACCTGCAGTGCGCCCGTAGCTCAGCCCGGATAGAGCGCCAGACTACGAATCTGTAGGCCGCAGGTTCAAATCCTGCCGGGCGCACCATTTAGACCTCGATATATGGGCAGATTTATGTTACTTCGGTGAGGCGTGAGACGGCCGTGGGCGTCCCAAAGATGGTACTGAAGTTTCAGTTGAAAAAAATGAGATTTGTGCTATAATAAAAAGATTAGCCACGTTGTTCATTGACAAAATGGGGAAAGGTAAAGGGCGCGGCGCACCGTTTACGGGCTCGGGAAAGACGCACCGTTCGGATCCGGCCCAGTTCATGAGGGCAGCCCTCGCGGAGGCCGAAAGGGCGTTTTCAGACGGTGAGGTCCCGATCGGCGCGGTGGTGGTTATGGATGGTAAGATCATCGGGAGGGGCGCAAACCGGGTGATCGCCACCTCCGATCCGACGGCGCACGCCGAGATCATTGCCCTCCGAGAAGCGGCGGCCGGGATCGGGAACTACCGATTGGCGGGCGCTGACCTCTATGTAACGGCCGAGCCGTGTCTGATGTGCGCGGGGGCGATCCTGCAGGCGCGGATAGCGCGTCTCTACTATGGGGTGGGCGATCCGAGGACCGGCGCGGTCGATTCTCTCTACAAGACCCTCGGAGATTCCCGGCTCAATCACCGGGTTGAGGTGACGGCGGGGGTTCTTGAGGAGGAAGCACGTTTGCTCCTTACCAGGTTCTTTCTCGAGCGACGATAGGGTATCAATGGAGAGGTACCGAAGTGGTCGTAACGGGGCCGACTCGAAATCGGCTTGGGGGCTTATACCTCCCACGTGGGTTCGAATCCCACCCTCTCCGCCAGGATATAGAGCTCACAGTTTCAATAGTGGAGAGATGTCCGAGCGGCTTAAGGAGCACGATTGGAAATCGTGTGTGCGCTAATAACGCACCGTGGGTTCAAATCCCACTCTCTCCGCCACTACCTGCCACAAAGCGGATATCTGTGATAGCTGGGTCCTGTGCAATAGATGTCCTCAAACCCCGTCAGGTCCGGAAGGAAGCAGCGGTAGAGGTCCTCTCTGTGTGCCGCAGGGGCGCCTAGCTATCACACATATCCGTTTTTAATCTACGATGTCATACCTTGTAATCGCGAGAAAATACAGGCCGCAGACCTTTGAAGAGGTAGTCGGCCAGGGGCACGTAACCCGGACGCTGAAAAACGCGATCACGCTGGGAAGGATCGCGCATGCCTATCTCTTCTCTGGCCCGCGCGGGGTCGGGAAGACCACCGTCGCGCGGCTCCTGGCCAAGGCGCTCAACTGCGAAAAAGGTCCGACGCCCCAGCCCTGTAACGAATGCGCCATGTGCAAAGGCATCACCGACGGGAGCGTTACCGACGTCTATGAGATCGACGGGGCCTCGAACACGGGCGTCGACGATATCAGGGAGCTCAGGGAAAACGTCCGTTACCTGCCGTCGGCGGGACGCTACAATATCTACATCATCGATGAAGTCCACATGCTGTCCATCAACGCCTTCAACGCGCTGCTCAAGATACTCGAGGAGCCGCCGTCCCATGTAATCTTTATATTTCGCGACGACCGAATCTCATAAAATCCCGATCACGATCCTCTCGCGGACACAGCGCTTCGATTTTCGGAGGATCAGCGCCGTGGAGATCGAAAAGAGACTCCTGGAAATCTCCGAAAAAGAGGGGATTGCGGTATCGGGCGGCGCCCTTTCGGTGATCGCGCGGGAGGCGGGGGGAAGCATGCGCGACGCCCAAAGCCTCCTGGATCAGGTAATCGGCTACTCCGGGGCAACGCTGGGGGAGGAGGCCGTTCGTGAGGTGTTAGGGCTGACGGACCGCTCCCTCCTTTTCAAGATGGTGGCGGCGCTGGCGGGGCGGGACGCGTCCTTGGCAATCTATCTTTTGTCCGACGTGTATAACCAGGGGTATGACATCGCCCAGTACTACCGAGAGCTGGTAGACCTGATGCGAAACCAGCTCCTCATAAAGGCGGCCCCCACGATATCGACGCCGGACCTCACGGCCGAGGAACGACAGGAGCTCACCGAGATCGGAAACGCCCTCACGCTCGACGAGCTGACGCTGATCTTCAATGTCCTGTTTTCGGCGGAGTTTTCGATCAGGACCAGCACGGACCCGCGAATCGCCATGGAGCTCCTTCTCATCAAGATGACCCGCATGGGCTACGTCGAGCCGATAGCGGAGGCGATCGAGAGGCTCTCCCGACTGGACATGAAGGCGTTTGATATACCGCCATCTGATACGAAGGCCCTCTCTTTTGACTTCTCACAGGCCCCGGTGGGCACACAGCGGGCGCCGACCGTGCAAGCCGAGCAGGGAAAAGAGGCTGTCGGTGAGGAAAAGAAGGATGCGAATTCTGCCGACAGCATAAAGGCGTTCCTTTCCTATCTCGTCGGAAAGGACCCGATAACGCATTCATACTTGATACACGCGGTTTCGATCGATATCGAAGAGGACGTCGTCGTCATTAAGATGCCTCAAAAGTATACCCACCTGATCGGGGGACAGGGAAAGCTCGATAAGATCAAGAGCGAATTTCGGGAATATTTCAAGAGGGAGCTTGCGGTTTCTCTCGTCGGCGTCGAAGGGGGTCACTATGAGGGGCCCGAGCGCGAAGAGGTACCGATGGTCTCGGAAAAGAAAGATCCTTCCGGAGATCTCCTCGAATCGGATACGACAAGAAATATCAAGAAGGTGTTTTCGGATGTGACGGTGGAGGGATATACCCCCGGCAAGAAATAAGAGAGGAGGAGGCATATGGCCCGAATGGGTGGCGGCCTGGGCGATATCATGAAACAGGCCCAGAAAATGCAGCAACAGCTCATGCGCGTGCAGGAAGAAGTGGCGACCAAGACCGTGGAGGCGTCATCCGGCGGCGGGATGGTGACGGTCGTCGTCAGCGGCCGGCTTGAGGTCATCTCCATTAAGATAGAAAAAGACGTAATCGATCCTAACGACATCGAGATGCTGCAGGACCTGGTACTGGCCGGCGTCAATGAAGGGATAACCAAGGCGCAGGAGATGGTCAAAGAAGAAATGTCCAAGGTAACGGGAGGACTCCCCATCCCGGGTCTCAATTTTTAGAGATGCCCCACGAAGACCCGATCAAAGATCTTATCGATGCATTAAGAAGGCTGCCGGGGGTCGGTGAAAAGACGGCCCAGCGGTTCGCCTATGCCATCATCGCGATGTCGGCGCGGGACGCGCGGGGAATCGCGCAGGCGATCGCACAGGTCAAGGACACCATCAAGGTCTGCTCGCACTGCTTCAATTTCTCCACGACCGATCCGTGTCCGATCTGCGCCAGTCCCAAGCGGGACCACTCGATCATTTGTGTCCTGGAGGATCCCCGGGATCTCATGGCGATGGAGAAGAGCGGGTCTTTCGGGGGAGTCTATCATATCCTCGGCGGGCTCCTCTCTCCGATCTCGGGTGTCGGCCCCGACGATCTGAGGATCGACGAGCTGAAATATCGGATCGGCTCGGGGGCGGTAAAGGAGATCATCATCGCAACCAATCCTACAAAAGAGGGGGAGGTGACCGCACACTACATCCAGGAGCGACTCTCCGGGACGGGGGTACGGATCACGCGAATCGCCGAGGGTGTCCCGGCGGGGGGAGACATCGAATATTTCGATTCTCAGACACTGACGGCGGCCCTGACGAATCGCCGCGAATTATGACGACGAAAGAGGGTGCTCTTGTCCATTTTCCTTGACAAAGCTGACATTTTTGGTATTAGATACTTCTCCGTTTTCGCAGGACAATACGGGAAGTGCGCGCGCCCGTCTCACCTGCCTATTCGACAGGAGGCTACGTGATAGAGATTATATTCCACGGGAGGGGGGGACAGGGAGCGGTGACCTCTGCCGAGATGCTGGCGCTGGCTGCTATCTCCGAGGGGAAATACGCCCAGGCCTTTCCCAACTTCGGTCCCGAGCGGCGGGGAGCCCCCGTTATCGCGTTTGCTCGTATCGACACGAAACCGATCAGGCTCCGGACCAAAATATACAAGCCGGACGTTGCGGTCGTGCTCGACCCGAGCCTCCTTACCATCGTCAACCCCACCAAGGGGCTGAAAGAGGGGGGGATCGTCATCATTAATACGCACAAGAGCATCGCGGACCTCAGGAAACAGTTTGGGTATACCACGCGCCTGGCGGTGGTCGACGCCACTACCATTGCCAAGGAGACGTTGGGACTTCCCATCACGAATACGACGATGCTCGGGGCGCTTTTGGCAACGTCGGATGTGGTCAAGGAAGACGATATGATCGAGCCCCTCAAGAACCGGTTCGGCAGAATCGCCGAAAAGAATATTAATGCCATGAAAAGGGCGTTGGCCGAAACGAAGATGGAGGTATAACCCGTGCCGAAGCCTATGGAAGAATACACGGTCAGGGACCTCAACCCCGGAAACGTGATCGATGAGCCGGGAAACGCGGTGGTGTATCACACCGGCGATTGGAAGTCCCAGCGACCCGTATGGAACGAGCAGAAGTGCATCAAGTGCGGTATCTGCTGGAATTTCTGCCCGGACAATGCGATCTTCCGGAAGGAAGACGGCTATTTTACCGCCGACTACAATTACTGCAAGGGATGCGGTATCTGCGCCCATGAGTGTATCACCCATTGCATCACGATGATCGAGGAGGTGGCGTAAATGGGCAAACGTCTCGGAATGGAAGTATCACTCATGGTATCTGAGGCGGTTAAGCTCGTCGACGTGGACGTTATCGCGGCCTACCCCATTACGCCCCAGACCCACATCGTGGAGCACCTGTCGGAGCTGGTGGCCGACGGGAAGGTAGACGCGGAATATATCTGCGTGGAGAGCGAGCACTCGGCGATGAGCGCCTGCGCCGGAAGCTCGGCGGCCGGCGCCCGCACGTATACCGCCACGAGCTCCCAGGGGCTGCAGCTCATGAGCGAGCTCCTCTACGTCGTATCGGCGATGCAGCTTCCTATCGTGATGACGGTGGTCAACCGGACGTTGTCTGCGCCCCTCTCGATCTGGAATGATCAGAGCGACATCATGGCCAACCGGGACTGCGGCTGGATTATGATATTTGCAGAGAGCGGACAGGAGAGCTTCGACCAGACGATCTGTGCCTTCAAGATCGCGGAAGACCGAAGGGTGCTCTTGCCCGTCGCGATCAATATGGACGGATTTATCCTCAGCCATGTCATCGAGCCCTTCGAGACGATGGATGAAAAAACGGTGAGAGATTTCCTGCCCCCGTTCGCTCCCCTCTATACCCTCCACCCGGACCACCCCGTGACGATGGGCGCCTTTGCCATGCCGGAGATGTTTACCGAGACCAAGAAGGCCCACGACGCGACGCTGCGCGGCTCCTACGCGGTGATCACACAGGTGTGGGAAGAATGGGAGCGGATCACGGGTCGGCGCTACACGCCGCTGGAGGAATACCGGACTGATGACGCCGACACCGTCTTCGTGACGATCGGGAGCTACGGGGAGCTCGGCATGGAGGTCGTCGATCGGCTCAGAGACGAGGGTAAGAAGGTGGGGCTGGTAAAGTTCCGGCTCTTTCGGCCCTTCCCGTACGATGATGTGATCAGCACGCTTGAGAAATTCAGGAATCTCCTCGTGGTGGATCGGGCCCTCTCGGTGGGCGGGGTCGGCGGGCCGCTGGCCTCCGAGATCAAGACGGCTCTCTACCGTCTCGACAAGCGGCCCAACGTTTTTTCGTACATCGCCGGCCTCTCGGGCAGGGACGTCCCGCCTGAGAAGTTCATCGAGATGTATGATGCGGCGATGGACGGCGTAAAGAAGGGGAGGTGGAATGAATTCGTGATGGTGGGGGTGAGAGAATGATCGACCAATATACCGTCTACGTTCCCAATCTGACCAACCGGGAAGAAAACTTCACCTCCGGCCATCGGGCCTGTCAGGGTTGCGCGGAGGCGCTGGCCGTCCGGCACGTGTTAAAGGCCCTCGGGCGGGACATCGTCATCTCCAACGCCACGGGTTGCATGGAGATCGTTTCCTCTCCGCTGCCGCTGACCTCCTGGAAGGTGCCCTGGATCCACGTTACGTTCGAGAACGCGGCCGCGGTCGCCTCGGGCGTAGCCGCGGGCTTAAAGGCGCTGAAGCGAAAAGGGAAGATCCCGAAGAAGCGGATTATCTCGGTGGGTATGGGCGGCGACGGCGGGACGACCGATATCGGGCTCCAGGCGCTTTCTGGGGCGCTGGAGCGTATGCACGAGGACTTCATCTACGTCTGCTTCGATAACGAGGCGTACATGAACACCGGCATCCAGCGGTCAAGCTCAACCCCCTACGGCGCCGCAACGACGACGTCGCCCGCGGGGAAGGACTCGGTCGGACAGCATACGTGGAAAAAGAACATGGCGGCCATCGCCGTGGCGCATAATATTCCGTACGTCGCCACGTCCTGCTCGAGCTATCCCTTCGATCTCCAGACAAAGGTAGGGCGGGCCATCGAGTCGGGGGGACCTGCCTACCTCCATGTCCTGTCGGTCTGCCCCACCGGCTGGCGCATCCCGTCGCATCTGGCCATCAAGTACGGGAGGCTCGCCGTTGAAACCGGGGCATTCCCGCTCTTTGAGGTCGTGAAGGGAAAGTATCGCCTCACCATGGACGTGCCGAAGCTGAGGCCGGTCCGGGACTACCTTGCGGGACAGGGGAGATTTCGGCACCTCACGGACAAGGACATCGACCTCATCCAGAGGCGGGTGACGGAAGAATACGAAAAACTCGTCGCGCTGACAAAACTAGAGATCGGGTGAGCCATGGATTACGATGTATCGCAGGTTGACGACGTTATCGAGAACTACGGGAAGAACCCCTCGAGGGTCATACTGATGCTGCAGGATATCCAGACGCGGTTTCGATATGTGCCGCGCGAGGCGGTCAGGAGGCTCTCCGAGGTGCTGAGCATCCCCGAGCCGCAGATATATCATGTCGCCACCTTCTATAAGACCTTTTCGCTCGTCCCCCGTGGTATGCACGAGGTCCGGGTATGCCTCGGAACGGCGTGCCACATCTCCGGGGGGAAGCGGATCGCCGAAGGATTCGAGCGGCACCCTCGGGGTCAAGGCGGGCCAGACGACGAAGGACAAGCAGTTTACCCTTGAGACGGTCAACTGCCTGGGTGCCTGCGCCCTTGCGCCGCTGGTGCAGGTTGACGAGGAAAACCACGGGAAGATGACGCTCGATAAGATCAAGAAGATATTGGATCTCTATAAGACGAAGAGCTGACCACATATGCCGTCTCGGCGGCGCTGCGCATCGTTACGGCTCTTTGAGCGAAAGACGTTAATCAGGTCGGATCTGAAGAGAGACGGCACATCGCCTTTATCGTGAGGTAGGCAACGTCCTCTCAATAGATCTCTTTATCACATACTCTTTGCCCAGCCCCGCACGCATCCTCCGGATGTCGACGGGTGGCACTAAAAAGGTTTGATGCGATGAGACTGGAATCGGCGGCTGCTCTTGAAGCCCATCGAAAATCGATCCTTGAAAAACAGGACCCGAATCAGCAGACGATCTTCGTCTGCGGCGGGACGGGGTGCCTCTCCAACGGGAGCCTCGATGTCGCCCGAGCCTTCGAGGAAGAGCTGAAAAATCAGGGGATACAGGCCAACGTCAACGTGCGGATGACCGGCTGCGCAGGGTTTTGTGAGCGCGGGCCGCTGGTCATCTTCGCGCCACAGCGGATCTTCTATCAGAAGGTGACCGCAAAAGCGGTCGGCGAATTGATCACGAAGACCCTCGTGGAGGGCGTGCCCCACGATAAGTTCCTCTATCAGGACCCGAATACCAAGCAGAAGATCGCTCATGAGGAAGACATCCCCTTCTATAAGCACCAGATGAGGCTGGTGCTCAGGGACAACGGGAAGATCGTTCCCACGGATATCGACGACTACATCGCACATGGTGGCTACGCGGGCCTCGCCAAGGCGCTGACCGAGCTGGAACCCGACCGGATCATCGATGAGGTGGAGAAGGCGGGATTGAGGGGACGCGGCGGGGGCGGTTTCGTGGCCGGGCGGAAGTGGCGAACGACGAAGAAAGCGCCGGGCACGACCAGATACGTCGTCTGCAACGGCGACGAGGGAGATCCCGGGGCCTTCATGGACCGCTCGATCATGGAGGCAGCCCCTCACAGCGTCATCGAGGGAATGATTATCGGCGCGTTTGCCATCGGCGCCCCGAAAGGATACATCTACGTCAGGATGGAATACCCGCTGGCGGTCAAGAACCTCGCACAGGCCATCACAGACGCCAAGGAATATGGGCTCTTGGGCGATAACATCCTGGGAAGCGGCTTTTCCTTTGACGTCGAGATAAATCGGGGCGGCGGGGCGTTCGTCTGCGGCGAGTCTTCGGCCCTCATGCAGTCAATCATGGGTAAGGCCGGCGAGCCACAGGCGAAATATATCCACACCTCCGAGAAGGGCCTCTGGGACATGCCCACCAACCTCAATAACGTGGAAACCTGGGCCAACGTCCCCTTGATCATCACGCGGGGCGCCGACTGGTTTAAGAGCATCGGGACTCAAAACAGCAAAGGCACCAAGGTCTTCTCCCTGGTAGGAAACGTCAAGAACGTCGGCCTGGTCGAGGTGCCCATGGGGCTGACGCTGCGCGAGATCATCTACGATATCGGCGGCGGCATCCGGGGTGACAAGAAGTTCAAGGCCGTTCAAACAGGTGGGCCGTCCGGCGGATGCATCCCCGCGTCCTACCTTGACACGCCGGTGGACTTCGACGAGCTGACTAAGCTCGGGTCGATGATGGGATCGGGCGGCATGATCGTCATGGACGAGGGGAACTGCATGGTGGACGTGGCGCGCTACTTCATCAACTTCCTTGTTGATGAGTCGTGCGGAAAGTGCACCCCGTGCCGGGAGGGGCTTCCACAGTACCTCGCAATACTCACCCGCATCACAGAAGGAAACGGAAAGGAAGGCGACATAGAGCTGTTGGAGGAGATCGGCCAAGGGATGATGCTCGGCTCGCTCTGCGGGCTCGGCAGCAGCGCTCCCAACCCGGTCATGTCGACCATCAGGTACTTCCGTGATGAATACGAGGCCCACATCCGTGACAAGAAGTGCCCCGCCTGTGTTTGCGCAAAGCTGATTACGCTCTTTATCGACAAAGAGACCTGCATCGCCTGCGGCAAGTGTAAGAAGGTCTGCCCGGTCGACTGTATCACGGGCGAGAAGAAAGTCCCCCACGTTATCGACGAATCGATCTGCATCCGCTGCCGGGCATGCTTCGAGATCTGCCCGGTGGACGCGGTGAAAATACGGTAGAGGTTTCCATGGACGATATGATTACCATTACGCTCAACGATTCCCCCGAGAAGGTTAAAGCGGGGCAGCCCATCCTGATAGCCGCCCGTAAGAAAAACGTCTATATCCCGACGCTCTGCAACAACGACGCCCTCGTGCCCTACGGTGCGTGCCGCATGTGTCTGGTTGAGATCGAGAGGGCCGGAAGGACGCGGGTCGTGACCTCCTGCAACTATCCGGCGGAGGAGGGCTTGATCGTAAGGACCGATACGGAAAAGGTCGTCAAGACCAGGAACGTGATCATGGAGCTCTTGTTGGCGCGGGCACCGAAAAACAAGACGATACTCGCCCTGGCCGATCGTCTCGGCGTGAAAGGGGGAAGGCTCGTTGAGACCGACGACGACTGCATCGTCTGTGGTCAGTGTGTGCGGGCGTGCAGCGAGGTGGTGGGGGTCAACGCGCTCGGCTTCTCTTACCGTGGTCCCAAGCGCATGCCGACGACGCCGTTTGCGGAGGCGTCGGAGACCTGCATCGGCTGCGGCTCGTGCGTCTGGGTATGTCCCACGAACTATATCAAGATGGAGGATAGGGACGGCAAGCGGTATATCTACAACTGGAAGGTCGAGTTTGAGCTCGCAACGTGCAAGAATTGTGGGATGTATATCGGGCCGAAGAGGCAGCTTGACTACATCAGAAAGATCGCAAACCTGCCCGAGGATTTCTACGATCTCTGTTTCAGTTGTAGATAAAATTGAAAAAAGTGTTGATATTTTCATTACCCTTTGGTATAAATGAAACTCTTGGGTACGCGGGCTATTTTGGGAGACAGTAGATGAGCTTCACACAGCTTATCCTCTACGAAGAAGAGTTCAAAAAGATCAACGATGTCTTGACGAAACTCTACTCCGAAACCAACTCCAAGGTCATTTTCTTAGTAGACAGAAACGGGCAGCTCATCGCCAGCACCGGTGAGACGGAGAACCTCGACACAACCTCTCTGGCTTCGCTGACGGCAGGAAACATCGCCGCCACGGGGAGCATCGCGAAACTCCTCGGGGAGAAAGAATTTACCATCATCTTCCACGAGGGGTATCGGGATAATATCTATATCTCGATCGTGGGCCGGCGCGTCATCATGGTGATCATCTTCGACGAGCGGTCCTCCCTCGGGCTGGTTCGGCTGAGGGCGAAAAAAGCCGGAGAAGACTTGACCGTCATCTTCGATGATCTGCTCAAGAAGGTCGAGGCGAAGACGGCCGAGGGCGCTTCGCCCTTTGCGGAGATTACCGACGAAGATATAGACAGGCTCTTTAGCGAATAGAGGAGAGCGGTATTCGATGTCCTTCATCAATTATCCAGCACGAGAGATAAACTGCAAGATCGTCTATTACGGTCCCGGTCTCTGCGGCAAGACGACAAATCTCCAATGGATATATAAAAAGACCAACCCGGACGCCAAGGGAAAGATGATTTCCCTGGCGACCGAGACCGAGAGGACGCTCTTTTTCGACTTCCTACCCCTTTCACTCGGCGAGATCAGGGGGTTCAAGACCCGGTTCCATCTCTACACGGTGCCGGGCCAGGTCTTCTACGATGCGAGCCGGAAGCTGATATTGAAGGGGGTGGACGGCGTCGTCTTCGTGGCCGATTCCCAGATCGAGCGGATGGAGGCCAATATCGAGAGCATCGAGAACCTGAAATCAAACCTTATCGAGCAGGGCTATAACCTTGAGGTGATTCCCTACGTCGTGCAATATAACAAGCGGGACCTGCCGAACGCCGCGCCGGTCACCGAGATGAAATCGCTACTCAACCCCAATACTGTGCCCGACTTTGAGTCGGTGGCCACCGAGGGGACCGGCGTTTTCGAAACGCTCAAAGCGGTCGCTAAACTCGTGCTCATCGAACTGAGAAAGGGGGCGGGTGGATAAGGCCGATATTTTAGAGACGGCCTTTTTTTTCTTGAAATTATTCTTTCGTCTGGTAGTATAATAGAATTACATATTCCTCGGTAGCTCAGTCGGTAGAGCGGATGGCTGTTAACCATCATGCCGCAGGTTCGAGTCCTGCCCGGGGAGCCAGCACTATTAAGGGGTTACGGTCTTCCGTAATCCCTTTTATTTCGTCTGTTACCAGGTTTGCTACTGAATCTTCTTAGCATTCCTGTTCTCCTCTGTTCTCACTAATCGCCTAAGGAAAAGGGGGGCTTTCAGCCCCCCTCGTCATCGGCGTATCGTCTGAGAAACGCGCTGTTTAGAACTCATAGGTAAGCGTATTGATCCAGCGATAGATCGGCCCCCAGCTCTCCCGCTCTAAGGTGGCGGGATTGCGATAATCGAAGGCAGCCCCGGTAAACAGGACGCCGAAGTCCGAATCCAAGGTCAGTCCTTCCATGATCTTGTAGGTCGCCCCGAGATCGATCTCCCAGCCGAGCTGATCGCTCACACCCGCCGGGATATAGGTGTTGCCGGGTATTAAACTGGACTGTTGTATGTAATTCATCGGATGGCCGTAGAAGGCGTTCCAGTTGGGGACCAGGTTGCCTGCCGCATCCCGTGCGTACCGGCCGACGGGGTTTGTATACTTGGCCCATACGAACGCGCCGCGAATCTCGAGCTTTTCCGTCGGGGTTGCCGACCAGTAAAGCTTCACCGAGGTGATGTTCTCGGGGTTGTCGCCGAGACCAAGAGGGAAACTATAGAAATTGCCGGATCCCGTGGAGCCAAGGTACATCCAATCGCCCGGTACGATGATGTTACTCCAGTGAAAGTCAAAATTACCGGTAGTGTTTAGGTTGTAATGCGACTGCGTAAAAGCCCGCCAGTGGTTCTCTCCCGAACCGTAGAGGGCGGCGACGCCGACCTTCCAGGCATCAAAGTCATATGAGACGTCCAGGTAGGCGGTCATGCCGTCGACGACGATCGTCTCGGGAATCCGGTAGACGGAAAGCGGTGGGAGAACTACCCGTGTTGCCAGATAGTTGTTGTACGCGTCTCCGAGTGCGTTACGATTGCTCTTCCCCCAGACCCGGAGGAACTCACCCTTGATCTCCAACCTGTCATTGAGGAGTTTTACGTCGCCGTAGATGTCCCATGCGAGGAGGTTGGCACCGTACATGCCGGCGCGCCCGAAACCGACCGCGTTCGGGCCGGCAGGGGTCGGCCAGTAAAGGCCGCCGTTTAAAGCAATCGACGGCACTCCCAACGGGGACATCCACTGTTCCTCCCCCCTGAAGGACCCGGGGAAACCACCGATATCGGCGACGCCTCGCGCCATAACCACCGCGCCGAGGATTTTGGGGTCGAGGATCCACTGGAAGAGGCCGCCGACCTTCCATTTATCGGTGATATAGTGAGCGGTCACTATGTACGTGTCGATATCATCGTTGTAGTAGGTGGACGTGGGGCCGCCCGTAAGATCGGAAAGATGAGTACCGGGGAATATGGGTATCGTAAAGACTGACTGCACCCAGTCGATATATTTTACATAGCTCGCGGTGGCGATGAAGTTGCCGACCTTGACGGCGTAGGTAATGGTCGCGTTGTTGGTTCCGTTGCCCCTGACCCCCGAGTCGGACCACAGGCCGTAGCCGAACCGGTTTTCGCCGTTTGTTCCGAGCTGGAAAAGGCCGATGGGGGTGAGCGCCTCGATGTAGGCCGAGTTGACAAATCCATCGGTGGTGCCGTCGCTATCGTTGAAGCGCATCCCTCTCTGCTGGCCCCAGATATCCTCGGCTAGGTCGATGGTTACAACGGCCTTGAGGTACTCGCTCCGCTTATGCGTAATGGTGAGCCTGAATCTCTGGTCGAAGTAGCCCGTATAGAGATCTCTGCCTTCGGGGTGATTTGCCATGTTTTGCTTTTCCCAGTTGTAATCGATCACCGAGCGTATTCGATAGCTGCCCGAGAAGGTAGTCTCCGCGGAAAATGAAGGGATGTTGGTCGCAACCAGGGCCAGAGCGACTATTGCCAAAATCCAGACCTTTCTCATAATTGCCTCCTGGTATTTAAAATTAAGGTTACCTCGGGCGGTAGATCTATGTCTCCTACCCGGGGGAAAATATATACCATCGCGCCGCACATGATCGTCGGTCTTCATTTTGCCTCCGTATAGACGTGCAAATGGTTCGGACGGCTGTTATGGTTGTCCGATCAATCGCCTGGACGTTTGCACCCTCCGGAAAAAGAGACACTAATTATTAGAAGGTGTTAACAATATTCGAGACAAAAAAGGAAGTCAAGGGAATACTGTACTGCCTTGATTGCCGTTGGAGCGGGAGAGACTGGATCTTCCTTGCTCTTTTGGAGCGCGTCATGTCTTGCACGAGACCCGTCTTTATGGTAATCTTTCCGAGGTATTCAATCCCAAACCGCTTCCTGAAGGGATGCGTCTCCCTCTTCGACTAACGTAGCCATGCGTGATTGTTCCGAGAATACTGCGGTGATACTGAGACCTGCAATCCTGCTGGATGACAGATCCCTCTTTTACGTTATTTTCGTCCTTGAAATCGCCGCTCTTCTCGTGGGCATTATCATGAGAAACCAGGTGGTCTCTTTTCTTGCGATCGTCGTCATGGGCGTGCTTCCGGGTATGCCTATTTTTTTTCACACGGTGTTTCATTTTTCCGTAGAAGTCCGGATATTTAACGATCGTCTCCTCATCACCTCATACGCGGGCGATAACGTAATCAGGGCAGGGACACATCAGGAGATCTTCTTTGGTGAGATTGCCTTTGTTTACTACCTGGAGAGAGAAATCGACTTCATTATAAAATTTCTGAGACACCTCCAGCCGTTTAAAATTCCAAGAAGCGAACACGACCTTACTGAACATAACCTGACGAAAAAGTATGGCATATCTCGCGAGGAGTCCCTGGACGCCTTTCTCACAGCGCAGGGTGCCGTCTCAGGGAACGGACGGGTCTTGTCTCAAGGGGATCCAGGGGGTGCCGGGGACCTATTTACGGCTTATCTGATAACATCGGTTGATATCGCGAAATACCTCCGGACGGAAGGGCGAGCCGGTGGTTTTGGAGCGAACGCACGGGCACGGGCCTGCCTTGTGCTATCGAATAAAGAAGGGAGTAAGAAAGTCTACTTTGCGAATTTTTACGATCTGTCCGGCGATGATTCGCGAAAGCTTCTCGAGATGCTCAGAGAGAAGAATCCGAAAGTGCGGTTCCAGATGGATACCCGAAAAGTAAGACGGCTCTTTGGTCAGATATAACCGGTCAACGTACGAGTTACCCCTCATGTCGCTCCAATCGCCGTCCCGTAGAAATCCTTTGAAAACTCCTTGATTTATCTCGCCTTTCGGTGATATATATACCCTTCATACTATCAGTCATCGAAAGGTAAATAGTCCCGATGGGTGTCGACGTCAGAGAAGTCACCGGCCGGCGTGATCTCAAGGATTTCATCCAGGTCCCCTACGACCTCTATAAGAACCACCCCGTGTGGGTGCCGCCGCTCAGATTTGTGACGAAGAGAGAGTTCAATTTCAAGAAGAACGGCTTTTTCAAGACGTGCGACGCGGCCCTTTTCGTGGCCAGAAGGGGCGATGTGGTCAAGGGGAGGATCGCCGCATTCGTCAGCCACGGCTACATCAGCTACTGGAACGAGCCGCTCGGCTTTTTCGGCTCGTTTGACTCGATAAACGACAAGGAAGTCTCACGGGCGCTCTTTGAGAAGGCGGCCGAGTGGCTGAAAGCCCGCGGTATGGAAAAGATGCGCGGCCCCCTCAATTTCACCTCCCAGAGCGTCGGCTTTCTTGTGGCGGGCTTCGATCAGCCCCATACGGTCCTTTCTCCCTATAACTTCCCCTACTACGACGACCTGGCCAAAGACGCGGAGTTTTCCAAGAACATGGACATGAACGGCTACTACGGCGACGTGCTGGAAAAATATAACTTTCCGGAGCGCTTTACAAGGCATTACGATCGCCTTGTGCGGCGCTACAACGTGCGCGTGAGGGGGATCGACCTGAAAAATATCCGACGTGACGTGACGGCGATCCTCGGGGTGGCCAACGACGCCAACGAGGGAGACTGGAACTACATTCCCGTCGAGGCCCCCGAGGTGGACGGCATCGTGAATGACTTCAAAGATATTATCGACCCTGACTGTGTCTTCATCATGGAAAAGGGGACAACCTCGATCGGGTATGCGATAGCGCTTCCTGACATTAACGTGATCATTAAGGAGCTCAACGGCTCGCTCTTTCCGCTGGGCGTCTTTAAGATCAAGTACGGCGTCAAGAAACTCCGTCAGTATCGCCTGTTGGGGATGGGGCTTATCCCCGAGTACCAGAACAAGGCGCTGGACACGCTGCTCTATTATCATATCTTTCACGTCCTGTCTGGCAAAAATGCACGGCTTGAGGCGAGCTGGGTCAGGGAGGATAATCACAAGATGAACCGGGCGATCGTCAACCTGAGACTGAAACTGGTGAAGAAGTTCAGGGTCTATCAAAAATCCATTTGAACGACGGCCGAATCAGAAGAGGCGGCCGACCGACCGTGAGGCGTCCATGAAGATCTTTATAGTCGATCCACCGCAGCAAGTATTCAAATATTTCATGGGACATGTGCCTTCGCCCGGAGTGGTGGCGCTCGCGGCCTATATGGAACAGGAAGGGCACCGGGTAGAGATCCTCGACGCGACCACATTCGACAACTGCTGGCAGGACCTCGAGGACATCCTGACGCGCGGTCGCCCCGATATCGTGGGGATATCAAACAACTCCACCAATACCGTCAATAACGCCTTTCACGTAGCCTCTCTCGCAAAACTAATCGATCCGAAAGTCGTCGTCGTGGGGGGAGGGGCGCACATGACGGCGCTGCCCGAGGAAAGCCTGCGCTCAAACGGCGCCATCGACTTCATCGTGCGCGGTGAGGGCGAGCTGCCGTTTGCGGAGCTTGCGCGCGCCCTCGAAAAAGGAGAGAAGGACTTCACGAAGATCAAGGGCCTTGCCTACCTCGATAAGGGAAAGTTCATCCAGACGCCGGACCGCGGGCTCATCGCCGACATCAATACACTGCCGATGCCCGCCTATCACCTCTTGCCGCTCCTTGCGTCGACCGACCATAAAAGCCACGTGATGCCCTATTACTTCCCGACGCTCGGGATGGTTCCCTATGAGTCGGTTTTTCTGTCCACCGCGCGTGGGTGCTTCGGGAAGTGCCGATTCTGCTCCGAGACTTCGTTCTGGCACCATGTCTGGCGGGCGAGAGGTGCAAAGAATATGGTGGACGAGATGGAGCTTCTCAACAAGGAGTTCCATCGGACCAATTTCTACTTCGTGGACAACTCCTTCAACTGGAGCCGCGATCGGGTCCTCGAATTCATCGACGAGCTGTCCGCGCGAAACCTTACGGGGATCACCTTCTGGTTTCAGACCCGTGCCGAGCAGCTCATCCGCGACGTCGCACTGATCCCGAAGCTCAAAAAACTGGGCCTCTACCAGATTTCCTTCGGTGTGGAAACCGCCAACCAGCACGTCCTGGATGATTTTGACAAGAACCAGAGTGTAGAGATGGTCAAACGAGCCATGAGGGCGGCAAAGGAGCACGAGCTGGTACTTCTCACCAATATCATGTGGGGTCACAAGGACGACACCGAAAAGACCCTCCTCGAGACCTACTATCTCGTGAAGGATTACGCCGACATCTTCGCCCTGCAGATGTTCACCCCGGTCCCGGGGACGCCCTACTATGAATACTACCTGAACAACGGTTTGATCAAAGATTATGACTGGGACCACTGGGACATGTTCACCCCCGTCATCGAGACGGACGCGGTACCCCACGAAAAGATGTTGCAAACGGCCGAAAAGATACAGGGGAGATATCACCTGAGGCCCAGGGTTGTCTATAAGATGTTCTTTTCGAAGAACCCCTTTATAAGACGGAACTACCGCTCACTCATGAAGCTCATTTACCGGACGCTGACGGACACGCAACTGAAGCACCAGACAAACTACGTCACGTTTGACGTTTACATGCGGAAGAAGGGGTATCGTATAGAGAAGACGAACAAAGGTACCTGTCTCGTCGTGGGAAAAGACGGATGACGGGATCGTGCGGCTCCGTGCAGTGAAAATTAAGGGAGATATATGAGGGTACTCATCGTTTCTGCGAACAGGGAGGTGACGCCGGACCCGGTCTATCCGCTCGGGGCGGCCTACGTGGCCGCGGCTGCGAGGGGAGCCGGGCACGTTGTGGATATGCTGGATGTCTGCTTTGCGGACAGCGTACACGACGCAATAGCTCGGAAGATCGGCTCGTTTCGTCCCGACGTGGTAGGTGTGTCGATCCGCAATATCGACAATGTGGCCTACCCGCTCTCCGTTTCTTATATGGACGACACTATCGATATGATGCGGGCCATCAGGGCGGCGTTTACCGGACCCGTGGTGCTCGGCGGATCCGGCTTCACCATGATGCCGGAACAGATGCTTTCGGCCCTCGCGGAGACCATGGGCATCGTCGGGGACGGTGAGGAGGCAATCGTAGCGCTCATCAGTGCGCTTTCTGAGAAGAGAGACGTCGGCGGTGTCCCGGGCCTGATCGCGATGAAGGACGGTAATACGGTGATTCGAAATCGTCCTAAGGCGATCGCCGATATCGACGCGATCGGGCTCCCCGCCCGTGACCTCTGCGACAACGCCGCATATCTGAAATGGGGCGGGATGGGGAGCGTGCAGACGAAACGGGGCTGTCCCTTCGGGTGCATCTATTGCACCTATCCCGTGGTCGAAGGGAGGTTGGTGAGGGTAAGGGAGCCGAGGGCGGTAGTCGACGAGATAGAGCTCTCGCTCAAGCAGTGGGGAGTGGACAGCTTCTTTATCGTCGACAGCGTCTTCAACAACCCGCCCGAGCACGCGCAACAGATCGCTCGAGAAATAATCAAGAGGCACCTTAAAGTGCGTCTCTCGGCCTATTTTTCGCCCGCCTTTATCACCGAAAGACTTTTGAAGGATCTCGCCGAGGCCGGGCTGGCCGGTGTCGACCTCGGTGCCGACAGCCTGACCGACCCAGTGCTTGTGCGGCTCGGCAAGAACTTCACACGGGACGATGTCGTGAGCGCGGTCAGGATCGCCCACTCGGTCGGGATCATGACCTGTCTCAATATCATCTTCGGCGCCCCGGGAGAGACCCCCGAAACAATGCGGGAGACGGCCGACCTGGTCGACGAACTCTCCCCTACGGCGCACCACGCCATGGTGGGCATCAGGATCTTTCCGGGAACGGGCCTCCAGAGGCTGGCGGTGGAAGAGGGAATGGACGAGGCGCGAAATATCGGCCTTTCCCCGATATTCTACATCGCCCCGTCGGTGGCAGACGAGGTCGTCTCTTTTGTCCATGAGCGCGCCATGAGCCGCCCCTACTGGCTTGTTCCGGGCCAGATGGTCATGGCAGGACAGGATTTTACAGGGACGATGCGGCCCGACCGATACGATCGCGGGCTCGGCGCGCCGTTCAGGATGCAGGGAATCAGGGGACCTCTCTGGGAGATGCTCGGGGCGGCGAAGAAACAGGATTAAGAGGCTCCGGCTCGATGAAGCCGGTGGGCGCCGGAGTTGTTGTCCTGGATCCTCCGGAAACCTCTTCGTCTTCGCGAGATTCGCGCTGCAGATTGGTCGAGTCCGTCGGGAGACCGCACGCGTGAAAACTATCAGGCACATCTTAGGGCTTGTCGTCGGTGTCGGTTTCCACGGCGTGTTCGTCCCCTATCTTATCATCCATGTCAACGTGGCGATCGACCGGTACCTCGGGCTCCCCGAAATCGGAGGCGCGGCGGTTCGGACTCCCCTCGGCGTCTTCCTCCTTTCCATCGGTCTTCTCTTTATCGCCTGGGCCAATATCTTCCTGGCCCTGAGGGGAAGGGGCGGCCCGCTTCACTACGGCGAGTTTGTCACCATCAGTCCAAAGACGGAGCGGCTCGTCACCACAGGTCCCTACCGCTATACGAGGAACCCCATGATCTTCGGCGTGATCTCGGCCTATCTTGCGATACCGATCTTTCAGGGCTCGCCGACGGGGCTCTTTCTCTACGTCGTGTTATGTCTGCCGGGAGCGTTTCTCTATATCGTCTATGTGGAAGAGAAGTGGCTCGTCCGCGACTTTCGAGATGAATTCATCCAATACAGGAAAGAGGTATCGATGCTCATCCCCCTGCCGCCCCGAAAGAAGAGCGATCGGGGCCATCTCCGCGCTCCCCGATAAAGACGGTCCCGCCAACGACCGGAGCCGGGTTCGAGCAGAGGGTGGGATATCGCCTCGGTCCGGCGTACGGGGGCCGGAGACTCGCGCCTTCAGGCGGAAACGTTGAGACGGTACAGCATCAAAAATGCAGTCCACCGTGATAAATCTGTTGACGAGAAGGAGCTTTCTGTTTAATCTGAAACATAGAGGCCTCTCGAAAGAAGACCCGCTTTATCCGCAAGACTACGCTCACTTGAGAAAGGAGACTACCATGCAGGATAGTATCGTCGTGATTCATCCCGAGGACAACGTTGGGGTGGCCATAAGAGAGCTCAAAAAAGGGGAAAAGGTGCCTCGTGGGAAGGAAATCGTTATCGAGGCGCGGGACGATATTCCCAAGAACCATAAGGTGGCCCTCGTGGAGATACCAAAGAGCTCCCCGGTGGTCAAGTACGGAGAGAAGATAGGGTTCGCGAAGGAAGACATTCACGTCGGTCAGTGGGTGCACACACATAACCTGAAGGCCCAGGAGGAGTGACATGGGTTTCATGGGATATAGGAGGCCGGACGGTAAGGTGGGAATACGCAACCATGTCGTCGTGATGAGCTCCGTCTCATGCGCCAACGGGGTCGTCAACGCCATAGGGCGCGCGCTGCCCGAGATAAAGATTATCACGCATACCGAGGGATGCGGTAGGGGACCGGCCGATATTGCCATCTCTTACCGGACGCTGACGGGATTGGGGAAGAACCCGAACGTGGCGGCAATCCTTGTGGTCGGGCTCGGGTGTGAGTTCCTCCCGGCCGGTGGGCTTGCCTCCGACATTGCGCAGAGCGGAAAGCCGGTCGAGTCGCTGGTGATACAACAGAAGGGAGGGTCCCGCAAAACGACCGAGGCCGGTATCGAGATCGCCCGAAAATTCCTTCAGGATACCGAGGGCCTCACGCGTCAGGAGTGTGGCTGGGAAGAGCTTATATTGGCCACGAATTGCGGGGGGTCCGATGCGCTTTCGGGTGTCACGGCAAATCCGCTTGTGGGAAGCCTCTCCGACTGGCTGGTTTCTCAGGGGGGGACGACGATGCTGGCGGAGACCACCGAGATGATCGGGACAGAAGAGGTCCTTTCGCGGAGGGCTCAAAGTCCCGAGATCGGAAAGCAGATCGTCGATCTCATCAAGAAACAGCGAAAGCAGGCCGAGGATGTCCTCGGGCCGCTGGCGCATATGGTGATCTCTCCCGGAAATATCGAGGGGGGGCTCTCCAACATCATGGAAAAATCTCTCGGATGTATCATCAAGGCGGGCACCACGCCGCTGCGGGAGATATCCGATTACGCCGTTGCCCCGACGAAGAAGGGCTTTGTCATCATGGATACCCCGGGGTCTGACGTCTACTCCATAACGGGCATGGCCGCCGGCGGCGCCCAGGTCATGATATTCACGACGGGCCGCGGCACGCCGGTTGGGTTTCCGGTGATGCCGCTCATCAAAGTTGCCTCAAACAGCGAGCTCTTCCGCAACATGGCCGACGACATGGATGTGAATGCCGGCAGGCTCCTGGAAGGGACGGAGATGAAAGAAGCGACGGAGGACTTCATAACGCTCTTCACGCGCGTTGTCAACGGGCAGCAGACGAAGGCGGAGATCAACCTGCAGGACGTGCTATCCATCAACACCGTATCGCCGCCATTTTAAGAATGGTACCTGTACCATCGAAGGAGTTTTCTCGGAACCATATGTTTGACTTTGGAGCTGATTTAGGGTATAATTCAATATTAAGTTACTGGGGTATTATGGTACGCTTTCAATTTATGCGGCATGTTGGATGCCGGTAACTTATTCATCGATTCGCGGTGACTATCGGGCGATGCCCGCCCGTCGACACGATAACAACGATAACCGCGAATTGCCGATCTCTCTCGGATTTCACCTCATGGAAGAAGTGGAGGCGTTTATATGACAAATTCCCGAGGACCCCAACGGCTCGTGACGGAGGTAATTTCCGGCGAGCTTTGCAGCGGATGCGGGGCATGCGTGGGGCTCTGTCCCTATTTTACCTCCTTTCTGGGAAAGACCATCAGCCTTGACCCGTGCGACAAAGAAGAGGGGAGGTGCTTTCTCTTCTGTCCGAAGACCGAGCTTGACCTCGACCTAATCTCGCAAAAAGTGATCGGGACGGCCTACGACCCAGGCCCGATCGGCAGCTCACGGGGAATCTACCGCGCAAGAGCTGCGAAGGACGGGCATTACCAGGCAGGGGGGACGGTCACGTCGCTCCTCGAGTTTCTCTTCAGCGAGGGGGCCATCGATGCCGCGGTCCTCACCGGCTCGGAGGGTGTTCTCCCCGTGGCGGAGGTCGTGACCAGAGGAGAGGACGTGAGGAAGACCGCCGGCTCGAAATACAGCGCGGCGCCGACGCTCGCGGCCCTCAACAGGGCGGCGAAAGACGGGTACACAAAGGTGGCGGTCGTCGGGACGCCGTGCCAGGCAACGGCGGTGGCCAAGATGCGATCGACGGAGGCAATCGAGCGCAATCCGGGAGATGCCGTCGCTCTCGTCATCGGGCTCTTTTGCACCTGGGCCCTGGATTATAGGAAACTCTTCGGGTACCTCAAGGATCACGTAACGATTGCCGAGATCACCGGCTTCGACATTCCACCCCCGCCGGCGGAGACCTTCGTGGTGGAGACCAAGAAGGGGAAGCTTACCTTCCCGCTCTCCGATATACGGCCGTTCGTGAAGGAGTCGTGCCGAAACTGCATCGATATGACCTCCGAGTTTGCCGATATCTCGGTAGGCGTGCTGGAAGAGAACCCCGCCGAAAACGTCCTGATCGTCCGGACAAATAAGGGGGCAGAGGTCGTCAAAAAGGCCAGTGATAAGGGCGCCATAAGGGTAGAGCCGCTGTCGGACGACCGGCTGACCCATCTGAAAGAGTCGTCGCTCACCAAGAAGAAGCGGGCCCTGAAAAACCTCAAGGAAAAAGATCCCGAGGCGAAATGGGGCTACATCACCGGTCCCGGCGATAGATTAGAAAAAATCATGGGTTAGAGGGAACATATGTCCTATCTTTCGAAAGACAGCCCGGGAGAGGCCAATCTCCTCATGGGCAACGAAGCAATCGCGCGAGGTGCGATTGAGGCCGGGGTGGCTTTTGCCTCGGCGTATCCGGGAAACCCCTCGTCTGAGATCATCACCGTTTTGGGAAGTCATGCCGAAGAGCTCGGCATATACGTCGAATGGTCGACAAACGAGAAGGTCGCCATAGAGGCCGCGGCCGGCGCGTCGTATGCCGGGCTCCGCTCCATCTGCGCCATGAAGCAGAACGGGCTGAACGTGGCGTCCGATTTCATCAGCAACGTGGTGCTCACCGGGGTCGGGCCGGGTGGGATGGTGTTGGTCGTCGCCGATGACCCGGGCGGCATCTCCTCGTCCAACGAGGAGGACACCCGGTACTTCTCGCGACTGCTGGAGGTTCCGCTGCTGGAGCCGGGGGGGTTCCAGGAAGCAAAAGACATGACCAAGTTCGCCTTTGAGCTGTCCGAAGAGACGGGCCTCATGGTGATGATAAGGAGTGTCACGCGTATCTCCCACGGCCGCGGGAACGTCGTCTATTCGGAGATACAGAAAGCCAACAAGAAGGCTCACTTCGATACCGCCAGGACCGTCTTGTCCTTCCCCGTTCCCTGGACGCACAAGGTTCTTCACGACAAGATGGCGGCCATCAAAGACAAGTTCGAGGAGGCCGAGTTCAATCGTTATGAGGGCCCCAAAGGAGCCGAGCTCATCGTCATCGCGTCCGGGGCGGCCTATCTTTACGCCAAGGAGGCGGTAAACCTTCTGGATCTCGGCAAGAAAGTGGGCGTCCTCAAACTCGGGACGACCTTTCCCCTCCCGGAGGAATTTATCGCCCGAAACCTCAAGGGGACGGCTAAGGTGCTCGTTGCCGAAGAGGTTCTCCCGTTTTTGGAGTCGTCGGTAAAAGAGGCGTACGCCAACCACGTCAAGGACCTCGGCATCGTCGAGTTCTTCGGAAAAGCCAGCGGCCATCTCCCGAAGGAAAACGAGCTTTCGCCCGATATCCTTGCGGCCTCGATCGCCTCGATCATGGGGACGCAGTATGTACCGGTCCAGCCGGAATACCAGGCCAAGATCATGTCGCTGGCCCTTCCCAACTCTCCCTACCGCGCGCTCACCTTCTGCGCGGGCTGCCCACACCGGGCCAGTTACTGGGACCTCAAGAACGCCCTCAAGCTCGACGGGCGCGACGGCTTCATCGTCGGAGACATCGGCTGTTATACGATCGGTCTGGGCCCCCAGGGATATTCGGTCCTCAAAACGACCCACGCCATGGGATCGGGGTCCGGTCTCGCCACGGGCCTCGGGCAGCTGAAACAGTTCGGGCTTGACCAGCCGGTGCTGGCGGTCAGCGGAGATTCGACCTTTTACCATTCGGTAGTACCTGCGCTCATCAACGCCGCCCATCAGAACGCGAACTTCACCATGGTGATCCTGGATAACAGTACGACCGCCATGACCGGGGCGCAGCCTCACTCCGGCTCGGATATCGGCGCCATGGGATCTCCCACACGGCCCCTCAGCATCGAGAAAGTCTGTGAGTCGCTGGGCGCCAAGGTGAAGGTGATGGACCCGTTCGACGTCCGCGAGAGCATCCAGGGGGTTTGGGAGACCATGCAGGACGAAGAGGGGATCAAGGTGATCATCATGAGGCAGGAGTGCTGCCTCTATCGGCTCAAGAAGGACGAGCAGAGATACCAGGTGCACGTCAACGAGACGGCATGCCTCGGCGAAAAGTGCGGATGCAATCGCCTCTGCACACGGGTTTTCAAGTGTCCGGGCATCATCTGGGACCGCACCAAGAAAGTCGCCCGCATCGACGAGGTGATCTGCACCGGATGCGGCGTCTGCGCCGATATCTGCCCCGAGGGCGCCATTATCAAGGAGGTCTCCCATGAAGCATAACGGCGATACCCTGAAGCACGACCCGCTCAACATCATCATCGCGGGCGTCGGCGGCCAGGGCAATATACTGGCCTCTCTGCTGTTGGGGAGACTGTTGGTGAAGAAGGGATTTGAGGTCATCATCGGAGAGACCTACGGCGCGTCCCAGCGGGGGGGATCCGTGATGAGCCATCTCAGGGTCACCGGGCGCGGGGGAATCTCCCCGATCATCCCGAAGGGGAAGGCCCACTACATTATTGCGCTTGAACCCGCCGAGGCGCTGCGGGTCATGGGGGAATACGGGAACCCGGACATCCGTGTCCTCTCCAATACCCGTCCCATCTATCCGGTCGACGTCATCACCGGAGCCTTCGAGTATCCCGATCTCGCAAATCTCAAGAAGATCATCGCCGAAAATTCCAAAGAGGCGATTTTCATCGACGCCACCGAAATCGCGTTACGGGTAAAGACGCCGATTCTCGCAAACATCATCATGATGGGCGCTTTTGCCGGATGGGGGGTTGTCCCCGTCTCTGTGGAGGAATTCGAGGAGGCAATCAGGGAAAACGTCTCTGCCAAGCATGTTAAGAAGAACATCGAGGCCTTCGAGGAGGGGATACGGGCGCTCAAGGCGTCATAGCACAACCGGAATCGGAAAAGAGACAAAAAAGGCCGCGGCTACAAAACCGCGGCCTTTCTCTTTTCCTGTCACGCACTGATTATCGTTCCGGCTCGATGGCCACCCGCTCCACCTTGGCCAGGTCCCTCACATAGAAAAAGGACCCGAGCAAGAAGCAGGCCGCCCCGAAGAGCGAGAAAATGGGCAAGAACTTGAACCCGGTCAGAAGACCGACGAGCGGATCCGGGTAGTGGTCCGAGATCGCTCCCACGAAGAGCGGACCGAGGGAGGCGCCCAAGAGATTCTGTACGACAATATTGAGGCTCGCCGAGATGGACCTGAGGCCGGGGTGGACGACGTCCTGGGTAACGGCGGCGGTCCCCGCCACGAACATCGGAGTCATAAATCCCAGCGCTATCAGGAGGTAGTATTGAGCCTTTCCGCCCGCGAGGTAGAAGGCGCTAAAAAGCAGGGCGCACGAGATGAGGGAGCTTACGGCCGGAAAGCTCAAGCGGGCGTTTTTTATCCGTTTCTGAAGGAGGTTCGTGAGCAGGCCGCCGATCGGGGCGCCGAGGATGGCAAGCAGGAAGATAACCGACGACTTCAGCGTTGCCTTGTCCATCGGGAGGTTCTCCATGCGATTGAAATAGCTGGGCAGCCAAAAGAGGAGGGCGTTGGTCACGAAGACATTTCCCACGTATCCGAAGAAGGTAAAGAGGAGGGACGGGCGTGTTCAGGAATTCCCTGACGATATCAGGTACTTTCATCTTTATCTTTTCGGGCGGCTTTGCCGCACGGGCGACCGTCTTGGTCAGCTCGACGGTCTTATAGTCCTTTGTCAAAAAGAAGAGGAAGGCCAGGATGAGGCCTGGAATGGCCATGAGGCCGAAGGCGTGCCGCCACCCGAAGTGCACGGCAATGAATCCGCCGAGAACCGTCCCGATCACGACCCCGAGGGGGATCGATGCGTTCCAGAAGCCGTTCATGAGGTCTCGCTTCTTTTCAGGGAAGTACGCCGCAATGAGGGCGTAGCCCCCCGGCACGTATCCCGCCTCGCCGACGCCGACGCCAACCCGAGCGGTGAAGAGCTGGGGGAAGCTTTTCGCAAAGGCACAAGCCCCGGTCGCCAGGCTCCAAAGGGTGACCATGATTCCGATGCTGCGCATCCTGCGCCAACGATCCAACAGGATGGAGAGCGGAAACGTGAGGACAACGATTGACCAGTACACCGCGGCCATCAGGAGCGCACACTGGGTGTCCGAAAAGCCGAGTCCTCCCTTTTCGACGGTTGCTTTGAGGTAGGGAACGAGGCCGGAGACAACGTAGCGGTCAATATAGTCGACCATATAGATGACGAATAGCAGAGTAAAGACAGAATAGGCGTATTTCCTCGATACGAGATACCCTTCGTCCGTGTATCCATCCGACATATAAACTCCTATTTTATTATGAATTTTGTTGGCATTATAATGGAGAATAATGCCAATGTGAAGTATTTTATTGGAGAAATAGTCTTTTCTTGGGATCTTCCGGCCCCGCTTTTGTCTTCTGGGCGCTGTTCCCGAAATCTGTTGACCCGTCTCTCACAATGTGATAACGTTACACGTTAAGATTGACTTATCGGATTATCGATTGAATATACTGGTTTCCAATGACGATGGTATCACCTCGGCGGGCCTTAAGGCCCTGGCCAAACGGCTGAAAAGAGATCACGCGGTTTTTATCGCAGCGCCGAGCCATGAACAGAGCGCTTCGAGCCACAGCCTGACGCTCAGACGGCCGCTGTCGGTGGAAAAGGTCGGGGTCGATTCCTTTGCCGTCGACGGTACTCCGGCGGACTGTGTAAACCTTGCGGTCAACGGGATCTTTTCCACCAGGCCCGACCTCGTCGTGTCCGGTATCAATCACGGGGCAAACCTCGGTGATGACATCTTCTATTCCGGAACGGTATCCGCGGCGATTGAGGGGATGCTCCTTGATATCCCATCGATCGCCGTGTCGCTGGAAATGAAGACGAGCCGCGATTTTGGCGTGGCGGCGGAGTTCGTGGCAAATCTCATCGCACATATACAAGGGGGCGGAATCACAGGGGAAACCGTCCTCAATGTAAACGTGCCCGACCACATCGCGGATGGTGACAACCCGTATCGAATAACAAGACAGGGAAGGCGCATATACAGCGACTCGACCGTCCAGAGGGTTGATTCGTCCCGGAAGAAAAAGTTCATGATCGATACGAGGGAGATCGCCTTTGAGGACGACATCGAGTCGGATTTTTTCGCCGTTACCCACGGGTACATATCCATCACCCCCCTCCATCTCGATTTGACCGATTACGCCTTCATCAAAGAGATCAGGCAGTGGAAGATCAAGACCGCTTTGAGATAGCACGCAGGAGGATGGTCGATATTCAGATCATCGGCCGCGGGATCCGTGATGAGTCGACGATTCGGGCGTTTCTCACGGTGCCTCGGCACCTCTTCGTCGAAGAGGCCCTCCAGGGCCAGGCCTATAACGACTATCCGCTCCCCATCGGAGACGGCCAGACTATTTCACAACCCTATATCGTCGCCCTGATGACCGAGAGCCTGCGGCTGACGCACGATGACCGGGTCCTGGAAATCGGCACGGGGTCGGGATACCAGGCGGCAATACTGGCCGAGATCGCACGGGACATCTATTCTATCGAGAGAATCACGGAGCTTGCCGCGCGCGCAGACGGGCTGCTCAAGGCACTCGGCTATAGGAACGTTCACATAAAGGTGGATGACGGCACCCACGGATGGATCGAGGAGCGTCCGTTTGATGCGATTATCGTAGCCGCGGCCTCGCCCGATATTCCGCAGCCGCTCGTCGATCAGATGGGGGACGGGGGAAGAATGGTGATCCCGGTGGGGGGGAGGTCGTCGCAGGATCTGATACAGGTCATCAAGAAAGACCACAACGTAACCCAGAAGAACCTCGGCTCGTGCAGGTTTGTTAAGTTGATAGGAGACTACGGGTGGCTGGATTAGGTCGTTTTTTACGGTTCGGGAAAGTGACCTATAACCGGATTATCCACCGGACCGACACATCGTGTGGCGTCGCGGCTTCGTTGGCGGCCGCGCACGAAGGGATGACAGAATGGGGTTAAATGAAGTAATGGAATATCTGGGTCTATTCGCAATAGGCGTTATTTCGACCATCGGCTACCCCGGGGTCTTCTTCCTGATGGTCATGGAGAGCATGGTGATCCCGATGCCGTCGGAGCTGGTGTTGCCGTTTGCGGGTTTCCTGGTGGCGCAGGGTAATTTCACGTTCGTCTTTGTCGTCATAGCCAGCTCGTTGGGGAGCATCGTCGGCTCCCTGATCTCCTACTCCATGGGCAAATACGGCGGAAATCAGCTGATCGTAAAGTACGGCAAATACGTCCTGTTGGACACCGACGATCTCTACAGAACGGAAGAATGGTTCAGCAAGAGAGGTGAATACACGATATTCATCAGCAGATTCATTCCGGTGGTGCGACACCTTATTTCTATTCCCGCCGGAATCGGTAACATGAATCTGAAGAGGTTTTCCTTCTATACGATCGCCGGCGCAACGAGCTGGAACTGCATTTTGACATATGGCGGCTACCTTTTGGGAGAAAACTGGGGCGAGATAAAGCACTATTCAGAACCGGTTTCAATTACGGTCGCACTGCTGCTGCTGGTCGCCTTCGTCTATTTCGTATACCGACATCTCAGACACAAAAGGAGCAGGGCCACCTGATGATAAAGGATCCCCGGAGGTGAGGGAATGCCCGTCCAGATTGGAGTGATCGGCTCGGGAAAATCGGACACGGTGACGCGGGAAACGGCCCGAGAGATCGGAAGGGAGATCGGGCGGCTCGGCGCGGTGCTCGTCTGTGGGGGTCTTTTCGGCGCGATGGAGTGGGCGGCCCGAGGGGCCAAGGAGCAGGGCGGAACAACGGTCGGTATTCTCCCGGGAGAGAGGCGCTCAGATGCAAATCGGTTCATCGATTGTGCGGTGGTCACCGGCATGGGGCATGCCAGAAACGTTTTAGTGGTGAAATCCGCGGACGCCGTAATCGCGCTGCCCGGGGGCAACGGGACTCTTTCCGAGATAGCGCTCGCCCTCAAGATGCATAAGCCGGTTATAGTCCTCGGCGCGTGGAAAACGATCAAGGGGGTAATCGTCGCCGAAACGCCGAAGGAGGCCGTTGAGATGGCGGCAGGCTCGATAACATGAAGAAAACGATCATATCAATAGTGCTCCTGGTGCTGATGACACTACTTTTCTCGTGTGTCACGACCACGTCGACCGGCGGGGTCTATCATACGGTGAAGAAGGGTCAGACCCTCTGGCGGATCTCCAAGACGTACGGCGTCGATATGCAGGTGATCGCCGAATACAACGATATCTACGATAAAAACCTCATTTATACGGGACAGGAACTGTTCATCCCGGGTGCCGGCAAGAAGCTCGACGTCGAAGTCTATAAGGGCGGCGACGAAGGCTCCGGGAATATCGTCGTCAACAAGGGGATGTTCGGGTGGCCGACAGAGGGGGTGGTCTATTCGCTCTTTGGGGCGCGGTGGGGCGAGATGCACGAGGGCCTGGACATCTCAGGGAAGACCGGGACGCCGGTGGTGGCCGCAAAAGACGGCACGGTCGAATTCGCGGGACGAAAGGGGGGCTACGGTAACCTCATCATTCTCAGGCACCCCGATGATTACGAGACCTACTACGGCCACCTCTCCGCGATAGCGGTGGAGCAGGGCGATACCGTGACGCGCGGGGAAAAGATCGGCCTCATGGGGAGCACCGGGAAATCGACCGGGCCGCACCTCCATTTTGAGGTCCATAAGGACGGCAAGGTCAGGAACCCTCTCTTTTTTCTTCCGTAAAGGCGTATGGATAACGAAGAGCTCAGGGGGATCATCGAAGCGGCGGGACGCAGGAGGCCGTGCGATGTCGTCCTTACGGGAGGAAAGATCGTCAACGTCCTGACCGGGGAGATCGCCTCCGGCGACCTCGGAATTTTCGCAGGTCACATAGCTGGGGTCGGGGAGTACCGGGGAGCCGAAATTATTGACGTCGCGGGCAAGTACCTCTGCCCGGGTTTTATCGACAGTCACATTCACATCGAGAGCTCGTGCCTTATCCCCTCCGAGTTCGCTCGGGGAGTCATTCCGCGGGGCACCACCACGATCATCGCGGACCCCCATGAGATCGCAAATGTCACCGGAACGGCTGGAATCGTCGCCATGCACGACGACGCGCTCTCGTCTCCCCTTGAGGTCTATTTCGTCCTGCCCTCCTGCGTGCCGGCTACCACGATGGAGACGTCGGGAGCCCGCCTCTCGTCTCAGGATCTCTCGGAGCTGATCAATGAGGGGTGGGTACTGGGACTCGGCGAGGTAATGAATTTCCCCGGCGTCATCGCGGGCGCCGCTGACCTGTTGGAAAAGATACTCATGACGAAGCGAGCCGGGAAGATGGTCGACGGACACGCGCCGCTCGTGACGGGATACGACCTTTCCGCCTATATCTCGGCGGGGATCGGCTCGGACCACGAGTGCACGAAACGCGCCGAGGCGCGTGAAAAGCTCGAGAAGGGGATGTTCATAATGATTCGGGAGGGGACCGACGCCAGGAATCTCGATGAGCTTATCGTACTGGTGAATGAGAAGAACTTCTGGCTTTTCACTTTTGTCGGCGATGATATTACCGCCGGTGATCTTGCGCGGAGGGGATACATCGACTATTTCCTCCGCAAGGCCGTGGACTCGGGGCTCGATCCTGTAACGGCGATAAGGATGGCGACGGTGGTCCCGGCGCTGCGAGCGGGACTTACCCATATCGGGGCGCTGTCTCCCGGGAAACAGGCCGACGTCGCCGTTATGGACGATCTCAAGAGTTTCAACGTGTCTCTCGTCTTAAAGAAGGGAATGGTTGTTGCCCGGAACGGAGTGCCGACGTTTGAAAGAGACGGCTCGCATCGGATGCCCCGCGTGCCGATGAAAACTGCGCGGCTGACAAGAGAGTCCTTGTCCGTACCGTACCGGCACTCTCCCGCGCGGGTGATACGGCTGATTCCGGGCCAGATCGTTACCGATCAGACAGAGACGATCCTAACAGAAAGAGAAGGTCACGCCGTCTCGGACACGGATCGAGATATCCTTAAGGTGGCGGTGATCGAGCGACACCACGCGACGGGAAATGTCGCCGTCGGCTTTGTGTCGGGATTCGGGCTCACGTCCGGGGCGATCGGATCGTCGGTGGGCCATGATTCTCACAACATCATCGTCGTGGGAGCAAACGATGAGGACATGTTTGCGGCCGCATTGAGGATCGTCGAGCTCGGAGGTGGACAGGTTGTCACGGTCGGCGGAAGGGTGGTCTCCGAGCTCGCGCTGCCCGTGGCCGGGCTCATGAGCGATCGTCCCCTCGAGGAAGTGGACGCGAGGTCTGCACAGACCGTGAGGGCGGCAGGATCCGCCGGTTGCGTGCTCAAGAACCCGTTCATGAGCCTGTCGTTTTTACCGCTGCCCGTCATTCCGAAGCTCAGGATCACCGACCGGGGGCTCGTAGACGTGACGAGATTTGATTTTGTGCCGCTCTATCTTGAGTGAAAGGTACTAATCATTGAGGTGAACAATGGGATCCGAAGAGAAGTGCGCCGTCATCGTCATAGACATGCAAAAGGAGTATTTCAAGAAGGGGGGCTTCCTCGAGGTTCCCGACGGCCCTGAGGTGAAAAGAAAAATCACGGGCCTGGTGGCCGCCGCTCGTGGACACGGAGTTCCGGTCATTCACGTCAGGCATATCAGCGCCAGACCGCTTAACGCTACCTTCCAGGCAGGGACGGACGCCGTTGATTTTGTCGAGGGTCTGCTTCCCGAGGATGGAGAGATGGTCATTACAAAGACGAGGCCGAGCTCGTTTTATCTCACGAATCTGGAAACTGAACTTGAGCGGCGCGGCATCGATTCTGTTATCGTCTGCGGCCTGATGTCCTTTATGTGCTGCGATACGACGGCCCGTGACGCCAACGCCCGCGGCTATACGGTATACTTCGTGAAAGACGCGACGGCGGCCATCGCGCTCGGCGACCTTTCCGCATCGACGATACACGCGGCCACATGCGCGGTCCAGGCGTCAGGCTTCTCTCGGGTGGTGACGACCGACGAGATGATCGCACAAATTTCCCGGACTTGAGGAAAAAAGAGCGGCGCCTCATGCGACCATCATGGGCGCCGCTTCTTGTCGAGAAAAGATTGAGTCGTTATCCGAAGTAGCGGTCGCGATTGGCCAGGATGTAGTCCGCCGTTCGATGGGCCATCGCCATGATCGGGAGCATGTTGTGGGAGCTTGCCGTTGACGGCGTTACTGAAGCGTCCACGACAAAGAGGTTCTTCACGTCGTGGGACTCAAGGTAGCTGTCCACGACGCTCGTCGTCGGGTCCGGCCCCATCCGGCAGGTCCCCTGCATATGGAACGACATAAGGGTAAGCGTATCGGGCCTTATGCCGCGAGTGTCCACGATGGAGACCTTCGACACGTCGTCGATGATCGTGGGCGTCTCATAGGTGAACATGACCTGCTTTGCCCCCGCGGCAAAAAAGATCCGCGCCGCTTCCTTCATGCCTGTTATCATCCGGGCCTTCACGTCATCGGTCATGGAGTAGGTGACGATAGGCCTTCCATGCCGATTGATCGAGACCTCTCCCGTCGGCTCGTCGTAGACGAGCACCATTACGTTGGCCATATAGTTGTAGCGGGTCATGAGCTCCTTGATGCCGGGGCCGAAGCCCGGAATAATCGTGGAGACCTGCCCAGGCATGGTGAATCCCCCCTCGACGCGAAAGCCCGAAAGTCCCTTTTCCTCACTGATCTCCTCGAAGCGATTGCAGACGTATGACTGGGGGATGCCCCGGTAACTCCTGAGCTCCTCGTCAAAAAACGCCGATACCATCGTATGGGGCTGCAGCATGAGGTTTTTCCCGACCAGGCCGCTGCTGTTGCCGATTTTCGAGCCAAGCAATATCTGGGCGCTGTTGATGGTATTTGCGGCGAGCATGATGAGCTTTGCCTTCACGTCGATTGCGGCGCGCGCCTTTTTCGTTTTCGGATCGAGCACGGCCCCGATGACCCGGTGGGCTTTCCCTTCCTTCACCTGGATCCGATCGGCGCGCGTCGAGACATAGATCTTGGCGCCGGCCGAAAGGGCCCTCGGGATATAGTTGAGTGTGGTAGCCTGCTTACGGTCGTAGGTGCAGCCGAGGAGGCAGAAGCCGCACCCGAGGCAGTCCACCCGGTTGTTGACGAAGGTATCGCCCCTATATCCGAGCTTTTCCGATCCGCGCTTCACGATCCGGTTGTTCGGATTAAGCGCCCCCTCGGTGATCTTAGCGGCCTTGAGGATCCGCTCGGCTTTCTCGAAGTAGGGACGCATCGTCTCGGGCGATATGTCGTCGATCCCGAATTCTTTTTGCCACATGACGAATACGGGATCGGGGGTGCGGACACAGTCGGCCATGTTGATGACCGGTCCCCCGCCGAGGCAGATCGCCTGGGTCAGGGCGATGGAGAGGTCCTTTGTGTATCGCTGTCGGTAGAGCCGGGCAAGCATATCCCGTTCATCCTGGTTGAGATCCGCCGCGGCGAAGTGGTCGCCCTCCTCCAATAGGATGACCGAAAGCCCCGCCTCGGCCATCTCCATCGCGACGACGGCGCCCGCCGAGCCTGAGCCGATGATGCAGACGTCGGCGGAGTCGCTCAGATCTTTTGTTATCGTGTCGGGATAGATTATCATGGCACCCTCTCTGGTTAAGAGATCCAGCGGCCGTCGTAAGCGATACGCGGCCAGATCTTTTCGTTGGAAAAGAAGCCGAGGCAGCAGATCTTCTTGAATCCCCAAAACACCCCCCGGAAGAGGGGAATCGAGCTGGTCTCCCAGCTTCTCAGGTAGGCGTCCTGCGTGTCCGGCGTCATCTCGGTGAAGCGCTTGAATGAAAGGCGAAAGAAGAGGGCGCGGTATTCAAGAAGGAGTATCCCGCTCTTCATGTCTTTTTGAATCTCTGGGGGCTGGGCCGAAACGATGGAGTCGAAGTAACGAACCACGTCCACATCGTCCGCCCCTTCGGGAAAGGCGCCGCCGGCGGGTATAACACGCTCGGCCAGCGCCCGAATGACGCCATAGGTGCTCGCGTCAAGAAACGTCAAGTCCGAGGGAGCCTTGCCGTCGGGCGCGCATCCGGGAAGGCCGGCCCATACGGCAGCGACACCGGCACAAGTCAGGACCTTGAGGAACGTCCTCCTGGTTGCGGTAAGACCCAGCGGGTGTGCGTATTTCATGTATGCCTCCAAGCCCTTGTGAAGGAAGATGAGATCAAAGTTTACCATATAAATTATAATAATCAACTTAATTTAGATATGCATTATTGAGTGGACTCACGAGGGACGACACCCAACAAGGGACTGAGGATAGATACGATGGTATACATAAAGCTATATTGCCGTTATAGGTGCGTTGATATAGAAAAAATCCTGATGTCAAAAAGAGGCCGCGCGACAGGGGAAAAACCAACTATCTTCTTGACACAAATAAGAAAAAATGCTAATGTTCTAAACGTTTTGGCTCATGGTTTTTATGTTTGTTAAAATAGATAGAGAAGTCCGCCCCCGTAGCTCAGGGGATAGAGCAACGGATTCCTAATCCGTGTGCCACAGGTTCGAATCCTGTCGGGGGCACCATTACCGTAATTCCTCCAGGGGGCCGTATGATGAATAAATCTGATCTGATCGAGGTCCTCGCGAAACGAATCAACCTTACCCAAAAGAAATCCGAGATAGTGATAAATCTGATATTCGATGAGATGACCGAAACGCTAAAGAAAAGCGACAAGATAGAAATACGCGGGTTCGGCAGCTTCATCGTAAAACAGTATAAGCCGTATACAGGCAGGAACCCGAAAACGGGCGACAAGATTCAGGTGAAGGAAAAGAGACTTCCGTTCTTTAAAGTTGGCAGGGAGCTCAAGAAAAGGGTAGACGAAAATTATTGATGAGTCCCGGACGGCCGTGCGGGCAGCTGATCGGCGGCACCGGCGTAACCTCGGCAGTTGGACGTCCGGCGAGCTCGGCAGTTTCCACAACAGAAACAAAAAAGCGCCGATTTCGGCGCAGAACAATCCCGAGAGTAATAACAGCTTACGTTTCGCCGGTCCCACGAAGGGGATGGAGGCGTCCGTCGGGACTAATCGCTGGAAGTCAAAATCTCAAACAAAGACTTCCGGAAGATGTCGGTGAACTCATCGGTTCCGAGCACCGACTTATGCATATAGACGGCCCCGCTCTCGACAATCTTGTCCTTATTCCTTCTTTCCGACGTCAGAATCATAATCGGTATATTATACTTGTTTGAGGCGTCGATGACGTCAAAACCGTTTTTCCCCTCCATGATCAGGTCTGAGATCACAAGATCCGGCTTACTGAGGCCCTCGATGATGCCGATCCCTTTTTCGCCGCTGTTCACCACAAGGGTAGTAAAGAGGCTCTTAAAGAGCCGTTCTATGACATCGTTAACGATCCCCGCAAAGAACTGATTATCGTCGATGACGAGAACCTTGATTCTCAAAAACGAGATCAGCTTTGACTCCATGAGAGAGACCAGCGCTCGATAGATGTAAAGGTCGTCCTCAGGACTCTTGTCGAGTATCTTCCTCACGAAGTCTCCTGGTTGTATGAGTTTGAGAATACCCCATTCTCCATCACTGACTTGTGCGTCTCCTGAGGGGTTGGCCTTGATCTTATAATAGAGAGGGAGTCTCTCCTCGAGCCGGTTTATTTCGTCGACCTGGCGGGTTCCTTCGATGATCAGTTCCATCGTTTCCATCGAGATGTTGGTTTCATTGACGTCGGCGTCTTTCATGAGCTCGAACATCTCAAAAGGGATATCCTTCCATCCCATCATCCTGAAGAACGCCTTTTTCCCCATGATCGTATCGCCCACGGAGGCGTGCACGATCTTCCCCTCGGAGAAAAAGAGCATTCCGATGCTCCTACTCTCAGGCTTTAATCGGATCTGGATCTTCTTCTTCGTGTCAATCGTTTGAATGAGACCGGGAAGGGAAAGGACCGAGAGGACTCCCTTCATAACCAGCCGGCTATCAGCCTTGTCTTTTTGGTCCATATCAAGAAATCTCTCAAAAATTACACATCGTACATATTCCGCCGATATAATAGCATGGATGAAATAAGGATGCAATATTGATAGGTTCGAGATTGTGTGGAATCTCGGACCATTTCTTAATCGATCGATCAGGGGCCGTGGTCCCGTGCGAGTGACGGACGTCGGACGGGCATCTTTTCCCCAGAAAACGTATTGACGATTTGCAATTGTATGTTAAGATGATATACACGTCTCACAAACCTTCGGTGACACCCCTATGAACGTCCCTCATATCGCAGTCGTCGACGACGAGCCGGATATTGTTGAGCTCGTATCGCTTCATCTGAAAAGCGCCGGCTTTGTCGTGCATGGCTTCTTGGACGGGACGAGTCTGTCCCAATTCCTCAAAAAGCAGCGGCCGGACCTCATCGTCCTTGACCTGATGCTCCCGGACGAGGACGGTATCGAGATCATCAAGCGGTTGAAGAAAGAAGATGAGTACTCCGAGATTCCCATCATCGTCCTGTCGGCAAAAGGAGAAGAGTCCGACAGGGTCCTCGGCCTTGAGCTCGGCGCCGACGACTACATTACCAAACCCTTTTCACCCAAAGAGCTGGTTGTCCGGGTAAAAAAAATCATCGCACGGAAGGCGCCGGGCGCTGAGTCGAAGAGGATCACCATCGGGGATATCGTGAGCCTTGACGTGGATAAATATGAGGTGGTGATCTCCGGCCGGAAAGTCGATCTGACCGCCACGGAATTCAAGATCCTCAGGCTGCTGGCCGGAAAACCGGGGATGGTATTTACGCGCGACCGGATCCTCGACTATCTCTGGGGGGACGAGAAGACCGTTATCGATCGCACGGTCGACATGCATGTCAAAAACCTCAGGAAGAAGATGGGAAAGGCCGCGTCGCTGATAAAGAATGTGAGGGGGATCGGCTACAAGCTGGATGTATGAAAAGCAGACTCTTCCTGAAAATTCTGGTCATCCATTCCCTCATTACGATCGTTCTCACGATTGTCATATTTGTCTCGTTCTATCAAACGATCCAATTCTATCATGCCGACGCGATGGGGTCGATTATGAGCGATCTCTCCGTCTCGATGGCGTTGGTTGTCTCGCCCTATATGGAAGCGGGTGAGGCGGCTCTCCGTGAAGCCATCGGAGGAGCCCACCTCGGGTATAGTGAGCGAATCGTCGTTCTGGACCGAACGGGAGGCGTACGCGCGGATACCGGAAGAGCCCCCATCTCTCTTAGGAACGTTTCCGGGGGCCGCGAATTTATCGACGCGCTTAACGGCATCGCCGAGACGCGCGTCGATGAGGAGACGGTCATCGGTCGGAAGATGCTCACGGCGACGGCCCCGATCAGGCGCGGAAACGAAATCGTCGGCGTCATTATGGTAACCCTTCCGGTCGATCAGGGCATTGGATCGATGCCCACGCATGTATTTGTTATAATCTTTCTGTCTGTGCTTTTCCTTTCGATCTTGATGTCCGCGGTATTTTCCGCGAGCCTCTCGCGTCCGATCTCGGAGCTCGGCCACGCGGCAAAAAGGGTGGCGCAGGGGGATTTCGGCGTTCGCGTCTTCATAGATCGCAATGATGAGCTCAAAGACCTGGGCGATCGGTTTAACTACATGACGGAAAGGATACAGCTTCTGTTTAACCAGGTATCCCAGCGCAAGGATGAGCTCTTGCAGATCATCTCTTCGATTGACGAAGCGCTGTTGGTCCTCGACGAAAGCGGAAGGATCGTCCTTTTCAATGAGAGCCTTACGAAGATCGCTCATGATACGCCCATCTCGGGAAAGTATTATTGGGAGGTGATGAGGGACCTGAGCGTGGGGGAACTGATCGAAGGGGTAAAGCGCGATCGGCAAAACAGGCATGATGAGGTCCACATAGCCAATCGAATTTACGCGTGCGGCGTATCCTCAATCGAATCGACCGATGAGATCGTTGCCGTCTTCCATGACATAACCGATATCAAGCAGCTCGAACTGGCCAAGAAGGAGTTCGTGACCAACGTTTCCCACGAGCTGCGCACGCCACTTACATCCATTAAGGGATTCATCGAGACCCTCCAGACGGCCGATGAGCGGAAGAGGAAAGATTACATCGAGATTATCAGAAGAAACACCGATCGGATGATCGATATCATAAAAGATCTCTTGCTCCTCTCAGAATTTGAGGAGAAGGATGTCCCGCTTGAAATCGGGAGCGTAGACGTGGGGGAGATGGTTCAGGACATCAGCGAGATGTTTGACGATAAGATCAAACAAAAGGGGCTGACGATAACTATCGACGCCGGTCATAAGGCGCCGGTCATCAGCGCCGATCCCTTTTGGCTGGAACAGATGTTCATAAACGTTATCGACAATGCGATAAAATATACGGAAAAGGGCGGAATAACAATCTCGTTGATGGCGCGCGACGACCTATTCACCGCCGAAATCGCCGATACCGGAATCGGCATACCGAGGGACGATATCGGGAAGATATTCAATCGATTCTATCGCGTCGATAAATCCCGCGCCCGGAGGCTCGGTGGGACGGGCCTTGGCCTCTCGATCGTGAAGCAGATCGTCCTATTTCACGGAGGAGATATCGAGGTTGAAAGCCGTGTTGGTGTCGGATCTAAGTTCACCATACGGATCCCGCAGAAGAGCCTCACGTAGCCGGGGGTGGAGGTATTTTCCGGTCAGCGTTACATGGATATTCGGTGAGCGCCGAAAAGGAGGGAAATTTACACAATATTTACAGAATGATTATCTCCGCTATACAGGAGAGAGATAATCTATTTAATTTATAGTGCTCGTGACGATAAAACCGATTTTAAGGAGGTGCTCAATGAGACGTCTCTTAAGATCGCTCCTTCTTGCGATGCTTTTAGTCGCTACGGCCCGGATCGCCTCGGCCGCCGACACGGAGCTCCTTGGGGCCGGCGCAACGTTCCCTCAGCCCCTTTATTCGAAAATGTTTGACGCCTACTACAAGGAGTTCAAGGTAAAAGTCAACTATCAAGGGATCGGTTCGGGGGCCGGTATCGAGCAGCTGAAGAAAAAGACTGTCGATTTTGGGGCGACCGACGCGTTCATGAGCAACGAAGACCTCAAGGCCGCGCCGGCCAACATCCTCCATATCCCCATCACTCTCGGCGCCGTGGCGGTCAGCTATAATATCCCCGGCAACCCGGAGATCAAGCTCTCGCGTGCCCTCTTGGCCGACATCTTCCTTGGGAAGATCAAGAAGTGGGACGACAAGGCGATCGTTGCCCTGAACGGAGGGGTGAAGCTGGCGCCGCTCCCCATCACCGTGGTGCATCGTTCCGATGGGAGCGGCACCACCAACATCTTCACCGATTATCTGGCCAAGATCAGCCCCGAGTGGAACAAAAAGGTCGGGTCGGGTAAGGAGGTGAAGTGGCCCGCCGGTCTCGGCGCCAAGGGTAACCCCGGGGTCGCCGGCCAAATTGCACACCTGCCCGGGAGCATCGGATATGTCGAGCTGATCTATGCCCTCGAGAACGACATGCCCGTTGCCGAGCTGCAGAATAAGAAGGGGAAATATATCAGGCCGAACCTTGATTCCACGAAAGTCGCGGCGGAGGTGCCGATTCCGGATGATACGCGGATAACGCTTACCGATACCGATGCGGCCACCGGGTACCCGATCGCCGGTATGACATGGGTCATACTCTATCAGGAGCAGCACTACGCCGGACGATCCAAGGAAAAGGCACAAACGCTCGTCGCCCTCATCTGGTGGATGACGCACGAAGGCCAGAAATATTGTGAGCCGCTCAAGTACGCCCCGATCTCAAAGCCGGCGGTGGAAAAGGTCGAACGAATTATCAGGTCGATCACCTACGACGGCAGGCCGATCAAGAAATAGATGACCGGCGTCAGCTCCGCGAGATATCCGCGCCGCCGATGCCCCACGAGAATTTTCTCATGATCCGGGTGCTTCCCTATAGGGGATGAGGTCGATCACCATGAGAGATACGTATAAGACCAAAGAGTTTATCTTCCGGGCGGTGCTCATCGCCTCATCCGTGGGGATTCTTATCCTTCTGGTTAGTTTCTTTGTAACGCTCCCGATCGACGCGATTGAATCGATGAGGAAATTCGGCCTCGGATTTATCACGGGTCAGGACTGGGACCCCGTAAAAGGAAGTTTCGGCGCATTGGCCTTTATCGTGGGAACACTGGTCACCTCATGTATCGCCCTGATCATATCGATCCCCTTTTCGATTTCCATCGCGCTCTTCCTGGGGGAGTATTTCCGAGAGGGGATCATATCAACCCTGCTCAAGAGCGCCGTGGAACTGCTGGCCGGGATACCGTCAATTATCTACGGGTTCTGGGGAATATTTTTTCTCGTGCCGCTGGTGATCGATCTCGAGATGAACCTCATGAAGATCGACAGTAGCATCCTTCCCTACGGCGTGGGAATACTGACGGCCTCCGTAGTCCTCACCGTCATGATCATTCCGTACTCCGCGTCAATCGCCCGGGAGGTGATTACGCTTGTGCCCAACGATCTCAAGGAGGCTGCCTACTGCCTCGGCGCCACGAGATTTGAGGTGATCAGGAGGGTCGTGCTACCGGCAGCGCGATCGGGGATTATCGCCGGGATCATTCTGTCTCTCGGGAGGGCCATCGGAGAGACGATGGCGGTCACGATGCTCATCGGAAACGCCAACTCACTGCCGGAAAACCTTCTCTCGATCGCAAACATATTCGTGCCGGCAAATACCATGGCGTCCGTTATAGCCAACGAGTTCGCCGAGGCGACCGACTCACTGCATCGGGCAAGCCTGATATATGTGGGACTCTTGCTCTTCATCATTACGCTGATCATCAATCTCGTAGGGCGCTATATCATCAGAAAGACGAGCGTGGGAATAGACTAATATGAAAAGCTCGAGCACTCCCTATCGCATAGTAAAGAACCGGCTCTTTTTGGCGATCGTAGTTATCCTCTCGTTTATGTCCATCGTGCCGCTCTTGCTGATCCTGTATTATATCGTGAAAAACGGAATCGCCGTTATCAACTGGGATTTCCTGACGCAACTGCCGAAGCCGATGGGTGAAGAGGGCGGAGGGATTATCAATGCGATCGTCGGAACCCTAATGCTTATCCTTATCGCCTCCGGCCTCTCGGTGCCGATTGGGATTTCCACGGGCATATTCCTCAACGAGCACCGCGAGGGTAGAATCCCGGAGATGGTGAGGATGTCGGTCGAGGTCATTATGGGAATACCTTCGATCATCATCGGTATCGTCGTGTACACATGGATCGTCATCCCGCTCGGGAGCTTTTCGGCCCTCGCAGGCGGAATAGGGCTGGCCGTCATGATGTTGCCGGTGATCATCAAATCGACCGAGGAAACCCTCAAGCTCATCCCTAATGACCTTAGGGAGGCCTCCCTAGCCCTCGGGGTGCCCTACTACAAGACGATCTTGAAGGTCATTGTCCCGGCGGGAATGAGCGGTATCGTCACGGGCATTCTCCTCGGTGTCGCCCGGGTCGGCGGTGAGACGGCCCCACTTCTCTTCACGGCCTTCGGTAACCCCTTCATGAACTACAACATCCTCAAGCCGGTCGATTCGCTTCCACTATTGATATTCACGTACGCCACGAGCCCTTACAAAGAATGGCATGCGCTCGCCTGGGGGGCATCCTTTGTGCTGGTCGTGTTTGTTCTGGCGATGAACTTCATAACCAAACTGGTGACAAGACGATGAGCGATACTTTCTTACGGACGGAAAACCTGTCGGCCTTTTTTCACAAGGAGCGTGCCGTCAAGGACGTCACCGTGTCATTTCCGAAGAATCAGGTAACGGCGATCATGGGCCCCTCCGGATGCGGGAAAACGACGCTGATCCGCTGCATTAACCGGATGCACGAGCTGGTGCCCGACGCGACGATCACCGGTAAGATATTCCTCCACCAAGACGATATCTCCTCCATGAACCCGATTCTCGTCAGGAGAAAGATCGGCATGGTCTTCCAGAAGCCCAATCCGTTTCCTACCATGAGCATCTACGATAATATCGTGGCCGGTTACCGTTTGAACGGCTTTCACCTCTCAAGAGACGAAATGAACGGGATCGTCGAAGAATCCCTCAAAAAAGCGGCCCTCTGGGACGAGGTAAAAGACGTGCTTCACCGTAAGGGGACTTTTCTTTCGGGCGGCCAACAACAGCGGCTCTGTATCGCCCGTGCGCTCGCCATGAGGCCCGAGGTTATTCTTCTGGACGAACCGACGTCGGCATTGGACCCCAAGGCGACCTCCCGCATCGAAGAGCTGATGGTGGAGCTGAAGGATACCGTCACTATCCTCATCGTTACGCATAACAATGCCCAGGCTGCCCGTGTCTCGGACTACACGGCGTTTATGTATCTCGGCGAGCTGGTTGAATTTGGTACGACCCAGAAGATGTTCACCGTTCCGGAGAATAAGAAGACCGAAGAGTATTTAACAGGGAAATTCAGTTAGGATCAGGATATGCTTGAAGAAAGAATAGTCCTCCTCAAACGTGATATCATCAATTTTGCCTCACTCGTCGAGAAGATGATCGAAAGCAGCATCGACGGCCTGGTCAAGAAGAATCAGGCGTTGCTCAAAGAGGTCATCGATACGATGGAAGAAAAAGCAAATAATTACGAAATCGAAATTGAGGAACAGTGCGTCGCCCTCATCGCCCAGTATCAGCCGATGGCCAGAGACGTGCGTACGATTCTCATGGTCATGCAGATCAATAACGATCTGGAGAGAATGGGCGACCACGCCGTTAATACGGCCGAGAGCGCGCTTTTTCTGATCGAGCGGCCGCAGGTCAAGCCTCTTATCGACACGCCCCGCATGGCGGGGATCGCCATTCAAATGCTCAAAGACGGCATCAACGCATTCGTCGAGGAGAACTCGGCCCTTGCCGAGAGCGTCTTCGAGCGTGACGAGGATGTCGACAACCTCGGCGAGCAGATACTCCGTGAGCTGATAACCTTCATGATCCTCGGATCCCACCACCATCGAGCGGTCCCTCCATATCCTGCGAATCGCCCGCGAGCTTGAGAGGATCGCCGACCTTTCGACGAACATGTGCGAGGATACGATCTTCATGGTACAGGGAAAGATCCTCAAGCATCACAAGGAGGATGGGAACGTATAATCCCCAGACGCATGTCGTTTTCTCCTTTCGCCGTCCGGCCGGATGAGTCCGTCGGCATCTTGAAAAGCGCGACGAGCAGGTCCGGCACACGTTAACCGTGTCCTTTCGATGGAGTGGCCGTTCGTCTACCGGGTTGTAGACGATTGAGGCTATAATTTATTTGTAAAAGTAGGTAAATTATGTTACAAAAGAGAAAATAGATCATGTGGAATAGATAGAATAACGCAGATGTCCCTTGACCCATTTCCAGACAAACCACCCATCACCATAAACATCTATCCCTAAGGATATCGACCCATAACCGGCGACCCGTTCCGTTTCCTCGGATTCGACGGGATAAGAGTCGTCGGCGCCATCAGCTATCGAGAGGCCGTCCGGCCCGCACCGAGGATAAGGTCACGTGCCCGAAGGCACATGAGGGTAAGCACGGGCCTGCGTTTATTCCTTGCCCGGCCTCCGTCCGGGACGTACTCCTGTCTTCCCTGCTATCCCTCACAAGGCCGAAGGGCCGGACAAGAACCACCGAACCTTCAACCTCGTCTGCCATGATCACACGAAAGAAAAACACGCGTTATCAATGTCGGCCCCGTCAGCATCGGTGGAGATAATCCCGTCGTCGTCCAGTCGATGACCAAGACCGATACAAGAAATGTCGCCGACACCGTACAACAGATAGAAGCGCTTGCCGAGTCCGGGTGTCGGATCGTCCGGGTGGCGGTAAAGGACAAGGAAGCGGCCGTAGCCCTCGGGGCGATCGTCCGCCGGTCTTCGGTTCCGATCATCGCGGATATCCATTTCAACTGGCGTCTGGCGCTCATGAGCATGGACGGGGGAGCGGCGGGAATTCGCATTAACCCCGGCAATATAGGGGGCGAGAAGCGGCTTTTTGAGATCGTAGAGCGGGCGCGCAAAGAAAAAGTCGCCATCCGAATCGGCGTCAATTCCGGGTCGCTCGAAAAGGACCTGTTAAAAAAATACGGCGCGCCACTTCCCGACGCCCTGGTGGAGAGCGCTCTGAGATCAATCCACCTCTGCGAGGGGTGGGGATTCACTAACATCAAACTGTCGCTGAAGTCGACCGGTGTCATGGATACGATCGCGGCCTACCGATCGATCTCCCGGGTCACGGATTATCCCCTTCACGTGGGGGTAACGGAGGCGGGGACCGTTTTTCGGGGGGCCGTCAAGTCATCGGTTGGGATCGGGGTCCTTTTGTCGGAGGGAATCGGCGACACGATCCGCGTGAGCCTTGCGGGGGATCCCCTCATGGAGGTAATGTGCGCCTATACGATTCTCTCGTCCCTCGGGCTCGCCAAAAGGGGCGTCGAAGTAATCGTCTGCCCCACGTGCGGGAGGACCGAGATGGATATCGTCTCGATGGCCCAACAGGTCGAGACCCGTCTTGCCGGTTACGAGCTCCCGATAACCGTCGCCGTCATGGGATGTGAGGTTAACGGCCCGGGCGAGGCCCGGGAGGCCGACATAGGGATCTGCGGAGGAAAGAAATACGGACTCCTGTTCAAGAAAGGAAAGATCATCAGGAAGCTCAAGGAGGCCGAGATGGTGGACGCCTTGATGGACGAGATCGATAAGATGGCGCGTAAATAGTCAATCGTATTCTTTCCCACCACGTATTCTTTTCGCGGATAGATGGTGATACTGGGGAGGGATAACGTGAATCTACTGTGTAATCGAAGAGCCCAAGCCAATTAAGGCTTGCGACAACGACTTGTCTCCGGACTCCGTGACAAGACAGTGAGAAGGTGCCGGTCATTGGAAGAACCGGCCGAACAGAAGCATGATACGTCTCAACGATATCACCGATAAGGTTCAATCCTACCTTCCGGACGCGGATCTCGAGGTAATCCAGCGGGCCTACGTCTTTTCCGCGAAGGTCCATCAGGGGCAGACCCGCCTGTCGGGTGAGCCGTATCTGACGCACCCCCTCGAAGTCGCCTACATCCTCACCGAGCTGACGATGGACGTCCCCACGATCGCCACGGGACTCCTACACGATACCGTTGAGGATACGCTGACCACCATCGACGAAATCGAGAAGGTCTTCGGGCCCGAGATCAAGCATCTTGTTGACGGCCTCACGAAGATCTCGCGGATGAGCTTTTCCAACACCGAGGAGCGCCAGGCCGAAAACTTTCGCAAGATGATCCTCGCCATGGCGAAGGATATCCGGGTCCTCCTCATCAAGCTTTCCGACCGGCTCCATAACATGAGGACGATCCAGTATCTGCCGCCCGACCGCCGGGAAGCGGTCGCCCAGGAAACGATGGATATCTACGCACCGCTGGCAAATCGCCTCGGTATCGGCTGGATCAAGACCGAGCTTGAAGACCTGGCGTTTGAGACCTTACGGCCTGACGTCTATAAAGAGATGTCCGATAGACTCGAATCGAAAAAGAAGGAGATCGATAAGTACTCAAAGGAGGTCCTTTCCATTATCGAGAAGGAGCTTAAGAAAAACAACATTGAAGCCCGCCTCCAGAGTCGGATCAAGCATATGTACGGCATCTACTCCAAGATGCGTGACCAGGAGGTCGGGTTCGACGAGGTCTACGATAAGATCGCTTTTCGCATCATCGTCGATTCCCTCAAAGACTGCTATGGGACGCTGGGCATCATCCATTCACTCTGGAAGCCCGTTCCCGGCCGCTTCAAAGACTATATTGCGATGCCCAAGCCGAATATGTACCAGAGCCTCCACACGACGGTGATCGGTCCGTACGGCGAGCGGATCGAGGTGCAGATCAGGACCGAAGAGATGCACAAAATCGCGGAAAAAGGTATCGCGGCCCACTGGCGATATAAGGAGGGGAAAGAGGGGATTAAGAAACAGGACCTGAAGAGCTACGACTGGATGCAGCGCCTCATCGAATGGCAGCAGGACCTCAAAGATCCGGCCGAGTTTTTAAAAACCGTGAAGGTCGATCTTTTCCCGGAAGAAGTCTACGTCTTCACGCCCAAGGGAGAGGTCAAGGCGTTCCCGAAGGGGGCAACCCCTATTGATTTTGCCTACGCGATCCACACTGACGTCGGCAACAAGTGTGTCGGCGCTAAGGTCAACGGCAAGCTCGTCCCGATACGCTACCAGCTCCTAAACGGCGACATCGTCGAGATCGTCACAAACAACAAACAGAAACCGAGCAAGGACTGGCTCCGTCTGGTGGTGACCTCGAAGGCGAAGCAGAAGATCAAGCACTGGCTGATCAACGAACAAAAGGAGCGAAGCATCAGCTTCGGCAAGGAGATCCTCGACAAGGAGTTCCGAAAGTTCGGCCTCAGCTTCCAGAAACACATGCATTCTCAGACGATGAAGTCGGCCATCGAGAGCCTTAAGACGAAGGATCTCGACGATCTCGTCTCGAAGGTCGCCAACGCGCGGATATCGGCCCAGCAAATTGTTGAATTTTTCGTTCCCAAGGAAGAGATCAAGGCGTCCGAGCCGGCGGCTGCCGAGGAGTCGGCAAAGAAGCGGAAGGCGGAAAAGAAGGGAAGCAAGGCCGGGGGCGTCCTGATCAAGGGCGTCAATGATATCATGACGAAGTTTGCCAACTGCTGCAATCCCGTCCCGGGAGACAAGATCGTCGGGTTCATCACCAGGGGCAGGGGGGTCACCATACATACGATGGATTGCCCGAATGTCTTGGATCTGCCGGCGGAACGGATCGTTGACGTCCAGTGGGACGTCAGCGAGAAGAACGTCTATAAGGCGCGGATAATGGTGGTCTGCGAGGACAAGAAGGGCGTACTGGCCTCGATTGCGGAAGCTATATCAGACGCGGAGGCCAATATCGCCGAGGTGGTTGCCCGTACAATGGACGACAACAAAGCCAGGTGCGAATTTGCCCTCCAGATCAGCGATCTGGAGCATCTCAGAAAGGTCATCAGGTCGGTGGAAAAGGTGAAGGATGTTATCAGCGTTCAGCGGATCGTGTGACGTCCCGGCCCGACACAACGGACGGCCGGAGACCCACCGGTATCGAGAAGGTCATGACGCCGGGGCGTCGCCGGTAACCGGATGCCGTGTATGGGGAATAAAAAAGAGACACGACGTGTCGTGCCCTGATATATCGACGATTGAAAGGTATCTTCTTGCGGCCGCCTTCGTGCCGAAGCACCTTGCCGGGCGCGGAAGTTAATTCTTTAAGCCAGGATGACGGTGGATTATACCTTCGTTACCAGTCCCGAGCGGATACAGCGTGTACAGACTTTCACGCGGACCATCTTGCTTCCGACGCGCGTACGCATCTCATGAAGGTTAGGATACCATCTCCGCTTGGTGATGTTGTGGGCGTGGCTGACGTTATGGCCGACGACGGGCCTCTTTCCACAGATATCGCAGACTCGACTCATAGTTGACCTCCAAAAACTTTTGTATTATATCAAGAAAACCGGCTTAATCAAGACATTTTTTATGGAAAATAACAAAAAAAAGAGTGCGCTCTTTGTGGTCTCGACCCCCATCGGAAACCTCAAGGACATAACGCTGCGTGCCCTGGAGACGCTGAAATCCGTGGATCTTATCGCCGCAGAAGACACCCGGATCACCAGAAGGCTCCTCTCGGCGTATCAGATAACGGGAAGCCTTGTCAGCTACCGTGAGCAGAATCGTGAGAAGGCGGCCCGGAGTATCATGGACGCGCTCGGAGAAGGCAGAAGGGTCGCGCTCGTAACCGATGCGGGAACTCCGGGCATCTCCGATCCGGGAGCCCACCTGATATCTCTTTGTATTCGGGAAGGGATCGACGTGGTCCAGATTCCCGGCGCTTCCTCCATCCTGTGCGCTCTCTCCATTTCGGGACTTGACACGTCCCAGTTTGTATTCCTCGGATTCTTACCCCGAAAAGGGAAAAAGAGACGGATAGTGTTGTTGGACATCGGCCGGGAGACGAAGACCGTCGTCATTTTCGAATCACCGCAGAGGGTAAGAGAAACGCTCGTCGATATCCTGGATTGCGCGGGAGACCGCCGTTGTGCCCTCTGTCGGGAGATGACCAAGGTGCACGAGGAGGTCATCAGGGGGAAGGTGTCGGAGGTCCTTACCGAAATCGACCGACGGCCGAATCTCCGCGGAGAGGTGGTCATCGTCCTGGCCGGAAGGGAGAGGGAGGATGAGACGGGGATAGATCTGGAGACAGTAAGACGAGAGGTGGCACGATATAGAGCCGGGCATCCGGAGAAGAAAACAAGGGAAGCGGCCGAGGCCATCTCAGTTCTTCTCGGTATCCCGACGAAAGTGGCCTACACCGAGATCATCAAGTATAAAAAGTAAGGGCTCGACGACCGGAGGCGATCCTGATAGGCGATGTGAGGAGCGAACGACAGATCCCGGGGGATAGCGCCGCGGTCACCCCATGCGGATGGGGCGCCGATTACCCCTTTTTCTCCTTTTTCTCGCGCCCGAGGAGCTTGCCGAAGAATCCCTTTTCCTTCTTCGCCCTCTTTCTCAGGGCGTCTTCGTACCCGATGATCGTATAGTAGACGGCCCGGTCGAAAAAGAGCACGACTCGGTTGTTGAGCTCCAGCGATTGGTACAGCTCAAAGGCCGTGGAAAGCTGCCCATCGGACAGCACGTGGAGCCACAGATGGCGCTTAAGGAGAATGATTGCGCTAACGACTTCATAAAGGGCAAACCCCTCGTTTAACCGCTCGGCGCCGAGTTTTGTGTAGTACGCTCGAACCTCTCCCTTCCCGGTCTTTCTCGATATCCAGTGGCCGAGCTGGCTGTAGATAAAGTTCGCGCGCTGGTAGAGCTTTTCTTCGGGGAAGCCCTGGTAGGTGGGGGTGGTGGGATTTTGCCGGACGTCGTGAAGCCAGTTCTTCGTAAGGATGTCCGCATCGTTTTCGATGAGCCTTACCAGTCTCTCTGATATCATTCAAGTTCTCCCGCTTTAAAAACGCAGATGAATTGACCCACCCTAACAACGCTACCACTGCGCAAATACCTTGTCAACATATTATTTTTCATCGAATTCAAAGGGTATGCCGAACGTCTGATCTGCGATAAGAATGCCGTCAACCATGACAACAATCTTCTTTGAGTGCTTGGGGATAAACGGGAAAATCAAGAGCCCCTCGACGGTGCTCCCGGGTTGAATATCGAGTTCGAGATCGTACATCGTCTTTTTGAAAAGAGAGCTGTCTGCCCCGGGATTGAATTTTTCAAAGGCAATCATGACCTCCGTGTAGTCATATGAACCTCGATAATATCTGTTGCCGATATAGATGGAAGCCCTCCGGGGGTCGAACCTCATCATCCTCTTCTCGTTGTTAACAAAGGTCAGCAGAAACAATGTCAGGTTCTCCTGCAGACTCGCGGAGCCGATGAACGGATTGGGAAGATTGTGCTTCAGAAAGAAAAGGTCGATATCCGACGGTTCCATGTATTTAATCTTAACCGTGGAATCCATGACCTTGTACGTAACGGTATTGCCTTCAAACTCAAATCCTTTTGGGGTAGCGTCTTCAGAAAATCTTGGGATGAATTTCGCGGGCTTCGTCTCACTGACGGAGGGACCGCATCCAAAAAGGCTCAGAAACGCAAGGATCAGCACAATTTTCTTCATGACGTACCCTTATAAATAAAATTAAGTATGCGGTGACAGGAGGCGCAGGCGTTGTTCAGAAGACCCTCTACGTGAGTATCGTAGCCTCGCCGCCGGACCACGAGGGCGCCACAGTGGGGGCAGTGGGTGTCGTTCCCGGCTTCGAGCATGACGTTACCGAGATAGACGTAGCTAAGGCTCTTGCTTGGCGATCTCGTAGGCCATGAGCAGGGTCTCCGGAGGGGTAGGGGGGCTCTCGAACGAGCGATGGGGGAAGTACCGGGAGAAGTGAAGCGGGATCTCTTTATCGACTCCGGCAATGAATTCGACGAGTCGCTCGATATCCTCCCTTGAATCGTTTTCTCCCGGGATCAGGAGGTTAGTGACCTCCACGAGGCATTCGCTGTGGGAAAGGCGGATCGTCTCGCAGACCGGATCGACGCGTCCCTTGCAGTTTTTGCGGTAAAACGAATCGTTGATCGATTTCAGATCTATGTTCATGGCATCGATGATCGGGAGCATCGCCCGGAGCGGCTCAGGATTTACGTACCCGTTGGTGACCAGCACGTTCGTCAGGCCCGCCTCCCTGACGAGCCGTCCCGCGTCCATGATATATTCGTACCAGATGAAGGGCTCGTTGTAGGTCCACGCCACGCCGATGGAGCCATGTTTTTCGGCAAGTATCGGCACTTCGGCCGCAGGAAGCGTCGAGCGGGGAACGGGACTCGAGACGAGGGACCAGTTCTGACAGAAACCGCACGAAAAGTTGCAGCCGACGCTGCCGAATGAGAGGATTTCCGAGCCGGGGTGAAAGTGATAGAGGGGTTTTTTTTCGATCGGGTCCATCTGGGAGGAGGCGGGGTGCTCGTAGGTGAGGGCGATGAGCTTGCCGTTATGGTTCTGCCTGACGCTGCAAATACCCCGCTTTCCCTGTGCGATCACGCAGTTATGCGGACACAGGAAACATCGGACTTTCTCCTCGGGAAGGGCCTCGTAGAAAAGAGCCTCTTTCATATCAGTATCTTATGGAAAAATGGGTGAATTCGCCGACAAAAGGTTCCGAGACGGCCGTCACGTCCTGGACGCGCGCAGAGGGGGGACCATGGTGACACCAGGCGATCAACTCATCGACCTTCTTCCTGTCTCCCTCGATAACCGCCTCGACGTCACCCGTCGGAAGGTTCTTCACCCATCCCGTGACGCCGATACGGTTTGCTTCCTGGGCGGTCGTCTGTCGAAAGAATACGCCCTGCACAGAGCCCCTCACGCGAATCCGCACCCGGACGCCGTCGCTCACGGTCGCTCTCCCAGCATGGTTAAAAGCTCATCTTCGGAAATGGTCTTCACTTCGAGCCGGCGGGCGCGGGCGAGCTTCGAGCCCGGGTCGGTGCCCACCACGAGGTAGCTCGTCTTGCCGCTCACGGAAGAGGAGGTATTGCCCCCGAGCCTTCTGATCTTGTCTTCGGCCGAATCCCTCGACATCGAGGAAAGGGTACCCGTAATGACAAAAGTGAAACCGGCAAGCGGACGCTCCTTTGGTCTTTCCCGTTTCCGTATCGTGACGTTCCCCTCCTCAAGCAGCCGATTGACGACTGCGCGGTTCTTATCCTCCGAAAAGAACGCGCCGATGCTTTTTGCCACTCCCGGCCCGATCTCGTTGATCCTCATCAGCTCCTCTTCAGAGGCGCCCATGAGGTCGTCCATGGTTTGGTAGTGATCGGCCAGCACCTGCGCGAGGTGCTCTCCGACGAGCCTGATGCCCAAAGCGTTGATGAAGCGGGACATCTCGACCGACCGGGACGAGTTGACGGCGTTAACGATATTCTGAGCCGATTTATCGGCCATCCTCTCGAGGCCAGCCCATATGTCCTTATCGATCCTGTATAGATCGGAAAAGTCGTGGACGAGCCCCCGATCGACGAGCTGAGCAATCAGTTTTTCGCCCAGTCCATCGATATCCATTGCCCTTTTTGAGGCGAAGTGAAAGAGCGCCTCCTTCAACTTCGCCGGACAGGCCGCATTAATACAGCGGAAGGCTACCTCGTCGCCGATCCGGACCACCTCCTGGCCGCAGACCGGGCAGGTGTCGGGAATATGAAAGGGCTTTTCTGACCCATCCCGTCTTTCCTTGATGACCCCCACGACGTAGGGGATTACATCTCCGGACCGCTCGATGACAACGACGTCGCCCTCACGTATATCCTTGCGGTCTATCTCGTCCTGGTTGTGGAGCGATGCGCGTGATACCGTCACCCCGCTGACCCGTACGGGCTCCAGCATGGCCGTCGGCGTCAGGACGCCGGTGCGCCCGACGGATACCTCGATCTTCTTGATCCTGGTCTCGGCCTGGCGGCTCGCGAACTTGAAGGCGGTTGCCCACCGGGGGGCGTGGGAGGTGGAGCCGAGCCTCTCCTGCGCCGCCAGGTCGTTGACTTTGATGACCACTCCGTCGATTTCGAAGGGTAATGAGTCGCGCCTTTCCTCCATCTTCCTATGGTAGTCTATGGCGGACTGCGCCCCCGTGAATACCTCTATAAACCTGTTGACCTTAAATCCCCACGACTCAAGGGTCTTCAGGACCTCCATGTGAGTTTTGAAAGCGGCGCCCTGGACGCTCCCCACGCCGTAACAGGAGATGGTCAGGGGGCGTTGTGCGGTGATGGTGCTGTCGAGCTGCCTGACCGAGCCGGCGGCGGCGTTGCGTGGGTTGGCAAACGCGGGCTCCCCCTCTTCATCGCGTCTCCGGTTCAGGTCCCGGAACTCCTTGAGTCCGAGGTAGACCTCACCGCGCACCTCCAGGAGCTTCGGGACGAGAGTGCGGCCGCTCCTGATGAGCGTCAGGGGAATCGTCTTGACCGTTCTGAGATTTATCGTGACATTTTCACCGGAGTAGCCGTCTCCCCGTGTCGACCCGAGGGTGAAGAGTCCGTCGGCATAGATCAGCTCGACGGCCAGGCCGTCCAGCTTCGGCTCACCGACATATTCTATATCCGCGGTGGTACCGAGAAGCCGCTTTACCCTCTCGTCGAACTCCAGGAACTCCCGCTCGTTCATGACGTTTGCCAGCGAGAGCATGGGATTGGTATGGGTAACGATCTCGAATTTATCAAGGGGAGGCGCGCCTACCCGCCGGGTCGGCGAGTCTTCGGTTACGAGCTCCGGAAATGTCTCTTCGATCGTGGTCAGCTCGCGCATTAACGCGTCAAACTGGGCGTCGGAGATTTCCGGGGAATCCAGGGCATAATAGCGGTAATTATGATGGTTGATCTCTTCCCGGAGTTTTTGTGCTCGTTTAGATGCCTGATCTTTATCCATAATTCCATTATACGAAAAAAGGGGGAATATGCAAGGCTATTTACGGTCGTCTCTTGACTTGTCCATGACTGGTATGTTACTTTAAGACAAGCAGGAGAAGAAGGCCAAAGCGTGGGTGTCGGGCAGTCGCTTATAACACTAACGACAGACTTCGGTACGCGGGATCCCTTCGCGGGTATCGTGAAGGGGGTCATCGCATCGATCAACCCCGAGGCCGTCGTCATAGACCTGACCCACGGGATCTCCGCGCAAAACGTCCGGGAGGGGGCATTTGCCCTCCTTATCTCCGCCCGCTATTTTCCCAAGGGAACCGTACATGTGGCGGTTGTTGATCCCGGGGTAGGGGGGGGACGCCGGGCGATCGCCGCCAGGACTGATGATTTCACGTTCGTCGGTCCGGACAACGGGATCCTCACGTGGGCGATAGGAAATACCAAGAGGGCCGTTATCGCCGAAATCAAGGAGCCGGACTATATCCTGCCGGCGATCTCGGGGACGTTCCACGGCAGGGACATCTTCGCACCGGCGGCCGCGCACCTCTCAAGAGGAGTTTCGGTGGAGGACCTCGGGCCGCCCGTTAGCGACCCCATCACCATTCCCTTTCCTGCGGCCGAGCGGACGGGAAATGAGATCAGGGGAATCGTGCTCCATATCGATCGGTTCGGAAACCTCATAACGAACGTCCGCCTCACGGGCCGTGAGATTGTGAGGGAGATCGCGGTGCTACAGACGAGAATACAAGGACTATCGGATCATTACGGAAGAGGAAAACCGGGAGACGCAATGGCGCTTCTGGGGAGCTCGGATTTTTTAGAGATCGCCGTAAATCGCGGAAGCGCCCAAAAAGAAATCGGGGCGGCCGTTGATGACGAGGTATATCTAAGACTGTGATCGTCGATGCCATTCACCCCTGGGATCTCGACTACGGGCGGGCGGCGGCCCTCCAGGAGCGGCTCAAGGAGCGGCTCGTGCTCTTCGGCTCGGGTGACGGGATAAGGCTCGTCGCCGGGGCCGACGTCTCGTATGAGAAGTGGGGCGAGCTCTTCTATGCGGCCGTCGTCGTGATGGATATCGTGACTTTTGAGGTGATCGAGAGCGTGCATCATGTATCCCGGGTCGGCTTCCCCTATATCCCCGGCCTCCTTTCGTTCCGTGAAGGGCCGATCATGCTGGCCGCATTCGAAAAGCTCTCCACGGTCCCCCAGGCCGTGATTTTCGACGGACAAGGGATCGCCCATCCGAGGCGCTTTGGGCTTGCGTCCCATTTGGGGCTTATTCTCGGCATTCCCTCTGCGGGGTGCGCCAAGACGAGACTGGTGGGAGAGCACGGCGAGGTGAAAAGCGAACGGGGAGCAGTGCCCCCCTGATCGATAAAAACGAGACGGTAGGATATGCGGTCAGGACAAAAGATAACGCGCGCCCGGTTTTCGTTTCCCCGGGAAACCTGATCTCTTGCGAGGGGGCCGTCGGCCTGGTCATGTCGGCGACGGGCCGATATCGTATACCGGAGCCGGTAAGGGCAGCCCATATCCTCGTCAACAGGCTCAGAAAGGAAAAGAAATCTCAGCAATGAAGAAGAACCGTTACCTCTTGGTGATCCTGGGCTGGTTTGTCCTCTTTCTCCTCTTTCAGTTTGCCTGCGTAAAGAAGATTCCGCGTTTTGCCCCGGGTGACGAATTTCTGTCGGCGCTCTCGCTCATGTCCGAGAAGGACTATCAACGTCTTCTATCCGAGGCCGACGCCATCGATCTGACCACCCTCAAGCCTGAGCAGGCAGATAAGATCGCCTTTATGGCGGGCCTTGCGGCAATGAACCTGCAGGACTACGACCAGGCCCAGCGCTACTTTGAATATTGCCGTGACAACTATAGAGAGCTTGAGGACTACACTCTCTACTATCTGGCCCAGACCTACTTTCAAAAGGGAGAGTATAAGGCCGCGTTCGAGACGGCCAAACGCTGCGTGGATACCCATCCCGACAGCATCTGGAACAGTCAGATGACCGTCATGATGGGTGACTACTATGCCGGCATGGGCAAGTACGAAGCGGCCCTCACGGTCTATGACGCATTCCTCTTCAACAACAAGGAGTCAAAAAAATACCCCTCGACACTCTATCAAAAGGGGAAGACGCTGGAGGAGATGGGAAGAAAGAACGAGGCGCTTGCACTATACAGGGAGATATGGATCGACTATCCGACGAGCGACGCCCAGGAAAAGGCCTTTGAAGGGATCAACCGGCTCGGGGCGGGAGGAGGGTTTACCGTAGCGGAGCTGAAAAAGAGGATCGATAACCTCTATGATGGTGAGGCGTATGATCGGGTCATATCGGCCGCCGCCGAGATGCCGGCCCTCCTCGGCAAGAAGACCGGGTCGCTACCCGTCAACATCAATAAGGAGATCGAGTACCTCAAGGCGAAGTCGTACTTTAAATCGGGAAAGTACGAGAGTGCCCGCGAGCTCTTCGAGGCGCTCCTTTCCAGTCCGGAAAATCTTCCCCGTGTCGAGCTGCTCTACTGGCGTGCTCAATGCTATAATCGGCTCGACAGAGACGACATGGCACTGGCCGGATATCTCGATATATTCAACAAATACCCGAAGACCGGACTGGCCGAGGAATCGATCTACCTGGCGGCACGGACGGATGAGGAGCTGAAACGATACGACGATGCCATTGGATGCTACGAGACCTATCTCTCCAGCTACTCCCGTGGTGATAAGGTGCGCGATGTCTTATGGTCCATCGGCTGGCTCTATTTCATGAAAAAAGACTACGCGAAGGCCGAACAATATTTTGCACGGATGGCCGGTGACTATAGCGATAGGAAGGAGTACCCGCAATATCTCTACTGGCAGGCTCGCGCCCTCGAAAAGCAGAATAAGCTGTCCGAGGCAATAGATCTCTACAAAACCATCCGGACAAAATATATCACAACCTACTACTGCCTGCAGGCGCAGGACCGGCTCAAGAAGCTCGGGGTGCCGGCGGACGCGCCTTCAAATAAGAAGACCTTCGACGAGAGCTACTGGACGAGGGACTTCGGCAGATTCGACTCCCTTACCTCCGACAAGAGAATCACTTCTCATCTTGCAGAGGCGCTCCAGCTGATGACGATGAACCTCGACGACGCGGCGGCAAAGGAGCTCAATCTGGTCGTGGATCGCTGTGTCGGTAGCCCCGAGCTCCTTGTCGAGGTGGCCCGCCTCCTGAGATACTCGGGGGATTATTACACCCCGATCCTTATCGCCACGAGCCGCTTCTCGCATCTGCTTTCCGAGTACCATCCGGGACAAAACGAGCTCTACTGGCAAATGAAATACCCCACGGGATACAAAAAGGAGGTCGAGCGGTACGCTCGGGAATACCGCCTTGAGCCTTCCCTTGTCTACGCGGTCATGCGTGAGGAGAGCCTCTTTCAGCCGCGGGTTAACTCCTGGGCGGGGGCAATCGGAGTCATGCAGATTATGCCGACGACGGGAAGGACTATTGCGTCGGAGCTCGGGATGACCGAGTTCAAGGTCTGGGATCTTGCCGACTATCAGACAAACATTAGATTCGGCGCATACTACCTGAGCGGCCTGATGAAGGATTTCAACGGCGAAAAGGTTTACGCCCTGTGTAGTTATAACGCGGGCCCGGGAAACACCAGGAAATGGATCAAGAACAGTGACCCGGACATGGAGATGGACGAGTTTATCGAGAATATCCCGTTTGCGGAGACAAAGGGTTACGTCAAGAGGATTCTCAATACCGAAAGCATTTATCGGGCGGTTTATGAAGGCGCGGATCGTAGGGAATAGGGAACTTGGTCCCGGCTACTATAAGATGACGCTTTCCGATGTGGGGCCGGTAGCGAGCGGAGAGCCGGGCCAGTTCGTCATGGTTCGGGGAGAGTGGGGGACCGATCCCCTCCTCGGGCGGCCTTTCTCCATCGCGCGCTTCCTGGAAGAAATCGACACTATCGAAATCATCTACCGGGTAGCGGGCAGGGGCACAAAAAAGCTCTCGCGCACCGCGGCGGGACAACCGATCCATCTCATCGGGCCGCTCGGAAGGCCGTTTCCGAGGCCGGACACCGGGCGACGCGTGATACTTGTGGCGGGAGCAATCGGCGCTCCGCCGCTGATCGCCCTTGCCGAGTCGATCGAGCCACGACCGCTGTTGATCATGGGGGGCAAGACGAAGGGCGACGTCACCTTCATAACCGAAGACGCACGTGATCTCGCCCTCGAGACCGTATTCGTGACGGAGGACGGGAGCTTCGGTGAGCGGGGAAGTGCGATATCGGCCCTCGAAAGTCGTGCAAGGGCCGACGACCTCATCTACGCCTGCGGTCCGAACAGGATGCTTGCCGAGATTAACCGCCTGTCGAAAAAGATCGGCTTTGAAGCTTTCGTCTCCTTCGAGGAGCGGATGGCATGCGGAATGGGCATGTGCCTCGGATGCGCCGTTAAGGGCGCGGACGGCGAATATCTCCTCACCTGTAAGGACGGGCCGGTATTTGACGTGAAACAGATCCGATGGGAAAAGATATGAGTCCCGATCTTTCCGTTACGATGTTCGGGGTGACCTTCAAAAATCCGGTAATGGGGGCCTCCGGGACGGTCGGCTACGGCCTTGAGCTTGAGCCCTTTGCCGATCTCAACCGAATCGGCGCCATTGTAACAAAAGGAATATCCGCCCGACCGAGGGCCGGCAACGAGCCGCCGAGACTGTTTGAGACCGCGTCGGGCCTGTTGAACTCCATCGGCGTCCAGAACATCGGGGCGCGCCGTCTCATCGAAGAAATCCTCCCGAAGCTTTCGGCGTACGATACGCGTATCATCGTCAACATCTACGGGGAATCAATCCAGGAATACAACGAGGCGGCGGCCGCTTTCCGTAACGTCGATCGCGTGGACGTGTTGGAGGTGAACCTCTCCTGCCCCAACGTCGACAAGGGGGGGCTGATCTTCGGCACCGACCCTAAGCTGGTCAAGACGATCGTGAGGTCGGTCAGGGAGGAGTCCGGCAAACCCGTGATCGCAAAGCTCACCCCAAACGTAACCGACATCAAACCGCTGGCGACGGCCGCCCAGGACGGAGGGGCCGACGCGGTCTCCCTCATCAACACCCTCATGGGAATGGCTGTCGATCATAAGAATCGACGAGCATACTTCAAGAACATCAAAGCGGGCCTCTCCGGCCCTGCGATCAAGCCCGTGGCACTGAGGATGGTATGGGAGGCGGCGCACGCGGTGTCGATACCGGTCATTGGGATCGGCGGAATTATGACCGCCGAGGACGCACTTGAGTTCATCATGGTGGGGGCCTCGGCGGTTCAGGTCGGTACCGCCAACTTCATCGATCCGCGCACGTGCGTCACCGTCATCGAGGGGATCGAAACGTACATGGAAGACGGCGGCATCGCACGTCTTGACGAAATACGGGGGATTATATAGTGAAATCGGATCTGGATAACCGAATCTTCATACACCCAACGTCGGTGATCCTCGGGGACGTGACGATCGGGGTGAACTCAAGCGTTTGGCCGGGCGCCGTCATGCGGGGGGATTTCAATGCTATTCGTATCGGCCGGTACACGAGCATCCAGGACAACGTGGTTATTCACGCCACTCCCGCGATGAAGACGACCGTCGGTGATTACGTGACGGTCGGACATGGCGCCGTGCTCCATGCCTGCAGCATTGAAGACTACGTAATTGTCGGGATGAACAGCACGATCCTCGACGGCGCGCACGTGGGCAGCCACTGCATCGTTGGCGGGGGATGCGTCATCCCTCCCGGGATGAGGGTTCCCGAGGGATCGCTCGTCCTCGGTGTTCCTGCTCAGATCAAGGAGGGAAAGGCGGATCGGGCGGCGATTGCGCAGTCCGCCCAGGTATACTATGAGCTCTCGCGTCGGTTCCTTGAGGGTAAAGACCGGTTTACCCTTCCTGACGTCATTGAGGCGATGAAGAAATACCAGTGATTATCGTATTGCCTGCAGAAGATACTGTAGCGTTATGGAGCTCCCCGGGCCTCCCTCTGTCCAGATGATATACGTTCCCGGATTGAGGGAGATACTCGACAACGAGTCAAATCCCGTCTCGCCACCGGAAGGGTTTTCTACTTTCTCTGAAGACTCAGCGTCGCCAGCCGGCAAGTCACCGGCGAGCCCTGAATTCCTCGACGAATAGATCTCCCTATTTTTCCCGCCGGACATGTCGGTAATCCCCCAGGGCTTTCCGGCCCCCCACACGGTGAAGTTGAAGGCTATCATCCCATCGGGAACGACAAACTCGGCCTTATAGGGTTCCGGAGTCCGGTAGTCTTTTGGCACGGAGACGGTAAAGGTCTTCTGGGTAATGCCGACGGAGAGCGCATCGCTCATCAGAAATGAAGCCACAACTAACAGGCAGACAAAAAAAGCGACGATCTTTTTCATGTTTGCTCCCGTGTCTTGACAATTTTGTGAATCATACCACAACTGGGTCTGAATGCGAAATATTTATTGGCGGCTTGCTCCAATAAATATCTTGAAGAAACTCCTAAAGTGTATTAAACTTGTAATGATAACATCAAAGGATTGACGTATGAAGAAAAAGATAGTGCTCCATTTTTCGAGGGAGATCTGGGATAAACCGATCATTTACCGGCTCATCAAAGACTACAACCTGATCCCCAATATCCTCAAGGCAAACGTCCTTCCCAAGAGGGAAAGCTTCATGGTCCTGGAGCTCGAGGGGGAACAAATCGATTGTCGGGCGGGCATCCAATACCTGAAGGATTCCGGCGTGACGATTAAGCCGATCGAGCAGGATATCAAACGGGATGAGGAGAAATGCACCCACTGCGGCGCCTGTACGGCCATCTGCCCGACCGGGTCGCTGTCGATCAAGCGTGATACGATGGAAGTCGTCTTCGATTCCGAGATGTGCAGCGGTTGTGAGCTCTGTGTGCCGGCGTGCCCGCCTCACGCCATGGAGGTACGGATCGAGTAAGAGAGGGCGATTCCTTTGCGTGATGGGGATATGCTCTTCAGCTTCCCGAGGCGCGAGACGTGTCTCGGCGCTGGATCAGAGGGAGGAATTCGGTCCCGGATCGTATCTCCGGCCGAAAAATGGCGCGGCGTACCGTCGAAACACCCGAAAAGGCGCTCCAAAAGGCCCACAAAAAAAGTAAAAAAAAGTAAAAAAAAAGTTATTACTTGCTTGCTTTTTTGAAATAGTATGTTATATTTTCCTCAACTACGATACATAAGGACGATCGTTCCATGATCATAGACGATTTTCTCCAATGTACCTACGGCAACACATAGGGGGATAGCATGCAAAAAAGCTTTTCGCTCACTGAGGAGGTCGAACCTCCCTCCAATTGTAGCCGAAATGCAGACTCAGACGGCTACGAAAAAACAAAATCTCTCGCTTCTCATGATTCTCAGCGTGCCCGGAATCCTTTTCCCAAAATCCACCCGTTTCTCAGAAATCAAAAGAAAGGACATTATTCGTTATCTTCTCCGATCGCGCGGCTTTCTCAGAGCACGGCCCATCTGATCGGACAGAGAGGGGATTCTTGTTCCCTCTTTGACGAAGATGACGAACGTCCTCCCTCGGCATGCGGCCTGTATCGCCGTAACCCTGCACAATCATTGCAGATTACTGGCACCGGAGGCTTTGTCTTCAGGACAGCTAATGTCTCGCCGGCAACGGAATCGTTGGTCGATGTGCACATTCCTGCCCCCATGGGGGAAGAGCCTCGGATAAGTCGTTATGTCGTGTGTTTGCGCCGGCTTTCGCCTTATCGAGCGCTACCCGTAAGATTGGTCCCTTTTTTATCGAGGCTTCGTTTCGTCCCGAGCGGGCGTCTGGCTCCGCCCGGCCTTCATCTCTACGATGTGTAAGACGATAGAGGTGTGGGCCGCCGCTTGGTCGGCAGACCCGAGCAAGAAAAAACGAAACGGTGTAAAACCGAGATAAGAAAGGACGATACCATGAAAATAGGCATAACCTACGATCTGAGACAATACTACCTCTCCCAGGGGATGGGCGAGGAGGAGACGGCCGAATTTGACAGCCCCGTAACCATCGAGGCGATTGATGGGACGCTGCGGGAGCTGGGGCACGTTACCGACCGAATCGGAAATATTAAGAATCTGGCGACACGGCTCGCGGCCGGAGACAAATGGGATCTCGTCTTCAACATCGCCGAAGGCATACGGGGATACGGTCGGGAAGCGCAGGTTCCCGCGCTTCTTGATGCCTACGACATCCCCTACACGTTCTCCGATGCGCTTGTCCTGTCACTCACCCTCCACAAAGGGATGACTAAACATGTCATCAGGGACATTGGGATCCCAACTGCGGACTTCAAGGTGGTTGAGACGACAAAGGATATAGAGGGAATCGATCTGGCGTATCCGCTGCTGGCAAAACCGGTGGCCGAGGGCTCGGGGAAGGGGCTTGACTCTACCTCGAAGGTAGGGACGCCCATTGAGCTGGCCAACGTCACCAGAAAGCTCCTTGAGACCTACCATCAACCCGCGTTGGTCGAACGATTCCTTCCCGGCAGGGAGTTTACCGTCGGGATTGTGGGCACGGGTGACGAGGCGCGCGCCATAGGGACGATAGAAGTCCTGCTGAAAACCAAGGCCGAGCCCGATGTCTACTCGTACCTGAATAAAGAAAAATACGAGGACCTCGTCAACTACAGGCTTGTCGACGATGAGACGGCCAAAGCGGCCGAGCGTGTTGCGCTTGCCTCGTGGCGTGGCCTCGGGTGCAGGGACGCGGGCAGGCTTGACCTGCGGTGCGACGAATCGGGCGTACCCAATTTCATCGAGGTCAATCCGCTGGCGGGAATCAACCCCGATCGCTCCGACCTCTGCATCATCGCCTCACTGGTCGGCATCAGTTACAGAGAGCTGATCGAAATGATTATATCCTCGGCGATGAGCCGGGTCTCCGTCCAGGATGACTATCGAATAGGTGCCGCACATGCATAAGAAGATTATCGGAATCGCCCATAACGTTCCCATACCGCTCGGAGAGGAATTCTCCGAAGCGTCCCTTGATGTCCTCACGCAGGTGGAGGCCATCGAGAGATCCCTTCTGGAGCTGGGCCATGTTCCCGTTCGCATTCCGTTCACGAGAAATGTGAAGGAGTTTATCCAGACCATTGAGCGAGAGCGGGTCCAGATGGTCTTTAACCTCTGCGAAACCGTCGACGAGAACCCCCAGCTCGGCTGGCACCCGGCGGCGCTGTTGGAGCTCATCGGTATCCCCTTTTCGGGATCGCCGTCTTCAGCGTTGATGATGACGACCGATAAACTGGTTACCAAACAGCTCCTCAGGACCAGCGGCATCAAGACGCCCAACTGGCGCGTCTTTGACGGATTGAATAAGTACTACCGAAACGGCATTCGCTACCCGGCCATCGTCAAGCCGCGCTTTGAAGACGCCAGCATCGGCATCGATCAAGAATCGGTTTTTGAAGACGGGAAGTCGCTCACCAGGAAACTGGGCGACTTCTCCTTTCGCTTCGGGAGCCTTCTGATAGAGGAGTATATCGAGGGGAGGGAGTTCAATATCTCCGTCTTCGGGTATCCGGAGCCGAAGGTTCTTCCCCCGGCCGAGATCGAGTTCATCGACTTCCCGAAGGAAACGTATCGGATCGTCGGCTATCGGGCGAAATGGGACAAACAATCCTTCGAATATCACAACACCCCTCGCACGTTTCCGAAGAATCTGCCGGGGTTTATGCTGGCCGGGATTGAAAAGACGGCTATTGAATGCGCACACGCCTTCATGCTCAGAGATTACGCACGGGTCGATATGCGCATAGACAACGAGGGCAATATCTACGTGCTGGAGATCAACGCGAATCCCTGTCTTTCTCCCGACGCAGGATTCCCTGCGGCGGCCGTAGCGTCGGGGATGCGCTATGAAGAAATGGTCGGCCAGCTGGTGGACTTTATGGCCCAGAGGTCTCAAACTGATGCGCGTCAGATCCTACGTCTCGCGTGATAAAGCGTGGATACGCGATATATTAGAGAGAAGCGAAACCTTTACCGAAGAGGAGATCGATCTCGCCATCGAGGTCATCGAGGAAGCGGAAATCTATCCCGAGCGTCGTGATTACGAGCTCTTCTGCGCCGAAGACGACGACGGAAGTCTCCTCGGGTATATCTGCTACGGTGCTATTCCCATTACCGACCGGTGTTTTGATCTCTACTGGATCTGTGTGGACCAAAACACCTCTCGAAAGGGCGTCGGAAGACTGCTCCTGTCGGCGATGGAGAATGCCCTCAAAGAAAAAGCGGCCCGGCACGTCTACGTCGACACCTCTTCGACGGAGCCGTACCTGAAGGCACGGTCGTTCTATGAGAAACACGGATACAGGGTGGTATCCGTGTTTCCTGATTTTTATCGAGACGGCGACGATAAGGTGGTCTATCTGAAGAAGCTGATGGAGTCCGAATAGTCGCAACACGGTTGTTATCCCTGATCAAATAGGATATAATTAATTGTGGGTTGTGCTTTAAGAGGAACTATTTCCGTGGGATCGGCTCCATCCATTGACTGCGACCGTTTCGATCATAACACTCGGCTGTAAGGTCAACTATGCCGACAGCGAAGAGATTACGAAGATTCTGACCGATCGGGGATACAGGGTTATTCACGGCCTTGCCCCGGCGGACGTTTCGATCATCAATACATGCGTCGTCACGGGACGCGCCGCTTATCAGTCACGACAGGCCATCAGAAGGGTAACGAAGGTATCTCCCGGCACGCCGATCGTGGTTACGGGCTGCGCGGCAACGGTGTTTCCGGACCGAACCGGACGAGAAGTGAACGTCTCCGCAGTGATTGCTCCGCACCTCAACGAGACAATCGGCGATATTGTTTTTTCTCTGATTGGAGCGCCCATACAGGCCGAGCATACGTCACCCGGTGGCGGAAGGACGCGTGCCTTCCTGAAGATTCAACAGGGATGTAACGCGCGCTGCACCTACTGTATCGTGCCGGCCGCCAGGGGTCCGGAGCGCAGTGTGCCGCCTGAAGAGGTGCGTCGAAGGGTCGAAGGTCTTGTCGAACGGGGATACAGAGAGATCATCCTTGTCGGTATTCACCTCGGCAGATATGGCAATGACCTTGATTCGCCCGTCTCCCTGGCACGGCTCTTGAGGTCGATTCCATTGGATCTATTTCCTGCGCGTATAAGGCTTTCCTCGATAGAGCCGATGGAGTTGACCGATGAGCTCGTTTCGGTCATGGTAGATAGTCCCGCTATTGCGCCGCACCTCCACATACCACTTCAGAGCGGGGATGACACGATCCTCGCCGCGATGGGACGGCCCTATAACGGAGCGCTATTCGAGCGGGTCGTCGGCGCAGCCTCCCGGCGTCTCGGCGGCCCCGCCCTCGGGGTCGATGTGATGGTGGGCTTTCCAGGTGAGGGTGAAAAAGAATTTGAACACACGGTAGAGCTGATCGAGCGTCTCCCGGTCACCTATCTTCACGTCTTCCCCTTTTCGAGGAGGCCGGGGACACCGGCCTTTTCGATGGAAAGAGAGGTACCCGGCGATATCAAGAAGGAGCGAGCGCGGATAGCACGTGAGCTTGGAAGAAGAAAGAAAGAAGAATATATCAACCGATGGTATGGAAAAGAGGTCACCGTCCTCATCGAGGAATGTGGGGACGGGATTGTATCCGGAAAATCCGAAAATTATCTTAAGGTTTACTTGCCCGGGAGCCCCGATGACATCAACCGGTTCGTCGGCGTGATCGTCGATCGGGCCTTCCGAGACGGTGTGTATGGCTGTCGCCGCCCATGACATTGAACAGGAGATCGGGTATCACTTTGCGGACCGGAAGTTTCTGTCGCAGGCCCTGACCCACGCGTCTTCCGTCGCCAGCCAGGGCATTTACGGCAATGATCGACTCGAATTTCTCGGGGACGCGGTAATCGATCTCGCGGTGGCCCATGTGTTATTCGAGCGCTACCCTCAAAAGGACGAGGGATGGCTCACGCAGATGAGGGCGCGGCTCGTGGATGAGGAAGCGCTCGCGATCAAAGCGAGGGCTATCGACCTCGGGCGGCATCTTATACTCGGCAAGGGAGAGCAAACGGCGGGTGGCAGTGCAAAAGCCTCGATCTTATCCGGTGCGTATGAGGCGCTCATGGGGGCAGTACTCCTGGACGGGGGGTACGAGGCTTGTGAGACGATCATCAGGAGGCAGTTTATCGAGATCGCGTATCTCGACGGAACGATAGACCCGAAAAACTTCAAGTCGCTCCTCCAGGAGAGGATGCAGAAAGACGGGAGAGGCCTTCCCCGATACGAGGTGATCGATATTACCGGGCCTGACCACGACAGGAGCTACCTTGTGGCGGTCTACGTTGAAGACGAGGAATGGGGGAGGGGGACTGGAAGGAGCAAGAAAGAAGCGGAAATGGAGGCGGCACGGCAGGCGCTCTTGAGATGAAGAGACTTAAGCGATTCATTATCCCTATTTTTATGCCGTTTGCCGGCTGTCCCCACCGGTGCATCTATTGTGACCAGCATGCGATCAGCGGCGTAACTAATCAGACTATTACGCCGGAGCTTATTAAGGAGACCGTTTTCCGCTATAGTGCGACGAGGCCGAGTTGGGAGGGGGAACGAGAGCTCGCCTTTTTCGGCGGCAGCTTTACGGCGCTCCCCGAAAGGCGACAGGATGAGCTACTGGAAGCCGGGAGCGAGTTGATCAGATCGGGCCGGCTTGATTCGCTTCGCATCTCCACGCGCCCGGACGCTCTATCGCCCCAGATAGTGGATCGCCTCAGGCGAAACGGGGTTAAGACGGTCGAGCTCGGCGTCCAGTCGATGGATGAACGGATCCTGCAGCGCGCACGTCGTGGCCACACGGCTCACGATACGATCCGGGCCGCCCGTCTCCTCAATGATGAAAATTTCCAATGGATAGCCCAGATCATGCCGGGGCTTCCGGGAGATTCGGCAGAGACGATGATACAGACCGCATATCGCGTCGCAGAACTGGCACCCAACGGGGTGAGGATCTACCCGACGGTCGTGATCCGCGGCACCGAGCTTGAAGATATGTATAAAGAAGGTGATTTTACTCCCCTTGAGATGAGCCGGGCCGTCGCACTGCTCGCGAGGCTCGTCGGAATATTCGAAGAGGAGTCCATACCAGTCATCCGGCTCGGGCTTCATCCGTCCGAGGAACTCGAGCGCCGGATTACGGCCGGGCCTTATCACCCGGCACTCGGGGCCAAGGTGTACGAGGCGCGTCTTATTGAGGCACTATTTAGCTCGATTGACCGGCTCCAGAATATGCATGGGCGCGTGGTACTGCGTGTGCATCCGCGGGAGGTGTCCCGAGCTATCGGAAATCGGAGGTACACCATCGAGCGGTTGAAAGAGCGGTACCCCGACACGGACTTCACCATCGTCGGGGATGATTCGCTCAAAAGAGGGGAGGTTCGAATCGGTGGCCTTTAAATCGGGATTCGTCGCCATAATCGGGAGGACTAACGTCGGTAAATCCACCCTCTTTAACTCCATCCTTGGACAGAAGGTATCGATCGTATCCGAGAAGCGTCAGACTACCCGGAACCGTATCCTGGGTATCCATACCGACAAAGAGTGTCAGATCGTCTTCATTGATACTCCAGGGATACACCACGGCCCGGAAGGGAAGGGCCTCAATCGCTTCATGATCAAGACGGCCCTGGCGGCAAAAAATGAAGCGGATATCACCGCCGTCATGATCGAGGCGCGCACGTCGCTGCATGAGCTGGATCGAGAGATTATACAAGGACTCACGACCCTCAAGAAGCCGGCAATCCTCGTCATAAATAAGATCGACATAACAAGAAAGCCCCTGATTCTCCCGCTCATCGATGAGGCAAGCCGGCTCCACGGCTTCAGCTCAATCATTCCCCTTTCGGCGCTGAGGGGAGAGGGAGTGATCGATTTCCTCGACGAAATCAAGGGACTCCTTCCCGAGGGTCACCCCTATTTTCCGGAAGACGCCCTGACGGATCAGAGCGAGCGGTCTATCGTCGGCGAGATCATCAGGGAAAAGGTCTTCGGCCTGACCCGTCAGGAGATCCCCTACTCTACGGCCGTCTCGGTCGAAGAGTTTAAGGAGGACGGCGACAGGGGGCTGTTGTCGATATCGGCAACCATTTTTGTGGAGAAGGAATCCCAGAAGGGGATCGTGATCGGCAGGGGAGGGAGCCTCATCAAGCGGATCGGAAGTAACGCCCGTCTCGATATCGAGGCCCTGTTTGATATACCGGTTTTCCTCGATCTCAGGGTAAAGGTTATGAAAGACTGGGCCAAGACCGAAGAGACGATTAAACGTTTCGGGTACGAGTAGATTGACCATGAACACCAAGAAAGTCCTGGCCATCGTCGGGAGGCCGAATGTCGGTAAGTCGACCCTCTTTAACCGACTATTGAAGAGGGAAAGGGCAATCGTCGAGGACGTGCCGGGCGTGACGAGAGACCGAATATATGCCGACGCTCGGTACGACGATAAGGAGTATCTCCTCGTTGATACGGGGGGGCTCCTTCCCGGTGCCGAAACTGAAATGACCAAAGACATTCACATGATGGCCGAGATTGCTGTGACCGAGGCGGACGTTGTTATTTTCCTGATGGATGCGCGCCAGGGGTTGTCCCCCATAGATAAAGAGATATATGATTATCTGCGCAAGGCTCACAAAAAGATCTACGCCGTGGTCAACAAGGTGGACAGCACTAAACAAGAAAATGATGTCTTTGAGTTCTATGCTCTCGGGGCCGAGAAGATCTATCCGATTTCCGCCGAGCATAATATCGGGATCGGCGATCTGATGGATGACGTTTCGCGCGGATTCTCCGAGGAGCCATCCGATGAGCGTATGAGGGCTGATATCAAGAAGATCGCCATAGTCGGCAGGCCCAACGTCGGCAAGTCATCGCTCCTCAATAAGATATTAGGATATGAACGGGTGCTCGTGAGCGAAATACCCGGAACGACCCGAGATTCCATAGACACCCTTATCTCCCGTAATGGGAAGGACTACGTACTTATTGATACCGCGGGGATCAGGAGAAAGAGCAAGGTACTGGCAAGGATAGAACGATTCAGCGTGCTGATGTCTTTTAAGAGCATCGATCGGGCCGACATTGCCCTGATTATGCTTGATGCGTCCGAGGGGCCGACCGACCAGGACGCCAAGGTCGCGGGTTTCGTCCATGACAAAGGGAAGGGGGCCGTCATCGTAGTAAATAAATGGGACCTCGTGACAAGGAGCGAGAAGACCGCACGAGAATACGCGGAGAGGGTGAAGGAAGAGCTGCCGCATATCAGTTATGCCCCGATCATTTTCACCTCGGCGTTGACCGGAAAGAACTTCCAGCAGATTTTCGCCGCGGTAGACACCGTACTGGAAAACAGACGGAGGAAGATCGGTACGGGGGAGCTAAATGCCTTTTTCGAGGATATAAAACGGCACTACTCTCCGGGCGTCTACAGGGGGAAGGAAGTAAAGATATACTATGTGACCCAGACGGGGACACCCCCACCAACATTTCTGATATTCTCCAACTATCCCAAGGGGATAAAGCCTTCTTACAGGCGCTATGTCATAAACCGGATACGGGAGCGATTCAACTTCGTGGGAACGCCCATCAGACTCGTATTTAAGGCCAGGAATTAGGTTAAATAAAAAATGTAAAAATGTCTTGACAAAAGGTATAATAAGTTTTAGATTATCTATTTAAAATTGGTTCTCTTTAGCAAATTTTAATCACTTGAGGAGGTAGTAACCAAATGGAAACGATCAAGAACTTCAAAACGATCATGATCATCGCTGCGCTGGCGCTCTCGCTGGCATTCTTCGCCGTGGCGTGCAAGAAGAAAGAGGTCACCCCGACCCCCGTTGCGCCCATGACCCCGGCGACGGAAGTTCCCGCTCCCACGCCTTCTGCCAAGTAGGCAAATAGCACGGTCCTATTTCTAAGAAGGAGGTAACACGAACATGGGAAACTTGAGGAGCCTTAAGGTTCTAATCGTTCTTTCGGCTCTTGCCTTGGCACTCACGTTCTTCGTGGCCGGCTGCAAGAAGTCCACCGAAACCGGTGCAACCATCAAGATTGGACTGGCGGCACCGATGTCCGGTGACGCCGCCGCATACGGGGAAATTATCAAAGACGGCGCGATGATGAAGATCGATGAGATCAACGCGGCCGGCGGTATCAACGGCAAGAAGCTGGAGCTCGTCATAGGTGACGAACGATGTGACCCGAAGGAAGCTGCGGCAGTCGCTCAGAATTTCGTGAGTAATCCGGAAATCGTGGCCATCGTCGGTCATGTTTGTAGCTCCGCGATGCTTGCGGCGATTCCGATCTACGATGTTGCCGGCCCCGCGATCATTTCGCCAACCGCCACGAATGTCAACATAGGGACAGCCAGTAAGAACCGATGGACATTCAGGGACGTGTATCGTGATGATTTCCAGGGCAGCTTCATGGCGAAGTATGCGAAGGAATATCTCGGCCTTAAGAAGGTTGCGATCTTCTACGAGAACAACGACTACGCTATAGGCCTGAAGGATGCCTTCGAGAAGGCAGCAAAGGAAAGCGGGCTTGAGGTTGTCGGTTCCGAGGCCTATAACTCCGACGCCGTGGACTTCACCCCTCAGCTCACCAAGTTTAAGGGTCTTGCCCCCGACGGCGTCTTTATCGCCGGATATTATCAGCAGGGCGGCTTGATTCTTTCCCAGGCCAAGAAACTTGGTCTTAAGGCCCAGTTCATGGGTGCTGACGGCCTGAACAATCCCGAGCTTATTAACATTGCCAAGGATGCGGCCGAAGGCTTTGTCGCCAGCTCTCCTTTTGTGTATGAAGCGGCCGGAGGAGAGGCCCTGACGTTCAAGAAGGACTTCGAAACCAAGTACAAGACCACCCCGGACTGGATGGCGGCCAACGCCTATGACTGCGTGGGTATCCTCGCAGATGTCATTACGAAGGTGGGAACCGACCGGAAAGCGATCAGAGATGGCCTCCAGGCCATGAACTCCCCCGAAACCGGCTATAAAGGGCTGACGGGCGTTACCTACTTTGATAAGGACGGTGATTGCCAGAAGCCCGCTTACGTAGCGGTTGTCAAGGATGGTGTGTTTGTAGCCGCTGAAAAACAGATGAAGTAATACTCACCAAGGAGACGGTGGGGGAGGGCGAAAAGCCCTCCCCCATTTTTTGCTCGGGCAGGGATTAGATGTTTTTTCAACAGCTTATCAACGGCCTTACCTTGGGGGGTGTCTATGCCCTAATCGCCGTCGGGTATACTATGGTATACGGCATCATTGAGCTCATCAATTTTGCCCACGGCGAAATCTACATGCTCGGCGCCTATCTCGCCTTTACCAGTGTCGCTATATTTCACGTACCATTTCCCATCGCCATACTCATCAGCATCGGCTCATGCGCACTATTCGGCATTATTCTTGAGTTCATCGCCTATAGGCCACTACGGAAGGCACCGAGGCTCGCCGCGCTTATCACCGCTATCGGGGCATCACTCTTTCTCCAAAACGTTGCGCTCATCATCTGGGGTGGCCGTCTGAAAACATACCCGGCCGATACCTTGCCGCCGTTTTTCGATAACGTCGCCTTTTCCCTCTTTAAGCACAGTCAGCGATTTCAGGAGATCAAGATCTCGTGGCTTCAGCTCACGATCTTCGTGGTCACGATCCTGCTCATGATCGGCCTGCATCTGTTGATCACCCGAACCCGTATCGGGACGGCCATGAGGGCGTGTGCGCAGGATAAGGTTACGGCGTCTCTGATGGGCATCAATGTAAACAGGGTCATTTCGTTTACCTTTGCCGTGGGCTCGGCGCTCGGCGCGGTTGCGGGTATTATCGTCGGGATATATTATAACGCCATCTTTCCGACGATGGGCTATAATGCCGGGGTTAAGGCATTCGCCGCGGCCGTACTCGGCGGCATCGGCAACATTCCGGGGGCGATGTTCGGCGGCTTTGTCCTCGGCGTGGCGGAGTCTTTAGGCGCGGGATACATCTCGTCCGGATATCGTGACGGCATCTCGTACGCCATCATGATCCTTGTTATCATCCTGAGACCGTCAGGACTGTTGGGAAGAAAACAGGTCGTAAAGGTTTAGGAAGGATGCTCAAGAAGATTCCCCAGTATAATCTCTTCCGCGAAAAACTTTCCCTCGGCTTTTCAAAGAATATCAAGGTTTTTTTTGCCGCACTATCTATCCTGGTCTTCCTTATACCGATCTTGCTCTATTTCCTTAAGTTCGCCATGGGATACCTCTTTGCGGTAACCTTCCTGCCCGACTATATCATTCACCTGTGCACCTATGTGATGATGTACATTATCCTGGCACTCGGTCTGAATATCCTGCCCGGGTTCACGGGGCTCCTCGACCTTGGGTACGTCGGCTTCTACGGCATCGGCGCCTATACGGCGGGGCTCATAACGCTCAAGTGCGCCGCGCTCGGAGCACCCTGGGATATCCTTGCCAGTTATTGGGTGATTATTCCTCTTGCCGCGATAAATGGGGCTTTGGCCGGGATCCTCCTTGGTGCGCCGACGCTCCGCCTGACGGGGGACTATTTCGCCATCGTGACTTTCGGCTTCGCGGAGCTCGTTGTCTTGATTATCATCAACGAGATGTGGCTCACCAGGGGTCCGATGGGCCTGCCGGGCATACCTCCGCCGTCCCTTGACCTTGCATTTCTATTTCCCTTAACGCATTACTTCTACTCGGAACCCATTCGATATGTCTTCAGAGGAGAAACGGCGTTCTTTTACTTGATCTTCTTCATGGTCCTCGGAACTATACTTGTCATGACCCGCCTGGAGGACTCACGCGTCGGCAGGGCATGGCTTGCCATTAGAGAGGATGAGGTCGCGGCTGAATGCAGCGGCATCAACATCATAAAGTACAAGGTAACTGCGTTTGCTATCAGTGCGGCCTTCGGCGCCGTGGCAGGGTCCTTTTTCGCCCGATGGTACAGCTTTATCTCGCCTGTCAGCTTTAAGTTTTGGGAATCGATACTCATCCTCTGCATGGTTGTGCTCGGGGGGATGGGAAGCATTCCCGGTGTTATCCTTGGGGCCACCTTCCTCATCTCCCTGTCGGAGATCCTCAGAAAGGTGCTTGAGCCGTGGCCGGACCTTGTACAGGCCAGATATGCCCTGTTCGGTGTTCTCCTTATCGTCATGATGCGTTTTAAGCCTGCCGGCCTCATACCGATCGAACGAGTCAAGCGAGAGATGGGAACACACGAGAAGACTATCTTAGAGGCGATGAACGAGAGCCTTTATAAAGTGACACACGAAGAAGAGAAATTATAAGAACGTGCCGGCTATGGAAGGCGAAATCCTCACACTTAATTCGTTGAGCAAGTTCTATGGCGGTGTTGTCGCCGTAAACGATGTGAGCTTTTCTATTAGGGAAGGGGAGGTGCTATCGCTCATCGGCCCGAACGGCGCGGGAAAGACAACGGTCTTCAACTGCATCACGGGACTTGCTCAGCCGAACAAAGGGGAAATACTCTTCAATGCCGATGGAAAATCTCGCACGTTGGCAAACGGCACGAAGATGCTGAAGCCCGATAGGATCACGGAGCTCGGCATCGCGCGAACGTTCCAGAATATCCGACTCTTCAACAGTCTCACCGCGCTTAATAACGTTAAGATCGGTCGCCACTGCCGGTCGAAGAAGAATGTCTTTGGATCGGTGCTAAGAACCGGCAGTCAGAGGTCCGAGGAAAAGGATATATTGAGAAAATCGATTAGATTTATCGTTTTCGTCGGGCTTGAGCAGATGATCATGGAGATGGCCTCTAATCTCTCCTATGGAGACCAGCGAAGGCTTGAGATCGCCCGGGCGCTGGCAACGGAGCCAAAGCTGTTGCTGCTCGATGAGCCGGCGGCGGGAATGAACCCGCGGGAAACCGGTGACCTGATGAATCTGATACGAAAGATCAGGGATACTGGAATTACCGTTATCCTGATAGAGCACGATATGAAGGTGGTCATGGAGATATCGGACCGGGTTATTGTCCTCGATTACGGGGCGATGATCGCCGAAGGCACCCCCTCCGAGATCCGGAGAAACCCAAAAGTAATCGAGGCGTACCTCGGAACCGAATAGTATGCTTGAACTGAACGATATCCATACCTATTACGGAAACATCGAAGCCCTTAAAGGAATATCCCTGGTAGTCAATGAGGGTGAGATCATCACGCTCATCGGCGCCAACGGCGCGGGGAAATCGACCACCCTTATGACGATCTGCGGCGTTACCCCGGCACGAACGGGGACTATCGTCCTTATGGGGAAGAATATCGAACGCTCATCGGTCGACCGAATCGTCAACATGGGGATCTCGCAGGTCCCGGAAGGCAGAAGGATATTCCCGCTGTTGACCGTCAAGGAAAACCTCCAAATGGGGGCTTATGCTCGGACAAGCGACCCCACCGTGAAGAATGACTTGAAGAAGGTACTCGAGCTCTTTCCGATACTCTTAGAGCGCCAAAAGCAGCTCGGGGGGACCCTTTCAGGTGGTGAACAGCAGATGCTCGCTATCGGACGAGCACTCATGTCGGATCCAAAGCTCCTCCTCTTGGATGAGCCGTCCCTTGGTCTGGCCCCGATGATCGTGAAGAATATATTCGACGTAATTAAGGAGATTAACAGGACAAAAGGCACGACGATTCTTTTGGTTGAGCAAAACGCAAAGATGGCGCTCCAGGTATCGCAGAGGGGCTATGTTCTGGAAACCGGCAGAATTGTAATGGAAGATAAATCCGACAAGTTGCTCGTGAACGAGGCCGTTAAGAAAGCCTATTTGGGGGAAAATTAAGGGGAGATCGAAATTGGAAGAAAAGCGTAAAGAGGAGTTATTCAGCAAGAAGGTAAAGGCAGGGAGGCGGACATATTATTTTGACGTCAAGGAAAACGTCAATAATGACAAGTACCTCATCATATCGGAGACGAAGGCTGTCGATTTTGGTAAGCAGGACAGATTTCGGATTATGGTGTTCCCGGAAGATATTGACAACTTCCAGGAGGCATTCATGGAGGTGGTCAGCTTTATTAAGAACAACGATTTCTCCAAGAGGAGTGGTGAAGAGGACGGCCATGAGGGACGGGAGGACTATTAGAACAGAGAAGAAGTAGACGGTTATCTATTAGTTTACATAATATATCTTATCAGACATTACCTCCCGGCGAGATTTGGTCCTCATTACATTACTATCTCTTGTCCAGGACCCTTTTCTTTCTGTCAGTACTACCCCTCTCGACGAACTTTATCGATGCCGAGAGCTCAAACTCCCGATTAAACCGATATTCCATATCTTCGATAATTCGCTTCTGAACTTTCATCTCATCAAAGAAGACGTCCTCGGATACTTCCAGCTCGATATCCATAAAATCCCGATTTTCCTTCCTCATCAATTCGACGCGGAAGGTCGGCTTGTGTCCTTGCACCTTCCTGAGGAAATCCTCGATTTGCTTCGGATAGATGTTGATACCGTTGAAAACGATGAGATCGTCAAGGCGTTTTTGGACCGGTTTCATCTTGATGTGCGTTCTGCCGCAGGGGCACGGCTCTTTATCATAGTAGAGTGTTGTGATATCACCGGTCCGGAAACGGAGGATTGGAAACGCTTCACGGGTCAAGGTGGTCAACACCAGCTCACCCTCATGATCGGGGGGAAGCGGCTTCAGCGTACGCGGATCGATGACTTCCGGGATGAAATGGTCCATGAATATATGCAGACCCTCTTTTTCACGGCATTCGGAGGCTATCCCTGGACCGAAAACGGATGCGACCCCGTAGTTGAACGTCGCCGATACGAAAAGCCCGTCTTCGATTTCCTTTCTGGTCTCCTCTTTCCAAGGCTCTGAGCCAAGGACGGCGTACTTGAGGGAAAGTGTCTTGGGATCGATTCCGCGGGCATTCAGTTCACCGATGACGCGGGTAGCATACGACGGCGTGGCAACGAGCGCCGTCGATCGATAGTCCTGTAGTATCTGTATTTGTTTATCCGTGTTAGCGGTAGATGACGGGATGACAGACGCACCCACCAGCTCGGCGGCATAGTGATAGCCGAGTGCGCCGGGAAACAACCCGTAGGCGTGCGTAATGAGAACGGTATCATTTTCATCGATGCCCGATGAACAGAGCGCTCGGGCAACCAGGTTTGACCAGTTGACAAGATCGTTCTTCGTATAGCCGACGATCCCGATATCGCCCGAGGTCTCGTGAATTCTGACCACCTCCCTGAGCGGGACCGCAAACATGTCGTAAGGATAACTCTCCTTCAGGTCCTCTTTGGTCGTAAAGGGAAGCTTTTCTATGTCTCTTAGAGATTCGAGATCTTCGGGGTCAAACTCAAGCTCGGCAAATCTCTTTCGATAAAAGGTAACCCCATGCCGAAAGATCCGGTATGCCGTTGCCTGCAGACGCTCAAGCTGCAGCTGCTCGAGCTCGGCGATCGGCATGGTCTCATATCTGTTATCCCAGATCTTCATAGTCCTCCTCCCGACCAAGGTAGGCCTCAATTACGTCTCTGTCGTTACGAACTTCAACGGGTGTCCCTTCGGCTATTATTTTCCCGTAGTCAAGCACCGCGATCCTGTCGCAGATTCCCATCACGAGGTTCATGTCATGCTCGATTAAGAGGACCGTTATGCCCCTGCCCCTGACGGCGGTGATCAAATCCATGAGCTGTTCGGTTTCCGTCGTATTCATGCCCGCGGACGGCTCATCGAGGAGCAGAAGCTTCGGCTCTGTTGCCAGAGCGCGCGCGATCTCGACGTGCCGCTGCTTGCCGTACGGAAGGCTTTCGGCGGGTATATCCCTCTGTTCGGAGAGCCCCACGAATCCGAGGATCTCGACGATTTTCTCTGAAGACTCTCTCTCCTCGCGGCGCACCTTCGGCCCACCCACGAGGGCACCGAAGAGCCCCGCCGTAGTCCTGCTATGGCGAGCAACAAGGACATTTTCCATGGTCGTCATCCCCGAAAAAACACGGATATTTTGAAAGGTGCGCGCGATTCCCATCTCCGTGATTTTGTAGGGCGGCTTACCGGTTAGTCTTTTCTCGAGGAAGAAGAAGTCCCCGGACGATGGACGGAAAACGCCGCTGATGACGTTAAAGAAGGTCGTCTTGCCCGCGCCATTCGGTCCGATAAGTCCCATGATGGCCCCTTCCGGCACGGAAAGCGTGACGTCGCTCAGCGCCGATACACCGCCGAACTTCTTGGTGAGCGATTGTGTCGAGAAGAAGCTCATTCGGCGATCTCCCGATACCCCTTGCCGAGGTAAGCTCGCTTCACCTCATTGTTGTTGAAGAGCGACTCGCGCTCACCCTCGATGATGAATTTCCCCATTTCCATGACGTAGCCCCGATCGGCGATCGAGAGCGCCGCCCGCGCATTTTGCTCGATGAGGAGAATGGTCGTCCCGCTTTCCTTGAGGCTCCTGATGATCCGAAACACTTGATGGACCATCTTGGGCGCAAGACCCATGGACGGTTCGTCCATCATGATTAGCTTCGGCCTGCTCATAAGGGCACGGGCAATGGCAAGCATCTGCTGCTCGCCGCCCGACAGTGTCTCGCCTTTCTGGTGATATTTGTTTCCGAGGACCGGGAACAGGGACAATACCCTTTCGAGATCCTCGCCGACCATCTCCCGGTCGTCCCGGGAAAAGGATCCGAGCGCGAGATTATCCCCTACTGAGAGTTTTGCGAAGATCCTCCTTCCTTCGGGAACGTGCGATATGCCGAGCCTGACGATCTTATCCACGGAAAGCCCGGTGATCGACGTCTCCTCGAAGAAGATGTCTCCCCTGCCCGTCCCGACAAGACCCGAGATCGTCTTGAGGAGCGTCGATTTTCCGGCGCCGTTTGCCCCGATGATGGTGACGATTTCCCCATGGCCGATATGCAGCGATATCCCCTTGAGGACATGTACGTTTCCATATGAAGCGTGGAGGTTTCGGATCTTAAGCACGTTTCTTAATCTTCAGAATATTTTGGAGTGAAAATTTTCTCCCCGTATCCGATTTACCGAGGATACCCTGTGGCCTCAGGATGATGATAAATACGAGAAGGAGGCCGTATGCAAGGGTCTGGAATTCGGGGTATTTATCGGAAATGCCCGGGATCTCCTTGATGATAAGCCGCAATAACTCCGGGAGAGCGGTAAGAATCGATGCCCCAAAGATCGAGCCGGGAATGCTGCCGATGCCCCCGAGCACCACCATGCAGAGGATCAGGATCGACGTGGAAAGGCCGAACGTGTTGGGGTCAATAAAATGGACGTACGAGGAGTAGAGCGAGCCGGCAATCCCGGCAAACCCCGAACCGAGTCCGAAGGCCATGACCTTATATTTCGTCGTGTTGATTCCCATGACCTTGGCCACGACGTCATCATCTCTGATCGCGGCAAGGGCACGCCCGATTCTCGATCGTTTTATCCGATACATGAAAAATCCCGTAACGATCGCCAGGGTCGTCGAGAGGCCCAGGAACTCTATTTTCGATGATAACTTAATGCCGAACAATGTGGGCGACGGTATACCCATAATGCCGTCGGTGCCCCCAAGGTAATCGACGTTAAGCGCCACGATGACGATGATGATCCCGAAGCCGAGCGTCACGATTGCAAGATAGTCATCCTTAAGCCGCAGCGTCGGCAGCCCGAGGAGTATCCCGAAAAAACCGGCGACGATGCCTGCGGATATAAGCGCGACGCTGAACGGAAGGAGGAGCTTGACCACCGCTATTGCGCTGACGTAGGCTCCGATGCCGTAAAACGCCGCGTGGCCGAGAGAGACCTGCCCGGAAAAGCCGATGATAAGATTAAGGGAAAGCACAAGAATCGTGTAAATCGCCATGAAAATCAGGACATGAAGAATATACGCCGTCACTGTTTGCCCGCCCTACCAAATAGACCGGATGGTCTCACGATCAAAACGATAATCATTATCGAAAACGCCACCGCGTCCTTCAAGCCCGACGAGACGTATGCGGCACCGAGGTTCTCGGCAACGCCGAGAATCAATCCCCCTACAATCGCCCCAGGGATGCTCCCGACGCCGCCCAGAATAGCGGCGGAAAACGCCTTTAGGCCCGTGAGCATCCCCATGGTCGGATAGGTCGCGTTGTAGTAGACAGCCGTCATCACCCCGGCCGCACCGCTGAGCACCGAGCCGATTACGAACGTCAGGGTCACCATCTTATCGACGTCGATCCCCATGAGCCGGGCAGCCTCGCCGTCCGTCGCAGAGGCTACCATAGCCTTTCCATATTTTGATCTCTTGATAAAGACGGTCAGGCATACCATGAGGGCACCGGCGGCAGCCAGGATCGCGATATCGAGTACGGGAATCTTCGTCCCGAGTATGTGCACTATTTTATAATTAAAGGTAATCGGAAACGGACGGTTGTTGGGCCCAAAAAGGATCCGTGCGAGGCTCTGCAGTGAAATTGATACGCCGATGGCGGCTATCAGGGGGATGAGCGGGTTTGAGTTTCTGAGCGGACGGAATGCCAGCCGCTCCATGAGGACCCCGACCAGCGAGCTCACCACAAGCGCAAGGAATAAGGCGGTTACGAATCCGACATGCAAAGTGGAGATCGCCAATACCGCAGTAAAGGCGCCGGCCATGTAGATCTCTCCCTGGGCGAAATTAATGAGCCCGAGGATGCCGTAGATCATGGTATACCCGAGGGCCACCATCGCGTAGATGCTCCCCGTCGCCATACCGTTTATGAGCTGCTGTAGAAACATAGAGTAGTAGTGCGTCCTATGAAAAGAGCCGTGAAGCACCGAGGGGTATCGATGCCGATGCTGCCCTGACGGAGATAAGGGCGGGGAGGGGCGATTGCCCCCTCCCCTTTCGCCTATTTACTTACTTAACCTTGACGTATTTACCGTTTTGTACCTCGAAGAGGTATATCCCACCCTTCTGGACATCTCCCTTATCATCGAAGCTCAGCTTTCCGGTAACCCCGTCGTAATCCTTCAGGCTCCTCAGATAGTCCCTAATCGCCGTGGGATCCGTGCCGACCTGCTTCATGGCGTCAGCGACGATGTGGGTCATGTCATACGTGATGGCGGCAAACATGATGTTGTTGGGCTCATTGGGATCTTTCTTGACGATGTCATAATATTCCTTCACGAACTCCTTGTTCTTTGGCGTATCATATCCCTCGTCATACTCGCCCGACACGACGTGGCCCTCGGCCGCCGGACCTGCCAGCTCAATGTAGAGAGGAGCGATATCTCCGTAACCGCCAAACGTCGGAGCGGTAATGCCGAGCATCCGTGCCTGGACGACCGCCGGAGCCGTTTCCTGGAGATAGCCGGGGATGCAGAGGATATCGAATTTTGTGGCAGCGATCTTCGTGAGCTGGGCCTTGAAGTCCTTATCTCCCACCATGAATGATTCAACGGCGACCACTTCAACGCCCTTTTCGCCGAAGAACTTGATGAACAGGTCCTTGAACCCCTCGCCGTACGGCTCTTTGCTGTAGAGGATCGCCGCCTTCTTGGCGCCGTACTTCTCAATGGCGTAGTTCACCAGGGCTTCCACCTGCTTGTCGATCCGGGAACAGCCGCGGAAGACGTATTTCCCGACACCCGAAACCTTGGGAGACGTGGCGGTCGGCGTAATGAGCACAACCTTGTTATCCTCGGCGATCGGCGCCACCGCGAGGGTCTCACCGCTCTTCATGGGGCCGATAATGACGGGGACCTTATCGACCGATATCAGCTTGTTGGCGGCGTTCACGGCCTCGGTGTCTTTGTCCTGGGAGTCCTCGAAAGTTGCCTCAAGCGGCCTCCCGTTGATTCCGCCGGCGTCGTTGATCTCCTTTACGGCGATCTCAATGCCGCGTTTGGCCGGGATTCCGTCCGATGCGCCCGACGGAAAGCCTCAGGATCGAGCCGATGATAATCGGCTCTCCCCCGGTTTTCGCCTTCTCTTTACATCCGGTCCAGAACAGAGAAAGAGCCAAGAGCGCGACCAGTGCAAATAGAATAATCCTCTTCATAAGTTACTCCTTTGTGCTACGGTTAGTAAAAATGATAGCGCCTTCGCGCTTTATTGCGTCCATGGTAACATGCTCGACGAGCCTGATGTTCGCCTTGATCCCAAGGATCTCCGAGAGGTCCTGTCTGATGGTGGCGATCATCTTTTCAAGTATCTTGATCTCATCTGAGAAGAGGGATTCCACCTCCTCGATGAGTATGTCGAGTTCATCGAGCTCGTTGACTTTGTAAACACTGATCATGTAGGGCGGAGTCTCCTTGAGTGCGGACGTGATGATCCGCTCTATCTGTGATGGATAGATCCTGACGCCACGGATGGAGAGCCCGTCGTCCGCGCGTTTGGTCGGAAACTCGATCGTTTTCATTGTCCTTGTACACGGACACCCGTCGTTCGGCACGATCCGGCTGACGTCGCCGGTGCGAAACCGTATCAACGGATTGGCCTTTGTGGTGAGCGTCGTGATGACCAACTCCCCTTCCTCCCCATCCGGGAGGGCGTGGCCGGTGTTTTGATCGACAATCTCGACGATAAAATGGTCTTCCGCCACATGGAGCCTCCCCTCGGAACACTCGTATGCGATCCCGGGACCCATCGCTTCGGGAATACCGTAGCCGGACGAAACACGGATGCCGAGCTCTTCCTCTATACGGATTCTCGTTTCCGGATAGATCGCCTCGCTCACCAAGATCCCGCGCTTGAGCGAGAGCTTATCCCGACCCATCCCCAGCTCGGACGAGAAGGCCGGCCAGATGCAGGGCATGCGACGGTGTCGACACGAGACAACTGGTCTTGTAGTCGGCCATGATCATGATCTCTTTTTCCGGGTTGAGGGCGCTCATCGGGATGACCGAGGCCTCGATATGTTCGGCGGAGGCGGCCATCCCCCTGCCCCAGTTCGTCAGCCCGAAGACGAAGGATATCTGGACGATATCGTCGGCGGTGACCCCGGAAGCGGTATAGAGGCGGGAGAGCAGGTCAACCCATACGCCCAGATCGTTTTTCGTATAGCCGACGACGGTAGGTTTTCCCGCCGTTCCGGACGTGGAGTTGATCCGAACGATGTCTCGAAGGGGTACGGCAAAGAGCCCGTACGGATAGTTGTATCCGAGATCGTCACGCGTCGTAAAACCGAATTTGGCAAGGTCCGATATATTGAGGATGTCGGAAGGAAGGACATTTCTTTTTTTCATCTCGTTTTGGTAAAACGGGACGTTTTTATGCGCGCGATGAACGGTGCTCTGCAGCCGCTCAAGCTGTACCTGCTCTATTTCGTCTTTCGAAAGCCTCTCGTAGCGACGATTATAGATCCTCATGGTCTACTCCCAAAACTCCCCGTAATCCCTTCCGAGATATGCCCGTTTAACGTCCCCATCATGAAGGAGCGCCCTCCCCTCCCCTTCGACGATCACGTTGCCGGTCTCAATCACGTACGAGCGATCCGAGGCCGCCAGCGCCGCCCGGGCATTCTGCTCGATCAACAGGATCGTGAGCCCCTTTTCCTTAAGCCTCACGATCACGTCGATGATCTCGGCCGCGATCTTCGGGGCAAGGCCGAGGGACGGCTCATCGAGCATGAGAAGAGAGGGCCGGGCCATCAGCCCCCGGGCAATGGCGAGCATCTGTTGCTCTCCCCCCGAGAGTGTTCCTGCACGCTGGGAGCTGCGGTCCCCGAGTATCGGAAATATCGAGAATACTTCTTCGATGTCCTGGTGGATTTTCTTCTTTTGACCTTTTCTATACCTGAGATAGGCCCCCAGCTTAAGATTGTCAAGCACTGTCAGGGGGTTAAATATCTGCCTTCCCTCCGGAACCTGCGTTAGTCCCATTCCGACGATATCCTCGGGGTTCCTTTTCGTGATGTCCTTTCCGTCCAGCATGATGCCGCCCGTTACCGGAGAGACAATCCCCGATATGGTATTAATCAGCGTCGTTTTGCCGGCGCCGTTTGCGCCGATAATCGAGACGATCTCACCTTTCCAGACATGGAGCGACACGTTCTGGAGCGCTCTGATCTTTCCATAGCACGAGGTAATATTCCTGACTCTAAGCAACCGTGCCTCCGCCCAGATAGGCGTCGATGACCTTTTTGTCGTACTGGACTTCGCGCGGCGTTCCCTCGGCGATGAGTCTGCCGTAGTCCAAAACGACAATCTCATCGGATATCGCCATTGTCAGGCTCATGTCGTGCTCGACCAGAACGATCGTGATCCCGGTATCCCTAATCTTTTTTATCAACAGCGACAACTCTTCCGTTTCCCGTTCATCGAGTCCTGCGGCCGGCTCGTCGAGCAACAACAGTCTCGGCTCAAGTGCGAGTGCCCGGGCAATTTCAAGATACCGTTGATGTCCGAGCGGGAGCGACAACGCCATGTCCCCTGCCCTCGGCAGAAGCCCCACGAAATCGAGGTATTGGCGCGCGCGGCTCTTTATTTCCCGCTCTTCCCTGCGGGCCCAGGGCAGGCTGAGTGCGCTCGTCAGAAAGCCGGAGTGCGACCGAATATGCCTTCCGACCATGACGTTTTCGATAACGCTCATGTTCGAGAAAAGCTCGACGTTCTGGAAGGTCCGCGTAACCCCGAGGGCGGCGATTCTATCGGGGCGCCTGCCTGTGATCTCTTTTCCATCAAAGACGATCCTTCCTGACGTGGGTGGGTAAATCCCGGTGATCAGATTGAAAAGCGTGGTTTTCCCGGCGCCGTTGGGCCCAATGATAGCCTTGATGTGGTGCGCGCTGACCCCGAAGGTGACGTCCTGAAGCGCGGCTACGCCCCCGAAATTCATGCTGAGCCCTTCAACCGACAGTATCATCGTCGGATCCTCCCCCGTATCCGATCGATGATCCCACGCGTGAGTCCCTCCGGCATGACGATCATGATGACCATGAGGATGGCGCCGTAGACGACAATGTCAAATTCTTCCAGCACTGTGAGCGACAGGGGTAGGAACGTCAGGACCGATGCCCCGAAGATCGAGCCCCAGATACTGGCCATCCCTCCCACAACCACCATCGTCACCAGGACGATGGAAAAATTGAACCCGAATGACCCGGGACTGATGAAGTTCATGACGTGTGCGAAGAGACTTCCCGCGACGGATGCAAACAGTGCGCTGATAACGAAGATCGACAATTTATATCCCTGGATATTGATGCCGAGCGTCGCGGCCGCAACCTCCGAAGTGTGAACGGCCTTAAGCGCCCTGCCCACGCGGGAGTTGACAATATTGCTGCTTACCACCAGGATGCAGATCGCCGTCCCCCATACCAGGTAGTATTTTTTGAGGTCGCTGTCAAAGCTGAAACCGAACAGCGATAGCCGTCGGGATATCCCGTAATCCCGAGGGGCCGCCGGTAAGCCATCCCATCTCCCTGAGGAGGATGTAGACGATGATCCCGAACCCGAGCGTCGCCATGGCGAGATATTGGCCCCTCAGTTTCAACGATGGTATTCCCACGACGAGGGCGACAAGGCCGACGATGAGCAGGGCGCAGGCCGCCGCGACAAGAGGCGGCACACCGTACGTTGCCGTGAGTATCCCGGACGTATAGGCTCCAATGCCGAAGAAGGCCGCATGGCCGAGGGATATCTGTCCCGCGTACCCCATGAGGAGGTTGAGCCCGAGCGCCAGAATCGTGTTGAGTCCGATGACCGCCAGTATGCTCAGATAGTAATCGCCCTTCAGGAAAAGCGGCAGTGCCGCGACGGTCGCGATGAGGATCAGGAAGTAAACGGCGTCTCGTCTTACCTTCATCGCTTACACCCGCTTGGTCTCACCTGCCCCGAATATTCCGGTGGGCTTGATAAAGAGGACGATCAAAAGTATCACGAAGGCGATCGCATCCTTGTAGGCCGACGATATCAGCCCCGCCCCGAGCGACTCAAGAATCCCGAGGACAAGACCTCCGATAATCGCCCCCGGGACGCTGCCGAGCCCGCCGATCACCGCACCGCAGAACCCCTTCAGCCCGAGCATCACCCCCATGTCGTAGGTCGCCAGAGTAATCGGAGAGATGATGATTCCCGCCACCGCCCCGAGCCCTCCCGACAGGGCGAACGTCATCATCACCATCCTTTTGACCCTGATCCCCAAGAGCCTGGCCGCCCGCGGGTTGACGGCGCAGGCCCGCATCCCTTTGCCCGCGATCGTATACTCGAAAAAGAAATGGAGAACGGCAAGGACCACGGCCGTTATACCGATAATCCAAAGCGTCTGGGGCATAATGTAGGCCCCCCAGATCTCAAGCGGCGTATCACCGGAAAAGGATTTCAGCGGATACGGGTCTTTCCCCCACACGAAGACCGCCACACCCCTGATGAAGATAGAGGCCCCGATGGTAATGATAATCAGTGTCACCGGCGACGGTCTCTTCACCGGCCTGATAATGAGCAGGTCGACCAGTATCCCCACGATCGTAACCGCGATGACCGATAGCAGGAAGGCAATCACGATCGGGAGGTGTAATACCGAGCCGAAAGTCACCATGAAGAGCGCCCCGAGCATCACGAACTCTCCCTGCGCGAAGTTGATAATCTCGGTGGAGTTGTAGATAATTGTGAAGCCGAGCCCCACGACCGCGTAGATGCTGCCCTTGGTGATACCACCGATCAGGTACTGAAGGATCTGCTCAAACTGCATCATGACCATATATAAAAAGAGGCTAAACAGACGTGCTTAGCCTCATGATATCGAATGCGGGAAATCATACCACTATGGGATGATCTTCCATGTGCCGTTTTCGATAACGACCATGACAAAGGCGTCCTTGGTGAGTCCGTTGTGGTCTTCAGGCGTCATGGTGAAAATGCCGCTCACACCTATAAAGCCGGTCGTCTTTTCGATGGCGTCACGCAGCTTCGCGCGGTCGCCTCCGGATTCCTTGAGGGCACCGGCGATGATTCCCATCGCGTCCCATGCATAACCGCCGAATCCTGAGACCGGTGATTTAAACGTGTCTTCGTACAATTTCTTATAGTCGGCAAGGACGGGACGCTGTGGGTCGGTCGCGGGGAGCTGGTCCAGAACAAGGATCTTGCCCGTGGGAAGAACGTTGCCGTTTGCCGACGTACCCGCGTACTCGATATACTTCGGAGAAGCCACACCGTGGCTCTGGATAAGCGGGATCGTAATACCGAGCTGAACGATGTTCTTGGCGACGATCGCGGGCCCCGGGTTGGTGCCCCAGCAGACGATCGCCTCGGCCCCGGATCCCTTTATTTTCGTCAGTTGCGCGGTCATGTCTTCGTCTTTCTCACCGAAAGACTCTTCCGCGACGATCGTCATCCCGGCGCCGGGCGCCTGAGCCTTGAGCTGCTCCTTGCCGCTGTCACCATAACCGTTGGATACGGTCATGATGGCGATCTTCTTGATTCCCTTTTTCGCAAGGTACTCGTAGATCCGCTCAACGGCCTGGACGTCCGTCTGAGGTGTCTTAAAGACCCACTTGTTGACGGGACTGGTGATCTTGATGCTTGCCGCGCACGAAATGAGGGGGATCTGTTTTTCCTCGACGACGGGCATGACCGCGAGGGTATTGCCAGACAGGCTCGGGCCCACGATGGCCAGGACGTTATCTTTTTCAATGAGCTTCTTTACCATGTTCAGGCACTTGGTGGCGTCGCCCTCGTCGTCATAGATGACGGCAGTCAGCGGGTGGCCGTCGATTCCGCCTTCTTTGTTGACCTTGTCCACGAACATGTTCATCGAGTTCTTTTCCGGCTCACCGAGCGGCGAGTTGCTCCCCGAGATAGAGAAGACCCCGCCGATGATGTATGGCTCGCCACCGGGCTGGGCGGGTTTCTTACCGCAGGAGGAGACGATCAGCCCGACAAAGACGATGCACAAAACGAGAGAAAAGAAAACCTTCTTTTTCATGGATAAAACCTCATAATAGATGGGTAGTATCGTTTACAGCGAATAGACCTTTTCACCGGGAAGAACGACGATTTTGTTCTTCGTCAACACCGTGATTGCCTTATCGATCTCGTCAAAGCGAAAGATGATGACGGCATCCTTTCCGCTTCTCTCGATGAAAGCGTACATATACTCGACGTTGATATTTTCCTTCCTGAGTACCTCAAGGATGTGCCCGAGCCCTCCAGGCCTGTCGGGAACCTCTACGGCGATGACCTCGGTCTTTCCCATAGTGAAGTTGTGTTTTTTGAGGATATCCTTTGCTTTTTCGGTATTGTTGACGATGAGGCGCAGAATCCCGAAATCCGAGGTGTCGGCCAGCGAAAGCGCCCGGATATTGACCCCGCCCTCTCCGAGAATCTTCGTGACTTCGGCCAGCCTTCCGGACTTATTCTCCAAAAAGATCGAAATCTGTTCTACCTTCATGGCCTCAATCTCCCTTATAGCTTTCGTTTGTCAATAACCCTGACGGCCTTTCCCTCACTGCGGGTAATGGTCTTGGGCTCGACGAGCTTCACCGTCGCGTTCACGCCGAGGAGGTCCTTGATGTCCTTTTCGATCTTCCCTTCGAGGACCTGGAGTTTCTTGATCTCATCGGAGAATACGGATTCATTGACCTCCACGCGGACTTCGAGAATGTCCAGCGGTCCCTCGCGGTCGACGATCAGCTGATAATGTGGCTCGACCCCTTCGATCTCCAGCAGGATGCTCTCGATCTGTGACGGGAAGACGTTGACCCCGCGGATGATCAGCATATCGTCGCTTCGACCGCTTATGCGATCCATCCGCACGTGGGTCCTGCCGCATTTACAGGGCTCGGGCTGAGCCGCGAGATGTCCCGGGTCCGGTAACGGATGAGGGGAAACGCCTCCTTGGTGACTGTCGTGAAAACCAGCTCTCCCTTCTCTCCGTACGGGAGGACCTCGCCGGTCTGGGGGTTGATGATTTCGGGGATGAAGTGATCCTCGAAGATATGGAGGCCGCTTTTCGCTTCAAGGCATTCCGTCGCAACGCCCGGCCCGATAATCTCGCGAAAGTCCGTAGATATCGATGGCGTCCAGGTTGAGCTTTCTCTCGATCTCGCGGCGCATCCTATCGGACCAGGGCTCGGCCCCGAATACCCCCGCCTTGAGGTTTAAGTTCTTGAAAGTCGACGCCCACCTCCTCGGCAACCTCGGCGATAAACAAGGCATACGAGGGGGTACAGGCGAGGATCGTGGATCCGAAATCCTGCATGATCATGATCTGGCGCTTCGTGTTGCCGCCGGATATCGGGATGACGGAAGCGCCCAGCCGCTCCGAGCCGTAGTGAATGCCCAATCCGCCGGTAAAAAGCCCGTACCCATAGGCATTGTGGATGATATCTTTCTTCGTGGCCCCGGCCGACGGAGAGCGTTCGTGCCATGAGCTCCGCCCAGAGCTCGATATCCTTCTTCGTGTAGCCGACGACGGTCGGCTTGCCGGTTGTCCCGGAGGACGCATGAATCCTGACGATGTCTTCCATCGGGAGGGTAAAGAGGCCGAAGGGATAGTTGTCCCTCAGGTCCTGTTTAACCGTAAAGGGAAGCTTTTGGAGGTCTTTGAGGCTCTTCACGTCCCCTGGCTTGATATGCGCTTCATCAAACTTCTTTTTGTAGAAGGGCACTCTCTCATAGACGCGTTTCGTCACATCCTGGAGCCGCTTTAACTGGAGCGCTTCGAGAGCGGGCCTCGGAAGGGTTTCAAATTCTTCATTAAAAATCATGCAAAAACCTCCTATGATACCGTGGGGATGGCGCTTCCCATTTCGAAGGCCTTCAGGTTTACGTCCACGGCCTTCTTAGGCACACGCTGCCTGATGACGGAGTGCCAGATGTCCTGCGGCACATCAAGATACCGAGAGAGATGGCCGAGGACAATAATGCCCATCGTTCGCGGATTGCCGTTCTCGGTAGCCATCTCGAAGCCATGAATCAGGGTCACCCGCGAGAAATACTTCTTAAATATGTCGTAGATACCTTCCGGATACTGCTCGACCCCGAGTGATACCGAAGGGGGATTGAGCCGGTAATCGTTAAGGATAACGACGGAATCCTTGTTGAGGAAATCAATATAGCGCAGGGATTCAAGCATCTCCAGGGAGTAAAGAATATCGGTCTCTCCCTTCTTTATCAGCGGGGAATAGACTTTCTTCCCAAATCTGACGTGGCTGACAACGCTGCCGCCTCGCTGAGCCATGCCGTGGACTTCGCTCTTTTTTACGTCGAAACCCGCCGTCATGAGAGATTCGGACAAAATATCTGAGGCCAAAATGATACCCTGGCCCCCTACCCCCACCATCATGATATTTGTTATTTTATCAGTCACCGGCACGTCTCACAATGGCGTCAAATTTACAAAGTGATCTGCACATGCCGCAGCCGATGCAGAGCAGCGGGTCGATGGACGATCTTCCCTTTTTCCCTTTTGCGTTGGTCTCATTCGGCTCCCAGCCAAGTGCGGGACAGCCGAGCATCAGACACGCCTTGCATCCGTTACAAACCGCTGAGTCGACCGTCAGCAGATACCAGTCGTCCCTTCTGCTTCCCGGCAGAAGCACGCAGGGGCTTTCCGAGATGATAACGGACGTCTCGACTGAGGCGAGCTCTTCCTCGATGGCGGCACGCGTCTCTTCGATGCGGTACGGGTCGACTTTCCTGACCCTTTTTACGCCGATAGCTGTGGCCAGCGTCGCGATATCCACGGCGTGAGTCTCTTCTCCCCGGAGGGTCTTGCCGGTGCCGGGATGGTTCTGTGCGCCGGTCATCGCAGTCGTCTTGTTATTGAGGATGATGATGGTGGCGCTTGATTTATTATACGAGGCATCGATCAGCGGTGTTATCCCGGAATGGAAGAAAGTGGAGTCGCCGATTACCGCGGCGACCTTTCCCTTCCCTGAGTCTCCCAGTACCTTATCCATCCCGACGGCCTGCCCGATGCTTGCACCCATGCAGAGACACGTATCGATCGCGCGCAACGGCGGGAGAAACGCGAGCGTGTAGCATCCGATATCCCCTGCCACGAAGATCTTCTTTTTCGAGAGCGTGTAGAAAACGCCTCGGTGTGGACATCCCGGACACATATTGGGCGGCCTCGGGGGAGCTTAGGCAGCTCAAATACCGGCTGGGTTTCTCCTCCGCCGGCATCGCTCGAAGGAGGCGCCCACGATATCGAGGTTAAGCTCTCCGTATAGAGGGATATGTCCTTTCCCGCGAACGATGATCCCCATCGCTCTGATCTGCTCTTCGATGAAAGGATCAAGCTCCTCAACCACGATGAGCTCCTTTACGGCCGAGGCGAAATCCCGGATAGTCTTTTCAGGCAGCGGATAAACCATCCCGAGCTTGAGGATGGAGGCATTGGGAAAGACCTCTCGCGCGTACTGGTAAGAAATGCCGGAGGTGACGATCCCAAGGGACTTGTCACCCCATTCAATCTTATTTTCGGCGAAGGTTTCGGCAAATGCCTTGAGCGAAACCATCCGCTCTTCCACCACGCGATGACGCTTTCGGGCGTTATTGGGCAGCATCACGAGCCGCTCGGGATCCTTCTCGATCCCGATCTTGCCGCGGTATTTTTCGCGCTCGGCGTCGCCCAATACGACCGGCGACTGGGAATGAGAGATACGCGTGGTCGTCCTCAGCATGACCGGCGTATTGAACTGTTCGGAGAGCGAAAAGGCGATCCTGGTGAAATCCTTGGCTTCCTGGCTGTCGCTCGGCTCGAGCATGGGAACCTTTGCGAACTTCGCGTAGTTCCGATTGTCCTGCTCGTTCTGCGAGCTGTGAAGCTCCGGGTCATCGGCGGTGACCAGGACCAATCCTCCTCGGACGCCGGTATAGGAGAGGGTGAAGAACGGGTCGGCCGCGACGTTTACCCCGACGTGTTTCATCACGACGAGCGTCCGCCCCCCCGCGTAACACGCACCGACGCCCACTTCGAGGGCCACTTTCTCGTTAGGGGACCACTCGCAGTAAACGTCGGGGTAGTGTCTTATTTCCTGGAGGATTTCCGTCGACGGGGTTCCCGGGTAGGCGGATGCAAAAACAACCCCGCACTCATAGGCACCCCGCGCGATCGCTTCGTTTCCGGAAAGGAGTTTTCGTTCCATTTATTTTTTCCCGGTTGTCTCGAGCTTCTCCTTGATCGCCGGGGCGTGCGAAGAATCGGCAAAATAGGTTAGATACTCTTTACCATATTTGACGACCTCATCCTTTTTCCCGGCTTCCTCAAGGTTCCTGATGAGATCTAAGTAAGCTCCTTCGTTCTTTGGAGATATGAGGGTCTTGAATATGTCCGACGCCTCGGAATATTTACCCATTCGTTCCAGCGTATAGCCGACGTCCTCCCTCACGATATCCTTGAGCGGACCGGAGAACTGCTTTTCGGCTGTTTTATATTTATCGAGGGCTTCGTCATACTTTTTGAGGTCATACAGGACGTTACCCTGATAGAGAATGGCGATCTTCTTTGACTTGGAGAAAGGATACTTCTTTGCGACGGCCGTGAATGAAAGCAGAGCCTTATTGAGATTCTCTTCACTCGTGCCCGCATCGTTGTAGGCCGTTATCCCGCGGTATAGAATCTCCTGGGATTCCGTCTGCCGATGAAAGAAGAGAAATGAGAGAGCGACGATGCCGACGCAGAGGGCGATCACCACCGCGAAGGCCGAATAAAATAGAATCTCATGCTCGTACAAATATTGAATGATCTTGGCCCACGTCGAGATAAATTCGTCCGGTTTATTTATCGATTTCTTTCGTGATGTCCTTATGCGCCTGGCCAACTATGTTTACTCCTTCTAAGTCTCTATCCGGTGAATGACGATTTGACCGTATCCATGCCCTCCATATGCACCTTTCCCTCGAAGAAAGCGCCATCGGCAACGGCCAAGTGCTTACATTCCATATCCGCGTTGATATTGGCGCTGTTGATCAACTCGATCTTATCCTCTGCCTTGAGAGTTCCCTCTACCTTGCCCTCAACAACGACATTCTGAGCCTTTATGGTGCCCTTGACCCTGCCGGTCCCGCCGACGTGGACGCTTGCCCGGACATCGACATCACCATTCATCTCCCCGTTAATTAACACATCCTCGGAGCCGGTGATGTTTCCGACAAACTTCGTGCTCTCGCCGATCTGGGAGTTAAATCCAGCGTTCCTGCCCGGTTCAAATTCTTTCTTATTCATGGAATACTCCGACCTTAAAGAAAACATTGGCACATGTAAAGAAATTAAGTTTATATAACAAAATGCTCTCTCTTTGTCAAGGATTAAAAGGACGCGTCCGCTTATTCAGTCTTTTCGAAAACCAGTATGAACCGAGCAAAGATCCGAGAAGATCCGCACAGAAATCAAGAAAATCACATTCCCGAAACGGCACAAAGAGCTGGTGGATCTCATCGGATGCGCCGTAGAGCGACGAAGCGGCCACCGTCAGCCAGAAAATAGCCGTAACGGACAATGACAGGAGGCTGAATTTGAGTGCGGTAAAGATCAGAAGGGACAGTATCAAATATTGAAGTATGTGAAGGATTTTATCGAAACCGGGAGGCCCTGTATCGAGTTCATCGCCCGGAATAGATGAACCGATGAATATGAGGATACAATAGATAATGACCGCCGTCCATGCCAAGATTCCCTTTTCACGAGAGACAAAAGACATCAAGACCTACATCTTATACTTGCCGAAATCTTCCGGGTTGAGGTTTTCGAGGATTTCGGCCCATTTCTTTTTTGCCTCCTCGGTAGTCATGTCATCGGGTTTGGTAAGCTCGATCTTCTTCGACTTCTCGATAACGGATTCCTCCATGTATATCTTGGCGTCTGTCCTGAGCGCGATGGCGATCGCGTCGCTCGGACGGGAGTCGATCTGGTACTGTACTCCATTGGACGTGAGGTAGATCGTAGCGTAATAGGTATTATCCTTCAGATCGTTCACCACGATCTTCTCTATGACGACGTTGAGGGTATCCATCACCCGCTTGAAGAGATCATGGGTCATGGGACGAGAAAATTGGATGTTTTCGAGCACCGTTGCAATTGCGCTGGCCTCAAGAAGTCCGATCCAGATCGGCACGGTGCTCTTCTCCTCCATATCCCTGAGTATGACGATCGGCACGTTCGTAAACGGATCGATCGCCATACCGCTTATCTTCATTTCTTTCGGCATTGACTTCTCCTTATCTCGTGACTACACCGCCTCCCCCCAGAGGGAGTTGTTGTTGGCCTTCTTTATCCTCACACCAACCAGCGATCCGATACTTTCGCGCCCGCCCGTAAAGTTGACGACTTTATTCGTCCGAGATCTTCCGGTTAGCTCCCCGGGGTCGCGTACGCTCGGACCGACGGCTAAGACCTCCTCGACACGGTTTACGCTTTTCTCGTTCGCCGAGAGGGTATGCCCCTTCTGGAGCTCTTGAAGGACGGCCAATCTGCGCGACTTTTCGACCTCGTCCACGTCATCGCGCAGGGCCGCGGCCTTCGTCCCCGGCCTTGGGGAATACTTGAAGGAATAAGCCCCGTCAAATTTCACTTCTTCCATCAACGCGAGGGTATAGTCGAAGTCCGCCGCCGATTCCCCGGGAAATCCGACGATGATATCGGTCGTCACCGAAATATCGGGACGCGCCGCCCTGAGGGCGCGTATCTTTTCCAGATAGCCTTCCCTCGTATACCCCCGGTTCATCAGCTCAAGAATTCGACTGGATCCGGACTGAACCGGGAGGTGTATATGGGAGCAGAGGGAGTCGACCCCTCGATAGCACGCGATAAGCTCGGGCGAAAGATCTTTCGGATGCGAGGTCGTAAAGCGGATCCTCTTGATGCCGGCGACCGCCGCGACCTCATGCAGGAGCATCGGGAAGGGAAGCAGGCTCGTCGGGTCGCGGTACGAATTGACGTTCTGGCCCAGGAGCATCACCTCCATGAAGCCCTCGTCCGCCAGCCCCCGCACCTCGGTGATGATCTCTTCGGACCGACGCGATATCTCCCTGCCCCGGACGTAGGGCACAATGCAGTAAGAGCAGAAATTATTGCACCCCTGCATGACGGTCACGGAGGCGGTATATCGATCGCTGACGCGGGGAAACGCCGTGATGTGCGGAGTTTCGGAAAACTCCGTCGCAACCTGCGGCCCCCTTCCCTGCCGGACACGCGCGATAAGGGCGTCGATCCGGTCGATCTGGTTTGTCCCCACCACGAGGTCGACGTAGGGGAAACGCTCTATGATCTCGGCTCCACGCTGCTGGGCGACGCATCCGCACACCGCCAGGACTACCCCCGGTTTTGTCTCCTTAATTGCCCGATAGGTTCCGATTTCGCTATAGGTTTTTTCCTCGGGCTTTTCGCGGATACTGCAGGTATTGATGATGATGACCTCCGCGACATTTGGGTCATCGACCTGTCGGTAACCCGCCAGGGATAAAAGTCCGGCAATTCGCTCGGAATCGTATTCATTCATCTGACAGCCGAACGTCCTGATATAGGCGCTCCCCACCGACGGGGGCTTTTCTGCCGGTCTGGTCATGCGTGTGATCAAATGTTTTCGAGGATATACTTTGAGAGCAGCGCGATATCGTCGAGCTCTTTATCGTCGCCCGTCAGGTATCCGATATACCCCATCTCGACCTCATAGGCCTTGTCGCCGATGATGATGGAATCCATGAAGATATCCGGTTTCAGGTGTTTGATGTCGTCCTTGGTCTTCACGGTACCGATCAGTCTTTCCGTATCGCTGTTTCCGGAAGTGAGTCTCAGAAATTTAAAGGCCGGGATCAACTTATAGCTTACCTTCTTGCCCGTCAGTGTAGTGATGACGTTATTCGTCATCGATATCTTCCCTTCGTGCACCCAAATCTCAAGTTTTTCCTGAGGAATAAAAATCTTCTTCTTCGTCATCACTTAAAAAAAGAGGTGTTTTCGATGTTTCGTGTGTTCTTTCGTTATTATATCACAACGCTACCGCGTATCAAGGGGAAATCTCGGTCCCCCTCGTGAGGGGGACGACGTCAGCGGCTCACGTGGCCGCCTTGATATACCCGGGAATTTTCTTCGGACGGCCACGATACTCTTTCAGTTTTTCTTCATATCCGGTCCTTCCCATGATTCCCCACGCATATTTCTTGCCGTCTTCGACGCCTGGCTGGTCGAATGGATTGATATCATAGAGATACCCGGCAAACGTCGTTGCCGACTGAAAGAAAGAGAAGAGGACGCCGAGGGTCTGCGGCGAAATATCCGGGATCGCGACGGTCATCGACATCTTTTTCTTTATGGCCAGGGCCGATTCCGTGGCCGAACGCTCGGCATCAAAGAGTTCACCGATTGTCCTGCCACCGAGGTAGCCGAGCGACTCACGATCTCCATACAGTTTCGGGATCGCGACGTCGCCCCCGGTATCCTTCACGTCGATGAAGGTTATTACCTTATCTTCCGGCCCCTCCATAAAGAGCTGAAGCTGCGAGTGCTGATCGGTAACCCCTACCGCCGCCACAGGCGTCTGGCCCAACGCGACCTTCTTCCCACCCAGGACCTTCGGTTTGCCGAGGCTCTCCGCCCAGAGCTGTGCGTACCAGAGCGCAAAGGAGAAAAGCCTTGCCGAATAGGGCATCATGACGGAGATATTCCGTTGCTTCAGCCCGGCAGCGATAAAAAGGAGCGCCCCGTAGAGATAGGCGGGATTGCCTTCCCACAAGCCTTTCCGCGTTGAGACATCGAACGCGCCCGCGCCGTCGAGAATCTTCTCTGCGTCCACCCCCATGCACTGGGCCGGAAAAAGACCCACCGGCGTCAGCACGGAAAACCTTCCCCCGATCTTCGGCGGCACTTCGAGGGAAACGACCCCCTCCTCCCGTGCGATTTCCCTGAGCACCCCCTTTTGGGGGTCCGTCGTGATGACAACGCGCTCACGAAAACCGTCCTGCCCGAGAATTTTTTTGAGAAGCCCCGTGATGATCATGAACTGCGCGAGTGTCTCAACCGTGCCCCCGGACTTGCTGACGACGTTAAAGGCCGTTTCCTTTAGATCGAGGCCGTCGATGAGCTGTGCGGTATACGCCGGGTCGATGTTATCGGCGATGATAAGCCGGCACCCATCCCTTTTGAACGGGTTGACCAACGCCTCTTTGACCGCCCGCGCCCCGAGGGCCGATCCCCCGATCCCGAGGACGACAAGGGTTGAAAATCGCTTTGTTATCCGATCGGCCGCCTCTTTTATCGCCGGTATATGCTTGCGGAGCCCGTCAATGTCCATGAAGGCAAGCTCACCTCCGTTTCTTTCATCCTCAATACGGCTGCGGGCCGCCTGCCCGTGCTCGGTAAGTGACGCAATATCTTTGTCATCGACGGCGCATTGCGTCCCCAACACGCTATTCATGAGGTAATTATAGTCCAGCGAAATCAACTCTTTCATACATACCCGTTCAAAAGAAACGACATCAGTCTATCGCATCTCCGGTGAAAAGTCAATGTTTCACCCCGCACGGACTCCGTTGGGAACGGGCTCTTCGGGTTGGGCCAGGACCGGAACAATCCCGTCCGCATACCCGATATCCAGGAGCATCCCCTCCGAAATAATGCCGAAGAGTTTTCTCGGCGGCAGGTTGACGACAAAGAGGGCCTGTTTTCCCTTGATCTCGGCCGGATCTTTTCGCTCTCCCTTCATGCCGACCAGGACTGTCCTCTTATGGTCCCCAAAATCGACGCTTAGTGAGACGAGCTTGTCGGACCCCGAGACATCGGTGATTTCCGAGATCGTTCCCACCCTGATGTCGAGTCTCTCGAGATCCTCCGAGGGTAGCGGCCTGCTTTACCGGTGCGGGCGTGAATCCGTTCATTATCGTGTCATCCTTTTGCATAAGGCGAATACCACTACATCCGAACGAATATCTCTAAACCTATCATGGATATTAATACCATATCAATCACGGGGTGGGTCGTCAAGGTAAGAGTGCGTGTTTTGAGGTTCCGGTCTCGCCGGCCGGTATCTTGATTAGGTGTGGAATCAAATCGTCTGACGTCCTGGAGGATGCGGCAAGACAACGGACTTGCGCCCGCGCTCGAGCGTGGTGCCCGCATCTTTTTGTACCGAGACGCATCAATAGTAATAACGGGATTACAGGAGTAAAATAATGAAAATCAGTGCGCGCAACGTTCTCAAGGGAAAGGTAAAGAAGATAGTACAGGGGGCGGTAAACTCCGAAGTCGTTGTCGAGCTTGCCGGAGGCGTTCAGATAGTCTCCATAATCACTAAGACGTCCGTCGAGAGCCTGAAACTGTCCGAAGGCAAAGAGGTATATGCCGTCATCAAAGCCTCAAATGTCATGATCGCGACGGAATAGCTGCCATCATCCTATGACCGGACGGCCGCCTCAAAGATCGCGTCCTTTGGGCGGCCGTTTTTCAACTCCACGCCTGCGCGGCTGGCCAACTGGAATTCTGTTGACAAAACTCAGCATATCACCCATACTACGAAGAATTCTCCGAGCCTCACTGCCTGTGGACAGGAGCCCAACCGATAGTCGGGCTCGTCTATGGCAGCCGGCCGTTAGGGTTTGGCTGGAAACGGCCACGCCTCCCGTGTTTGGAAAGGAGGATAGGATGGTATTTGTGCGCCCAAAAGCGACGCAGTGCGTCCCACCCGGAGCTTCGGCCCCTTCCCGCTTCCTATTTCGTCTCCATTGCCGGCAGTCCGGAAAGATAATTGCCTCCTTTCTTGAAGAATGTCGTCTCGCCGCAGCGTGAAGCTGCACTTATAAAATGGGTTGCCGGATTCTATTCGGCATTTTTACAACCTCCGAGCCGCATCACCTGTGGATTGGGCGCCAGAACCATAATGGAAGAGCCCGTCTATGGTGACCGGCCGATAAGGTTCGGTTGGAAACGGCCGCGCCTCCCGTGTTTGGAAAGGAGGAAACACATGGTGTCGAAGCCTGCCTATCGACTGAACTGTCGCCTTAACTGTCCACTCAAAAACTACTTTCCGCCTCCCCGCGGACTACCGGGACCTTTCATGAGATTTTCGTGAAACAAAGATCCTGCGCGGTAGTCTTCCGGTCCTGGATCGTTTGAAAGATTCGGTGGAGTAGTTCGTCCTTCTGCGGGCCGACTCTCGAAACAGCAGAGCATGCGCCTCTTCGGCGCAGGCCAATACACGGCTCCAACGAATCTTTAAAGGTGTTCTCTTACCTCAAAGAGCCGGGGATTACTGTTGTCGTGTCGGTGTCGGTCACGACATCGGCATACTTCCTTATCAATGTGAATAACAAGTAAGATTCAGAAGGAGTATATGATGAGCCAGATACCTCTTGCGAAAGACCAAAAAGCTAAGGAAAACGCTCGCCACGTCGTTTCAAAGAACCCCGCAACCGGTGAAGAGCTGGGTACCGTTACCCTGAATAGTCCCGAGGACGTGGTTGCCGCGGTAAAGAAGGCCCGGAAGGTCCAACCCCTTTGGGCCGCCACCCCGGTAAAGGAGCGCACCCGGGCGATGCTGAAGATCAGAGACTACGTCGTGGAGCATGCCGACGAATTGGCGTTGATCATCAGTCAAGACAACGGCAAGACCCGGACCGATGCACTGGTGTCCGAGGTCTTCGGCACGGCCATGAACATCGATTTTTTCGCGAAGAAAGCGCCCCGCTTCCTCAAGGACAAGCCGCTCCCGCCGGCAAACTTGTTAATGGCCTATAAGCGGAGCAAGATCATTCGCGTCCCGTTCGGCGTCATCGGGATCATCTCCCCCTGGAACTATCCCTTCGGGATCCCCTTTGCCGAGATCGTAATGGCGCTTATGGCGGGAAACGCCGTCATCCTGAAGGTCGCCACCGAGACCCAGCTGGTGGGGAGCGCCATCGAGCGCTGCGTCGCCGCGGCCGACCTCCCGGACGGCCTGTTTACCCATCTTAACCTTCCTGGCAGGAAGGCGGGCGAGGCCTTCTTTGCCGCCGGCATCGACAAGCTTTTCTTCACCGGGAGCACAGCCGTTGGAAAGGAACTGATGGCGAAGGCGGCCCAGACCCTCACGCCGGTCTCGCTGGAGCTCGGGGGGAACGACCCGATGCTGGTCTGTCCCGACGCCAACCTCTACCGGGCGGCGACGGGCGCAGTATGGGCGGGGCTCTCCAATACCGGCCAGACCTGCGCCGCGGTCGAGCGTATCTACGTGCATAAGGACGTGTATGATCCGTTTCTCAAGCTCCTGGTCGATCAGGTCAAGTCGATTCGGGTCGGCCATGATACCGATTTTTGCGTCGACATCGGCGCGATGACGACGACCCAGCAGGTGGAGACGGTCAAGAGGCACCTTGACGACGCCGTCAAAAAGGGGGCCAAGATCGCCGCCGAGTCGGGATGTCCGAAGAAATCGAACGGGAATTTCCTTCCCGCAATGGTCCTCACCAACGTTGACCATTCCATGCTTGTCATGCGTGAGGAGACCTTCGGCCCGGTGGTCGGGGTCATGAAGGTAAACGACATGGAGGAGGCCGTCAAGCTTGCCAACGACTCGAACCTTGGGCTGACCGCATCGGTCTGGTCGAAGAACCGGAAAGAAGCCGAATCGCTCGCGCGGCGTATCCAGGCCGGGGTCGTCATGATCAACGACCACATGATGAGCAACGGGCTGGCGGAGACGCCTTGGGGCGGCTTTAAGGAATCCGGGATCGGCCGAACCCACGGAGAGCTCGGCTTCAACGAGATGACCGAGCCCCTCTGCATCGTCCACGACTACCTTCCGGGCGTCCAGAAGAACATGTGGTGGTATCCGCAGAGCAAATCGGTCTACGACGGGATCAAGGGGACGATCGACTTCCTCTATTCCCGAAATATCGCGAAAAAGCTCGTCGGGAGCCTGAAGACGACCAAGCTCTTCTTGAGAACCTTCACCAAGGGCAGTTGACGCCGAACCGGGAGGCCTATCCCGTAATGCGGGACCGGATGAGGAAACTGTAAATTATATTGACAGCGGCAACCAGCCGTACTATACTGAAACGTTAATCCAATCACGATCCCGTGTCGCCCGTGCGGCGACTGCGTGAAGGATGCTGAGTACCGCCCGGCCGCGCCACGCGCCCCGGGCGGCCCATCTTGCCTAAGGAGGAAAAGGATGTCTCTGGTACAGGTGACGATTGACGACATCGATGTCCAAGTGGAAAAGGGAACCACGATACTCAACGCTGCGAAGAAAGCCGGTATCACAATACCGACCCTCTGCGCCTGGCAAGAGATCGGCCATACTCCCGGTGCGTGCCGCGTCTGTGTATCCGAAGTCTCGGGCCTGAAGAACCTCGTGGCGGCGTGCGTCCACCCCGTTACCGACGGTATGGTAATTCAAACGAATACCGAACGCGTACGAACCGCTCGCAGGCTGGTCGTCGAGCTTTTGCTTTCGAGTCATCCGGCCGAATGCAATTTTTGCGTCAGGAACGGTAATTGCGAGCTCCAGAGGGTCGCCGAGCATGTGGGGGTCAAAGACGTACGGTTCCGTAACTCTTCCGTTCCCAAGGAAGGGATGCTGGACGAATCGAGTCCCTCCATCGTCCGCGACAGCCGCAAGTGCATCAACTGTCACCGCTGCGTGACGGTATGTCAATCAGTTCAGACCGTCAACGTTCTTGGACCCGCGTGGCGAGGAAGCAAGGTAAGCGTTGTTCCCGCGTTCGACCTCCCTCTGGCCGAAACCACCTGCATCAATTGCGGTCAGTGCGTCATGGCCTGCCCCGTCGGCGCCCTTTATGAGAAGGATTACGTACAGGAAGTATGGAAGGTCCTTCAGGATCCGACAAAGCACGTGGTCGTTCAGGAAGCCCCGGCCATTCGGGCCGCCCTCGGTGAAGAATTCGGCATGCCTCCCGGCACCCTTGTGACCGGTAAGATGATCGCGGCCCTGAGGAGAATCGGATTTGACCGGGTCTTTGACACCAATTTCACCGCCGACCTGACGATTATCGAAGAAGGAAACGAGCTCCTCAAGCGAGTAAAGACGGGCGGGACCCTCCCCATGATCACCTCCTGCAGCCCCGGATGGATCAAGTTCTGCGAACATAACTATCCCGATCTCCTGGACAATCTGTCAAGCTGCAAGTCGCCCCAGCAGATGTTCGGCGCCCTTGCCAAGACCTATTATGCCCAGACCTCAGGGATCGATCCCAAGGATATCGTGGTGGTATCCATTATGCCCTGCACCGCTAAGAAATTCGAGGCACAGCGGCCCGAGATGAACGCCAGTGGCTACCGCGACGTCGACTATGTCCTCACGACCAGGGAGCTGGCACGGATGATCAAGGAGTCCGGCGTCGATTTTAACGCGCTGAAGGACGACGAGTACGACGCCCCCATGGGGCAGTACACCGGCGCAGGCACCATTTTCGGTGCTACCGGCGGCGTCATGGAGGCCGCCCTGCGCACGGTCTACGCCGTGGTAACCGGCGAAAATCTGAAGGATCTCAACATCACACCGGTCCGCGGCCTTGAAGGGGTGAAAGAGGCGACAGTTGCGGTCGGCGCGCTCGGAGACGTCAAGGTCGCCGTAGCGCACGGCTTGGGCAACGCCCGAAAGCTGATGGACAAGATCCGCGCAGGAAAGGCCGACTACCACTTCATCGAGATAATGGCCTGCCCCGGAGGCTGCATCGCCGGCGGCGGCGAGCCGATCCCGACGACAAACGAGATACGAACGTTACGTTCCGGCGCGCTGTATAAAGACGACGCATCCGTCCAAACGTACCGCCAGTCGCACGAGAACCCGGCAATCAAGGAGATTTATGACACGTTCCTCAAGGAGCCCCTCGGACATAAGTCTCATGAGCTCCTCCATACCCACTACGTAAAGAGGGGTTCAAGTCTGCCTCAACGATAGCGAGGCATACAACATAGCCGGCTCGCGGAAAAGGTGAGATTTTCGATCCGCGGCGACTGCACAAGCATTTCTCGGCTCAAACTAAAAAGGGTCAGCCTTACGGCTGACCCTTTTCACTATCCTCTTCCTCCCTGCGAGGTGCTCCTACAATACCCTACCCTTCGCCTATCAAAGCACCCTCCGAAGATTCCGAGTAGATGTGGATCATGACTCGTCAGCAATCCCCGCCAGGCGCCGTGCGTTGCGCTGTTTTTCTTTCATGTTGACCTCCCGGGAAATCATGATGCGCTGCGCCTGCGGGGATCCGGCCCCGTGCATGGACTCAACGAGGTAGCCGACCGCCGCCGACCCCATCGTGAGGTTCTCCACGAGGCGCAGCATCCGCATTCGATCTTCCGTCGGGACCGAGGAGTCGGCCTTGAGGTATTTATTTACCCATTTGCCCGCCTCTTCTGACCGGAAGTCCTCCTCCGACGGGAGGGTGACGAGTATACCTCCGGCGATGTCCTGCGCCAGCCGCGCGATCTCGTAGGGGAACCGTGTGACGTTCTGCTTGTGCACGTTGGCAAGGAGGGTATCGACGGCATAGGTGCCGGAAGGCTCGCGGTGCCCCTCGGCCGCGCAGGCTATGCAGCCGCAGTAGAGCGTTTCGTTGAGGTGATTCATTTCGATGATCTTATCACGAACGTGAGAAGCCCTGGCAATGTTGTTCTGTTCGGCGATCGTCTGGGTTGCACCGATGAGGACGTCCCCCACACCGACCTTGCAGGCGTAGCTCTGGCGGTGGTATGACGCGAACTTTTCCACAAGCTCGCCAGAATAATCATACTCGCCACACATGAATACCCTGTCCCACGGAACGAAGACGTCGTCAAAGACGACGAGCGCCTCGTGCCCGCCGAAGCACTGGTTACCCCGGTCGATCGTCCCCGCCTCGACCTTGCGCGTGTCGCACGACTGCCTGCCCATGATATAGATGATCCCTTCCGTGTCGCTCGGCAGGGCGAACGAAACGGCCCACGCCTTGTCCTCCTGGCGCATCGAGACCGTCGGCATCACGATGATCTCATGTGAATTGACCGCGCCCGTCTGATGTGCCTTGGCCCCCCGCACGATAATCCCTTCTTTGGTTTCCTTGACCACCCTCAGGTAGAGGTCGGGGTCACTCTGCTCGTGCGGCGAAAGGGAGCGGTCCCCTTTCGGGTCGGTCATGGCGCCGTCGCATACGAGGTCGTTGTCCTGGACGTAACGAAGGTATTTCAGAAACCGCCCGTGGTACTCGGTGCCGTTTTTCTTATCCATATTGTAAGTTGTGATAGAGAGGGCGTTGAGCGCATCCATCCCGACGCAGCGCTGAAAACAGCACCCGGTCAACGATCCGAGGAGTCTTCCCATTTTGCTCTTCTTGACTAAGTCATCCATGCTTTGATGGACGTGGGTAAACCGGCTGATCTTGTTGCCGGAAATATGGGATGTGGTCGTCAGGAGCTGTTCGTATTCAGGGCGATGTGAAAGCTCATAGGTGAGGGCCACCGCATTCATTGAAGGGCGTATGATCGGGTCGTCTACGACGTTATCAAGGCGTTTTCCGAACATATAGACAACCAATTTAAGCTTTCTGAGACTCTTTTCGTATTCTTGTGGGGTCATGAGAGGCATTGAGATCTCCTCATTATCGTGCCGGTTGTAGAGCGCGCCGCGTAGTGCGGCGCACCTTTCGTTATTTATCTTTTTATTATACCCGATTGCGTTTCCTTTTTCAATCTACAATCCGACTAATCGATGAAATCAGGTGCTCTCGGATACGGTGATTCCGTCGTCGGCTCTTTGTCGGTTCGGATACCTCCAAGGAAAGGATATGACCTCACGCTCCGAAGCGAGAAAAAGGCCGGCATTCCGGCCGACCTTTACCCTTCTGCGTCACTCTCGGCTATCCCGAGAGATCTTCATCACCTGTAACCCGTCCTTCTAATGTGATGAGGCAATTACCGCGGTCCCTCTAGCTTTTCCTCTAAGATCACCTTATATGGAGAAGCTGACCCCTCTGACTACGGCTATAATCAGAAGGACGATGAAGAAGACAAAGAAGAGCACCGAAGCGTACGAGAATATCACGAACCAGCGTCCCGGCCGAAAGACCGGCGGGAGGAACCTTGTGCAGATGTATATTCCCATGAGTCCGACGACCGGAAGCAGGAGCGTATCGATAACCGCCGTGAGCTGAAGCAGGATAACTGGTGCCGATATGATCGTGGCGAAGAGCCCGGCAGATACCACATAGACGGCGAGGAATATGAGATAGTAGAAGCGCTTGTCTCTTTTTTTGCCCCATCGCGACTCGACGGCGCCGGACGCCACGCGACAAAGCCCGTCGATATCGGCCAGAAGCGTGCTGTAGAGGGTGCTGAATACCCCAACAAGAAAGATGATCTCACCCTGTCTCCCGTAGAATTTGCCGGCGATCCCTGCCAGGATTATCCCGATCCCCTCCCCCTCCGGCACGAGGCCCAGTGGATGGAGGATCGAGGCTCCTGCCAGGAGAAATCCGATCGTCAATATTCCCGTGAGCACCATATTAAATATCAGGTCTATGCGACTTATCTCAATCCACCCGGATATCTTCCGCTGAACGGCCGGCGTCATCTTGCCCGGCTTTTCCGACACCCCTCTTCCGCTCGCCTTCGTCCAGAGGGAGAACCAGATCGTCCCCATGGCGCCCGCCCCCGTCCAGCCGAGCAACGGGATTAGCTCTCTGAGCGATTTGTCCGGGATATTCGGGATGAGTCCGGACCCAACCAGCGAGGCGGGCGGAGACTCTTTGACCACGGCGTAGATAACAAAGAATATCATCGCCGCGATTAGAATCCTCGACACGTTTTCCAGACCTCGGTAACTCCCGATAAAAAGGATGATCCATACCGACATCAGGGAAATAATTGCGTACACCACATACGAAACGCCCGAATAGACGCCGAAGATCGCACTGCCGACCGTCAGCGCAATCCCGCCCATCCCCGCCACACTCGCGATGAAGAAAACCCAGAATATCCAGATGATCCACCCCTTCGGCAGGGTAATCGGTCCGATCTTCGTCTCGATACGGGCAAACGCGGATATGACATCCTCACCGGTCGCGATGGTATAGCGTCCCATCATCTCGGTAAAAAAGTACTTAAAGAATAACGAGACGATCGGAACCCAGAGCAGCAGAAACCCGAAGATCGCCCCCGCCCGCGTCGCGAAGACGAGCTCCGCCACGCCCACGGAGCTTGCCGCCCACACGAGTCCCGGGCCCAATGCCACCAAACGACGCCACCCCCTCGGGGGTTCACCTATCGTCATGTTGTCCTTCATCTTTCTTTCCTCGGCCATTTTGACACCTTACATGGATGATAGTTCGACTCGATACGATTGTTTCATAGCACCACGGGTTTCCCTGGATGCGGGACCGCGACCCGGGACGCGGTCTTCCATTTCTTGAGCGTCTCGGTATCTATAGTCTTTCCCTTCACCTGGAAGTGTATCGGAACGACTGTTCTCGGGCGTATCTCGGAGACGAGGCGGGCCGCATCGGAAAGATCCATGCCGTCCTTGCCGACCAGCGGATAGGTCGACGCGGCGACCTGCACGAAAGCAACATCGAGGGAAAAGCGCCTCAGAAAATCGCTCAGTGCGGGGTTGTAACGGGTATCTCCGGAAAAATAGAACGTTTCGTCACCCTCTACGACAAACCCGATGGCATCGTTGGCAAACGGGTGAAAGGCCGGCGTCGCATGAATGGTGATCCCCCGGTACGCGTGGCTCTCGCCCGGTCTGAGCGCTGTGGCCCCTGCCACCCCGTGCCGCGCGGCTCGCGCGGCGGCCTTTTGGGAGCCGACAACATGGATGGAGCGCTCGGCGGCAAGACGAATCGCGTTCCGACACCAATGATCGACGTGGTTGTGCGAGACGAGCATGATGTCGATCGGGTCGACCGATTCGGGGTCCATCGACAACGGGACCCCCCGTAAGAACTCGAATGATCCCCACCAGGGGTCGGTCATGATCACGAGGGACGACATCCTGATTACGAGCGTGCTCTGCCCGATGAGCGTGATCTCCATGAACACCTCCCTTTCCTACGGAACGATGATTCCGGTTATCGCCGCCACCTTAATGCTTCTTGGCATTTCTGCCCCCCCCGGTTTGCTTCGTATATGAAAGGCCTCACCGACTACTTCTCTTTCAATCTCCCGATATGATCGTCAAAAGCGGCCGTTGCCGATTCGACGTCGTTTTTCGTCGGCCGCCATCCGAGCACGTCCTTGGCATGCCGGTTATCAAAGACGTAGTCCCTCAGGGCAATCTCGAGATGCTGCGGCTCGATCGGCGAAAGCCCTAATGCCGAGAGGCTCTTGACCGCCGCGCGGGCCAGTGCCGCGTTCACCGATATTAACCGGGGCTTTTTTCCCGCGTGAGCGTAGAGTGCCAGCGTCAGCTCTCTCAGGGTCGGCACGTCGTCGCTGCCGAGATTCATCACCTCTCCCACGGATCTGGGGGTCTCGAGGGCAGCAAAGAGGGCACAAACCACGTCATCCACATCTACCATCTGGAGCCGCGTCATTCCGCCGCCGGGTAAGAGCGTGCTCTTCCCGCGCGCGATCGCCTCCATCTGCGACACCAGGAACGGCTCGTTCTGGCCGGGACCGTTGATGGTCGGCGGGCGGAAGATTGTCACATCCAGGCCTTTCTTGAGATACTCCATACATAATCGCTCGGCCTCCACCTTATCGCGCCCATATTGGCAGACCGGGGAAACTGGCGCGGCCTCCGGACACGGCGTGGGGACATCGATCCCGTAGACCTCCACTGACGAGACGAATACGAACTTTTTCGCTTTAGCCGCGTATGCTGCCGCCAGCAGGTTCGCGGTGCCGTCGACGTTAACCCTCTTCATCCGGGACTCGTCCCGCACGAACTGCGCAAGCGCCGCCGCAAGGTGGAAAACCGCCTGGGCTCCCCTTACCGCCTCCTGAACCGACGCCTTGTCCGTGATGTCGACGACAGATTCGGTCAGCCTCTCGTGACGGACGCCCGACGGCACCAGATCGATTCCGACAACGTCGAAGCCTTTCTTGAGGGCGAGCGAGACGACATGCCTCCCGAGGTACCCCGAACTTCCGGTTATGGCTATCTTCATGACTCCTCCTGCGGTATGGTGACGCATCCGGTATCGGCTTGAGACACAAGGGCCGCATATTTCTTCAGCGCGCCCGAAAGTGACCGTTCGATCGGGACGCGATCTTTTCGCCTTCGCGCGAGCTCACCTGTCGACAGATCGACGGTGAGCCGACGATTTTCGATATCGACCGTAATCCGTTCCCCGTCCCGGACGAGCCCGAGCGGTCCTCCGATAAACGCCTCCGGCGAAACGTGCCCGACGCATGGACCGCGAGAAAAGCCCGAGAATCTGCCGTCGGTAATCAACGCCACCTTTTCGGCGAGTCCCAGCTGAAAGAGAAGCTCCGTCACGGTGAGCAGCTCCGGCATGCCCGGTCCGCCTTTCGGCCCCTCGTTTCGTATGACGATCACGTCACCCGCGGTGTATTCGTGTCGCAGTCCCCCTGCTATCGCTTCCGCCTCACTTTCGTAGACCCGGGCATTCCCGGAGAAGAGCATCATCTCTTTCGGGATGCTGCTCGTCTTGACGACGGCGCCGTCCGGCGCGAGGTTGCCCTTCACCACCGCGATCCCACCCTCGGGATGATAGGGATTATTGAGCTCACGTATGACGTCGTCGTCCCGACTTTCAAGGCCGGCGTTATTCTCACGCAGGCTCTTCCCGGTGACGGTAAGGGCATCACCTCTGAGGAATTCCTTTACCCGGTTAAGGAGCGCCGGGATGCCGCCGGCTCGATAGACGTCAAGAAGAAAATAGGGCCCGGACGGGTAGACGCCCAGAAGATGAGGGACCTCCCTGCCGATCCGATCGAAATCCTCAAGGGTGAGACACACGCCGAGCTCGGAGGCAAGTGCCAACAGATGGATGACGACGTTGGTCGAGCAACCGGCGGCGGCGGTCGTGACCAGGGCGTTATGGATCGCGTCCGACGTTAGGATCATGCGTGCGCTCAGACCTTCCTCCACGAGCGCAACGATCCGCTTTCCGCTGGCCTTGGCCATGAGGTATTTCTCGCTGTGGACCGCATGTGTCGCCGCGCTGCCGGGCAGCGACAGGCCGAGGGCCTCCACGAGGCACTGCATGGATACCGCGGTCCCCATGCCGCTGCATGCACCCGGCCCCGGACAGCTGACCATGGAAAGTATCGGTGGGGTTCCCTTGGGGGCAAACTCGTTGAACGGAAGCATCGGGCCTCCCGTTACGAAGATCGACGGGAGGTCAAGGCGGGCGGCGGCCATGACCTGGGCCGGAACGATCTTGTCGCAGCCCGAGAGGAAGACCAGCCCGTCGAAGCCGTGGGCCATGACCATCGACTCGATCGCGTCGGCGATGATGTCGCGCATCGGAAGGACGTAGCGCATGCCGAACAGCCCGTTTGAATACCCGTCGCACGGGGCGACCGTGTTGAACTCGAGCGGGATGCCTCCGGCCATGAGTATGCCGTCCCGCACCGACCTCGACAGCTCCCTCAGGTGCAGGTGGCCCGGGAGAAGATCCGTCCACGAGTTAACGATGCCGATGAGGGGCTTGTCCTTCGATCTCCTCCCGTGCGATTCCACACGTTTTAAGAAGCTCGACGCGGATGAGCGCGGTCGCGAGCCTGTCGGCATCCTTGACGAGAGCTGCGCTTCGCGGTTTCTTTGCCATGTCATATCCTTTCGTAGATAAGGACTCTCGATTCTCTACCCGCCTCCTCGAGCGCACGATCCACCGCCTCTCTGGGACCTGGAAACCAGACGAATCCGAGCCTTTCGGCGTCCGGCGCCGTTATCCCTTCCGAGACAATAAAGACCTTCATCTTCTTCTGCTCGATGATCTTGCCGACGGTGACGACATGGGAGGCACCCGTCCTGTCGAGGACTTCGCCTCGATCAACAGATTCCCTCACCTCTTGCCATCTGCCGTATCCGTATTCGAGGACGATCGGGTGCTGCTTTGCGACTCCCTCCGGGCAGGCGGCGAACAAGACGAGCGTCCCCCCCTCTTTGAGGAAAGCCGCCGCCGCGTAGATCCCCGCGGCCCCTCCCCAGAAATCAGGGCGATCGGCACCGAGCCCGATGACGAGAACGTCCGGAAGCTCGACGGGGAAGGCGATGAGCGGGCTCTTCTTCAGGAAATCGACCCCCGCACGATGCGCCTCCACGAAGTGGCCGGCGAAAACTCCTGATATCTTTCGGTCGCTGTTCTCGGTGGTGTTGACGATAAAATCGAGCCCCGCCTTGGACACGATGGCTTCCATCTCGCCGCGAACGGGATTATCCGCGTTTCCGAATATATCGAAGAGGGGATACTTCGTAGCTTCCCAGTGGAAATAGTCCGTCGATCGCTTGCCGGCGATACCCGGCAGGACGCCCTTTGCCCCTCCCGAATAGCCCCCCACCGGGTGGGGGCTAATGTTTCCAACGGAGATGACAAAATCGTGCTCATCGATCAGCCTGTTGAATTGCACGGGAAGGCCGTCGGCCGTCTCTCCGAGATCGATGAGGGCCGACGGATCGTCATATGCGTGGTTAACGACGCGGTACCCGGAAAGGATGCCCGCCGAATATTTCTCTTCTATCTCTTCGCGTGTCATCCGGCGATGAGTACCGAGCGCGATGAGTATCGTGATCTGCCCCTTGGGGACGCCCGCCTCCGCGATACCGTCCAGAACGCCCCTGAGGACGTCCCTGAGGTCCGTATGACGCCCCTTATCGGGGACAACGAGGAGAACCCTGTCCCGCGCATCGAGAGACTCCACCAGCGGCGGAGCGCCGATCGGGGCACGGATCGCACGTATCGTCTCGCGATAGATGTCCTCGAGGGCCGGGACGGCGGCGGGTTCGGCCTTTTTTATTATCCGCGCGTCCGGGAGAGTCACCTCGACGAGGCGATCGAAGTAGTGGAACCGATACATTCCCATTAGAGTTTCCCGTACTTCTTGTAGACATCGAGCAGCGAGCTGCCACCCTTGATCTCCCGGCGGGAGCGCCGCTCGGCCGCCACGACCTCTTCCGCCTTTCGGACGACTTCCTCGAGATCGACGTCGGCCATCGGGACCACGACCACCCCGTCGCAGTCCGCAAAGATTATGTCTCCCGGGTTGACCCGGACCCCCCCGCAGAAGATCGGGCCGCCGACACCGACAAGATCGACCCTCCCGATCGAATCGGTTGGTATGTTTCCCGTGGCCCAGACGGGGAAATCGATCTCCCTGATTCGGCCGATATCACGTATCGGCCCGTCGACCACCGCCCCCCTTACGCCTGCGTAGTACTTGCTCGTCGTGGACATGAGCTCTCCGAACGCCCCGGCTCCCGAAAATCCGTTCGTGTTTACCGCGATCACCTGCCCCTTCTTCATGGTCCCGAATACGGCGGTGAGGGCCTGGGCGACGAACTCCGGGTTGTATTCGGAAAGTCTCTGGCTCTTTTTGGTTTTCGCCTCATCGAGGGTAAAGGCGGGGCCCGCCACGACGCTCCCCGTAATGATGGGGGAAAAACCCGAGCACATGGCCTGGTTCATGAGCCCCATGCCGTCGAGTGTATCGGACACGGCCGGCGTGTAGGTCTTTTCGAGGCGCGCGCACAACGCGATGATCTCCTCGTGGGAAAGTTGTGCTGGTGACATGGGTTTCTCCTTATCGTTGTTCCGATGAAAGACGGTATGACGTTGTACCGAACGCCCGTTGCGAGGCGCTTCGTCGGGCTTCTGTCGTCGTTTATACCTGCCGCCGCGTTTGGAAGGGTGCCAAATCCATGACGGAGCACCGTGCGTGTTACCTCACCGACGTCCGCCCGGTTCGATGTTCCGCCCCTCCCCTCTCCGCCCTGAAGGAGATCGGCTGACGGAGCGCCCCGTCAGTCGTTGCGCGTCACGTAGCGGCGTGTCACTTCCTGGATATGCTCGTGCATCTGGCGGCGTGCCGATTCCGGGTCGCCGGAGCCGACCGCCCTGAGCACCGAGTAGTGGGAATCATATTCCCAGGCGAGATAGTCCTTGTGCTTTTCCATCAAGGCGCCCCTAACGGCAAAGAGGCCCGAGACGGTCTCGATAAACCGTATGAAGACCATGTTATGCGACGCCCGGGCTATCTGGACGTGGAAATTAGTCGCCACGGGATAGACCGGCTTTCCCGACGTGAAGGCGTCGCGGCTCCCCAAAAGGACCCGCTCAATTTCCTCGATTTCTTCAGGCGTATGGCGCTCGGCCGCCAGCGAGGCGATGGTCGGCTCTACCGCCAACCGAGCCTCGAGCAGGTCCTCGGTCCCCTCGGGGTTGATGAGCGGGGCAAATATGTTACTGGGGATCGCCATCTCGTTGGTGATCTCCCTGACAAAGGTCCCCAGGCCCGGACGTATATCGATCAGACCCATGATCGCAAGGGCCTGGAACGCTTCCCTGACCGATGAGCGCCCGACGCCGAGGCTCTGCATCAGCTCGCGCTCGGGGGAAGCTTCTGGCCCGGCGAATAGACGCCTGTACCGATAAGATTGATCATCTGCCGAACGATCGATTCGGAGATATTGGTGCGGGTTACCGGTTTCATAGCAGGTAATATCATATCATCATACCATCAGACCTTTAAAACGTATACTATTCCCCTCCCTTAAAGCAGTCAAGCACTATTTTGCATTGTAATAGGAAATTCCCGCGAAGCCGGTCGCCACTTAGTTATTTTTCGATGTTCCTGCAGACACTACGTCGAAAATGTGCTCAAAGACCCTTCCGACGGGGGTTTATCGGTCGTACCGCTCGCCTGTATTTAGACTCTGATTCTCTCGGATGGTTTTTGATGACTCGTGCGGTGAAATGGACGGGTGTTTACGGGTCCGAAAGGACCCTCTTCGATGAAGTGCGGTTATATGGGGCACGTAGGCTCAGGAACAGTCGCTGGACGCCGGCTCTTCTCAGTGTCTTTCTTATCCCGAGCGCTCTCCGTGGTGCACCTCTCACCCAGGACCCCGACGGCCTCGAATCACCGTTTGATGCGCAGGGATGTGTCCCTGCCCTGGGCGAGGCTCATGATCTCTTCCTTTTCGCAGACGATCATATCGCCGGGAACCGAATGCTTCAGTGACGCCATGGCGTTGCCGACCTTAACCCCCATCCCGATGTCTCCCGTAATGACACCGTAGATATATCCGGCGCCAAAGGCGTCTCCCGACCCGACCCGATCGACCACCTCGACCTCGTACTGCTTATCTTTGAAAATGCTCCTGCCGTCCGACGCTACAGCGGTCCAGCGGTTCCTCAGAACCGAGACGTCTTCCCTGAGGGTTATTGCGCACGATTGGAGCGAAAACCGCCCGACGAGATCCTTAGCCAGCGTTTCGAAGTTTTCTCCCTTGATCTTGAAAACACGAAAGATATCTTCCTCGGTGGTAATCAGGTGATCGATCAACTCCATGAGGGGCATAATAGAGTCCTGGGCCCTCACCTCGCTCCAGAGTCGGACACGATAGTTGAGATCGAAACTCGTGGAAAGCCCCATCTTCTTTGCCGTCGCCAGCGCGCTCCTGGTCAGCTCGAGACACCCCGCGCCGAGCGCCGGCGTTATACCGGTAGTGTGAAAATGCTCATATTCGGAGAAGATCTTCTTCCAATCGATCTCGCTTCCCTTTAGCCGGCCGATAGCCGACCCCTCTCTGTCGTAGACGACCCGGGATGGACGGGGATTTGCCCCGTACTCCACAAAATAGAGGCCCACCCTGCCGTCGCGCTGCCACAGGATGTGCTTGGTATCGACGCCGGCACGCCGTATCTCGTTGGAGACGAGCCTTCCGAGGGGGTTTTCGGGGAGCGCGGTCACAAAGGCGGAATTGATCCCGAGCCGCGCGATACCGGCCGCCACGTTAAGCTCGGCACCTCCCACGTGGAGGTCAAACGAGCCGGGTTGCTCGAGCCGGCCGAACCCCGGCGGCGAAAGCCGTATCATCGATTCTCCGAATGTCACTACTCGCTTCATCTCGAAACTCCACTTTTTGTTCGGATTATTTATGACGTGCTTCTTTGCGCGTCGCCGATCCGTCTTCCTGCCGACCTCGGGACGTCAGCGCTTTCGATGCCGCCCGTGTCCGGCCACCGCTCCCGATCGACCTGTGTCATGGGAAGTATCTGCGCCCTGCGCTTGTGAGGCCACCGGCCCGCGTAACGGTAAAAGGGATAGAAGGCCGGTATCGATGATTTCAGTCGGTATCACGCGGTGAGATGCCGCCGGCCTGTCCCAGTCTATTCTCTTATACCGGAACGTCGTGAGCTCACACAAAGAAGTGTTACTTCGTGCTCTGTCGGCAAATGGACAAAACAAAAAAGGTCGGCGTGTCAGCCAACCCGTGGAGATCTTTCGACTCGTGGTGCCTGGGGCCGGAATCGAACCGGCACGACGTTGCCGTCGAGGGATTTTAACTCCCTTGCACGAGTAAATTAAGTGAAAACACCTAAAGACTGAAGGTAAGGCAGGGCTTGGCAAAAACCAAAACTCCTTTTAATTACGCACTGTTGCGGATTCTCTCCCAAAACATCAAATGCGTTTTACTTTTACTACATTATCAGAAAAGGCAGAATGAAGCTACTTTTTTTTGAAAAAGTGGAACAGTTTTTTAGTACCTGGTCTTATAATTCTAAGTCGGGGTATTCTCAACCCAATTTTCGAGCGTCATCGAAAAGACCTACGTTCGGTTTGCCCGTTCCCTCCCCTCTCCACTCCCACGCCGAGCAGAGATGTAATATGCCACCTTCCGAAATGAAAAGGGCATCCAGATATTTGGATGTCCCAAGAGAAGCAATGAGGAGCTGGCCGAGAATACCGCTGACTATTTCTTTTTTGCAGGTTTCTTTCTTTTCTCTCCCGACTTTTTCTTGCCTGTGCTCTTTACTATCGCTTTTGTCGCAGCAGAGCTCTTAGAAGAGCTTGCTTTTTTGGGTGTTTCCTTCTTCCCAAATAGTTTTTCTTTTATCCTCGCAAACACTCCAGGGTTACTCTTTGCCATGGGTAATATTCCTCCCTATAATAGTATATGCGCTTCTTCCTGCCTCTCGCTTTCCGCTCGGTGGTTCAGAGTATAGTACACTTCTCTGAAATCAGCAAAAAGAAAAAAGGCATCATAAATCAGGTGCCCATAAAAACCAATGGGGGCAAGTAATAGAAAGCGGTGACATATCCCTATCAAAAATACCACCGCTTAAGTTAGTCCACAGGCGTATATTTCGTGTCCACTGATTTGCCCTCCTTTCTGAGTCCGTTTTACTTGAAACTCTAATTTATGACATGGACTCGCTTTCGGGGAGCAGGTTGCTATCGTGCAATAAAGAGGGGTCACGAATGACCCTTAACTGATTGACCTTGTTGGTCGGGGCGAGAGGATTTGAACCTCCGACCCCCTGCTCCCGAAGATGGATAGCCAGTCCCAACATCTTGAAGCCTTTAGGAATTACCTGCCACTTTCCATATATTCTGATAAGATAAAGAGCGAGATAGAACCTGCATTGCTTTGAGCGTAGATAACATACTAACCACAGGTTTGTATAGAGTATCCAAATTCGTTCCTTAGGTTTATAATCAAGTTAAGATATGGCAAAAGATCAATAAGGCAAGGAGGATGATTATGTGGGACCAATTAAGAACTGATGAGTATGAAGGGATGCTGGCTGAGACAATCACAATGACCGGACATAACGGCGATCAGATACACGCCTACTTTTCACGACCGCTTGGGAAGGGGCCGTTCCCGGGGATAATATTGATTCCTCATATGCCTGGGTGGGATGAGTTCTGCCGTGAGACCTCTCGCCGGTTCTCCCAGCATGGGTATCTTGCAGTCTGCCCCGACATTTATTGCCGGTTTGGACACGGGTCTCCTGCGGAAATATCGGCAAAAGCCCGCGCCGCGGGTGGCGTTGCCGATGACAGCGTGATGGGAGATTGTGAGGGAGCTTTGAAATACCTGACCTCTTTGCCTTATTCCAACGGCAAAGTAGGCGTAATAGGTATGTGCTCCGGTGGGCGCCATGCATTTCTCGCTGCGTGCAGGATCAATGGCCTTAATGCGGCCGTTGACTGCTGGGGCGGCCGCGTGGTCGTCTCAAAAGAAAATCTGACGCCTGCCCAGCCTGTTGCTCCAATTGACTATACGCAGCAACTGGGTTGTCCTCTGTTGGGGTTGTTTGGAAACGAGGATCAATACCCTACACCGGAAGAGGTAGACTTGCACGAAGAAGAGCTTAAGAAATATGGGAAGAATTATAAATTCTATCGCTATGATGGCGCGGGACACGGATTTTGGTATTATCATAACGACATGTACCGGCCGCAACAGGCGATGGATGCATGGCAGAAGGTCTTTGATTTCTTTGGGGAACATCGCTGATGTCCTAAGAGGAAGGTAGTTGAAATGCAAGGCGAAGCCCCCAAGATTGGTACTATGGCTTCAGAGCCATTCGTTGTCATGGCCAAGCCAGTCGGTCCGCTCTGTAACCTGGAATGTAGTTACTGTTATTATTTAGAGACCGAGCGTTTTTATAAAAGTTCACATCAATTCCGAATGTCGGACAGTCTGCTTGAAATGTATGTCCGTCAGTACATAGCGGCAAGCCCGGGGCCTATCGTGCAGTTTACATGGCATGGCGGGGAACCAACGCTGGCCGGACTTGACTTCTACCGGCTTGCAGTGGAACTGCAGAAGCGATACCTCCCGGAAGGATGGAGTTGCTGGAACAATCTCCAGACAAATGGGATTCTTCTTGATGATGAGTGGTGCTCGTTTTTGGCAGATGCCCACTTTGATGTGGGGCTGAGTATAGACGGCACACAATGGCTGCATGACGAATACCGAAAAGACCACAGCGGCAGCGGCACTTATGGACGTGCGGTCGCGGCTGTCCGCCGACTGCAAGCCCATGGTATTCAGCCTGATTTGCTGTGCACAGTAACATCCGCAACCGCAAAAGAACCTATCGCCGTTTACCGGGCGCTTAGAGACCTTAATACAGGATGGATCCAGTTCATACCCATCGTGCGGCGCACAACGGACGGACAGACGACATCGGAGTCTGTGACAGGCGAGGGATATGGGTATTTCTTGTGTACAGTTTTCGACGAATGGATCCGCCACGATCTCGGACGGCTGGATATACAACTGTTCGCCGAAATGGCACTGGTATGGTCAGGGGGGACTGCCAGCTTATGCTGGATGGCCCCGACATGCGGTCGGGTGCTCATCGTTGAGCATGACGGCGGTGTGTACTCGTGCGATCACTTTGTTACTCCTGACCACCGCATCGGTGACATTGAGACCTGCCCCCTTAGTACGCTGGTTGACGTACCGGTACAGCGCCGCTTCGGCAACGACAAACGAGCCCGCCTTCCTTTGCAATGTCGCTCTTGTTCGTGGCTTGCGATATGCAATGGGGGGTGTCTTAAAGACCGGTTCGCTTTAGCAGAGAATGGTGAGCCCGGACTTAATTATCTCTGCGGCGGTTTTCGGCAGTTCTTTGCTCACGCTGAACAACCATTGAGACAAGTCATGCAGCTCAGGAAACGCGGGTTAACTCCCGACGCCATTATGGCCGAACTGCGTGCCGAGTCACTGGCTCGGTGGCGAGGTGTCGGACGGAACGACCCATGTCCCTGCGGCAGTGGCCGCAAGGCAAAGCATTGTTGCTGGTCCAAGCGGCCGTAAGTGACCCGCCGCCCATCGTGAGGCTGTATCAGTTTAACGAACTTTTTGCAGTCGAGATGAGGGGACAAGTAAAGGCCTATGTGCGCTAGTCACTAAAATGTTGACAGGTGACAAGTAAATAAGTAACGACTCGCGGTGGTCCTGTTAGCCCTGAAGGGGTAGCCGCCTAATAGGGCTGACCCGAGAGGACGAACTGTACGGAACGCGCTTGACTTTAACAATTAAAGCTTATAAGTATTATGCTAAGAATAAATATTATCCTCATTGAGCATTGACATGAAGATCATTTAGGGGTTAATTAAGAGGATAAATAAATGGCAGGTAAAGAACTCACCAAGGTCGGAAAGAATGTAAAGCAGAAAAACATCTATCACAAACGGGCGGGCCACTCGTGGAAGGCGTTGATAGACTATGTCTTCTGTTGGTGGCGTCTACCCACCAAAAAAAGGGAGAAGCTCATAAAAAGATGAAGAGACCATAAGCTTAACCAAATGCAAAACAAAGAAGGTCGGCATGTCAGCCAACCCGTGGAGATCTTTCGACTCGTGGTGCCTGGGGCCGGAATCGAACCGGCACGACGTTGCCGTCGAGGGATTTTAAGTCCCTTGCGTCTACCTATTCCGCCACCCAGGCAAGAACTTGGAGGCGGCACCCGGATTTGAACCGGGGATGAAGGTTTTGCAGACCTTTGCCTTACCACTTGGCGATGCCGCCTGAAGAAGTGGAGCGGGAAACGGGATTTGAACCCGCGACCCTCGCCTTGGCAAGGCGATGCTCTACCGCTGAGCTATTCCCGCTTATGTCCAAAACGGATATATTTAACACTATGTTTCTTTCTTTGTCAAGCAGTAAAGAATCATCTTCCCTCTTTTCTTGACAGTTCGCTTTCAAGCACCTTCACCTGAGTTCGGTAGGTTGCATTCTCGGGGTCGGCCGTAAGCGCCTTCTTCATGTAGGAGAGCGCGTCTTCATTCTCCCCCATTCGATAATAGATCCAGCCGACGAGATAGAGGAAACGGTGATTCGTCGGCTCATCTCCGAGGGCATCCTTGGCAAAACTGAGCGCCTTCTTTAGCTTATCGTTCTTTTGTGAGTAGAGCTTCCCGAGGGCGTAGGAGACCATCGGATCTTTATGGTTGAGATCATATGCCATCAACAGATGCTTCTCGCACATCTTTTCGTCACCGAATCTCCCGTAGGCAATCCCGAGCCCATAATTAGCCCTAAAGGCGTAGTCCTTTTCGTCGACCAGCTTCTGGTACTGGAGCAACGCCTTCTGAAACATCTCTGCACGGGCGTAAAGATCGCCGAGATAGAGGGCGATATCGGGGTTCCATGATTTGCCGAGGATATAGGCGGCAAGCTCTCCCTGTACAATGGCGTTGGTGAGGTCTCCCTGTTTTTCATAGACCATCGAAAGGTAGTAGTGAGCATAGGGGTGACCCGGATTGAGGGCGACCGCCTTTTCGAGATTCGGCTTTGCGTCCGTCACGTCGGAAAGCATCCAGTAGACGACCCCAACGTAAAAGTTCGTCGACGCGTTCTTCGGATCAATCGCGATAGATTGTTTGAGGGATTCAAGCGCCTCTTGATAGCGCCCGGCCATAATCAGGGCCCACGAGAGATTGTCGAGGATAAGGGTGTCCGCAGGGTCTGTCGCGAGGGCTTCTCGATATTTATTGATTGCCTCATCATATCGCCCCTTGATCAGGTAAAAATTCCCCTCGTTGTTCTTCGCGGAAGCCGGGTTTTTTTCTCCGAGAACGAAATTCTCGTAGGCCTCTCGCATCTTCGGGGTGTCTTTAGCCGTTACCGGCTCCTGTTCTGCGGCGAGCGCCGTAGAAGTCAGGAGCATAACCGCCAGGAGTATCGCGATGCGTATTTTCACGTTGTCTATCCTTACTATGTGGTGATGAAATCGGCCCCTGATTTCATGAGCCGCGTCAGCTTCGTGTCGTCGGAGGCCTCCGCATAAATCCGCACAACGGGTTCCGTTCCCGACTTTCGAAACAGTATCCACGACCCGTCTTTCAGCACAAACTTATTACCATCTATGGTGATCTTTTTCACTACGGGGACACCGGCAAATTCGACGGGTGATACGGTCATTTTCTTCGTAAATTCATTATTCAAATCATCGGTCAGCCTCAGGTTCTCCCGTCTTGTCCGGTAGGTCCCAACCTTCCGATATAACTCAGCCAGCAGCTCGGCGAGCGTCTTTTTTTCACGGCAGACCATCTCGAGCGTTAAGAGACACGCGATGATGCCGTCTTTTTCCGGGACATGGCCGGAGATGGAAAACCCCGCGCTCTCCTCCCCTCCCGCCGCGATCTTGTCCTCGGCGATATACTGACCGATATACTTGAATCCGACCGGGGTCTCATAGCATGTGATGCCGTGGCTTTTCGCGACGGCGTCGATCAGGTGCGTCGTCGCGACGGTCCGCGCCGCGCCCCCCTTATATCCCTTCTCCGCGATAAGGTAATCCAGGAGAAGCGCGATGACGTAATTGGGCTCGATAAAGGCGCCGTCTTTATCCACGATCCCGAACCGATCGGCGTCCCCGTCGGTCGCAAGGCCGATGATAACGTTATCCTTCTCTTTGACGAGATGCGAAAGCTCGGCCAGCCGCGACCCGGAGGGGTCCGGCGCGCCCCCGCCGAAGAGCGGGTCGTGCCAGTCATGGATCATGACGACATCTATCCCGTGACGGGTGAGGATCCTGTCGAGATACCCCATGCCCGTAGAGTAGAGGGGATCGTACGCGATCGTCATCCCCCTTTCTTTGATGATGGAAAAGTCGATCTTTTTTTCAAGGCCCATCAGATAGTCGTCGGCCAGGTCTACCTCCTCCCAGAGGCCTCTCGATTTGGCCTCCGACTCTTTCAGGATCTGAAAATTCCCCGATTTCGCCAGCTCATTTGCCCGTTTTTCGATCCATCCGGTTGCCTCGGGAAGTGCGGGCCCTCCCCATTTAGACGAATACTTCACGCCGGTATATTCCGGCGGGTTATGGCTTGCGGTAATATTTACGGCGCCGCTCCCCTTCCCCGAGACGACGGCATAGCTGATCGTCGGAGTCGGCACGTCCCTCTTTGAGACCAGGACCTTTACCCCGTTTCCCGCCAGGACCTCCGCCGATTCCTGGGCAAATCGTCGTCCCATAAACCGGCAGTCGTATCCGACGATAATCCCTCCCTTGTCTTCCCCCTTTTCTTTGACGTAATCGGCGATCGCCTGAGAGGCGGCACGCAAGTTATAGAGGGTAAAATCATCGGCGATGATCCCGCGCCAGCCCGATGTTCCGAATTTTATCTCGGTCATAGCGGTGCCCTTATACTTTTAGTAAATAGTCAAATCCCGCGTGAAAAAAATAGACGGAGAAGAAAATGAGGAATACCCCGCAGGTAAAAACGACGCCCCGGTAAAGAGAATCGGTGAAGAACTTCCTACCGAGGCTCACAGATGTGGAAACGATGCTGTACCAGAGCAAATCGGCAAGGATGTGGCCGACGAAAAAGACGACTACTCCTCCCATCCCTATCTTTGCCGAGATGAAAATATAGGCAAGGCCGATCGTGAACCACCAGACGAACCAGTACGGATTGGAGAGGCTGACAACAATGCCGGCGATTACGGGGCTATTCAATATCCGCGAAACGCCGCCTCGCGGCTCCGGCTCAAACTGCCCCGAGAGCGTCAGAGACCGAAACCCGGAAATCATCGAAAAACCCATCCAGAGCAGGACAAAGCTTCCGAAAAATGCGATGACCGCAAGGACGAGATTGTGTCTGATTATCGGCCCCAGTCCCCAGAGAATAACGACGATGAGAACGAGCTCCAACAGCGCGTGCCCGAGGATCATGAGCGGACCCGTCCAGGGCCCCCGCCTGAGGCTCTCATTGATCGTTACCGTCAGCAGGGGGCCGGGCATGAGGGCGCCGGAAAGTGCGATCACAAAAGAGGTGATAAAGATGCCGACAAGTTGAGCCATGTCATAAACTATACCATCGCCTATTATATCGGGTCAAGGAATAAAAAATTGACACGGCGCGCCACCCTGTGTTAGCATTTAAAGATGGAGCAATACAAGAATCCGTTCCCCACCGTTGACATCATCATAGAGACCGGCGGGGGCGTCGTGCTCATCAAGCGCAAGAATCCTCCTCCCGGATGGGCACTACCCGGTGGGTTCGTCGACTGGGGCGAGTCGTTGGAGCAGGCTGCCATTCGCGAAGCGCTGGAGGAAACCTCTCTGGATATCGAGCTGATCAGACAGTTCCACACATATTCGGATCCGAGCCGCGACCCGCGTCATCATACCATCACGACCGTCTATATCGCTCGGGCCGACGGAACCCCATATGCCCGGGACGACGCAAAGGTCGTCCGGATATTCACCGAGGGCGCTCTTCCCTCCCCTCTCGCGTTTGACCATGCCGCGATCCTTACGGACTATTTTTTACGGAAGTACTGACAATGACGAATAGTGCGCAGATCGACCATAAGAAGATCCTGGGAGCGACCCTCAAGCACGGAGGCCAATACGCCGAGTTCTTCTTCGAAAGGGCTGTGGGTACCTCCATTATCTGTGAGGACAACAAGATCGAGAAGGTCATCTCCGGCATCGACACCGGCGTCGGCCTCAGGCTTATCAGAAACTTCAAGACCGCCTATGCCTTTACGAACGACCCGGCCGAGAAGAACCTGATGGCCGTCGCCGATGAACTGGGCCGGTCGCTCGCCGAATCCTCGACACGCACCGGGGATATCGTGCTCAATCTCGTCAAGCCCGCGTTCATTCTCCCCATAAAGATCGATCCGTCCGACGTCGATATCCGAAAGAAGATCGAGCACGTCAAGACGGCCGACGAGACCGCCCGGCTCGAGCCCAATATACGCCAGGTGAGAGTGATCTACCGGGATACGAGAAGAGACGTGGTGATCGCCAACTCAAGCGGAACCGTCGCATCCGAGACCCGGATCGGCTCGATCTTTGCGGTCTATGTCGTCGCCGCAAAGGATGGGATCATTCAGACGGGCTATGAGCCGGTAGGGGGGACCGTGGGCTTTGAGCTCTTCGATACGAAATCGCCTCAGGATGTTGCGCGGACCGCCGCCCGTCAGGCGAACCTGATGCTCGAGGCCGCGCCCGCCCCCGGCGGTCAGTTCCCCGTGGTGCTGTCGTCCGAGGCGGGCGGGACGATGATCCATGAGGCGGTCGGGCACGGCCTGGAGGCGGATCTCGCCGGCAAGAACCTCTCCGTCTATTCCGGCAAGCTCGGCCAAACGGTCGCCTCCGAGCTTATTACCGTCCTGGACGACTCCACTCTGCCCACGAGGCGCGGCTCATTCGTCTTCGACGACGAGGGAACGCCGTCCCAGAGGACGGTCCTCGTTGACAGGGGGGTACTCGTCAGCTTCATGTACGACCGGCTCACCGCCCTCAAGGAAAAGCAGGAAAGCACCGGAAACGGCAGGCGGGAATCATACCGACACAAGCCGATCCCACGCATGACCAACACCATGATAGCACCGGGGACCATGGATCCCGGCCGGATCATCGCTTCCGTCGATAGAGGGCTGTTGGTAAAAAAAATGGGGGGCGGACAGGTCAACACGGTAAACGGTCAGTTTGTCTTTGAGGTGAGCGAGGGATATCTCATAGAGGCAGGTAAGGTGGGCCGGCCGGTGCGGGGCGCGATCCTCACCGGAAACGGCCCCCAGGTTCTCATGGAGATAGACATGGTGGGAAACGACCTCGGCTTCGGGATCGGTACCTGCGGGAAAGATGGCCAGGGAGTGCCCGTCGCCGACGCCCAGCCGACCCTCCGCATCCCCAAGATCACCGTCGGCGGGAGGGTATAGTCCGAGGTCTTCGCAGACACCTAAAGGCCCGAGACCGTTCGATTGTGGGTCACTAAGAAGAAGGGGAAACGCGCCTACGCGCCTTTCCCCTTCTTACAGAAAGCCTCAACAATCGTCTGGAACAGAGAATCCGTGCCGGCGTCGGCACGACCCTTCCGGTTCTCGCACCTTCACTACTGCAGCTTCTTATTGACCTTGGCCAGGGTTTCCTGGGCCTCTTTCAGGTATTTCTTGTCGTCGTTGTTTGCCGGCTTACCCTTCAGCGCGGTCTCAAGATAGGGCTTCGCCTCTTTGTACATCTTCTTTTCATAGTAGGACTGCCCGAGGGTCAGGTTGACGAAGATGCTCTCCGGGCGATACTTCAATGCCTTTTTCAGGTTATCGATCGCCTTATCCAGGTCCCCGCCCTTGACCAGCGGTGTCACGTATAGTTTGTAGTATACCGCCCCGAGGACCGAATAGGCGTTTCCATCGTCATAGCCGGGGTCGGTCGCGATAACTTTACCGCAGGCTTTCTTGATCTCTTCGGCCAGTCCGCTCTTCCAGGCGTCAAACTTGTGGAAATTCGCGTATTTTCCCGTGGTAAGTGCAAACCAATAGTTCGTATTGACGTCTTTCGAGCCTTTTTTATAGAACGGATCCACGGCCTTGTACCCCGCCTTGAAAACCGAATCCTGGGTCTTCTCGTCCGTGACGTTTACCCCATACTGATACGAAGCGCGTGCGTACCGCCACGCCGCCCCTTCGTTGGTGGCGATGAGGGCCTCAAGTGCCTTCATGCTCTCTCTAATGGCCGCATTATCCTTTTTTGCATACGCATCGTCGGCTTGTTTGAAGATCTCCTCGGGCGTGGCGGCAAACGCCATCAGCGCGAAAGTAAGAGCAACGAAAACGGACAACACAAATAACAGATACTTTTTCATATTCCCTCCTGACTAATGGTATGAAACAATTATTATAATTTATCATTAAGCTCTGGAATTTACAAGACAATATTTTAATTTTCCGACCCGAGCGGGGTTCTCCATCCGTGTCCACAGGTACTCACGCGACAACCGTCAACGACGAATGACAAGAACGCTGGGCCGAAACAAAAAACCGATCACGTAAGGATCGGTTTCTCTCTCCCGTATGTCATACGGAAGGCTCGTCTGATTTCTTTTTCCTCAGGAACGCCCTGGGCTATTTCTTCCCGTTTGACAGTATGACCAGCGCGTCTACCGCGACCGGTTTGTTCCCCGATATGATGAGGGGATTGATGTCCAGTTCCTTTACCTCTTCGTAGTCGAGTCCGATCTGACCGACGGCGATCAGGGCCTTTGCCAGCACTTTCCTATCGACGGCGGGTTTTCCGCGGAATTCGTCGAGGATCTTCCTCGCCTTGATTTCTTCCATCATCTGGAGCGCATCATATTCGCTCAGCGGTGCGACGCGAAACGAGACGTCTCTGAGGAGCTCCGTATATATGCCGCCGAGGCCGAACATGACACAGGGGCCGAATTGCGGGTCGCGGGAGAGCCCAACCACCAGCTCCCTCTGACCTTTGATCATCTCCTGAACAAGGATCCCGCCCTTGGGAACTACCCCCGTACCCATGATTCGGTCGTAAGCCGCCCGCACCTGCTCGTCACTCACGACATTGAGCTCAATGACATTCAGCTCTGTCTTATGAGTAAGCTCCGGCGATTCACCCTTGAGCACGACCGGAAACCCGATTTTCTTGGCGATCTTGACCGCCTCGTCCGGTGTTGCCGCCATTTCCTCCCGCGTTACCGGGACCCCGTGGGCCTCCAGGAAGAGCTTCGACTGATGCTCGGACAGATTCTTTTGTCCCTTCTTAAGCGCCTCTTTCAGTATGGACTTGCCCGTTTTTTCCACGCTTATTTCCTCTCAGTAACGCAGGGAGGGGAGTTACCCCCTCCCTGCCGCCATAACACGATAATCCTACTAACTCATCTTCTTGATGACTTTTGCGAGGAGCTCTTTGGCTTCCGCCATGTCTTTCTGATCGTCTTTTGTCGCAGGCTTGGCGTTGGCAATCAGGTAGTCGAGTCTCTCTTTGGCCTTGGGATATGCGTCTTTCTTGTAATACGCCTTGGCAAGGTAGAGGTTCGGCGAAATACCGGCGGGGTCATACTTTAAGGCTTTGGTGCAATATTCGATGGTCTTACCATAATCGCCACCCGGGACTTCGTATTCGATCGCGCCGAGGATTGTCAGGGCGCCGCCCTGCTCGTATCCCGGATCTTTAGCGATGACGATATTACACGCGTTTTTCATGGGCTTTACGAGGAAAAGGCTTTTGAGTATGCCATGAATCTTCCCGTATTTGCCGGCGCTCAGTGCGAACCAGTAGTTTGTGTTGATATCCTTGGAGCCCTTGTCATAATAGGGCCTCAGGGTCTCATACGCATTATTAAATATCTGCCCCTGTGCGTCTTTATTGTCCGTCCTTGTCCCCACCCAATACGAGGCCCTGGCGTATTTCCATGCGGCCTCTTCACTTCCCGCCTTAACGCCTTCAAGGAGTTTGATGGCCTCTTTTACCGACGCCATGTCTTTCTTGTTATAGAGTTCATCGGCCTTCTTGATCACGTCGGCCGGAGTTTCGGCAAACGCGACGGCGCAAACGAAGCCTGCCAATATCAGAACCGAGAATAAGACCAGCACCTTCTTCATTTCTATTCCTCCTGAAAAAGGGAACAAAAAAACAATCTATTATGTAACATTAAACCCCTATTTTTTCAAGTCTTTTCTTCACCTCCCTAAAAAAAGTCTCCTGGCCAGAAACGTTGGAAGCCCCGCGTCTGAGATCGCCCGAGAGACGGCACCGATATCGTACTCGACGCGAAAGAATTCAACGGAGTTGGCTTCGTAATCGTAGATCAGAAGAGAGGCTCGTACGTCCCCGTCCCGGGGCTGCCCGATACTCCCGGGATTGATCAGATAGCTGAGTCCACCTTCAAGGACCGCCCGTTCCGGTTTGAGCGCCGCGACGTTATCTCCCTTTTGAACGAAGGCAGACGCGATGTGAGTATGGCCGAAAAACCCGATCCGGATCGACAGTTTTTCGCTCATGAACCGCATGTTCTCCCTGGCACTATCGGTCGAGATGATATACTCATCCGGCTCCCGGGGAGACCCGTGCACCAGGACGATCGAATCCCCGATGAACATCCGGTCGGGAAGGCTTGCCAGGAAATCGCGGTTTTCCCTGGTCAGGAGTTCCCTTGTCCAGAGAATCGCCTCCCGCGCGCTGCTGTTGAATCTATCCGGCTCTTCTATTCCCGCCGCCACTCGATCGTGATTTCCCATGACGGCCGGAATCGCCATTTGCCTGATAATATCGACGCATTCGTTGGGCCACGGGTTGTAACCGACGATATCCCCGAGGCAGAGGATTCGATCGGCCCCAATGCCGCCCAACGCCTCTAAAGAGGAACGAAAGGCAACGAGGTTTCCATGGATGTCGGAAACGATTGCGGTGCGCATCGTCGGGATAATCCTCGTCTAAAAGGCCCCGTAAGCCGGGAAGGTCTACCCGGGGAGGCGTCCAGGTCCCAGTCTTTTTCTCACGCTGAGCCATGAGGATCCGAAAGACGGCCGTCCGCGGCCGCCGGTCTCGTTCGGGGTTCCTATGGGGAATAATCCCCGTCTCTCCCCTTACGGAGGCGGGGCGAACATCTCAACAGTTGCTCCCTGCGCCCCCTAAGGCCTCTCGGCACGCGCCGACCGGCTACGAGCCGGCCCCAGGAGTGAACCCATCGAGACCCAGTTCGCGTATCTTTTCCAGCGTTGGGTAGCCGGTCTCGGGATCCCACCCGAATTCCTCGTAGTATGAACAGAGGAGATCCTCGAACTTCTTGCCGTCGATGCCGAGTTTTCCCTGGTAGGGACCGTCTGCCATATTCTCGTGGTATTTCGCGGGAAGGCGGTCATCCTGCCGGGAAAAACCTTCCCGATGATTATATATCCGTGACAGGCTGATCGCTCGCTCCCCCGCCGTGAGGAGCTCCGCCATGCCGACGTTCCAGCCGGTGACCGCGTTTATCATCTCAATGAGCTTGTCGATTTCCATGGGGCCGCGCGGCATAAACCCGAAGTGACAGCAGCCGAGGCAGTCCTGCATCCTCCAGTAGCGCGCGGCGATGCCGAAGTTAACCGCCTTGTTGTTCGTCATCTCGAAAAGGCCCGATGGTTCTTTGATCCCGAGGATACGGGAGCCGATAAACGACGGCGACTTTTCGTCCGTGAAGAACGGGTCGTGAGGAGAGACCATATGATCGGCCCCGATATCGGAGACGGCGTAGCCTATCCCGACCCCCGTTTTGATGCGGGGGTCGTGCATCGCCACCTCCTGGCCCTTTGTCTCGACAAGAAATCGCTCCGAGCCTTTACCCACGATGCGCGCCATCCTGACCGAACCCTCGGCGATGAGGTCCCCTACTCCCTCCCGCCGAGCCGTCATCTCGATGACGGAAAGCAGCGCATCACGGCTCCCGAATTCGAGATCGATCCCGCCCGTATCCGCTTTCGTCAGGAGACGTTCCCGGTAGCATCTCATGGCAAACGCGATCGTCATGCCGAGCGAGATCGTATCCATCCCAAACCGGTCGGCCGACTCGTTGGCCTTGGCGATGACCCGGTGATCGTATATACCGCAATTGGAGCCGAGGGCCGCGATCGTCTCGTATTCGGGTCCCCCGTAGTCCCCGTTCACGGCCAGATCCCCCTCCGAGACTTTCACCACGCGCTTGCATCGTATCGGACAGGCAAAGCAGCCCTTTCGAGACACGAGGATCTCCTCGTTATACCGATCGCAGAAGAGGCCCTTGTCATTCTCCGATACCCCTGTCTCCCAGTTTCTGGACGGGAGGGCACCGAAGCCGACGAGGGCATCGACCGTAGCGGGGGTGCCGTATTCAAAGAGCGTCCATCCCTGTTTATTGTCCTTGAACGTTCGCGCGAACTCCCGGGCGATCTCTCTGAGCGCCGCCTCGTCTGCAATCGGAAGCTTCTTTGTGCCGCGGACAGCCACCGCCTTGAGGTTTTTGCTCCCCATCACGGCCCCAAGTCCGTTTCGACCGTTATAGTGGGCAAGCTCGTTTCCGATGCCCGCAAACCGCACGAGCCTTTCTCCCGCCGGGCCGATGATAAGGACACGCGCCCGTCCGTCTCCAAGCTCCCCCCTGATGCCTTCCTGGGCCGGGCCGGTCTCCTTTCCCCACACTCCGGCCGCATCGTGAAACTCGACCCGCTCCTCACTAACGAAAAGATAGACCGGTTTGGGCGCCTTCCCCTCTACAATGAGGGCGTCATACCCCGTGTTCTTCAACTCAGGGCCCCAGAATCCCCCGGCCTCCGATGCCCCGAGCCCATTGGTCAGGGGTGATTTCGATACGGCGGTAAAGCGTGGAATGGCGGGTCCTGCGGCCCCCGTCAGGGCTCCGCAGGCAAAGATGATCGGATTGGCTGGTGAAAAGGGGTCGAGACCCGGCGCGGTCTCCCTCAGGAAAAAGGGGAGGGCGAGCCCTCTCCCCCCCAGATACTTTCTCATGAACCCTTCGTCGAGGTCTTCGACACGGTAGGTTTTATCGGAGAGGTTGACCCTCAGGATCTTGTTCCAGTAGCCGGATGCCACTTACCCTCCGGTGGCGATGGGGTATATCTCTATCAGATCCCCGTCATTCAATTGATGTGGGCCCTTCCACACCGACTCCACGGGACGCCTGTTGATGAGCACCAGGCCCACCTCTCCGCGCTCGACCGGGAGATCCTTCAAGACATCGCACAGATCGGCGGCCTCCATCCTCAGGCCCTTCTTATCCTTCGCGTATCGCCTGAAGGACCCGAAGAGCCTCACTTCGACCATCGCACGAAACGGGGCACGCGCCATTTTCGGGTAGTCTCCTTGCCTTTCACCCCACATATCAGGGCACGCGACATCCGGGCGGTTCTCACGCCGAGTGCTTGAGGTTCTCGATGAAAGCCTCGACGCGTGTCCTCGTCTGCGCCTCGGAGTATGACCGCTCGTCGGTCATATCCGCCTCGACGATGACGGTCGGGATCCCGAGATCTTTCTGAATTATTCGCGCGATGTCCAGCTGACCCAGGGAATAGGGTTTGCACGAGCGATTTGAGTGAATGACAAAGCCGTCGGCCGAGTAGCGTTTAATGAGGGCCTCTATCTCGGCGACCATCAGCTCGATGTCGATGTTGAGATAAACCTCGGTGTACGAGCGGGACATCGTCTCGATGAGGTTATCCGGATCGAGGCACGCCCTGGTCCAGGCGTTGGTGTAGGTATCGGCGACGAGACACGCCTGACTTGACGCAAAAAGCTCCGAGAGGGGCCTAAGCGCAAACCAGACCGGTATATTGTCCCAGAGGAGACGATACTTTTCGTTATCGACCGCCGCCACCCCATCCGCTATCCTCTGCTTCAGCTCGGCCAGGAGGCCGACGTAGAAATCGTTGCACTCCTGCGTACCCCTGAGCGTCACGATCGGGGCGATGAAGAAGAATGCGTCAAAACAGCTCATCGGTGCGGGCCTGTGCTCGCAGGTAGAGAGCACTTCATTCCAGAGCCGAACCCCTTCCACCGAGAGCTTGCCGACTTCCTTGAGGCGGTCCCTGTCCATGGACCTTCCGCACTGCTCTTCCAGGAATCGAATGTACTCCTCCATCTGGGCCTTCACGTATCGCAGACCGGCTTCCGATTTGTGCTGATGGATGAACGGCGTGTCTATGAGAAACATCGGGACGTTAAAGAAGCGCGCCAGCACCTCGTACCACTTCGTGACGGTGCCGCAGATGTTATTACACGCGATGACGAAATCGGGCTTCGGCAACCCGCCGGGGATCGGGCTCTTCTTGGTCACGGCGCTCCCGATATCTCCGCGGAAGTACGAGCAGAGGTCACGGGAGTACCCCATGTCCTCGGCGACGCCGCACATCTCCACGCTCATCTTGGACGCCCCGAGCATCGCCCCGTGGTTCTCCGGGTAGATAGGGATGACGTCCATGGCGTGCAACACTTCCACCGGCCCGCCCGAGGTGATCCAGGCGATCTTCTTGTTGCCGCTACTCTCCGCGATCTTGGACTCGGTGTAGTAGCGCGTCATCAGCTCTCTCATGGCCTTAGCCGAACGAAACTTCTTCTTTTCCTTTTCAGGATCTCTTATCTTTTCATCTGCCACGGCTGTCTCCTATCATCTCCATGAACGCTTCAATACGGGTCTTGATCTGCCCGAGTGAGGGATTGTCCATCTCCGTCTCGAGCAGCATATGGGGCACCTTCAATTCGTCCATCGACTCCTTCAGGTACGGATAGTCGTAGGAGTGCGGATCACAGAATTTAAGCATCAGAAAGATGACCCCCTGCGCCCCGCTATCCTGCACTATCCCTTTCAGGTAGACCCCGCGGTCAAGCAGGGGATTGTGTTTTGCGGCGCATATCGGCCGGTTGATGATCCGATCCGCAAGGGCCTGGATCGGCTTTGACGATTTACCGTCGGCGTTAAGGGCAAAATAGCGCGAGCCCGTGCACATGTCGTCGCCGACGACGGTCCCCCCTGCCGCCTCGATATAGTCGTATATCTCGTCGAAGACGCACAGGTTTCCGACAAGAAATATCCTGGTCGGCCGTGCGCTGGTGTTCTTCTTCCCGATGAGCGAGAGCAGCTCGCCCATGAGAGAGTTGTGTTCTTCCACGGGCATGAACATGGCGGCCTGGACGCAGTCGTTGACGGCGCTGGAATGAATTATTTCGGGATTCTCTTGCTTGGCCGCGTAAAGTCGCGTGAGGTTGGTCCTCATGGTGTTATAGAGCCCGATGGCTTCGTTGAGCGAGGGCACGCTGATCTCATGCTTTGTATACGCCTCCAGTTTCTTGAGAAAGGACGTGAGCTCTTCGATCAGGTAGGTTCTCGCACTTTCGGTCTGAAGTTTAACGGGCAGCACGATATCGGCGTGAAACGAGTAGTCCGTGTTTATTCGCCAGATGTCGGAGAGACGCTGTATGGAATCGCACGTATGCGGGAAAACGGCCCCCTCCAGAAAATCAAGCTGTTTTGTCAGCGCCATATCGAGCCCTGTTCTCACCAGCGAGCAGGAATAGCTCTGGAGGTGGGCATCGGAACAGACGACGCCCTTCTTCTGTCCGATGATCCTGAACGGAATGCCCCCCGCGGCGTGAATGATCTCCTCGGGGGTGTAGGTGCAGAAGTAACCGAAGACCGGCCTGTTATATTTCTGCTTGAATTTCCGAGCCGCAGCGACGGGGTCTTGGGCCACCGCCTTCATTTCCTTGAGAATCTCGTCGTGTGTCATCGGCAAACCTCAATTATTAGGCATGCATAATAATATCAGCATTATGTCAATGTTTTCAGCTTCAGACTCCCGTTCTCATCCGGCCCTACCTGAAAATGGGCCCCTCCCGTCTTCTTCGACAGCGTCCTGAGGATCTCCGGGGATTCCTTCTTCCCGATATAGATAGAATGGACCGCTATTCCATCCTTCTGGGCGATCTTTATCTCGCGGCTGATCTCCCGGTCCCCTTCCGTGGGTCTTCCGTCAGTAATAAACACGACGTGCTTTATCCTGTCGGACACGTCTTTGAACTCCTTGATGGCGTCCAGAAGCGGGAGTTGGTAGTTGGTGAACCCGCTGCATCGACATCGCGATGCAATATCGCCGATACGGGTATACGAACGGTTGAAGAAAGTCCTGTTCCTCAGGAATTTTGTCGATTGGTGATTGAACTCGAGATAGCCAAGCCGCATCCGTCTCTTTCGCGCGATACGGACAAGCCCAAGGATCAGCATGGAAGACCACTGAGCGCGGCTCCCGGTCATGGAAGAGCTGATATCGCGCACGATAGCCAGTGCTCCGCCCTTGAGCTTTCGCTTGCGGAGGAGCGCCATCGGCATTTTCGGATTGAGGTGAGAAAGCCACACCGTCGAGTCGACCGGGTCCACGTCGTCAAAGTGGGAGAAATCCTCAAGGCGCGACCAGCTTCGCGGCGAGCCGCCGGAATCCTTCATGAGGTCTTCGGTCTTTTGAACGATATTGCCTTCGATGACCTTGAGTATCGGCCGGACGTCGCTGAGCGTTTCCTTATTGACTTCATCCTCGCCCCTGTCGACGACGTTATCGTCGGTCTTTTCCCGAGTGGGAAGCAGGTCTTTTACGACGAAGGACTTATCGGGGAATTGCTCGAAGTCTTTGTCGGAAAGCTCGGACGGCTCGGCCGCGCCTTCCTCTACTTCCTGCGGCTGGGGTTGTTCCTCACGCTCTTGGAACTCGGGCGTATTTAGTTTTTTTTTTCGACCAGATCCATGAGGATTTCGTCCAGGCGCATCCCTACTTCCGGAGGGACCCGGAACGTCGTGAGGTAGCTGAGGACGGAAAGGTCCTGGGGGACGACCTCTTTTCTTCCCTCAAGCACCGCCTTGGCCTTGAGAATGCGGATAGCCTTGACGAGAAACGTCCGGTCGGTGAGGAGCGAATTGGTCTCGTTGAGATGGAAATTGACAACCAGATGCTCGAGGAATCCAATGAGTCGCTGCCGGACCGTTGCCGGAACGGTGATATCCAACAGGTAGCGGTCCGGATCGGCAAAGAGGGCATTCTCGAAACCCGTGACCGACTCCTTGTCGAACGTGTGGTCGGTGTAGTAATTCATTACCGAGACGGCTTCGTCCCAGTTGCCCCGGTTGATGAGCCCCGACGACCGGAGCTGAATCGTGAACCGGTCAAGGTTAGCCAGATCCAGCGGCTCGTTGTAGTAGTCATCCTGGGTGGGATTACTGGTGGCTATCGCCGTGAGCAGCGGGAGGCGGCTCCCTTTATATTCCCGCTCGTTGAGAAGCCGAAGGAGGATATTGAGGGCTTCTCCCGGCGCACGGGTTATGTCGTCAAGAACGGCCAGCTGCGCCGTAAGGATACCACCGGGGACGAGTCGCTGGCTGATCAGCTCCGCGTCCCCGTTTCCCGACTGCGGCTCGCGGCAGATGATGTAGTCGCCGATCAGCTCCGTCAACCGCGTATCGCGGTGGAATTGATAGAAATAGAAGTTGAGATTGGCGGCCTTGGCGGTGAGCTCGGCAAGCATCGTCTTTGCCGTGCCCGGGGCGCCCTCGATATAGACGTGTTCCCGCGCTATCAAAGCAAGGAGGATTCCCTCCTTGATATCGTTGTGTCCGATTACGTATTCGTCAAGGATCCCTTTTATCTTGGCCGCCGCGTTGAGCATCATACCATCCCTTCTAAGAGAGCGTCATAGAAAATACATTATACTAAACTTCGCCCCCTTTATCAAGCTAAATCTAAATCTCCACCCAGCTCATGTTGAAGGCCTCGGCGACCGCCTTGTACGTCAGTTTCTTATTCAGGATATTGACCCCTTTCTTCAAGGACGGGCTCTCGCGCAATTGCGCGGTCCAGTCCCTTATTGGCGATATCGAGGGCATAGGAGAGCGTCGAGTTTGTCAGCGCAAAGGTCGAGGTGCGCGGAACCGCCCCCGGCATGTTTGCCACCGCGTAGTGGACAACGCCGTCGACGATATACGTCGGATCTTTATGCGTCGTCGGGTGAGTGGTCTCCACGCACCCGCCCTGGTCCACCGAGATGTCCACGATGGCCGAGCCTCTCTTCATCTTCTTTATCATCTCCCGAGTGACCAGCTTTGTGGCCTTTGCGCCGGGAATGAGGATCGTCCCGACGACGAGGTCGGCCGACAATACCTCTTCTTCGATATTGGCGAGGTTCGACATGACGGTCACGACGTGGCCTCCCATGACGTCGTGGATGTAGCGCAGCTTTGCGGGATTGATATCCAGGATGCTTACCCTCGCCCCCATGCCCACGGCCACGTAACAGGCGTTGGAGCCGGCGATCCCGGCACCGAGGACCACCACCTTTGCCGGCGGCACTCCCGAGACACCCGACAGGAGGATCCCCTTCCCTCCCCCGATCGACTCGAGACAGCGCGCGCCCATTTGGATCGAGAGCCGTCCCGCGACCTCACTCATCGGGGCCAGCAGCGGCAGCGACCCGTCGGCAAGCTGGATCGTTTCGTAGGCGACGGCCTTAACATTGGTCGCCAGAAGTTTTTTGGTCAGCTCGATATCCGCCGCCAGGTGGAAATAGGTGAAGAGGATATGGTCCCGGATCAGGTCAAATTCCGGGCCGAGCGGCTCCTTTACCTTGATGATCATCTCGGCCTGTTTCCAAACGTCCTCCTTCGTCGGAAGGCTCTGAGCCCCCGCGGCAATATATTCCTGGTCCGTTATCCCGCTGCCGAGGCCGGCCCCTTTTTCCACGAAGACCGTATGGCCGTGGCTGGTCAGCGCGGATACGCCCGCGGGGGTGATCGCCACCCGATTCTCCTCGGCCTTTATCTCCTTAGGAACTCCGATTTTCATCTTTCACTCCTTATATCGCGATTCAATACTACGCTATTTTCCCGACTCCGGCCCTCCCGGTCTCCTTCTCCGCGGAACCCGCTCGGACATCCTTTTTTCATAGGCGGCCCTCAGGCGCGGGGGCACCACAAGGGTATAGAGGAGGCAAACGATAAAAACCCCGGCCATGATGAACAGGACCGTAATATCTTCCGAATAGATGCCCACCAGCAGTATCAGGAAAAAGACGATCGCAACGATCGGGATAACCAACCCGCCTGGGACCCGATAGGGTCTTCGGGCGTCTTTGAGCGAGAAACGGAGCTTTATCACCGACAGCGCCATCACCGTATAGATAATAACCTCAATAGCCGCCGCCACCATAATCAGTGTCATGTATTTACCCGTGAGGTGGATGTAGAGCGATATCAGAAGCGACACTGAAAAGCAAAGAGGACCGCAAACCACGGCGTGGCGTACCGGTCGCTGATGCGTGAGAATATCCGCGGCAGCACGTTATCCCGTCCCATGGCGTACATGAAGCGCGAAAAATTCAAAAATCCCGCGTTGTACGAGGTCAGCGAGGCCAGGCAGCTCATCACGACGAACATATAGATGCCGGCCTTCCCGAACAGGGCGTTCCCCACGATGATGTGCGGGATTGCCGACACCGCAAGTGTCTCCTTGGGGACCACGGCGGTCATCCCCGTAATGAACAAGACGTAGGTGAGGCATAACAGCCCGATGGCCCACATCATCCCTTTGGCGATCATCTTGCTGTCAAGCACTTCCTCCGCCAGCGGTGTCACCCACTCGAATCCGACGAAGAGGAATACGCCGACCGCCGCCGCCTGAAAGACGTTGGTCACCCCGCCGGTGTTGAAGAGCTCTTTGGATGAAACCCCGAACTTACCGATCGCGTAGATGCCCACGAATACCATGAAGGTGAGCATGACATAGGTCATGATATCCTCGGCCCACCCGGCGACCTTGACCCCCCTCAGATTGATGAGGGCGATCAAGCCCAAAAAGACCACTACCCACACGAAAGGATGAACGCCCGGAGCGATCGTGCCGATGACACTGCTGAGGATGTGCGTTTCCGGCCCCACCATCGCGATTGCGCAGCCGAGGTAGAAGGCCCCGATAGAGATGGCCGCCTTCTCGCCGAAGGCTCGCTCGATGAAGAGCCGAATGCCCGCGGCGGACGGGTACATCCCGTTGAGCTCTGAAAAGCACATGGCCGACAGGATGCACATGAAACCCGCGACGGCGATGGATATCCACGCGGAGTTGCCCGCGACCAACATGGCAACCTTGACCCCGGCCGTATAACAGGAGGTTGCCATTGCCATGCCGGCGCTCGTGGCTACCACCGTCCTGAGCTTCACCACCCGTTTGAGTTGGCTCATACCCGTTCCTTTCTCCTTTCCGATGATAGGCCCATCAGAAGAATAGACGAAACCGCCTTGCTCCGCTCGCCACTGACCTTACCTGCGAGCGAGAGGCTACACTTCCTTCATCCACGCGTCGATCTTGAGCATGAAGGCGCCGAGGTCCTTGCCGTATTCCGGCGATCCTTCCTGGTTGAGCTTCCCGTCCATAATAGCCTGGACGAGGTCTACCTGGTTGGTGAGAACCTGTATGGCGGCATCCACGCCGTTGAACTGCATGTCGATAAACGGCCTCCTCCTCGTATAGACGCCTCTGCCGGCTTTTGTCTTTCCGTATTTGATGCGCAGGTAGGCAAAGGGCCCATCGGGAAGGCAGGACCACTGGATGACACGGTCGGGCATTTTCTTGGTGAACTCGACGAACTCCTCGTCCCCGGCCTTGTTCATCTGCGACAGCGCCGAGCTGAGCATATAGAAGAGGAGCTTTACCTTGAGCCTCCGTTTCGCAGGATCCTTGGGGATCTTCGTGGGGAGCAGCAGCGTCAGGCCCAGCAGGAGCGGGACGACCTTGAGGAGGACGCCGACCTTCGTGAGCCCCTTGATCTTCGGAATGGCGGGTTTGCCTCCGAAAAAGGCGTTGAGCTGCTTGGCGCTCTTAAAGATGAAGGCAAGGTCGGGGTTTGGGTCCCGTTCGAAGATCGGCTTGGGGATACCGTCCTCGAATTTGAGCTGGGTGACGAGATCTTCGCTCCCCTTCACCTCGAACTGGACCACCTTATTGAATCCCCGGTACTTTTCGCGCATCTTCGGGTCGTCTTCGATCAAGGTCTTCGCAAGCGGCACGGCGGCCCTCAGCATGATCCTTGCCAGGACATAATCCTTGTCGGGCATATCGCCTCCTTATCGTTTAAAATTCATCCTGCCAGTCTTCGTCTTCCTCGTACTCCTTTCCGAGCACCTCTCTCACCGTCTCGATGACCCCCTCGGAGTCAAGCTTATAGTGATGGTAGAGGTCCTCCGGATACCCGACGGGCGAGAACTCATCGGGGAGTCCCACGCGCTTGAAGGCGCATCCCTTTGCCGAGGTCCGCGATGACTTCGGCGACCGCGCTGCCGAGTCCTCCGATAATGCTGTGGTCCTCGAAGGTGATGATCCTTCTGGTCTCCTTGACCGCCTTCTCGATGGCGTCGCGGTCGATCGGCTTCACGGTGTGCATGTTGAGGACCCGCACCGAGAGCTTATCGTTCTTCTTGAGGAAGTCGGCCGCATCTACCGCCGCGACGACCGGAGAGCCGCATGCGATAACCGTCACGTCCGTGCCGGAACACATCTCCCGGGCTTTTCCGATTTTGTACTCGAACTTATCGTCTTTGTTGACACGGGGCTCGAAGCCACGTCCGATCCTGATATAGACGGGACCCTTCCAGTCAACGCACGCCTGCACCGCTTTGGCGGTCTCCAGACCGTCGGACGGCGCGATGACGGTCATGTTCGCAAATGACCGCATGATCGCCAGATCCTCCGTGCAGTGGTGAGTCGTCCCGGCCTGCCCGAAGGATATGCCCGAGTGGGTTGCGATGATCTTGCAATTGAGCTTCTGGTAGCAGATGTCGGTTCTCACCTGTTCCGAGGCCCGTGTACATACAAAGATCGCAAACGTCGAGATGAACGGCGTGAAGCCCGCCAGCGCGAGACCCGCGCCGATACCGAACATGTTCTGCTCGGCGATGCCCACGTTGAAGAACCTGTCCGGGTACTTCTGCCCGAACGCACCGATCTTGGTGGATTTGGCCAGGTCGGCCGTCAGCCCCACGATCTCGGGGCGTTGACCTCCCAGTTGGGTCAATACCTCGCCATAAATCTCGGCCGCCGTCATCTTGTCGGCGTCGTAAATCGTATATGTCAAGCCTCCAGCCTGCTCAGCCATGGCGTACCTCCTTTTCTTTATTTTTTAGCATACATCCGATCGATCGATTCGAGGGCCTTCTTGGTCTTATCCGCGTCCAGCCCGCCGTAGTGCCACGCCGCCTGGTCCTCCATGAAGTCGACGCCCTTCCCCTTAATCGTGTGGGCGATGATGACGCACGGCCCATCCTTGTGCGCGATGGCCTTGTCGATCCCGCCGCACAGGTCCTTGAAGTCGTGCCCGTCGACCTCGAAGGCCTTCCAGCCGAACGACTCCCATTTCTTTTTGAGCGGCTCGATGCACATGATGTCTTCGCAGGCCCCATCGATGCAGAACTTATTGTTATCGATGATCGCCTTGAGGTTGCCGATCTTGTAGTGGCATGCCGCCATCGCCGCCTCCCAGACGCTCCCTTCGGCCTGCTCCCCGTCGCCCATGATGCACCAGGTGAGCCATTTTTTCTTCTTGAGCTTTGCGCCGAGGGCAAGCCCGACCGAGATGGACAGGCCGTGGCCCAGCGACCCTGTCGAGGCATCCACTCCCTTGACCTTCAGGCTGTCCAGGTGCATCCCGAAGGGGGATCCGGTATGATTGAACCCCTTGAGAAGCTCTTTGTCGAAATACCCCTTGTCGGCAAGGATCGGCGCAAACCCGACCCCTCCGTGTCCTTTGGAGAGGATAACCCTGTCGCGGTCGGGCCAGTCGGGGCGTTTCGGGTCGATGTTGAGATATTTGTAGTAGAGGGCCACCAAAATATCGGCCTGGGAAAGAGAGCCCCCGGCGTGTCCGCCGCCGGACCAGACGAGGGTCTGGATGATGTCCCTTCTGATCTGGTGGGCTTTCTCCGTAAGGCTTTTCAGCTCCGTATCGGAAAGTGCCATAACGATACCTCCATGAAACGTTTTTGCTGATGGTTTTTATCTTCCGGCCGGCCGATCGGTCTTGAACGCAATCGGCCGCCGCAGTATCCTTCAATCTCTCTTCTGACTGCGCCCTCGGTCCTCTTGGGTGGCCGGCGCGGCCACACTACCCGAACAACTCGTACGGGGCTCATACCCCTTTCAGAGCCGACGCTTCCTGATCCCTGCGCGTCGCCGGTATCCGCGGCGGCCGCCCGTCGGCGTCTCGGTACCCGCTCATCGGCGATCCTCTTATATTTCGCCCGAAGCCACGGCCAGGCCGTGTATACGTACACCGTGTTAAGGATAAAAAGCCCGACGATGAAGAAGAGACAGATACGCTGATCCATCTGGTCTTCGGGTTTCACCGGGCCGAAGAGGATAAATCCGGCCACCACGCTGTAGATCACGATGACGATGATCGGAATGATGAGGCCCCCCTTTATCTTGAAACTCCGCTCCTTGTCCGGCTCCTTGTAACGGAGCCGAATGACGCATAGCGCCATCACCACATAGATCAGACATTCCGACGCGGCGATGATAAGGATCAACGAGAGGACGAAGTTGGTTAGAAATCCATATACCGTCACGGCCACGCAATACGCCAGGATAACGAGCATGGCGACCCACGGGGTTGCATAGCGTGGATGGAGCCTTGCCAGGAACTTCGGCAGCGACCAATCCCGCGCCATGGCGTAAATGAACCGCGAGGCGGTCATGATTCCGGCGTTAAGCGAAGTCGTCGACGCCAACAGCCCCATGATGATCATGAAGTAGAGCCCGAAATTCCCCAGCAGGAACTTGCCGTAAAGGACGTGAGGGGTCGGAATCCCCTCGGGAGAGATGACCGGGGCGAGGAGCCCCCAGCCGAGGACCGAGGTCATGGCCGTGGAAAAGAGGGCATAGGTGATCGCCAAAAGACCGAGGGCCATCATCATCCCTCTCGGCACGAGCTTCACGTCGGTCACTTCTTCCGAGACGGTGATGACCCACTCGAAGGCGATATAGGTCGATATCCCGATGGCAACGGCCTGGATAAAGCCGTCGAACGAGCCGATGGTAAACGGGTTTGTGATGTGAAAACCGATGGTGTAGAACCCGTAGAAGGAGACCGCAATAAGGCCGACAAACATCGTGTACGCGAGGATATCCTGGGCTATTCCGGCAACAGTGATTCCTCTGAAATTGAGGTAGAGGAGAACCAGGACACAGGCCGCCGCCCAGACGATCGGCGGGACAAACGATACCCCCTGGGATATCGCCTGAGAGAGTATGTAAATCTCGGCGCCGACAATGGCAAGCTGCCCGAGGACATAGACCCCCGAGATGACGATCGCGGTACGCTCGTTGAACGCACGCTCGATGAAGAGCTTGATTCCCGCCGCGGTCGGGTACATTGAATTCAGCTCACAGAAGCATGACCCCGCCAAGACCGCCATGAGGCCTGCGGTAAGAATGGCGATCCAGGCGGAATTCCCCGTAAGGTAACTCGCCAGCTGGATAAATGATATATAGGTAACCGAGGCAAGTGCCATGCCCGCTCCCGTGGAGACAATCGTTCGCAGCCCGATCCCTCGTCTGAGCTCTGTCATGATTCGCACCTCGCAGGGGTATTCCCTTCATAGTGGTAGAAAACTACATGTACGTAACCAAATCCGATGTCGGCATTCTTGAGCATACGGTGACTATTTGACCTTCTGTTCCTGGCTCCTGATCTCGGCAAGCGATCTATCGAAGGCTTCGATAACAAAATCGACCTCCTTCTCGTTGATAACGAGGGTCGGCATGATGCGTATGATACGCGGGTTGTTGAACGTATAGATCGAAATCACGCCGTTTTGCTTCAACTGATATGCCATCCGCGGACCGATACTGTCCTCGGGAAACTCCATGCCGAGCATGAGTCCCTTGCCCCGCACGTCAAGCACGAGCTCAGGATACTTTTCCTTAAGGGACGCAAGGGCGGCCATGAACCGCTGTCCCATTGCCTGGGCGTGGGCCGGGAGGTCGTTTTTCTGGATATACTCGATCGTCGCCAGGGCGACCAAACACGCCAGTGACGTGCCGCCGAATGAATTGATGATGATAAAGGGATGCGTCATGAGGAATTCGGAGATCTCCTCGGTAAAGATCGCGCACGATAGTGGATAGAGGCCCCCGGAGAGAGATTTCGCCAGCACCATGATGTCGGGATTCACCCCGCTGTGCTCGGCGCAGAACATCTTCCCGGTGCGGCCGAATCCCGTCTGGACTTCATCGAAAATAAGGAGGATCTCGTTGTCCGTGCAGAGCTTTCTCAGATCACGGAGGTATTCATCGCGTGCGGGGATAATGCCTCCCTCTCCCTGGATCGGCTCCAGCATCACCGCGGCCGTCTCCTCCGTGATCGCCTCTTCCACCGCGCCGATGTCGTTGTATCGGACGTGCTTATAGCCGGGGGTCAGGGGGGCGAAGGGCTCTTTGTAGACATCCCGTCCCGTTGCAGGCAATGCGAACCCTGTCACCCCATGGTACCCGTTTTCCATGCAGATGATTTCGGTCTTGTCGGTATGGCCGCGCGCGAGCTTGATTGCCACCTCGATAGCCTCCCCACCGCCGCAGCAAAAGAGCGAAAACTTGAGGTCCCCGGGCGTGATCTCGGCAAGCTTCTTTGCGAGAAGCCCTCGCTCGCGCACGATGGAAATCCAGCCCCCCATATCATATGTATTGAGGGCTTTCTTTAACCCCTCGACGATCTCCTCGTTGTGTCTGCCGACGTTGAAGATTCCCGCGCCCGTAACGCAATCGATGTACTTTTGGCCCGAGATGTCCCACACACAGGCCCCTTCTCGCTTTCCCTCGATGATGTCGAGGCTCGCGTTCTTAAACATCCGAAGCGCGAAGGGGTTTACATACTCTCTGTAATTCTCTTCTGCTTCCTTCCTGATCTTTTCCACGTCGGTCTGGGCGAGAATCTCATCGATAATGGACATGCTACACCTCCGGCCAGATGACCGCGGAGATGACATCGATGCGCATGACGTCCTCCTGGGTTCCCTTGACCTTGATCTCGCCCCGGAGATACTTCTGCGTGGGATTGATATCTCCCCAGAACATATCACACATCGTCTCACTCTCCGTCTCGACGATGATGTCGGGAGTCCCGATCGATCCCCGATCATTCTTGACGATCTCGCCTTCGACGACCTTCATAGTAAAGGAGTCTCCCGTATCCGAGGCCTTAAAGTGCATAACCTTCGTCCAATCCCTTTGCATCTTCCTGAGCCGTTTGTTACTGTTACACTGCTCGGTAAAGTCGGCAAGGGCCTCCCAGATTTCGTCCGCTGTCGCCATAAAAAACCTCCTGTGACTTAATATTTCTCTATGCCGCCCTGTTTCATGATCTCGGCCATCGACGTATCGATGGCCTCGATTACGAAATCGACCTCGTCGGGCTCTATGACGAGCGAGGGCATGATGCGCATGACCGACGGCTCGTTCCCCGTATAGATCGCCATAACGCCGTTCTGGGCCAGCTGATAGCTCATCCGCGGCCCGATGCTGTCGTTGGTATACTGGAGGCCCATCATGAGGCCCTTGCGTCGGACCTCCGTGAGCAGCTCGGGATACTTCTTTAACAGCTCGTCGAACCCTTTCTGGAAGCGCTCGCCCATCTTTGCCGCGTGCTCGGGCAGCTTGTGCTTCGTGATATAGTCGATAACGGCAAGCCCCACGATACACCCGAGGTCCGAGCCCCCGAACGTGGACAGGTGGGTGAAGGCGTGCGTCATCACGAAGTCCCCGAGCTCCCCGCGGTATATCGTGGCCGATATCGGGTAGATGGAGCCGCCCAGCGATTTGGCCACGGTCATGATGTCCGGGACGACGCCCGAATATTCGCAACAGAACATCTTGCCCGTGCGTCCGAATCCCGTCTGGATCTCGTCGAAGATGAGGAGTACTTCGTGGTCGTCGCAAATCTTTCTGAGCCCCTTCATGTAGTCGTCCGAGGCGGGGTAGATGCCCCCCTCCCCCTGAACCGGCTCAATGATCACGCAGGCGGTATCCTCGGTGATCGCCTCTTCCATTGCGGAGAGGTTGTTATAGGGGACGTGTTTGTACCCCGGGACCATCGCGCCGAATGGCTTTCTGTATTCCTCCCGACCGATGGCGGCAAGTGAAAATCCGGTATGGCCGTGATATGCTTTGATCGTTGAGATGACTTCATTCTTCATCGTGTACCCGCGGGCGAGCTTGATGGCGAAGTCGTTGGCTTCTCCGCCTCCCGACCCGTACATGACGTACTGGAGGTCGCCCGGGGTGATCTCCGCGAGCCTTTTGGCCAGGTCCGCCTTGGGCTTGCTGCAGAGGAGAAAGACGCCCAGATCGTATTCGTCAAGCGCCTGCTTCAAGGCGGCAATGATCTCGGGGTTCCTTCTCCCGACATTGAACGATCCGGCCGACGTGATACAGTCGATGTACTTCTTACCCGTGATATCCCATACCGCCGCTCCCTCCCGCTTACCCTCGATAATGTCAAGCCCGGCGTTCTTTAATACCCGTGCTTTCTGGGGATTGACATACCGGGAATAGTCATCCAGCGCTTGTTTCTTTATCTCATTCAGCTGATCCTTGGTAAGTTGGGCGCCCATAGTCATCTCCTCATACTACTTATTTTATATGAAGGCCTGTTTCAAACGATCCGATAATGATCTGTTATCATCGTCTTTCGCTTCGTTTGCTCTTCGCGACGAAGCGTTGTTTTATTACCGGGCTCTTGCAATGACGCCCGTGAGCAATATTTCCAGCTGAGACAGTACGACCTTTTCCAGATCCAGATTAAAGCTCTTGAGATACCCCATCATATCGAGGATGAGAACACCCTCCAATCCCGCCCAAAGGTTGAAACTTGCCTGGGTGCTGTCGAGGTCTGATGAAAAATCCCCGGTGGCTACTCCGTCCACGACGACGGCTTCGATGATACTCACGGCCTGCGCGGTCAAATCCTTGAGCCGTTCTCTGAGATGTTCCGATTGACCGCGTTTAGTAAAACCGAGATCATGGAACGTGAGCATTTCGAAATACTCGGCATAGTCGGTATAGAAGGTAACATATTGGTGAGCGATTGCCCGTATGCGATCTTTTGGTGCGCCCCCTATCGAGGCCGCCTCCTTGATAAGACCGATAACGACCAGGAACGCCTCTTCACAGACTTTTTCGTAAATCTCGTCTTTCCCGGAGAAATAGACGTAGATGGCCCCGGTGGAAAGCTCGGCTTCAAGAGCGATGTCGCGCATAGTAGCGCCGAGATACCCTTTTTCCAGAAAGAGCTTCAGTGCTGCGTTCAGGATTCGCTCAATCCGTTCTTGTTTTTCCGCTTCAATCCGCAGGGCAATGACGTTTTCCATGTCAGGACGTTCTACTGGGTTCATCAAAAGGCCGGCTTGTGAACGATGTTATCGTACGGAACAACGTTATATATGTCAAGGAAATTTTAGTTCTTGCCCCGGATTCTCTTATCCCGCTCACAGTGGCTGCTCCGCGGATACAAAAAAACCTCCCATTTTGGGAGGTTATGTTCTGTCGTCACGTTCGTCAGTTCATCTGCCGCCACGTATGCTTCGTGTGCCCGAGATACATTAAGAAAACGCTGCAGTGACAACTTATTCATCCATCGATAACCGGCGGGAGGATTCTACGGGTATCCCCGTCGATAAGAAGTCGGTCTTTCCCGGCCGTTCGGATCCGACGAATAGTACTTAGTCCGATCATTCAGCAACCCGAGGGTGGTAATTACTTCCCCGATAATGGCACCGTCGGCGAGAGTCAGAACAAACGGTTTCTTGGAGTTTCTCCTGGGTGCATGCGTTTTCAGCACATAATGGAGCTTGACCCGAGCCTCTATCGATATCGCATTCTTCCCGGCAAAAATCCGATTCAGTATACTAAATAACTCCGACAAATTCCATATAATTCCCGTCCCGGCGATAAAATAACGGACCGCCCACTCACTCCTCGAAGACGATCGACGTATCGCCCTTTCCTTCACGCACGATCGTGGGGGTATCTGCCGTGAGGTCGATGATCGTGGAATGATAGGGCACAATCTTCCCCCCGTCGACTACGATATCGAGAAGTTTCCCGAACCGCTCCGCGATCTCCTCGGCATCGTTGAAAAGCTCGTTCTCCTTATCCCTGACGCTCGTCGTGATGATCGGGTTTCCGAGGGATTGAACAAGCTCGATGCAGATCCTGTTATCCGGTATCCTGATGCCCACGGTTTTTCTCTTGCTGAGCATGATCTTCGGGACATTCCGGGACGCCTCGAGGATAAACGTGTAAGGTCCGGGCACGAGCCGTTTCATGATCTTGTAGGCCTGGTTTCCCACCTGGGCAAATGTACTGATATCATTGAGATTCGGGCAGAGGAAACTGAGGGGCTTGTGCGGGTCTTTCTCCTTTATCTTGTAGACGCGCTCTATCGCGCCTTTTTGGAAGATGTCGCACCCGATACCGTAGATGGTATCCGTAGGATAGGCGATCACCCCTCCCTGTCTGAGTCTTTCGACAACCACTCTGATGAGGCGATTTTCCGGATTCTTGGGATTGATTCTGATGATCTGCATAACATCCCCTCTCCTTTCCATGTATCATATCCGTCGATGAATGTCAATGGAGATACGGCAGGAGCACATAAACGAGAGAAAGAGTTATCCCCTTGACACATTCGGGACTAATCACATATAATTTTAGGTAAGAGGACGATGAAACTACCATGAACCTGATCGAAACCCACTGCCCAAAATGCAAGAAAAAAATATTCCTCGACCTTGAAGAAGTGGTCTCGGAAAGCGCCACGCGTCCGATAAAATGCTCCCAGTGCGGTACGGAGTTTATATTCGGATTTGACTCCGATGCCTATCCGGTAGCCGAGAAACCGGCGCCTCAAAACGACGGCACCGACAAGAAATCGGCCGACGCCTCCGATCAGGCCTCGGCCGATTCCCCGTCTCCCAAGACGAGGCTTGTCAAGAAATTCGTCATGAAGAAGGTTCCTAAGGGCAAGCCGAAGGCCGATAAGAGAGTCCTCGTCGTCGAGGATTCCGAGCTGACCCGCAAACAGATCCACGACCTCTTTTCAGACGATGTACGGGACATCGTGCTAGTGGAAACGGCCGAGGAGGGCCTTGTCGAATTAAAAAAGGGACTTCCCGATCTTCTCGTCATCGACATGGTGTTGCCGACGATGTCAGGGACTACGTTCATCTCTATCGTCCGCAAGCAGGTTCCCACGCGCAACATCATCATCTTTACCGCCGCTCACTCTACGAATCTCGATATCTTCGACGAGGGCATGGAAGGGATCAGTCTCGTCTTCAAGGGCGGACCGGATTCTTTCGAGGAGCTCCGCGACAAGGGGATGCAGATCCTCGGGATCGAGTGAGAATCCCGGCCGGATAGTCCAAAGAAAAAACCCGACACGTGTCGGGTTTCTCATTTCGTGCCGATTTCACGCGTCACGGCGCCACGATGGTACTCAGGTATCCTTCTTCTTCCTCTTGAGGATTGCCCCCACCCCCCATCCGAGGGCAAATACCAGCAGCGTCCCGATGAGGCCCGCAACCATCCCCGAGCCCCTCGTTCCTCCGAGAAACAGGACCCTGTAGTCGGGCATAAGCGAGTGCGCCCAAACCGACGCCTCGCCGAGGTGCGCGAAACCCAGCTTTTCCGCAGCCTTTTCGAGGCCGTCGGGGTTCGGTGAGGCAAAGGGCGACAGGAAAAACGCAACGGCAAGGCATACGAAGAGGGCGATGACGACGAATCGGATATTCTTCTTCTTCTCATCCATTTGCCGTCACCTCTTTTTCCATGTACGAGGCCCTGCCCTCGACCCATGCATAGACGAGGTCGGGCCTGGCATTGAGCATGTAGGAAAGGACCGCCGTTGTCACGATCGAATCGCCCAGTCCGATGAGAATATGAGAGCCGATCATAACGGGAACTACTACCCTGAAGGGAATTGTGCCCGATATGCCGAGCTCCATGCTGCACACGAAGGCCGCAAGCACGACTGCAAACCATGAGACACCGAAGGCCGCCGACAAGAAGGAACCCTTCCCCCTCGGGAGAATCGCAACAACCAGCATAAAGATGCCGTAGGATATGATACCTGCCGACGATCCCCATGTTTAGCGCATTAGCCCCGAGGGATGTAATGCCGCCGTCAGCGAAGACGAGACACTGCACGGTCAGCACGAGGATCATGACCCAAAATCCCGCCGATGGACCCAACAGGATACACGCCAGCATCGCCCCAAGGAAATGCCCGCTCGTGCCGCCGCCAATAGGAAAATTGATCATCTGCGCAGCGAAGATGAAGGCCGCCGAGATTCCCGCAAGGGGAACGAAGCGCTCGGCGAATTTCTTCTTTGCCTGAAAGAGCGTTATCGCGCCGATTACGGCCGATACAGCATACGTTGCCGCGCTCACCGACAGCGAAAGAAAACCATCCGGAATGTGCATGCTGCGTCTCCTACTTCAGGCCGCTTCCCGTCGTCGTCAGGATCATCTTGCCGTGACGAACGCCCCTCGTGCTGATCAGCTTGTTGCCGAGATCGATAATATGGCGTGGCAATCCCCGCAGCACGAGGATCTCAAGGCAGTTGTGGCGGTCCACGTGTATATGCAGGGCCGAATGGACGACCCCATGATGTTCGTGCTGAATTTCCGTGAGCTTAGTGGGGAGGTCGGATTCATGGTGGTCGTATACAATGGATACGACGGCCATACGCTCCTCTTCGCTGTCCGAGGTTTCCCACTCCTTCTTGACAAGGGCGTCTCGGATGAGGTCGCGTATACCCTCCGACCGGTTCTCATACCCCTTTTCGGTGAGATAGGCGTCGAACTTCTGTAAAAGCTCGCGGTCAAGTGAGACGCCGAATCTGATGAGATTGCTCATGCACGAACACCCGATAGTGTTATTATTTAGTATTTCGTGTTACTATTATACCGTTACGGGTCCGCCTGTCAAGTCAAAAAGAGCGGACTCGATTTTTCGTTGTCTTATCCCGACGTTTCGTCTACAATAAAAAGACGAGGTATTCGCATGGAAGAGATCCTTCGCGTCGAGGGACTGATGACTTCATTCTTCACCGAGCGGGGTGAGGTGCGGGCAGTCGACGGCGTGGACATAGCGGTCCAGACCGGGCAGACCATCGGGCTTGTGGGCGAGAGCGGATGCGGCAAGAGTATAACGGCCCTCTCGATACTCCGCCTGATCCCCTCTCCCCCCGGCAGGATCGTCGGCGGCACGGTCATGTTCGAAGGCACGGATATCCTCGCCCTGCCCCAACACGAGATGCTTGGTATCCGGGGCAATCGGATATCCATGATTTTCCAGGAGCCGATGACCTCCCTGAATCCGGTCTTCACCGTTGGCGAGCAGATTTCCGAAGTCTTCAGGTACCATACGAAGCTTACCGGAAGACAGAGGCGGCAAAAAAGCATCGAGATACTCGCCAAGGTCGGCATTCCCTCCCCCGAGCGGAGATACGACGACTACCCGCACCAGCTTTCCGGCGGGATGCGTCAGCGGGTGATGATCGCGATGGCCCTTTCCCTCTCGCCGTCCCTGTTGATAGCCGACGAGCCGACCACCGCGCTCGACGTCACCATCCAGGCCCAGATCCTTGAGCTCATGGACTCCCTGAAAAGGGAACAAAACATGTCGGTCATTTTGATTACCCACGATTTGGGCGTGGTCTCGGAGGTTGCCCGGAGGGTATTCGTGATGTACGCGGGAAAGATAGCCGAGGACTCGCCCGTCAAGGATATCTTCGACACCCCACTCCATCCCTACACCATGGGACTCTTGAAGGCCCTTCCGGCCCTCGGGTCAACAGGCAAGACGCTCTATACGATCCCCGGCAGCGTCCCAAAACTCTATGAGATCCCCCCTGGATGCCGGTTCTCCCCCCGCTGTCCCTATGTAATGGAGATCTGCAGACACGAGGAGCCGCCGATGTTTGTGCGCGGCTCATCCACCAAGGTCCGGTGCTGGCTCTACCGGTAGGCGTATGATGGAACCACTGATTTCTCTGATCGGCCTCAAGAAGTATTATCCCGTCAGCAGGGGACTGTTGCGGAAGAAGGATTTCACCGTCAAGGCGGTGGACGGAGTTGACCTCGCCATCCGGCGTGGGGAGATAATCGGCATCGTTGGGGAGAGCGGATGCGGCAAGAGCACCCTCGGCAGGCTCGTCCTCAGGCTGGAGGAACCCACCGAAGGAAAGGTTTTCTACGACGGCCGCGACCTGGCGACATTTTCGCCCGCCGGCCTCCGGGGCCTCCGCGCGAAGCTCCAGATCATCTTTCAGGATCCCTATTCCTCGCTCAACCCGCGAAAGAGCGTCTTTTCCATCATCGCCGAGGGGATGGAGATCCACCACATCTGCAAGAAATCCGAGATGCGCCCCCGCATCACGGAGATACTCGGCCAGGTGGGGCTTTCCGAAGAGCACCTCTATCGCTATCCCCATGAGTTTTCCGGCGGCCAGCGTCAGCGCATAGGGATCGCCCGGGCTCTTGCCGTCGGGCCCGACCTGATCATCGCCGATGAGCCCGTCTCTTCCCTCGACGTCTCGATCCAGGCGCAGATCCTCAATATCTTGACCACCCTGAAGGAAAAATTCAATCTTACGTATGTCTTTATCTCTCACGACCTCTCGCGTGGTCCGGTATCTGAGCGACCGGGTCGGCGTCATGTATCTCGGCCGGATCGTCGAGCTCTCGCCTAAGGAAGAGCTCTACGCCAAGCCGCTTCACCCCTATACTATCGCCCTCCTCTCGGCGGTGCCCACGGTCGGGGGTGACCATAAAAAGAAGCGCGTCATACTCAAGGGTGATATTCCCAGCCCCATCTTCATCCCGTCGGGCTGCAGGTTTCACACGCGCTGCCCCGAGGCGCGCCCGATCTGCTCAAAAAAAGAGCCGCCCCTCGAAAACAAGGGCGGCGGCAGACTCTGCGCGTGTCTCTTTCGATAAAACCTAAGGGAAGCCGTTTGCGTTGCGCATCATCAGTTCCTGCAGACCTCGATCTATCTGCCTTCCGGCAGCTCCTGAAAAACGGCGGGGCCCGTCCTCACACGGCGCACGTCGTCCCTTTCTGGAGGTTCGGCCGGTTCACCCGTCCGCGCTACTGGCTCATCCTCGGTTTCAGCCACTTTTCGATGTCCTTGAAGACGCGGCCCCGCTCGACTTCGTTGGTGATCTCATGATACATCCCCTCGTAGATGAGGAGCGTCTTGTCTCCGGACGGGATCGTGTCAAAGAACTCGCGGCTCCCTTCGGGAGATACTACTTCGTCGGCGCCCGCGTGCAGGATCAGGAACGGGAGGTTTACCGTTTCCGCCTTTTGAAACGCCACCTTCATGGCCGATAGGCATTCGGTAAAAAAGCGTGCCGTCACCTTGTTGTGTACCAGCTCGTCTTCCATATATTTCTTGATGACGTCCTTGTCGTGCGTGAGGAATATCGGGTCGATCTCGTTGGTCATCGAAAACCTCGGGAGGTATTTCGAGAGCTTCTCCCCGATGGTCACCATCAGCGGCGAAACCTCATGCCGAACTTTCAGCGCAGGCGAGGAGAGGATAACGCCGGCCACGTCGTTCGGGTACTCCTCGACGTAGCGTACGGCGATCAGGCCGCCGAGTCCGCGTCCCATCAAGAACAGTCGCTTGTCTCCCTCGCGTTTTTTGACGATGTTATAGAACGTCTTTAAATCATTGAGATAATCGGTAAACCTGTCGATGTGTCCCCACTTTCCCCCCGACCTGCCGTGACCGCGGAGATCCAGCCCGTAAAAGGCGACCTTTTTGTCGATGAAATACTCGATGGGGAAGAGATATCTCCCGCTGTGTTCTCCCGTCCCGTGGATATAGATAATGACGTCTTTGTACGATCTGGGCTTGAAGAACTGAAAATATATCTTCGTGGCGTGAACGCTCTCGAAGCTTCCCTCATCATGGATATACTGAGACATAAGACCTCCCTTTCTTCAAAACAGGTCGGGTTTTCTTTTTCCGGCCTCTGCTGTGCGTGACGGACTACCGTTCATCCTGCTTCTATCTAAAAGTCTATCTTAACCGGTATTGGGATAAAAGTCACGATAAAGAGAAAAAAACAAAACCAGCCGATGATCATTCTCCTCGTATCGAGTTTCAACTCATCGTCATAGACCGGAGGATGGTCAACACCGATAATAAGCACCAAGACCGCCCACAAGAGCCACCCCACGTAATAGACGACCCCGAGCACGATTAAAACTCCCACGAAGGCCCGCGATATGTAACGATGACCCCGTCCGAACAGCGCGTAGGAGATATGGCCTCCGTCCAACTGTCCCATCGGCATGAGGTTGAGCGCCGTGACCAGGAAACCCGCCCAACCGGCAAAGGCAATCGGCGAAAGCATGATGTCGTACCCCTCGGGGATTTTCCCGAAGACAAGAAAAGAAAGAAACTTGAACAGGAGGGAATCGCCGAATATCAGATAGTCTCCTCCTGCTCCCGATATCGGGACCAGGTGAGAATTCAGGAGGCCCACCACGACGAGGGGGATAGCGACCGTCACCCCGGCCAGCGGCCCCGCTGAGCCGATGTCGAGGAGCACCGCCTTCTGCCTGATGGCCGACTTCATCTTAATGACCGCGCCGAACGTTCCGAAAATAGGCGGCGCCGGGATGAAGTATGGGAGCGTCACGTCCACGCGGTAGCGCCGGGAGGTAATGAAGTGGCCCATCTCGTGGGACAGAAGGATGGCGAGCAGCGAGAAAGAGAAGGGTATCCCTTCTCTTAGGAGGAGCGGATCTTTGATCAAATCCTGCGGCGGAACCGAAAAAGAGCTTCCCGCGATGAGCGTCGTGATAACGGTAACGAGAAAAAGAACGAGCTGAAGACGAAAACCAATCTTCTTGTCCCTTCCGTCGCCGATCGGTGCCGCAAAACGCCCGTCGCTTCCCGATCCTCCCTGCGGGACGCTATCGTGAGTGCTATCGGTCAAAGTGAATGTTCTTTCCCGTTGCAGACAGGGGGATTCCCATCACAAAATCCCAGTCGACGATGCCCATGTCGCGCGCGACCGCGCCGAGTCGGTACATGATCCGGTTGTCGACATTCAGGATCGAGGCGGTTTTTACTGCCGAGCCGAGGGCTATGCCCATATCGAGCAGCCTGAGGGCGCAATGGGGGCCGGCGAACTCCGGCCCCTCTCGTTTTTCAAGTTTTCCGCAGGTGTCGTACCCGCACGCACCACAGTTGAGCTGTATCGGCGTCGCATCCTTTATGCCGACCAGGAGAATGACCTCGGAGTTCTTAACTCCCGCGGCATCACGGTCAAAATTGGCTTTCCCCTTTCGCGCACCGAATTTCACCATCCGATCGGCGATTTTCTTGACCTCACTTCCCTCGATGATCTTCGTATGGACGAAATTCTCTCCGCGGGACTTGGGGGCCGTCGTTACAGATAGGGCCATCAATTGTGCGGCAATTGCCAGCGCGCTGCTGTCTCTGCTCAACTCTTCTTTTCCTTTATGGCCTTGTAGAACGGTTCGAAGATATCGATCGGCACGGGGAATATGGTGGTGGAGCTGTTTTCCGTGGCGATCTCCGCCAGCGTCTGAAGGTAGCGAAGCTGAAGCCCGATCGGATTCTTGGCCAGGACATCGGCCGCCTCGTTGAGCTTTGCCGCCGCCTGGAACTCGCCGTCCGCGTTGATGACCTTGGCACGTCTCGTGCGCTCGGCCTCCGCCTGCCTGGCTATCGCACGCTGCATATCCTGGGGAAGGTCGATTTGCTTGATCTCCACGTGAGACACCTTGACGCCCCACGGTTCTGTATTCTTGTCGAGGATCTCCTGAATATGAAGATTGATTTTTTCCCGCTCCGCCAGCATGGAGTCAAGCTCCTCCTGGCCGAGGATACTCCTCAGCGACGTCTGGGCGAGCTGTGAAGTGGCATACATGTAGTTTTCGACCTCGACGATGGCCTTGTTCGGGTCCATCACCCGAAAGTAGACGACCGCGCTCACCTTGACTGAGACGTTGTCTCTCGTAATCACGTCCTGGGGGGGAACGTCCATGGTGACGGTCCTGAGCGACACCCGGAGCATCTTGTCGATTACGGGGATCAGGAAGATGAGGCCGGGGCCTTTTACGTCGATAAGCCTCCCGAGCCTGAAGATGACGCCCCGGTCGTATTCGTTAAGCACCCTGATAGCGGAAAACACGATCGCAAGGAATATTGCGACCAGGATAAGGATACCAGCTGCACCACCCATGAGAAACCTCCTATTTTCTTAATTTTTTCTATTATAGTATCTCGTCATCTTCGAGTCAATGAATTTATCCTTTCTTACGCCCGTCCGACGTCGCCGGTCCCAAGAAATCGACCGCGGGTCCCGACGCCTCGACATCACATATCTTCCCGCTCTTATTCCTTTGGAGCGCTCAAAAAAAAAGCCGCAGATCCTGTCTGCGGCAAGGCAGTCATAAAGCCGGGAAGCCGGCCGAGACCGGCCTCCCTGATGCTACCTGAGCTACTTATTTTTCAGTTTCAGCATCTGGCGCGCCTCATCGGGCGCCGCCACTTCGCGGCCGGCAAGCTTTGCGACCTTGACGGCCCACTCGACCTGCTCCCAGCTCCCCTTGGCGAGATCGCCGTTGGGCATCCGCGTGTTGTCCTCAAGCCCCACCCTCATGTGTCCGCCGTTGACCACCGACGTCATATTGGCGCGGAACTGGTTGGGCCCCACGCCGCAGACGCTGTAGGTCGCCCCCTCCGGCAGATGGGCAAGCATTTCTGAGAACATCGACGGCTCGTAAGGGACGCCGCCGGCAACCCCGAAGACCATCTGGAAGTGCATCGGCTCTTCGAAAATCTTCTGCTTGCGGACCAACAGCACGTTGAACAGCCCGCCCATGTCATAGACCTCGAGCTCCGGCTTGACGCCGTTTTCTTTCATCTGCTTGTTGAAATCGATAAGCATCGCAAACGTGTTTTCAAACACGATCTCCATGGGGACTTCTCCGGTCTTCCAGTTGGCAAGACCGAAGTTCATGGAGTTGGTGTTGAGGCTTGCCATCGGCGGCTTGATGGCGGCAATCGGGGCGATCCGCTGTTCCTTGGTAACCCAGGGGCCGATGGCCGAGCTCATATTGATGACGATCTTGGGTGCCTTGGCCCGGATGGCGTCGATGGTAGTCTTGATCTTGTCGATCTCGTGTGTGGGGACCCCGCTCTGCGGGTCGCGTACGTGCACATGGACGATCGATCCGCCGGAGTTGTAGACTTTATAGGCTTCTTCCGCGAACTCCTCGGGGGTGTAGGGAACGGCCGGGTTCTGTTCCTTTCTCGTGGCGGCTCCCGTCAGTGCAGCGCTGATGATGACTTTATCGCTCATCGATTCCTCCTTATTGAAATTAATGACAGAGTCCGAATGACACGCATGCCCTTGCGTTCGGAGCACGCGGCGCAACGCGGCCGACGCTCACCCGGCCACCTTCACCTCAGGGTTTACCTTCCGATGATATATTTGTATGGATCGATCTCATCCCTCAACAGCCTCAGCTCGTCGGGGGTCGGCGGATGGGTCTCCTCGATCTTCGGGGCTTTGAGGAGCTCAAAGCTGCAGTTCTCGCGAACGTCCTTTTCAGCGTAGCCCGGGTTTATGGAGGCGATCCTCATCCGTTTCGAATCGGGATCGAAGTCCATGACGGCCATGTTGGTAATGATCTTGTAGGGGCCCGTTCCCTTGGGCAGCCCCGCTTTTTCCCGTGAATCTCCTCCGGTGAGGTAACCGGGAGACGTAACGAACTCACACTTTTCAACGAACCGCCGCGCGTCCTGCGGCGTGATGACCATCATCTTCCAGCAGAATGAGGCAAAATCGTTGGCCCCGCCGCTGCCAGGAAGCCGCACCTTGGGCTTTTGCTGATCGCCGCCGATGCGCGTAGAGTTGAGATTTCCGTACATGTCGATCTGCGCGCCGCCGAGAAACGTGTAATCCACAAAACCCCGACAGCAGGTCTCCATAACCTCGCACATACCGGCGGCCATATTGGCCTTCCAGGTCGTCCGCGAGTCGCCCACCGAGATGGGCATCACGGGGATCAGGGGGGCAACCCCTCCCGCCTCGAAAAAGATAACGAGGTTCGGGGCGCCCGTCTTCTGGGCGAGCATCGCCGTTGCGCACGGGGCGCCGGTGCCCACGCCGACGGTGGCACCGTCTTCGAGCTCTCGTGCGGCGGTGCATATCATCAATTCCATCGTGTTATAGTCAGCCATGGGTGACCTTCCTCCATTACTTCTTCGTGTTCGTGTTATTGTTGACCAGGAACTCCTTATCTCTCAGGTCTTGCATCTTCTTGAGCCCGCCGTTGAGCTCGATATACTCGGAGAATTCTTTTACGTTATAGATGTTCTTATCAAGGAATTTCTTGAACGCCTCCGGGTCCTTCTCGACGGTGAGCCATTCCCTGAGATGATCCTCGTCGGAATAGTATTCGTAGGGCATATTTCCCGGATAGCTCCCGTACGGCACCTCGCAGACGGCGTCGACCAGATAGAACGGGATGAGGGTCAGGGAAGGGTCGCTCCTGATCTGCTCGTTACTGATGATCCGCTCGCAGGTGATGACCAGGTGCTTTGACGCCCGGGCAAGCTCGAGATCGGCGATCGTGATCCCTCGTATACGGCAATTCCCATAGACATCGGCCTCGTGGACGTGGATCGCCGAAAAATCGGGATAGAGCGCCGGAGCCAGCACATAGTACTCGCCGGTATAGGGGCATTTGATCTTCTTGGAAGCGCTGTACTTGAAAGTGTCGGTACCCATCATGTTCCTGATGGGGATAAACGATATTCCCATCGCCGCGGCCTTGAGGCGGGCCGCCATCGCGTAGTTGGTCCATTCGGTTACTTCGACCTCACCGCTCTCCATATACTTGCGGGCATTGGGTGAAAGCCCGCGAGCTTCCAGGCCGATGATGTAGGCGATATCGAGTTTGTTGAACGTCTTTCCGGCGGCCAGGATTTGAAAATCGTGGGTTGAGGTGTGCCCCGCGAAGGCCAGATTCTTCTTCTTCTGTCTCACGATCTCGTGGCAGATCGCGGTGGGGATCCGGTTGGCGCCGAACCCACCGATCGCGAAATAGTCGCCGTCGTGGAGATATTTGGCCACCGCGTCTTTGACGGTAGTCAATTTGTTCTCGAGCTCCCGCGATTTCTTCCTGAAAAACTCCCGAGCCTTATCGGGATCAGGATCCGTAAAAAGCCTGCCGATTCCTTCCTCTACGACATCCACTGGAACCTCCTCCTTTCTCGTTATTTGAAGACGTGTACAGATAGATAAAAACAGTATAAAAAGGGTCGCCCGCAAGGCGAGCTCCCTTTGAGAAACGTAATGCACGGATAGACATTTCGCGACTCTATCAAGATCGGGAGGATAAGTCAATCTCGATTTATCCACGGCCGCCCGATAGGAGATATCGATCGGCGACTGCCGCCCCTTTGAGCGTCCTCGTTACAGGCCCGCCTTTCCTCCTCCCCTCGCCTCCCTGCCCGTTAGATTGACTTGTCAATCAAAGAAAAATAGTAAGAAATTAACGGCACCTTGTCAAGATAAAACGGCCTCACCCCCAAAAAAGATGCGCCCAAAAGAGCGTACGCCAAAAGAAAATTCGATATGGATCACGGATAGGTGACAGCGCGAGGATGAAGATCTACGGAGGGTCTTTCCATATATTACGCACATCGAAACGGGCAGAGAAGCTTCACGGATTCGTTAACTGCCGGAAAATGACGAACGCTTATGTTAGTCACCGCTGTATCTTCCGGCCCGCATCACTCTTCCGGCGAGCTCCCATAGCACGGCCAGGGCGATGTTCACCAACCTGAAGCCCGACGTGCGGCGGCCCCACTTGATCTCGTCCTTCCCGCAGACGATCCCCATATCCCTTGTGTCGATACCGGCGCCCCGAGCGTCGCCCCTCGGCGTGCCGGGCTCGATCGATTTACCGGCCCCTTTTTCCCCGCCGTGCCTTTTCCGTATCCGGGTAATGCGAGCGTCTACCTCTCGATAGGCGGCCGCGTCGATGTGACGTGCCCGATACTTGAGCTCGTTGAGACGGGCGCCCGCCTCGTAGGTGGCGGCCACCAGCTCATCTCTCTTGAGTGAAGCGCTCTCGTAGTTGAGCATCTCACGCCATGATCCTCCCGAGAGCGCCGCCAGGTGCTCATCGAAGGTATGGCAGAGGATCGTGTAGCCGTGTTTCTCGGGGTTTTCGAAGGCAATGCTGCCGGGGTCGAGGAACGGCGCCAGTGGAGAGATAAACGGCATGAGACGATCGCCGTAGTCGGCCATCAGGCGGCCGCCGTAGTCAACGGTATCCATCACCGATCCGAAGTCCTGCCCGGGTATGCCGATCATGAAGAAGATGTCGAATTTTTGCGCGCCGTATTTCAACGCCCACCGGATATTGTCCTGGACGGCCCGAGACGTGTACGGCTTCCCGGACCGGGCGCGCATACGGTCGTCATGGGTCTCGGGGGATATCTCGTAGTTGACGCGTGGGAGCACCTTTGATACCGCCTCAAAGAAACCCTCGGGGGCGGCGTCGAAGAGCTCCAGGACGACCGGGTTTTTTATCGGTGCGTTCGCGAGGCTTTTCAGCAGCCTCTCGGCGTAGTCGTCGCCCGCCTGTCTGATGTCCCCCACCACGAAGACCGGCGCGCGGGTGAAGCGGGCAAGCACCGTGAGGTCCCGCGCGACTCGCTCCGGGTCCCGGTAGGCGACCCGATCCCGCCCGAGATACCGTTTGCCCGCCCAGTGAGAGCCCCCGCAGATGGCGCAGTTATTGGTGCAACCCCGGCACGTGATGAGCATCGTGATCGGATACCTCCACCAATCGTGGATCGGGGTCATGCCGATGGGATCACGGTACTTGACCGCTTTCCTGAAGAGGTTGAGATAGTTGTTGGAAAAGTCGTTGAGGTGGTCTTCCACGACGAGCGTTTCACTGACGACAACCCGTTCCCCCTCCTTATAGACGAGGTTGGGAACGCTCGAAAGGCCGCCCTTGCCGAGGATCGCCCGCATGAGAGAGACAAGGACCCGCTCGGTCGAGTCCCCCCGAACGACGTAGTCCACGAAAGGATACCGGATGATCTGCTCGGCAAAATAGGTGGACGAATAGCCACCGAAGATCACCGGTACGTCCGGGTGGACCTCCTTGAGGAGCCGCGCCAGCTCGACCGCCCCGTGGGCATGGGGAAGCCAATGGAGAGATATCCCAAAGGCCCGGGCCTTGAGGCTCTTGAGGTACGCGCGAACGTCGAGCCGCGGGCGGGTCACCATGAGATACGCGAGGTTGACGATGCGCACCCCGATGCCGTTTCGAGAGAGCTCTTCCGCGATGGAGGAAAAACCGATTGGATACATTTCGAAGGCGGGGGTGGAGGGTACAACGTCGCTGATAGGCCCAAATAAGATGTTGCGTTTCCTGAAATCGAATATACTGGGCGGGTGGATGAGTATGAGGTCCGCCTTGGGCGAAAACACCGATAACATCTCGCGTCCTTCTCCTCTAAACGTATTATTATCACACAGGCAAGATCGAAAGACAACGAAAAAAGGGGGGGCGGGTTCGCATTGGCCGGTGAAGATGCCCGAGACATCAGAAAAGGCTTGCCTTTGCATTCCCCGAGACGATATAATTTTACTTTATATCACGCCGGAACCATGAAACACTATTTCCTCGACCAGGAGAGCAGAATCGAGAGCCCCATCAGGGCTCTCAACCCCAAGGCGAAATTCGTGACGGTTATCGCCGTCGTGGTGCTTATCGTGTCCACCCCGGCGACGGCCTACTCGTCTTTTCTCCTCTATGCGGCGTTGCTGCTCGTGCTCATTCTGGTATCCCGTCTCCCCATGAAGATCTTTCTCAAAAAGATGATCGCCGTCGTCCCCTTTATCCTGGTTGCCGTGGTCTCGGCCCCTTTCGTCCCTACGGGGAGCAGCGCCTCGGTCTCGCTCGGTATCGGTACCCTGGCGGTGTCCGTATCGGGTCTCGTGCTTGTCTTCAACGTCCTGGCAAAATCGATCCTCTCCGTCGTCTTCCTGACCCTGCTCGTATCCACCACGCCCTTTCAGGACCTCCTCCTCGGCCTCAGGGAGCTTAAGGTGCCGGCATTTATCACCGACACCCTCTCGTTCATGTACCATTACCTCTTTATCCTGGTGGACGAGGTGGAGCGCGTTACGCTGGCGCGCGACGCCCGGCTCTACGGCAACCGCTGGATCTGGCACGCCCGCGTGATCGGATATATGGTGGGAAGCATCTTCGTCAGGAGCTTTGAGCGGGGAGAGCGAATCTTTCGCGCGATGAAAGCCCGGGGATACGACACCGAGATGATCCGGACGAAGACCACGCCGCTTGTCGGCGCCGACCTCGTCTTCATGTTCGTCGTGATCATATGCGCCGCCATTATCCGCGCGGTGGGAGGCCTCCTGTGACGGCGGACGTGTGGGATATCGAGGTGCGGGACCTTTCCTACACCTATCCGGACGGGACGCCCGGACTTTCCCGCGTAAGCCTTTTGGTGCCGTCCGGCGAGTCCGTCGCAATCCTCGGACCGAACGGGGCGGGAAAATCGACGCTGCTGCTTGCGCTCCCGGGGCTCATCGTCGGCACGGGGCAGATCCATATTGCGGGGATCGCGCTGACCCCCAAGAGCGTACGGGAAGTGAGGAAACGTATCGGGATCGTATTTCAGAACCCGGACGATCAGCTCTTTTGCCCCACGATCTACGACGACGCGGCGTTCGGCCCGAAAAACATGGGGCTGACGGACGTTGAGGTGCACGCGCGCGTCAGCAGCGCCCTTGCCGCCATGGGGCTTGTTGGCTACGAGGATCGCTCCTCCCATCACCTCTCCATCGGGGAGAAGAAACGCGCCTCTATCGCCACGATCCTCACGATGGATCCCGATATCATCGCCTTCGACGAGCCGTCGGCGAACCTCGACCCCGAGGGGGTGCACGACCTTAAGAAGGTGATCGCTTCGATCACGAAGACCAAGCTCATCGTCACCCACGACATCAAACTTGCGCGTGAGCTGGCGACGCGCGGCGTCGTTATGCGAAAAGGCGCGATCATCGAGGACATGCCGATGAGTGCCCTCGCGTTGGATCAGAGTCGTCTCAGGAGGCTTAAGCTCTCGTTCGACTAACGGCATCCCTCGAAACGATCGTCTTCGTGGAGACCCCGTGTGGCCGTATTCATATCCGGCTGCCGGTATATTCCGGTCCCTCTGTAACGATAAACTGGAGGTATTTATGCCGAAGACAAAGATCGTCTATCACGAGAGGTATCTCACGGACTACCCCACCGCGTCCGTCGAGCGGCCCGAGAGAGTTCAGATGATCCACCGGGAGCTTTCGGCGCACGGCTACCCCTTCGTCACGCCCCGGCCCGCCGAGGAAAATGACGTGTTGCTGGTCCATTACCCGAACCTCGTCCAGGCGGAGAAGCGAGACCGCGACCGCTTTGATGTGGCCCTGTTGGCCGCCGGCGGGGCGATTATGACGGCCGAGATCGCCATGGACGGAGAGCCGGCTTTCGGCCTGCTCCGCCCGCCGGGTCACCACGCAAGCCCCGGCAGCAACTGGGGGTTTTGCTTCTTCAACAACATGGCCATCGCCGTCCAGCGGCTCATATTCAAGAAACGGATCAAGCGCGCCTTTATACTCGACATCGACCTCCATTTCGGCGATGGGACCGACAACTATTTCGCGGGACGGCAAGACGTCATCGTGGACAACGTCGAGTCTTCCGACCGGGTCGAGTTCCTGGCTCAGTGCCAGCGGGGTCTTGAGCGCGCACTCCCCTACGACATCATCGGGATCAGCGCCGGGTTCGACCGCTACATCAAGGACTGGGGAAGCACGCTCATGACCGAAGACTACAAATCTATCGGAGAAATGGTCAAGAATTTTTCCCTGAAGCACTGCTCCGGAAGACGCTTCGCCCTCCTCGAGGGGGGGTACTATCTTCCCGATCTCGGCGTCAACGCCCGAAACCTCATCGAGGGGATGGAATAGACGATGACTGGTGCAAAGGAGAAGTCGCCCTACTCCTATGCCGATCTCCTCATGGACATCGTGCGGGAAAGGAGCTGTGAAAAAGGCGTCCGTGTCCACGACATGAAGCTGCAGTCGCTGCGGAAACGCCCCACGATGAAGCCCGGCACGTGGGGAACCAAGGATGACGGAAGCCCCATGTCGCGCCGGGAGTACGAAGAGAGGCTGGCCCGCTTTCAGAAAAAGCTCCCCGGCCTCCTCTTCCCGCCCACGGACACCGCCTTCACCCTGACCGACGCGACGGGTAAAGAGGCGGCGCTCTCGGAAATCCTCGATACCGGAATAGAGGCCGAGCTGACTTTCAGGAGCGCCATCACCTCCCCCTTCCCCGCAAATAATACCGCGCGCGCATACCTCTATCCGGGGGGCGCCAAAAAGGCGGTGGTGATCCTGCCCAACCTCCGCGCGGACGAGAGGGCCTTTGCCACGCTCGGCAAGCTCCTTAACCGTTTCGGCTACACCTGCCTTGAGATCGTCCACCCCTATCACGGGAAACGCCACGAAAAAGGCGACACGACGATGGTGCCCGGCGAGCGGCTTTTCTCGTCCAACATGCACGAGACCCTCTGGTCGTTCTCCCAGGGTATCTCGGACGTACTGGGCGTCCTTCTGTTCCTCATCAGGGCGGGGTACCGTCGCATCGGATGCATCGGGACGAGCATCGGGTCGACGCTCACTATCATGAGCCTCGCGCACACGCGCGACTTCAGGTCGCACCTCGAGCGTGAGGATCCTGCGCTCGTCAAGGGCCTCCCGGAGGGAATCTGCAGCGCCGCCGTCGTCAACCTGTCGGGCGGGCTGTTGTCGGACTTCATCGTCGATCCCGACAATATCGAGGCAGGATTTGTGCGCAAGGGGCTGATCGATGATCTTGGGCTCACGGGGCCCCAGATCGAAGAGCTCTGGCCCGTGGCCGACCCGATGCGGTTTGTCGCCAATATCACGATGCCGATCCTTTCCGTCAAGGCACGGCAAGACCCCGTGCTCCTCTACCGGTACTCGAGCCGTCAGAGAGAGTTCTTCAGCCGAAACGCGCTGGGCGGGAAGAACTTCACCGAATTTTACATCCCGGTTCCCTCCGGCCACTACAGCGCGACCTATTTCCTTCCTAAGATGTTCCTCGGTATTGCCGACCTGGTCTTTATCTTACGGCACGTGTAGACCTTCCTCTGCGGCTCGCGACTTTTCTCTCTCATCGAGACTTTATACGTCTTCGACCCTCCGCGATACGGCCCACAGAGAGCCGGAAACCCCCTCAATCGCCTTATTTTCCCGTCTCCGTGGCGCCCCCGCACCCGAGAAAAAGCAAGATATTTTTTCACTTTCAGTTGATTGGAGCCGAAGGTTTCTGCACCGTTTGCGGTTTAACTTATTAGACAGAAAGTCTAAATAGTTTATCAGAGCAGGATATTTAAGATAGGGAGGAAGAAAGATGGATGCGAGAACAACGATAAAGGGTTCCGTGATTGCGATTGTGGCTGCGGCGTTGCTGGCGGTTTTCATCCCCGGCGCCTATGCGCAGGGGCCTGGAGGCCCTTTCCCTGGGGGCTTTCCGGGCGGAGGAAACGGCTTTTTCCCTGGCCTGCCGCTGCCTAACCTGAACGACCCGGGGACGGCCAACCTGGTGGGCACCTTCCTCGGAAGCTTTCTGGGGACGATAGTCACCAACAACCAGTACCGTGATCGGGGTGACTACAACTACAACTACTATGGAAACAGGGACCAGTACCGCGACAGGAACAACAACGGATACTACAACGGCTACAATCGCGGATATAATGACCGATCGTTCCGCGGATACCGTTACGGTGACAATCACCGCTAAGTAAGTGTTGCGTGGCGCAGCAGTGCCTAATGGAAGAATCAAGGCGGGGAGGGGATCCCCTCCCCCCTCTTCTCTTGCCCTTAGCACCGGCGGGGAGTGCTCTCATGAAAGAAGACACGAAAAAAGAGGATTCTCGACGTTTCTCTCAATCTGTTCAGCAGATACGGCCTCGGTAACACCAAGGTCGCCGATATCATTAACTATTCTGGGATCTCCAAGCCAACCTTCTACAACTACTTCAAGAGCAAAGAAGAGATCTTCTTTTACATAATGAAAAGCGAGATGGGAAAAAACGATCTCGCGCTGGAGAAAGCCCTCGACCAGGAGCAGGACCCCTACCTTAAGCTAAAGGTCTTTTTTATTCTTACAGTAAGCGGAATCCAAAAGATCCTGGAGCTCTTGCATATTCGTCTCGGAGAATTCAGCCTCTTGCCCGTGATCCCCCGAGAGCTCATACAGGAGAGCATCGCGAAACGTCTCGATACGATCAAAGGGATCCTCACGTACGGGACCGATAGGGGAGTTTTCCAGGTCGACGACGCCGAGCTTGTTGCATTCCTGATTCAAAACTCCCTCGACGTCTTTTTCGATCCGTTCCACGTGATGCGCGCAAAAGAGATGAGCGTTGAAGAGCGAGCCGATAAGGTTGTTGCGCTCTTCTCCTCAGGATTATCCAGGAAACGCTGAACCCGGACGATGCCTATCGTCGCCATAAAGAAACCGATGTCGTGCGCTACGAGCAGCACCCCGCTTTCCCCTGTTTTGTATGGTACTTCTGGTGGTATTCTTCCGCCTTCCAGAACGTGGGCGCAGGTGTGATCTCGGTAACAATGTTGCCGTTAAGCCCCTTCTGTCGCTCGGCGAGAGACGTGGCTGCTTCTCTTTCCTGGGTCTTATCAAAGAAGAAGATCACGGATCGGTACTGGGTCCCCACGTCCGGCCCCTGCCTGTTCTTCTGGGTCGGATCGTGTATCTTCCAGAACAGGTTTAAGAGCTCCCTGTAGGTCACCACCGCGGGATCATACTCCAGCATTACCGTCTCGGCGTGCCCCGTCCTGTCCGTGCATACCTGTTGGTATGTCGGGTTTTCGGTGTGCCCTCCCATGTATCCTACGGTCGTCGTCAGGACCCCCTTTACGTTGTCGAACGCGTCCTGTATGCCCCAGAAGCATCCCGCGGCGAACGCGGCCCGATGCGTCTTGGTCTCCTTCCTTTTCCCCTCGTCCACCTTCTTCTCTTCGAATGCGAGGGAGATAGAATTGATACAGTAGCGCTTCCCGGTGGGGCGTGGGCCGTCCTCAAACAAATGGCCGAGGTGGCTTCCACACTTCTTGCACAATACCTCCGTGCGTATCATCCCGTGGCTGGTGTCCTCACGCGTCTCGACGGCTTGCTCTTCCACGTCGAAGAAGCTCGGCCATCCGCTCCCTGAATCAAATTTCTTCTCGGACTCAAAGAGCTTGCTCCCGCAGGCCTTGCAGTAGTAGGTTCCCTTCTTCTTGTTTTCGTTGTACTCTCCCGTGAACGGGGGCTCCGTTCCCTTTTCCCTCATGACCTGATATTCCCGGGGAGTGAGGCGCTTCTTCAGCTCTTCTTCGCTTATATGTTTCGTGGTTGTTTTCATCGTAATAGCTCCCTCATATTTCGTGGATTGAACGATCGTTATATATCCATATTACTAATATAATCACTCTATTCCCGGATGCAACGGGGGGAGCCTACCCGAACCCACACGCGATATCACCGTGGCCTCTGGGGACCTCCCCTGCTGAGACAACATGTATATTGTGTATTCGCTTGCGGCACGCATCGGGGCGTACTACAATTTTTCTATGAAAGCCAGGACCATCCGAGACCTCCTGACATGGCCGGTCGAAGAGGAAACCTGTGCGAGAGGATCCTCTGTTACGACCGATCCGTTCAGGAAAAGCCACACCCTGAAGATCAAAAAACGCGGCGAGCCGCGCATCTATCTTGAGCACGAGTGCGCTCACGCGTACCTGGCCGAAACCGTCCACCCGCTCTTCTCGACTCCCTGGTTTCTTCCGGGGACACCGGAAACACTGATCAAAGATGTCGAGTTCGCCTTCAGGGCCGCCACCGACTGGTACGCAGACGACTTGGTGGCCGCCGCCTTCGCCGAAGAGTTCGGCAGGCGCCTCAGAGAGACCTTCCGCCGGCAACTCGAGGCGATCGGTGAAGACGACCGGCTCCTCGAGGCTCCGACTGAGATCCTCTCCTACTCGCTCTCCCTGGCTCAGACAGAGAAATACCGGATCCAGGTCGGCGCCACCCCCCCGCCCAGCTCGAGCCTGATCGTATGGTTGAGGGATGCGTTCTTGTCTCGTGACCCCGGCAGTCCGTCCATAAGGGACCTTCGCGGCCTCTTGAACGACCTGCTCTATCCCCTAAAGAACACCGACGTTGCCGTTTATCGACGGAAAAAAGTCGACCTTTGGAGCGTTAGCATTATCAAGCCGTAGAAAATCCTCCCCGGCCGCCGACGAGGGAGGGCGGACTACCGTCGCCCGGCTACAGGGGAAGGAATATGCTCGATAAGAAGGTAGAAGATAATCGAGAGGTAATGGAGGAACGATCTGCTCGCCCGGCTCTTCTCACTTTCCCTTTACAAGGGTAATCCTGACGATCTCCGGGTGGGTGAAGACCCGTACCGGCGGCCCCCAGGTGCCCAGGCCGCTGGACACATAGACCTGCATCGTACCGATTCTCGCATATCCGTAGCTTACCAGATAGACGAGGTCCGTGATGAAGTTCATCGGGAACATCTGCCCGTGGTGAGAATGCCCCGAGAGCATGAGGTCGATCGGGTAGGCTGCGTATTTTTTCATCCTGATGGGTGGATGAAACATGAGGATCGTGGGCAGGCTCACGTCCCGCTTCTTGAGCAGCTCCGGAAGCGATGCCTCCTTCTTCTTTCCAAACTGGAGCGCCGTGGGATCGTCCAGCCCCACAAGGTTGACGAGACCCGGCAGCGTCACCACCTCGTCCCTCAGTACTCTTATCCCCGCCGACCGCATGAATGCCTCGGCCTTCTCGTGCCCCGCGTAGAAATCGTGGTTACCCAGCACGGCATAGATGCCGCGTGGTGCCTTGAGCCCGGCCAGGATTTCCGGCATATGCGCCAGCCCCTCAACGCTCTCGTCCACGAGGTCGCCCCCGATGAGGATGATGTCGGGATGCTGGGCGTTGATCTTGTCGACAAAGGCTCTCAGGCGGTGCTCCCCGACCAGGAGACCGAGATGGACGTCCGAGACGTAGACCACGGTTGTCGGGTTGGCGGCCTTCGGGAGCGTGGGAAAGTCCACCTCGAGGTTCTTAACCCTGATGAAGAAGGTATTGACCCATCCGGAGAGTATGATAAGAAAGACGATGGCGATAGAGCCAAAAAAGGCGCTCCTGCCCAACAGAACGCGGTTGTTCTTGAAGTGCGCGGGGATGATGGGGACCAGAGAGTCGATAAGCCTCACAAGATCGGAAAAGACCGCCAGCAGAAAGAAATAAAGCATCGCACCAACCCAGATCGAGCCGACGATCGTAAGGAGGTCACAGGTATTGGCGTATTTTGTGCCCCTCAGGAAGAACGAAACGGGAAACGTCAACACGACGGCAACAAACAAGAGCTTCAGGCCGATGACCCATCTCCCCTCGAGAGAGAGCGCCGAAAACCCACGGAGATATATATAGGTATTGGTAAGCACATAGATGGCAAAGAATATGAAAAAGAATATGATAAAGCTCTTCGTGATCTGCATGGCGGCTTCCTTATCCGGTAAAGAGATTATTATACAATAACTCTCTCCGCTATTAAATAAAAAAACCGTCTGGAACAAAAGCATCTGTCTCTCTGTCATAAGAGACAAAAGGAAGAAAAGGAGCCGATATGAAAAAAGTACTGATCTTTTCGCTGGCCCTGCTCGTGTTCGCGCTGCCGGCACTCGTCTTTGCCGACGGCGTCATTATCATCGATCCCCCTATTCACCCGCCGAAGCCGATTGTCCCGCTGGAGGTTAAATATCACCACGTAAAGGTCGACATTATCGATCAGGTCTCCACCACCCACATCGATGAGGTCTTCGTTAACCCTAACGACATGGATCTCGAGGGGACCTTTATCTTTCCCCTTCCGGAAGGGGCCTCGTTTTCCGACCTTGCGCTCTATATCGACGGCAAGAGGGTCAAGGGACAGCTCCTGAACGCAAACGAGGCGCGTACGACCTACGAGGATATCGTCAGGAGGCTGAGGGACCCGGCGCTCCTGGAATATGTCAACCGCAACACCTTCAAGCTCCGGATCTATCCGATCCCGGCGCATGGAGAAAAGCGCGTCGAGATCACCTACACCGAGACCCTCAAGTACGACTTCGGGATGGTCAGGTACGTCTATCCCCTGAACACCGAGAAATTCTCGTCGGCCCCGCTGCACGAGGTTTCCATAGACGCCAACATCAAATCTTCGGTCCCTATCACAACCGTCTATTCGCCCTCCCACGAGATCGACGTCGCCAGGAGAGGCGACCGCGAGGTCAAGTTCTCTTTTGAGGATAAAAATGTTCTTCCCGATAAAGACTTCATCCTCTACTATACCCTCTCCGAAAAAGAGATCGGCCTATCCCTTCTGTCGTACCGGGAAGGGAGCGGCCCCGGCTACTTCATGCTCCTTGTGTCTCCCCGGCAGGATATCGCCCCAGCCGACATTGTACCCAAAGACGTGACCTTCGTGCTGGATACCTCCGGGAGCATGAAGGGCGATAAGCTCGCTCAGGCCAAGAAGGCGCTCAGGTTCTGCATCGGCGCTCTCAATGCGAACGACCGATTCAACATCATCCGTTTTTCGACCGATACGGAGAAATTCAAGACCTCCGTGGTTTCAGCCGACGGGAAGAACAAGGAGGCCGCCGCCGACTTTGTCGAGAATATGGTCGCCCGGGGCGGGACGAACATCAACGACTCGCTCATCGAGGCCCTCAAAGACACCGGTGATAAGAGACGGCCCCATATCGTCGTCTTCGTCACCGACGGGGAGCCGACCGTCGGGATAACCGACCTCCCCGCGATCATCAAGAACGTCGATGCTGCCAACAAGGGTAATGCGAGAATCTTTGTTTTCGGCGTCGGCGAGGAGACCAACACCCACCTTCTCGACAAGATCTCGTCGGACAACCACGGCGTATCCGAATATGTAACGCCCACGGAGAATATCGAGGCGGTCGTCTCAAACTTCTTCACGAAGATCAAGAACCCCGCCATGACCGATCTCTCACTGACATCGAGCGGCATCCGTCTGAAAGACTACTATCCGGCCAAGCTCCCCGACCTCTTTGCGGGCTCACAGGTGACCGTCGTGGGCACCTTTGAGGGCTCGGGGACCTCCACGATTGTGCTCAAGGGGACCCTCGGCGGTCGTGACGTAGTCCTCGAATATCCGGTTACCTTCGGGTCCGCCGACGAGAAAGATGACTTTCTGCCCCGCATCTGGGCGACGCGGAAGATCGCCTATCTCCTGGACGAGATCCGCCTCAACGGTGAGAACAAGGAGCTCGTGGATGAGGTGACGGACCTCGGCAAGACCTTCGGGATCGTGACGCCCTATACGAGCTTCTTGGTCCTTGAGGATCAAAATCAGGGGCTACCCGCTCCCTCCCCCGGCGTTCGGGACGATCTGGGCTTCATGTCGGGAACCGGGATGCTCAAGGAGGAGCGCGGTGGCGTTGCCCTGAAGGCGTCGGAGGCGATGCGTGACATGAAAGACAAGACGACCGTCAGTGAGCCCACGCTCATGAGCATCAAGCAGCTTGGTGAGCGGACGTTTATGCTGCGCGATAAGGTCTGGATCGACAGTCAATACAAAGAAGGGACCAAGACCATCGAATTGCCGTTTGACAGCGACGCGTACTGGAAGTTTGTCTCCGAAAACCCCGACGCGGGAAAATTGCTGGCGCTCGGCAAGAGCGTCATCTTCAGCTACAACGGAGCGTGGTACCGAGTTAAGTAGCCCGGCCAAAGAAAAGGGCCGGATAGACCTATCCGGCCCTTTTCGACCCTTTCTGCCACGGGGTCCTTCTTTATATGTGGGGCCCGCAAAAGCCGCGCCTTAATGGGTATCCGTTATCTCATCATGAAGACGAGCTTCTTGAGTACCTGATAGATGGCTTCCTTTTCCGAGATCGGGAGCTCCTTCAGCTCCTCGAAGAGCTTCGTGCGGTAGCCCTTCGGCGCGGCCCTGAGGATCAGCTCCCCCTCGGTTGTCAGCCACACGATCACCCTGCGGGAGTCGGCAGGGTCTTTCTCCTTCACGGCAAATCCCTTCCTGGACAGCCGATTTGCATAGCCCTCCACGGTCGTGATGTGAAGTTTCGTCAGCGTCGCCAGCTCCCCGAGAGATATTCGCGGGTTTTCCCCCACGGCTCGCATGATCTCGAGCTGTGAAGCGGTGACGCTGTAGCCATCCTCGAGCAGGCGCTTGGTATAGGCCTTCTCGATGGCGTCGAAATCGTCTAACAGACGTGATATCAGGTAGTAGATGTTTTCTTCGGTAATATCCATCGCGGATTCTCGGGGGGAAATTCCTCTATTTCAGACTATTGTCGCCCACGATGCGCATATATGCACGATCAAACGATGGGGCCCCTTGCCCTACCGCATTATCCTCAGATTACCGATGGGAATGGTGCTCTTCTCCGCCGGGCTCTCCAAAAACAGGGCCCTCCGGCGGCGCTACAGTTTTCTGATAAAGGCCAACAGGTCTCTGACCTCTTCGTCGGTCAGGTCAAAGCGCGGCATCTCGTACGAGAGCGATTTTCCGCCCCCAATCTCTCCCCACCTGATGAGCTTTCCGAAATCCTTTTCGGACATCCCGCCGATTCCCTTTGCCACGGCCTTCCTGATGTTCGGCGGAACGATCTTGAGCCCATGAATCGGCTTTCCCCCTTCCCCCTTTTCGCCGTGACACACCGCGCATCCTCCCCCGTCCTTCAAGAACCACGCGGGCCCGCCCGAAATCGGGATCATCTTCCCCTGGAGATCCTTGCCTTCCAGGTATATCGATCCGCCGTTGGCGAGGTCGGTCACTGCCGCCCTATTCCCCTCGCCTTCCTCTTTTCCAGGACTGAACTGACGTATCTGAACATACACATAGATGAGCATGCCGATGAGCAGAACGAGGATCACGATGAGATAGATCATGAGTTTCCGTGACTCCATCTATGCGCCTCCCGAATCGGCGAACGCGTGGCCGATAATATTCAACAATATCTCGTGCGATTTTGGGGACCCGCAAACGACATCACCGCTCGACAGATAGTCGAGCGCGCCGGTAAAGTCGGTGACGATTCCCCCGGCCTCGGTGACGATGAGGCTTCCGGCCGCGATGTCCCACGGGGAGAGCCTCGGCTCCCAGAAGCCGTCCGCCCTTCCCATCGCCGTGTAGCAGAGGTGAAGAGCCGCGCTCCCGAGTTGCCGAATCCCCGCGCTGATCTCGAATATTGCCCGAAAGCTCGCAAGGTGCGGCTCGAAGCACTCTTTGATTCGGTGGGGAAAGCCGGTAAAGACGATAGATGTGGAGAGGTCCGATACGGCGTTTACCCGAATCGGGCTACCGTTGAGGTATGCGCCCTTGCCCCTGGCCGCGTGAAAGAGCTCGTCCTTGATGGGATCGTATACCACGCCGACCTCTACCGATCCCTCACGCACGAATCCCACCGAAACACAAAAGAACGGGAACGACGATATGTAGTTGATCGTGCCGTCCAGCGGGTCGACCACCCAGAGATTTTGCTTGTCCTTTTCGGTCAGCCCGCCCTCTTCGGCCAGAATCGAGTGGTCCGGGAAGCGCGAGCCGATAACCTTCCGTATCGTCTTTTCCGACTCCCGGTCCGCGTCCGTCACATAGTCGAGGAGATCCTTTTGGGCTATCCCCCTCGGCCTCCCACCCCCGAGGTAAGAGACGAGAAGCGATCCTGCCGTTCGTGCGGCATAAACTGCGACCTCAAGGACCTTATCGGTATCGCTCACCCCATGACCTCATCGCCTTCTTGTAGGATGATAGCATAGTATCAACGACAAGAAAAGCGTTGAGCTCCATTTTATCTTGTAAAAGTCTTAACGCTATGTATAATAGAAAGAAACGAGGACAAGCCATGAAAAAGATCGTTGAGCAAATGGACGAGAAAATCTCCCGGACCCTCAAGGGGCTCACCGGTGAGTTTACCCTTTCCGATTTCGTCGCCGGTTTCAAGAAAAAAAATCCCGAGGACTGGAAGCGCCTCGAGGAGCGTCTCATCGAGGAGGAAAAGGGGGCATCCTTCCGCGGCTGGAAGAAAGGCTCGATGCCCACCCCCGAGACATATCTCGCCACAGCCCTCAAGGACTACGCAAAACGAGATGGGAGCGGCCTCACGAAGGTCTCGAACGACCGGTTCAAGAAGAAATCCTGAGATAGTCGTGGGACGGGACGTATCTGGACCGCCGCTATATGACTATCCCGTCTTTTCGCAGCTGCCCGATCTTTTCATCCGAAACCCCCATCATTCGCAATATCTCGTCGTTGTGCTGTCCGAGGATCGGAGGCGGGGCTATTTCGGTTGCCTCCGTGTCGGAGAATTTGATCGGTACCCCGATCCCCTTGATCTTTCCCTCGGTCGGATGGTCCATCTCGACGATCATCTTCCGCGCGATGGCGTGGGGATCGTTTTCAACCTCGTCGATGGAAAGAACCGCGTCGCACATCGACTCCTCCCCCCGGAAGACCTCCACCCACTCGTCCCTCGTCTTTGACAGGAAGATCTTCTCAAGCTCCGTCCGGATCCGTATCTTCTCATCACCCTGGACGTACTGCATATCGGTCCACTCGGTCTTATCGATCAGCTCGCAGAATCGCTTCCAGAACTTGAACTCGAGCGCACCGAGCGTCATGAACCGGTTATCCTTTGTCCGGTAGATGTCGTAGCAGACAAGCGCCCCCGCCAAGAACATGTTTCCACGCTCGGGGAGCCCGCCGCCCGCCTTGAAGTTGGAATAGATCATTCCCATGAAGGGGAGGATGCCGTCGAACATCGATACGTCCACGTGCTGGCCGCGCCCCGTGCTCTTTCGTCCGACGATCGCGGCCAGTATTCCGATGACGGACATCAGGCCCCCGCCCGCGACGTCGGCCACCTGGATGCCGGGAACGACGGGATCCTTTCCTCGCGGACCGATCGTGTCACTGATTCCCGTAAGCCCCATGTAGTTGAGGTCGTGTCCGGGTATGTTAGCGTACGGTCCCGTCTGACCGAAGCCGGTGATCGAGCAATAGATGATCCTCGGGTTGCGCGCCCGGCCCTTCTCATATCCGAGCCCCATCTTGTCCAGAACACCCGGCCTGAACTGTTCGACCACGACGTCGGATTTCTCGACCAGCGTGAAGAAGAGCTCTTTCCCCTGGTCGGACCGGAGGTCCAGGGCAAAACTTTTCTTATTCCGGTTCACGCTGATGTAGCCCGCGCCCTCCTTGACGAAGACGGGCGGGAAGAACCGAATATAGTCCGGGGAGTTCTTGTCTTCGACCTTGATGACCTCTGCACCGAGGTCCCCCAAGAGCTGCGTCCCGAAGGGGCCGGGATAGAGCCGGGTGAGATCGACGATACGGACGCCGCTCAGCGGTCCTGCCATAGTTTCCTCCTATTGCGCGGTGAGGTTTTCCCTTACCTGTTTAATGAGATCCGGTGACAGATTGAGGACTCTCGTGGTGTAGTAATCTATCCCGCCGTATTCGTCAAAGTACCGGACAATGATCTGTCCCCACTCGTCTTTGAGGGCGGCCCCCCGTTGGTTTGAGAGGAGGTAGTCGGAAACGACATCCCCCTCACCCACCCCGAGGGCGAGCAGGATCACCATCGTTACCATCTCGGCCTGGTCCCTCCCGTCTTTATCGAAGATGACCAGCGGGAGGTTCTTCTTATCGGAAAGGAGCACGAAGAGCGATATCAGGCTCTCCCGGCCGTTGACGATCATCCGTTTGTAGTAATCGTTCTTATCTTTGATGGGGTCGGCAATGATCGGGAGACTGACGACCCTGATTTTTCCACCGGACAAGTCCGTAATGCGTACGGCGTCACCTGCGTCGGCCCTGAGATTGACGACGGTCTTTACACCGAGTCCCACCAATGCGTTGACACCCACCTGGTCTATCGTGGACAGGTCGTCCGATCGATACAGGACGCCCCATCTGACCGTCCCACCGCCCGTCGTATATCCGCCGACGTCCCGAAAATCCGACGCGCCCCCAACGACAACCCAGCGGGACTCTCCGGCCCATGCACCGTCCGGCCGGGAAACCAGGCCGATCACGACGGCGGCCATCAGAAGTCCCGTGAAAAATCGTGTGAGTCGATTCGCTCTCTTCATGTCACCTCCGAACTCCACCCGGAAACGTTCCTCGACTGCGTCTCGTGATGATCTCATCCATCTCGCGCCGATGCTTCTCCATAGACTCGAGGAGCCGAAACTGTGATCGCGCCCGGTCGAGGTTGTGCCGAGGTCTTGAGGTCTTGAAATAGACGTCGCCCGCCAGGAAATCGGTGAGGAACCTGAGCCCGGTCTCGAGCGTAATGACCATTCCCGCCCGAGTTAAGAGCTCGATCTCCCGCCCGCTCAAGAGCTCCCGTGAGCCCTCAAGATATCCCGAGACGAGCGACTCAAAGAGGTCCAGGTTCACCTCGATCGTGTCGACGTCCGTCTCGTCCTCGGGCCGGGTACAAACCGAGCTCCGTACCAGATCGCCGAAGTCAAAGAGGGCCGAGCCCGGCATGACCGTATCGAGATCGATGACGCACAGGGCCCGCGGGCGCGCATCCCTTCCTTCCCCAAAGACGACGTTGTTGATCTTCGTGTCGTTGTGCGTCACTCTCACGGGGATCTCGCCCCGCAGTATCGGCCCGCTGATGAGGGCGCACAGCGGCTCGCGCGCCGTCGCAAACGCTATCTCACGGCGCGCCTCCCGCGTCCTGCCGCAAACGTCCAGAGCCGCCACCTCGCAGAAGCGTCGAAAACGTGTCGGCGTATGATGGAAGTTCTCGATCGTTATATGGATTTCCCGTATATCCACCCCGGCAAGGTGATTTTGAAAGTCGGCAAACGCCCGCGCCGCCTCCCGGACGATCATCGTCCCCGCCAAGTCGCATCCGACCTGATTATGGGTTGTTCCCTCGACATAATGGTAGCACCTCCAATAGTCGCCGCTGGCGTCGACAAGGTAGTGCCGATTTTCCTTTGTTGCCACGAGCACGAGCCCCCCGCATCCCGTGTCGGTGCCTGTCTCCCGATTCCTTCGTGAGATCGTCTCGGTGACGACCTTGATGTTATGCATCACGAGATCGGGCCGGACAAAGACGCTTCCGTTGATGCGCTGCAGCGTGTAGCGACACGCACCGTCGCCCTGTGTCGTCACGATGAAGGTATCGTTGATGTGGCCCGCCCTGTGAGGGAGAATGTCCAGGACGTCTCCCGAAAGGGCGAACCCCGCTGCGATTTCACGGGCCTTTTCGATCGTGGGCTTCATCCGGGGAGCTTTGTGGGATATATTTTCGCCTCGATCATTCGGACGATCTCGCCTTTCACGATCTCCCGATCCTGCCGGTGTGTCATGCCGAACCAGCGATCGTCGGTATCGATGACCTTTACGCGGATGGTCCCGCTCTTGATGAGCGCGCCCACCACGCCGGGGATAAGGAACTCGGCCTTTGGATCGCTTCCGGTTGCGGCCCGAAACTCTCCGTAGAGCGTCTCGAGATGACGAAAGATGGCCGGGTGAAATCCCCAGATATTCATCGAGACCGTCGACTCCGGGTCAAGATCGGTGGATGTGCCGTCCGACGTGGTGACGATCCTGTCATCGAGGACCTCGATGCCGCCGGTCTCCCGTATATCGACGAGCCATCCTTTATTGACCGAGCAGACCCCGCGCGTTACGGCGCCGAAACGGCTCACGGTGTTCTTTAGTCGATAGCCGATCATCCCGTAGGTATCCGCAGTATGGTCGGGCGACCGCAAAAACGAGAAGAGCGACGCGACCGCGTTCCTCCCATAATAGTCGTCGGCGTTCACCACCCCGAAGGGTCCGTCAACGACGTCCTTGCAGACCAGGACGGCGTGCCCGGTGCCCCACGGTTTCTGTCTCTCGGGCGGGAGGTCCGAAAGGTCCTGGTGGGCGTGAGCAACCTGGATTGTCTCGGGCACGAAAGGCGTGATCCTCTCGATGAATTCGGCCTCAAAATCTTTACGGATGACAAAGACCACACGATCAAACCCCGCACGTGCGGCGTCGAACACGGTATAGTGGATGAGGAGCTCCCCGTTGGGACCGACCGGATCGAGCTGCTTGAGTCCACCGTAGCGCGACCCCATCCCGGCGGCCATGATCACCAGTGATGTCTTTTTTTCCTTACTCATAGTCCCGTATGTAAAGAGTGAAATATGTATATACCCCATCATTGCCGATGGGTCAAGGCCGATGTGCTATTTTATGAAGAGACCCACGGCAGCTATGATGATGACGACGGTGACGATGCGCATGAGCAGTGCCTGGTTCATCGAATGGACCTTGAGGGCCGCCCACTTGGCCGAGTATGTTCCAGAGACGGCCATTATGATCCCGGCGACGTAATTTACGTAGCCGATCGAATAGGGAACGTGATCCGGCGCTTTTGCCCCCGCGACGGCCAGCACCACCACGCCGACAATCGTGCAGACGGTCATAAGGCAGGTCGAATAACAGATGGCCTCGAGCATCGAGAAGTTCACCAGGAGCATGCCCAAGGGGATCGTGATGGCGCCGCCGCCGATGCCGAAGAAGCTCGCCACAAATCCGGAAAACAAGCCGATGATCCCGCAAAAGACGAAGGTCTTCGGTGGGTGCTCCCGCTCGCTTAATTGGCACTCGACGGCGTCCCGTTCGGCCAGGAGCGCCTCCTGTTCTTTACGCCCCTTCCGTGACGCCCGCAAGAAGCGAACGGCGGTAATCAGGAGGAACACGGCCAGCAGTTTCTTGAATATCGGACCGGCGGTCACAGCGGAGGCTGTCCCCCCCACGACGGCCCCGACTACGCCGAAGATGACCATGACCAGTAGCAGCCGGTGATGTATGATGTTTTTCTTCAGGTGGACCAGCGAGCTTGCCGCGGCGTTGAAGATGATGACAAAGAGACTCGTCCCTACGGCCGTATGGATGGAGGCGTTTTCAGGATACCCGAGGAAGGTGAAGGAGTAGATGAGAATCGGAACGGTTATCACCCCGCCGCCTCCACCGATAAAGCCGGTGTTTATTCCGGCGATTATGCCGGCGACGAGATAAAGCAAGAGAATCGCAAAAAAGGTGAGGTCCATGTCAAACCGAGAAATCCGAGTGCACCGATGCCCCGCCGCCTTTGCGGCGATGGAAAGAAGAAGAATTCTTTCTATTAGATCAGGAAACGAAAGGAAAATCCACCAAAATCATGACGCCGCACGATGGCGAAAACGGAGTGCGATAGGCCCAGATGATCGCTCCGGATTCGTCGCGCCGCCTGCTCTCCGCAAAGGGGCGTACGCCGGCACGCGCGTCTGTCCGGCCATCATCTATGATCTTCTATCCAACAGGATCTCGGGAAAACACCGATAGCCGCATCGCAGGACCGGTTACGACGCACCACTCTTTATGTCGGCAACTACCCAAGCCTGCGGCCAGACGGAGGAAGGCCGTCGCTCGTATCGACGGCCTTCCTTGTCTCGGAGTATTAGAAGTCCTTCGACTCCGACATGAACTTCACTATCTGATCCTTCATCTCGGCGATGAATTTTGCCTTGAGCTCCTCCTTCGACGGGAAGTACTTCTTGCTGTCGAGCTCATGCTTTACGGAGGTGATCTCGTCCAGGGTCTTGTTGTCGACAAAAGATGCCGTATATATCATACGGGCCTTCTTCTTGGTCAGGCCGAAGGTCGCTCCCGCAAGCAGCCGCCCTTCCCGGCCGGTAAGGTCGAGCTCGTCGATGGTTATTCTCAGCGTCATGTCGGCATGTTCGGAAGAAATCGAGGGCACAAATCCCATAGCCGCCAGGCGCGAGTGCAGGTCCTTTACGATCGCCTCCGTATCGTCGTGGGTGACAAGAAGGACGGGATCGTAGACGACGTCGACGTAGACGCTCTTATATTTGGCGGGGCTTACCGGCGGCGGCGCATATACCCGCGGCCCGGATTTGCAGCACGAAAGCGCGATCACAAAAACCACGCACGATGCCAGTATCACGTTTTTCTTCATGGGTTCTCCCGTTCAGTTCAGGTGCTTACATAATAAAGTTTTTATATGCTACAAGGATGCTCAAGGGAAGCATCGTCCTGTCTCGTCTCATTGAGTGGGTATTGTATATAAGATCAGATAACTGAAGGCGTAGGTACCGTCGGGCAGTCGGTCGATACAGAAGTCGACCCGGGTTACCGGTATATCATAGTAATCGATCTTCCATGGCTTGGTGACCACACAGTGACCGATGATCTTACCCCTGTCGTCCCTTCTGTCCGTGACCCCTTCGATCTTCCAGTTTGTCTCCCATGATTGAGAAAGCCACGATTCATCATCGAGTTTTTTTTCGCCAAGCTTAACCACCCAATCAGTGTACGCGACCCACACCTCGAAGACACCCGGCACGGCGAGCTTGGAAACCCGGGAGATATCCCTTTTCCCCAGCGCCTTCCTGAGCTCTTCCATCGGCTCCTTAGGATTATCGAAGAGGGCGGCTGAACCGTAGTTGTCGATAAAGACCATGTACGGTTCAGTGAGCTCGCGGGCGGTGATAGAATCGGACTCGAGAGTCGCGTCGGGATACGTCTTCATAAGATAGTCATAGGCGCGTCTGGCTTCTTCGAACCGGTGGAGAAACACGAGGGCCTCGATCCGGTCCGAAACGCAGCTGAGGACGGTAGACGAGAGCCTCTTGCTCTGTCTGATCTCTCTTTCGGAAAAATTCTCCTCGACCTGGCTGACGATTAATGAGCCGAGGCGTGCCGTCTCTTCGAGGTCGTGAGATTCCTTTGCCCTATAGAGCGCATCCGTCTCTTCGTCGAGCGCGGGGACATCACGGTATGTCTTCTCCGCCGCCGGGTCCTCCGTATCAAGACACGTATTGATCATCCACCCGTCGACCCCCCGGTATCGGACAAGGCACCATCTCCCCGGTAATCCCGAAACGACATCGGTCTCCTTGAGGCAGACGACGATCAGGACGGCCTGGCCGCCTTTCACCGATATAATCGTATCGGAATCGATATCGGGGCGCGTCTTGAGGTCAAATCCCCCGGTTTTCACGACGGCCTTTATTGATTCGGATTCGGCGCCTTCCGCGGCCCACGAGAATAAGGCACAGATGAGCGATAGGCAGAGGAATATGTTCATCAGGCGAAGTCTCATAGTTATGCCTTTACCGACTTTGCCCTGCTCTTCTCCAGCACCTTGAGGATCTCCCCTTCCGGATAAAAGAGATAAAAGACTATTCCGACGACGCAGACCAGCGCCGTAACGAATCCTGAGAGCCTAACGCCCTCGGGATTGGCGACATCCTTTCCGAAGGCGGCAAAGAGATAGGCAAGCACGAGCGTCGCGACGCCGAGGTTGACCTTCTGCACCAGTCCCTGGGCGCCGAAGTACATCGCGTCCCGGTTAATTCCGGTCTTGACGGCGTCATATTCGGCAAGATCCGCGATCATGGCGTTGGGTACGGCCAAAAGCGCCGAAACCGGTATCCCCATCACGCCGAAGATGATAAAGGCCTGGTTGACGGGAGAAAGCAGGAACGCGCTGCTGCCGAGAAAGTAGAGAAAGACAGCGCAGAACGCGAAGACCGCCAGGCTGATAATCATGATCATCTTCTTTCCGATGCGCCGGCTGGCAAAATTGATGATCGGGAAAAACACGAGCGCCACGCCGAAGACAAAGGCAAAAACGACACTCGCAAAGGTTTCGGGCCTGCCGAGGAGGACCGTGACGTAGTAGGTCGCGGATTCCGAGACGACGTTGAGGCCGAACCAGAGACAGATCGTCCCGACGAGATAGGGGATGAACGGTCGGTTCTTGAACGTCAATTTCAGCGAATCCCACATCCCCAGCTCGGCGGGGGCCGTGGCGCTGTATCTTTTCTCATTGATCGGGATGATCGAAACGTAGCAGGAAATGAGACCGATGACCGAAAGGATGACGATGGTAAGCTGCAGCGCGCGCGTCTTGTCCACGCCGGCATGCTCGATCACCCCCCACAGGGCATAGCCGCCGATCATGACGATGACGATTCCCACGAGCGAAAAAGCAGCCTGCATGGTGGTGATGTTGATCCGTTCTGCATCCGTGTGTGAAAGCTCCGGGATGAGGGCAAGCCACGGCGTCACGTAGAAGGTGAAGAAAAACAGGAGACACCCGAGCATCAAGGCCATATAGACGGCGTTGGCCGTCGAGACCCCCGAGGTCAGGGGAAAGAAGAGAAGAGCCGTCGCAGCCATGAGCGGAAGTCCGCCGAAGACGAGGAATATTTTTCTTCTCCCGATCTTAGAGGTGCTTCTGTCGCTCCAACTTGCTACCAACGGGTTTGTGATGGCGTCCACGATTCTGCCGAAGATTACGGCGAGACCCGCGACCGTTAAGATCCCAAGAAACGTCTTGTTCAATATGAGCTCATGGAGCCCAGATTCCTTCGGGGGGAGGTAAAAATAAAGCATAAAGGTGACCCATATCCGGTCGGCGATGGTAAATCCCACGTATCCGCTCGAATAGACGATCTGGCCCCACAGGGGAAATTTCTCGACGCTCTTTTTCATATAAGTCACCCAAAAATGTATGGTTTTAGGCTAAATCAACGCCCTGCGTTTGTCAACGGATTTTTTCCGCCGCAACCCCCTCTCCGGCCTCCATACGGTGTCGGTCGAGGAGCTCCATGATCTTTCTTTCGGGATAGAAGATAAAGATGATGATGCCGACCAGCGCGACTACCCCGGTCACCGGCCCGGATATCTTGATACCGAGGGGACGTGCGATATCCTTGCCGAAGGTGGACAGCAGAAAGACAAGCGTCACCGACGAGATGCCGAGGTTGATCTTCTCGAAGATCCCCTGGACGCCGAAGTACATCGCCTCCCGGTTAGTGCCGGTCCTTATCGCGTCGTACTGGGCGACATCTGAGATCATGGCGTTGGGAAGGATCATTACGGCCGCGACCGGAATCCCGATCAGGCCGAGGATGCAAAACGCCTGGACGACCGGGGGAAAGGGGATCGCGTCGGTCCCCATCCAATAAAGGAGACAGGCGCAAACCCCGAAGATGCCCAGCGAGATCATCATCACGGTCTTCTTGAGCACGTAACGGGTGAGCAGGTTGATGAGAAAGAAAGCAACGAGGGCAACGCCGAAGATAACGGCAAAGAGCGTACCCGCGAAGGCCTCCTCCCTTCGAAGGATGACCGTGACGTAGTAGGTGGCCGCCTGGGAGACAATATTTATGCCGAAGGTCAGGCAAATCGCTCCAAAGAGATAGGGCAAAAACGCCCGGTTGGAGAGCGTGAGCTTCATCGACTCGATCATTCCCATCTCTGAGGGCACCGAGGCGCAGTAGCGCTTTTCGTCGATGGGAATCACGGCCAGATAGCAGAAGATGAGGCCGAAGGCCGCCATGATGACGACGGCAAGCTGCAGCGCCCTCCCCTTCTCAATGCCCGTTCCCTCAAGCGCCCCCCAAAGGACGTACCCGCCGACCATAACGATCACCGAAGCCGCCAGCGTGAAGATCGCCTGGATCGTGACGATGTTCATCCTTTCCCGGTCGGTATGGGAAAGCTCCGGGATAAGGGCAAGCCATGGGGCGACGTAGAAGGTAAAAAAGAAGAGGAGGCACCCGAGCATGACGGCCATATAGACGCCGTTGAGCGCGGTCGCCCCCATTGAGGGGGGGAAGAAGAGCAGCGCGGTCGCCAGCATCAACGGGAGCCCACCCCAGATGAGGAACTTCTTGCGCCTGCCCATTTTTGATCTGCTGCGGTCGCTCCAGGAGGCGACGAGCGGGTTGGAGATCGCGTCTATGCTGCGGCCGAAGATGTGCGCAAGCCCCGCGACCGTCAGCACCCCCCAGAACGTCACATTGTTGATCAGCTCCGGCATGCCGGATTCCTTGGGCGGGAGATAAAAATAGACCATGAACGTGACCCAGATACGGTCGGCCATGGTCCACCCGAGGGCCCCGCTCGAATACAGGACCTGTCCCCAGAGGGGGAACCTTTCGAGTCTCTTTTTCATATGAATCCACAAAGAATAATAAAGAAATTGCAGATTACCCTGCGGGTGCTGATTTGTCAAGGATTACGACTAAATACTTGATGGGCCGCCTCTCCGTTAGTGTGGCGGCAGTCCGAAACCACTTCTCTGTTTCCTCGTCGGGTCACGCGAAAAAAGGATCAGCCCCAGTGGGCGGGGCGTCCGCACCTATAACTCTTACTCCCGGCAACCGGGTATCAATTTTCCTTTTGTACGGTGCCCTTTCCGGTAATACCCTATATTAATCCAACCGTTCATCGTCTAATCGCCGGTAACTTTTCCCCAAATCTCACATTCCTTGACGAACATGCCGAATATATGATATTCTAAAAAGATTAAATATCATTTGCCCGAGGTTCCCATGCCCCTCCTCATCCACAACTCACTCTCCAACAGAAAGGAAGAATTCGTACCGCTTTTTCCGAATAAGGTCAGCATGTACGTCTGCGGCATCACCGCCTATGATTTTTCCCACATCGGCCACGCACGCGCGTACGTGGCGTTTGACGTCGTCTACAGATACCTGAAACACAAGGGGTACGATGTCACCTACGTGCGCAACTTCACCGACATCGACGACAAGATCATCAAGCGGGCAAATGAGCTGAAGGAATCGACCACGGAGCTTTCCGAGCGCTTCATCGCCGAATACCACGTCGACATGGATGCCCTCGGGGTCCAGCGTCCGGACCGGGAGCCCAGGGCCACCGAGACGATCATGGAGATGATCGCCCTCATCGGGAGACTCTTCGAGAAGGGGTACGCCTATAAAGCCGGGGACGACGTGGCATTTTCCGTGAAGAAATTCGCCGGCTACGGGAAACTCTCCGGAAAAAAGATAGACGAGCTCGAGTCCGGCGCACGGGTGGGCGTGGATGAAAAGAAACAGGATCCCCTCGACTTTATCCTCTGGAAAGCCGCAAAACCCGGCGAGCCCTCATGGGAGAGCCCCTGGGGAAAGGGCCGGCCCGGCTGGCACATCGAGTGCTCCGCCATGAGCTCAAGCATCCTCGGGGACACCATCGATATTCACGGCGGCGGAAAGGACCTCATCTTCCCGCACCACGAAAACGAGATCGCCCAATCGGAGGCGGCGACCGGGAAACCCTTCGTCCGCTATTTTATCCATAACGGTTTTGTCAACATCGATTCAGAGAAGATGAGCAAGTCCACCGGCAAGTTCTTCACCGTCCGGGACATCCTCAAGAGATACCACCCCGAGGTGGTACGCCTCTTTCTGTTGTCGGTACAGTACCGCAATCCGATTGACTTCTCCGAGAAGAACCTGAAAGACACCGAGGAGGCCCTCGGCCGCCTCTACGCGACCAAGGGCAGGATTGCCGAGGCCCGTAAGATAGAAGCCGGGGCCGGCGGCGAAGCTTCGGCCCGAAAAGAGATCACCGATGCCGCGGCCTCGTTTGTCGCCGATTTCGACGCGGCCATGGACGATGATTTCAATACCGCGCTGGCCCTCGGCAAGCTCTTCGATCTGTCCCATATCATAAACCGCTTCATCGACGGGGCATCGTCCCCCTCCGAGGAAGACCGGCTGGCACTTGCCGCCGCCTGGGAGAAGATCGGTAGCCCCCTTTCCGTGCTCGGGATCCTGGACCGCAAGCCGGACGCTTACCTTTCACAGACGCGCTCACTCAAGCTTGCAGAGCTCGGCATCGACGCCGGGGATATCGACCGGCTCATCGAGGAGAGATATGCCGCCCGCAAGACGAAGGACTTCGCTCGGGCGGACGCTATCAGAAATGAGCTCATCGAAAAGGGTGTGATCCTCGAAGACGGCCCCGGCTGGACGACGTGGAAGCTGAAGTGATGCAGGACGCGTGTGTAACGTAGCTATGGGAAGACCCGCTTTTCTCTACCATCTCATGATGCGATTTTACAAGCCCTTCCAGCGGCTGGAGCGATTTCGTCCCTTCAGGGCCCGATCGACAGATGAGACAAACTCGTCCCACATCATCCCGGTCAACGAATCGGTGCCGCCGGGCGGCGCCGTGGTGCTCCCCGTGAAGATCATATCCGCCTTTGTGGAGCGCGCCGACGGCATCGCGATCATGCGCGAGTGCCTCTGCCGCCGCGGAGAGGGATGCGCGTCTTATCCCGTCGATCTCGGCTGTCTCCTCTTCGGTCCGGCCGTCCGCGAGCTCTCCAAGGGCCTGGGCAGAATCGTCGGCCCCGACGAAGCGCTGTCGCACGCCGAGCGGGCGATCCGTGCGGGACTTGTTCCGCTGGTCGTCCACAACAGGTTTGACGCGTGGCTCTGGGGCATAGACTACGGGCGGATGATGAACATCTGTTTTTGCTGTGATTGCTGTTGCTCGGTGCGCCGGGGCGTGCGCCTCGGGATCGACGGCGGTGCGTCCCTCACCATGCACCGGCTTGACGGCCTGACAGTCTCCGTCGGCACGGGCTGTGATGGATGCGGGGCATGCGAAGCGGGCTGCTTTGCCCGGGCGATTCGGGTTTCCACGGGAGTCGCCCGGATTGATCAGGAGCTGTGCAAAGGGTGCGGTCGCTGCATGGATGTGTGCCCTAAGAGGGCTATCACTATGAGCCTCGATCCCACAGCTGATCCGGCCCGGCGGCTCCTGAGCCTTTACGCGAAAAGAAACAACGCGGCCCCCCTGGATATATCACCCACTACACGCTCGGAGAAAGTGACGTAATGGCCGGATGGCGTACATCACCGTTTGAAATGGTCACCGATTTCATCCCGAGAGGAGATCAGCCGCAGGCGATCGCCGAGCTCACCGAGGGAGTGCTCCGGGGAGACAAACATCAGGTGCTGCTGGGCGTAACCGGCTCCGGTAAGACCTTCACCATGGCCAACGTGATCAAGAATACGGGGCTCTCCTCCCTTGTGATGGCGCCCAACAAGACCCTTGCGGCCCAGCTCTACGCCGAATTCAAGACGCTCTTCCCCAACAACGCGGTCGAATATTTCGTCAGCTACTACGACTACTACCAGCCCGAGGCGTACATCCCCCGGACCGACACCTACATCGAGAAAGACACCGCCATCAATGAAGAGATCGATAAGATGCGGCACTCGGCCACCCACTCGCTCCTCTCCCGGGACGATGTGATCATCGTCGCCTCGGTCTCCTGCATATACGGCCTCGGCTCTCCGGACGCCTATGCCGACATGGTCGTGAGGCTTGTCGTCGGGGAGAATTTTTTTCGGGACGAGCTGTTGTTGTCTCTGGTCGAGAGCAAGTACGACCGAAACGACATCGACTTTTCGCGGGGAACGTTCCGTGTCCGGGGTGACACCATCGAAATCTTCCCCGCCTACGAGGACGCCCGAGCCATCCGCGTCCAGTACGACGGCGATACGGTCGAGCGGATCGCCTACATCGATCCCCTGCGCGGGCGCGTCACGTCCGAGCTGACGGAAGTGACGCTCTTTCCCGGCAGCCACTATGTCACCCCGAGGGAGCTGATGCTGCGCGCCGTCGAGACGATCCAGGAGGAACTCGCCGAGCGCGTCAAGTTCTTTCGTGACAACAATAAGCTGTTGGAGGCCCAGCGGATCGATGAGCGCACGCGTTTCGACCTGGAGATGATGCGCGAAATCGGCTACTGCCAGGGGATCGAAAACTATTCGCGCCACCTGACCGGCAGGCTCCCCGGTCAACCCCCGCCAACGCTCCTGGACTACTTCCCCAAGGAGTGGCTCATCTTCCTGGACGAGTCACATATCACGATCCCGCAGATTGGCGGCATGTTCCGGGGGGACCGCTCCCGCAAGGGGACGCTCGTGGAGTATGGGTTCCGCCTTCCCTCGGCGCTGGATAACCGCCCCCTTACCTTCGATGAGTTCGAGGCGATGACCAACCAGACGGTCTACGTATCGGCCACCCCGGCTGATTTCGAGCTGAAAAAATCGGGCGGCGTGGTGGTGGAGCAGATCATCCGCCCTACGGGGCTGATGGACCCGCGCGTGGAGGTGCGGCCGGCGCTGCACCAGGTCGATAACCTCCTGGACGAGATCAAGAGACAGGTGGCGGCGGGAAACCGCGTCCTGGTGACCACCCTGACAAAACGGATGGCCGAGGAGCTGACGGAGTACTACGCAAGCCTTGGGATCAGGACGCGCTACCTCCACTCGGAGGTGGAGACACTGGAACGGGTGGCGATCATACGGGACCTGAGACTCGGAAAGTTCGACGTGCTCGTCGGTATCAACCTGCTCAGGGAGGGGCTCGATATCCCGGAGGTGTCGCTGGTGGCGATTCTCGACGCAGACAAGGAGGGTTTCCTGAGGTCGGCGCGCTCCCTCATCCAGACGAGCGGCCGGGCGGCACGGAACCTGGACGGGACGGTCATCATGTACGCCGACGTCGTCACGCGCTCCATGGAGGCGGCCATCGCGGAGTCAAATCGGAGGAGAAAGATCCAGAATGAGTATAACGTCGAAAATAATATCACCCCCGCCACGATCAAGAAGGAGATCAGCGAGATCCTCACCTCGATCTACGAGCAGGACTACTATACCGTCCAGAGAGAGGAAAAGGAAGAGCTGAAGTTTAAGTCTCAGCACGAGCTGAAGCGCTACATCGAGAAGCTCAGAAAACAGATGCGCAAGGCCGCCCACGACCTCGACTTCGAGAAGGCGGCCGAGATCCGTGATAGGATCCTGGAGATGGAGAAGGACGAGATGTTCATGTGAGCCATGGATGCAACGCACTATCTCCGAGTAGGATCTTATGGTTCCGCCCACGTGAAGTTGCCGACCCGATCATCCCGAAAGAAGTCACCTGCGCGTCACCTTCCTTGCAGGGAAGGTGTCCCGCCATGCAGGAGCGCCTCGGGCTCAGCGACTCCTTACTTTCCCATCGGGCAGACCGGATAGTTGCACGACTCGCATTTCAAGCACAACCCTCCGTGGCCGAGCTCGGCCAGCTCCTTTCTCCCTATCTTCTCGCCCGCCAGTATCCTCGGAAGGACAAGGTCAAAGACCGTTGTCTTTGCCCAGAGGCCGCAGGCCGGGATGCCGAGTACAGGGATGGGCGGGCTGCCGTCGAGATACGCCGCAAGAAACATCGCCCCCGGCAAGACCGCAGAGCCGTAGGTGATGTCGGTGGCCCCAAGGTTTCGTATCGCAAATCGTGTCACATCGTCGGGATCGACGGACATTCCGCCTGTCGTAATCAATAGGTCCGCCCCGGCACAGATCAGCTCTCTCAGCCTTTTCTCGATCACCGATTCATCATCGGGAGCGCGGTACATCCCGACGATCCGGCCGCCGAGCGCCTCTATCTTCTCCGTGACGATCGCCGAAAACGCGTCTCGCACCCTGCCGAAATAGATCTCGTTGCCCGTGATGACCACGCCCGCCTTCGGCTTCCTGATCTCGTGGACCTGAACGATCCCCTCGGCTTTCTTGCCGATGCGAAGTGCTGCCCCGACGATCTCCTTTTTCACGATAAGGGGAATCGCCCTCGTTCCCGCGACGATCTGTCCTTTGCTCACCACCGTATTATTGTGGAGCGACGCGCACATGACATCGCCGAGCATATTAAAGTCCAAAAGCGCCCGCTTTTCTATCTTCAAGAGACCATCACGTTCCGCGACGATATGAATTTTCCCTTCCTTTGGCCCGCCTTTTATCCTGACTCCCTTTCCCATGAGGGCACGCGCCAACTCGTATGCGGCATCGTCCTCGTGCATCTCGTCGGGTGCCACGTCAAATATGAAGAGATGCTCCTTGCCGAGCCGCTGCATGTGGCACAAATCTTCTTCCCTGATGATATGTCCCCTCTTAAACGCCCGACCCGCAAACCTGCCGGGGCGTATCTCGGTGATGTCGTGGGCGAGCACGGTGCCTACCGCCTCCTTCACCGGAATCTTCTTTAACCGTGTAGCGAGCTTTTCAGAGGATTTCTCGTGCATGGAAACCTCCTCAAAACAGGGATGTTCCCGCTCCGTCCGGCTTCAAGCCGGCTCCCCTAGACATGTCTATCGGCCCTTCGAGGCCCGTACGCGCTCCAGAATTCGCTGGTACTCCTTCCCACGTATCCATATCCAGCACCGTTCCTTCGTCATCGACATCAAGTACGCTCACCATCTCGCGGTGCCGCCTTATGATGTGACGCAGCGTGGGGAGGGTCCCGATCTCCTCAAGAAAGAGGCGTGGGAAAAGCGTCGGATGTCCTTTTTGTCCTCCATAACAGGGGATGACAATGGCATCCGGCCTCTCCCTCTGATAGAGGCTCAGAGCGACCAGCGTCTCCGGACGGACGAGCGGATGGTCACACAGGCAGACGAATACGCTAAAAGCACCGTTGCCCACCTTATCCAGCCCGAGCCTCACAGACCGGGCCATGTCGGCCTCCGGGATCTCGTTTCTCACGGCGGTCACCGGGAACGCATCGATCGCTTTCAATATCTCATCGCCTCCAGATCCGACCACGACGACGATATCTTCGATCCCCGCTCCTGTTATACTCCGCAGACAGTGGACGACCGCCGGCTCTTCACCGAGAGGGAGAAGTTGTTTTGGCCGCCCCATCCTTCTGGACGATCCCGCCGCAAGAAGAATGGCCGAGATCGGGTAAGGCATTTTTCCTCCTCTGCTCAATGATCTGCGCCACAATACTTATCGCGATCTCTTCGGGTGTCACCGATCCGATGGAGATGCCGGCAGGCGTTGTGACCCTGCCGGTAACGGCCTCGGAGAACCCGGCTTGCCTGAGAGACGAGAAAAGGACGGCCCTTTTATGCTTGCTGCCGACGAGCCCCACGTACCGGGCCTCCCCCGCCAGCACCGCCTTGAGGGCATCGAGGTCATGATCGTGCCCCCTCGTCGCGATAACGACGTATGCATCGCGGCCCACCGTGATCCCTGAAAACGGCTCGGTGAATTCGTTTACGACGATATCATGCGCATACGGTATATTGTCCTTGTTCGCAAACTCATCCCGGTCGTCAATGACCGTAACCCGAAAACCCGAAAACCATGCGATGGTGGCCAGCGCCTTTCCGACATGCCCCGCGCCGAGGACCACGAGATGCGGATCGGGCAGTATCGGCTCGATAAAAACAAGCAGCTGTCCTCCGCATGCGAGCGTACCGTGCTTGCCGGTCAGATTGAACTCGACAGTCTGGGCCGATCCATCTTTCATCGCCTCGCGGGAGAGCTCGATTACCCCCTGTTCCATACATCCGCCGCCGAGCGTCCCCGCAGTCGAGCCGTCGTCCCTCACCAGCATCTTTGTCCCCTCTTTTCGGGGCGATGAGCCATGAGACTGGACGATGGTGGCCAGGGCGCACGACCTGCCGTCTTTCTTGAGCCGTGTTATTTCCTCATAGATATCCATACATACGTCCTTCTGTGAACCCGTGTCCCCGTGTCGAAATCAAAGCTCCGGGTCGCCTACGTCGTCCTCAGATCCTCCGCCTGAATCGGCAGCCTGCGGATGCGCTTTCCCGTGAGCACGAAGATCGCGTTTGCGACCGCCGGGGCGATGGGAGGGACTCCCGGCTCTCCGATGCCTCCCGGATGCTCGGTGCTCGGCACAATATGGACTTCCACTACCGGCATCTCGCTCATGCGCAGCACCGGGTAATTGTTAAAATTACTCTGCTCCACGCGCCCGTCTTTCAAGGTGATCGCCCCATGAAGGGCCGCCGACAGGCCGAAGACGATGCCCGATTCCATTTGCTCAGCGATGATGTTGGGATTCACGAATCTGCCGCAGTCAACCGCGCAGACGACCCGATGGACCCGCACTTCCCCCTCCGGGCTGACCGAGACCTCGGCCACCTCTGCGACGAAGCTGCCGAACGACGCGTGGACGGCGATTCCCCGGCTGCGCCCGGCCGGAAGCGGCGCTCCCCAGCCCGCTTTCTTTGCGGCCAGCTCCAGCACCCCCCGGTGACGCCCTTGATCCTTCAAAAGGGCGCGCCGAAACTCGAACGGGTCCTTGCCCACGGCGTGGGCAACCTCATCCATGAAACTCTCGACGACAAATGAAGTATGGGAATGTCCCACCGACCGCCACCAGAGAACCGTCACGGGATAGCTCGGGGAGTGGAGATCGACGAGAATATTTGGTATCGCGTACGCGATATCCTGAGCCCCCTCGACAGAGGTCACGTCGATTCCGTCCTTCACCATCGCCCCCTCGAACGGAGTGTTGGCAAGGATCGCCTGTCCGACGATCGTGTGCCGCCACGCCGTGAGCCTCCCCTCTCCATCGAGGCCCGCGGCCAGCCGGTCGTACCACATGGGCCGGTAGTATCCCGCCTTCATGTCGTCCTCACGGCTCCAGATAACCTTGACCGGCTTCCTCACGGCCTTGGCCACCTCTACCGACTGTGACACGAAATCGGACTGGGGGTTCGCCCTGCGACCGAATCCCCCGCCGAGGAACGTGGTGTGAAGGCTGACCTGATCCGGCCTCAGACCCGTTATCCTGGCGGCGGCGTCTCGATCCCCTGTCTGGGCCTGCGTCCCCGTCCAGATCTCGCACCTGTCCTTCTTGAGATCGACAAAACAATTGAGCGGCTCCATACACGCGTGCGCAAGGTACGGTACTTCGTATTCCGCGCTGAGTTGTCTGGTCGCCTTGGCCAGGGCACTATCGATATCCCCCTCTTTCCGCGCGACGCTGCCGGGAGTTGCGGCAAGCTTCATGTATTGCCCACGCATTTCCTCAGTTGAAAGCGCCGCCCATTTCCCCTCGTCCCACGTGATCTCGAGGGCCTCGCGGCCCTGTTTCGCCGCCCAGAAACCGTTTGCCACGACCGCCACGCCCGACGGCACCTCCACGACCTCCTTCACGCCCGGTACGGCTTTGGCCTTATCGGCCTTGAAGCTTGATACCTTTCCGCCAAAAACCGGCGGGTGTGCGATAACGGCCGTCAACATGTCGGGTGACGTCACGTCGATACCGAACTTTGCCGTCCCGTTGACCTTCACGGGATTATCGAGTCGCAACAGCGGCTTACCGAGGATTTTGTCCGACTTCGGATCTTTGAGCCGGACATCCGTGGGAATCGTCATAGTCGAGGCCTCGTCGGCCAGCTCCCCGTAGCCGAGCGACTTGCCGCTCTCGTGGATCACCCGGCCTTTTTCGGCGTGGCACGTCGCCGGGTCTACCTTCCATATTTTTGCGGCCGCAGCTACCAGCATCATCCGTGCGGCGGCTCCCGCCCTCGACAGCCTGTCCCATTCGGTCCACGTGCTGGTGCTCCCCCCCGTAGACTGCATCCCCCAGAGGGCATGGTTGTACGCGGGCTCTACCGGCGCGGGCTCCACTCGTATCGAGCGCCAGTCGCATTCAAGCTCCTCGGCGATGAGCATCGGAAGCGCCGTGTAGACCCCCTGCCCCATCTCCGATTTATTGATGATGAAGGTAACCGTCCCGTCACGGTTTACGCGGATAAACGCATTCGGCGCAAACGACGGCGTCGTCGCGGCCGCCGCACTGCCCGGAGCGCCGAGCGGAAGGTGGAAGCCGATGATCAGCCCCCCTCCAACCGCAAGTCCCGCCTTGATAAAGTCGCGGCGATCCTTATCGATAATCTCGCTCATTTCTTACCTCCCTCGGCCATGATCTCGGATGCCGTATGAATGGCCTTGCGAATCCTCTGATAGGTGCCGCACCGACAGATGTTGCCTGACATCGCCCTGTCTATATCGACGTCGGTCGGCTTTGGATTTTTCCCCAGCAGCGCCGCGGCCTGCATGATCTGGCCGGACTGGCAATAGCCGCACTGCGGCACATCTTCCGCGATCCAAGCCCGCTGGACAGGATGGCCCACCTCGCCCGAGATACCCTCGATCGTTATGATCTCCTTTTCGGCTGCCGTTGAAACCGGCGTGATGCACGAGCGAACCGCGTTTCCATCGATGATGACGGTGCACGCGCCGCAGACTCCCATTCCGCAGCCATACTTTGTGCCCATGAGTCCGAGCGTCTCCCTGACCACCCAAAGGAGCGGCATCTTAGGATCAACATCCACTGTGTACTTTTTCCCGTTCACATTCAATGAGATCATAGACACCTCCTTCTGTCCCTCTGTTTTGAACGAATCTCGGCCCCGCCGTGGCCCCTTTGTCCACAAATCTCCGCGCTTGGCGACGACGATCACAGGCCGGCACCCGTTGACGATAGAGCGCCGTGTCCCAATCGCTTACCCGACCCATAGCCGGTCTGGCCGGCCGAGCGTCTGCTTGTCACTATCGAGAGAGGGATACGATTCAGGCGATATGCGTTGCGGCGCCCTCTAAAAAACGGCAGCGAGCCACATCCGTCTTCCGACGCTTGGGCCTCCCACCATGATACACGCGTTCCAGCGGGCATGCTCCCTTCTTTGGGACCCTCACCCCATACGGCCGATCGTCGTATGCCGGCACTCAGAACATCGTATTATCGTTGGCGGATTTTTCTGGTACCGGTTCGATGACGTCCCAATGCTCCATGACCTTCCCGTTGTCGATCCGGAAGATATCGATGATGGCCAGCCCCCTATCCTTTGGATTGGTCGAGTCAGGCTGGGCCCAGCAATGAACAACGACAAGGTCACCCTCAGCGATAACCCGTTTGAAGCTGGTTTTCCAGTTCGGGTACTGTTTCAGCAAGTCCGTAACCCCTTTCACAAAACCGGCCCTGCCGGTGAGAAATTGGGGGTTGTGCTGAATGTAGTTCTCATCGAGGTATTTGTCGACGCTGCTCAGGTCTTTCTTATTGAACGCCAGATCATAGAATTCAAGCACGAGCTTCTTGTTGGCTTCCAGCTGCTGTTTACCGGTGTCGCTATCGGTGGTAGGTTTTTCGGTAGCTGCATATGCCCCGAACGTGAGGCAAAAGAAGAACGCGACAATGAGACAAAACGGCACAGACGGTCTTTTCATTTCAGCCCTCCTGTCAAGCCTATTTTTATCTCTTTTCTTCGATATTTTAATATAATATCCCAGACCTTTATAAATGTCAATTGCCTGCCACCCCGCCGGAACGTTTTTTCTGCCTTTCATTACCCGTTTTATAGGTAACGACGGCTGTCTGTCGGGTTCATGGCGATTCCTCAGACGCGGAAGTCCGTAATCATCTGATATCAGTGAGTTTTTCTGAATTGACAATGGTTGTTTTTGTGATAGAGTTATAGAAATGTGTCGTGACCGGGAAGGCCGGCCGGCGCACTTCGGCCGGTGCGGAATGTCCTAAATCAAAACTTTCTATCGGTGTCTCGCAGCATATGAATTTCTGGGCAAGATTATTCTACAACTATCGTAGATTCATCAAATCGATCAGATTGTTCCTGCTCATTTCAGGCCCCGGTATCATCGTGATGCTGGCCGATAACGACGCCGGCGGTATCACGACCTACAGCGCCACGGGGGCAAAATACGGTTATGACCTGATTTGGTTCCTGCTCCTTTTGCTTCCCGTCGCCTACTTCGTGCAGGAAATGACGGTGCGCCTCGGGGCGGTGACAAAGCGGGGCTTCGCCGAGGCGATCTTTGACGCCTTCGGATCGTTCTGGGGCTGGTTTACTCTTCTGGACCTCATCCTCGTCAACTGGCTGACCCTCGTTACGGAATTTGTCGGCATGACGGCCGCGCTGAGCATATTCGGCGTTCCTCCAGTCGTCACGATAGCGGTCGTTTCTATCATCATGGCGATAATGGTGCTTCAAGGGCGGTACTGGACGTGGGAAAAGATCGCTTTCCTCTTTTGCGCGTTGAACCTCATCTATATACCGAGCGCGTTTATCGTACATCCCTCGGTCTCCGAGGTCTTTCGCCAGGGAATGATTCCCCGATTCCCCGGCGGATTTTCAAACGAGATGTTCTTCTTCCTGATGGCGAACATCGGCACCACTATCGCCCCCTGGATGATTTTCTTCCAGCAGAGCGCGGTGGTTGATAAGGGCATGGGCGAAAAGGATATTCGTCTCGGAAAGCTCGATACCCTTATCGGTTCGATCTTCACGGTGGTGGTGGCCGTTTTTATCGTCGTGGTCACCGGAACCGTCCTGAGGGGGATAGAAATCGACAGCGCCGCACAGGCGTGCAAGATACTTCTGGAAGAACATGATAAGTACCTCGGAACGTTTCTGACCATCGGCCTGTTTGACGCGGGTTTCCTGGGCGCCATTTGCATTTCGCTGGCCAGCTCATGGGCGTTCGGGGAAGTCTTCGGATGGGCGCACTCCCTAAACAACAGGATCAGGGAGGCGCCCTGGTTTTACGTTTTCTACGCCTTGACATTGATCACGGCGGGCATCGTCGTCCTCATCCCGAAGGCGCCGCTGGTCCTGATCACCCTCTTCGTCCAGGTGATCGCCGTGACCCTCCTGCCCGCCGCGCTCGTCTTTCTGCTCCTCCTTTTGAACAATGAGGAGATCATGGGCCAGTTCAAAAACACGCTTGCACAGAATATCATTAATCTTTTCATCGTCGTCACGATCATCGTCCTGTCGACACTGTATGGGATAAGCGCGCTGTTTCCGGGATTATTTTAATAGGGAGCCCGGCCGTGAGAAGAATTCTGAAATATTTGCTCGAAAATCCCCTCTATCTTTTTTTAAAGAACCATTTCTTCGACCGGATACTCGAAATCAACAGGAGGTATGCCAAGCCGCGCATCACGATGACGCCCTTCGCCAAGCTTTCGCTCTTCTTTCTGCGGGTGTATCTCTTGCTACTCATGGGGATACTCTTTTATAAATTCTTTACCCTGCTGAGATAGGCTGGTTGAAAAATGGAAACGAGAAATAAGAAACCTCAAGAACAGGTCTTTTTCCTCAGCCAAATGACCAACGCGAAGGTCATGCTCTTTTCGAGGAAAATAGGCAGGATGACCGATATCGTCATCAAGGAAAACGGTAATTTCCCGGAAGTCACCCATATTCTGGTGACCCGCCCGTTCGGAGACCCGTCGCTCCTGATACCCTGGGCGAAGGTTAAATCCATGAGCGTCGGGGAGGTCATCATTAATCTGGACCTCTATAACGAGCGACTGGAAAACTATGAAGGACAGCCTCAGAAGGGGATGGTCCTGCTCAAAGACCATATCATGGACAAGAAGGTCCTCGACATGGAGGGCCGGGAAGTTGAGGTAGTATACGACATAAAGCTTATCCAGAGGAGCGGCAAGCTTTACGTGACGGATGTGGATCTGAGCAGCTACGGCCTGTTGAGGCGGATAGGCCTCAAGCGTCTGGCCGATTTTATATACAAGCTGGCCGAAAAAGTCAGGGAGCAGACGATTTCCTGGAATTACATTCAACCGCTGCCGTCCCACATCAGCAGCTTCAGGGGCGACGTGCGGCTCAACATCCTGAAGGAAAAAGTAGCCGACATTCACCCCGTCGATATGGCCGATATCCTCGAAGAGCTCGAGCACGACCAACGGGTGGCGGTATTTAACCAGCTGGATACCGAGCACGCATCCGACACACTGGAAGAGCTGGACCCTCATGTGCAACGGGACTTGATCGAGACGTTGAGAAAAGATGAGGTGGCCAAGCTGATAGACGAAATGACGCCGGGCCAGGCCGCGGACACGTTGGCGGTCCTCCCGTGGTATGAGACAAACACGCTTCTTGAGCTGATAGAAACGGAAAAGGCCGAGAAGATCCGGGCGATCCTGAAAAGACAGGAGGAAAAGATCATTAACTATGCGGTATCCGGCTACATCAAGATCCCGCCGGACACGACGATCGGCGCCGTCCAGCAGGAATTCTACGCCCTGGCCAAGGGCAAGGACGTAATCATGTACCTCTACGTCCTGGACGATACCGGTAAATTGCTCGGGATCATCGATTTCAAGGAGCTTATTGAATCTGACCCCGATCTCTCCGTACGGGATGTCATGGTCGAGAATATCATCAGCCTGGACCCGGAAAGCACCCTGAAAGAAGCCTCCCTGACCTTTACCCGATACGGCCTGCGCGCCCTGCCGATCATGGACGAGACCGATCACCTGCTCGGGGTGGTCCCCTACCGAGACGTCATGAATCTGAAACACTCTTTTGTTGAATAGGCCTGTGGTCACTCAGCGGACTTCTGTTTTGAAGTCGGTCTCGGGGGGAAATTCGTTCCTGAGTGTGATGTCGGGTCGGGCTTTGCCAGGCCACCTTTCAATCCAGGCGGCGGCATTCGCGGTGGTGAACAGAAGACGGCGGGAGAAAGACGTAGTGATATTAGATATCGAGAACCGTATCCGAAAGACTATGCTGCACAATCGACGTAAGAAAGCTCAGGAGCACCAAAACCCATAGAAAGGTAGACCTTGAGAAAAACCTTCACCTTGGAACCTCAAGAACCTAAATTCAGGTCCGATCCTACTTAAGTTCGGGAAAGGTAAGAGCCGTATCTAAGAACGCCGCGCCGTGGACTTACTTCCCTTCGTCCGCAGGACGCGAGGCCTCTTCTTTCGCTTCATACGGGCCCGCAATCTCTTTGATCTTGTCATCCTCGTCGATGCTCTGAAGGCCCTTCTTAAAGTTCCTGATTCCCTTGCCGAGCGATTCCCCGATCTCCGGAATTCGCTTGCCTCCAAAGACCACAAGAGCTATTACCAAAATAAGGATAAGCTCCGGAGCTCCCAAATCAAACATTTCTCTTCCTTCCTATCAGATTAAGATATTATCAAGTAATAGGGTAAAAGTCAAGGCCTTGTCGGTAATGACGGAGTGGAACTCGACCGACTCACAAGGGGAGCCCGGCAACGGAATGACGCTATTGAAGCCTCTTGGATATGCATCGCCGGCATCAGGGTTGATGCCTCGATAAACTGACTTTCAGCGTCTCCAACTCATCCCACCAGGGCCTCGGACAGCGGTATTTTGATCTCGCAATCGCCTACCGGATAAGTGGAGCACGCGTGGATATATCCAAACGCCCTGTCGGCCCTGCGCCGCACGTCAGCCTCGGGATCGATGAAGACCTCACCCGACACGAGCAGGGATCGGCAGATTCCGCAGCTTCCGGACCGGCAGCGTGAATCGGCGGCAATGCCGGAGCGCTCCAGCGCCACGAGGATCGGCTCGTCTGCCCGCGCGCCAACGGTCAGGTGAGCCTTCCCGAGATGAACCGTGAGATTGAAGGTCTTTCCCCTCGCCGTCTTGGGGAAATTCGTATGGGTCGTGACTTCCCTGCCTCCACCCGAGGCCTCCCATCTGACGCGACGAGGCGCAATCTTCAGCTTCTTGCTTTCTCCCGCGAAAAACGCGTGAAGCGCCTGTGGACCGCAGACCAGGAACGTCTTTCCGGCGACATCCCCGACCTCGCTTCCGATCAGCGCCGCGTCGATGAACCCCGTCGCACAGGTCTCGCTCCCGTCCGGCTCGCTCACGACGTAACAGACCGTGAGCCTATCCGGATGCGCCGCCGAAAGCCTCCCGAGCTCGTCGGCAAACAGCGCGTCGGCCGGCTTTCGTATCCCATACAGCACCGTCAGACGGACATCGTCCTTATCGTGAACGATCTGTCGCGCCATTGAGAGAAAGGGCGTGATGCCCGATCCGCCGGCAATGGCGACAAGCTCGCGTCCGTCCCTGATCGGCTCATGGTAGAATTCCCCGTGGGGGCCGGTTGCCTCAACCGTAAACCCCCTCTTCCAGCGCTCCCAGATAAACGGCGTCAGGAAACCGTCTTCTTGGCGCTTCACCGTAATCTCATAATATCCCGGACCGCCGTTCTTTCCCTTTGTCTCAAAGGGCGCCGACGAAATCGAATAGGGTCTGCTGATCCGTGACCCGTTCAGCTCGGCCTTGATGGAAAGATACTGTCCCGCCCGGAAAAGGGGAACTGAAACGTCCGAGCTCGGCGCGGCCACCAGCCGAAACGTCCGGGCGGAATTGCTCTGCTCTATGACCTCATCGATGATCAGGGACAGGCGCGGCGGATGAAGCGCCGCGACCGTTTCCCGCACAGGATCTCTCATGTCCATCCGCGTGGCTGCGGTCGCTTTTCTCGTCGCCCGCTCTATCAGGACGCCCGCGGTCCTCGTCATGCCCCAGAGAAACGAAAAGGTATTCATGAAGGCTCCCCTCTCAACCGATCTTTTTTGTCTGCTGCCTCATCTTGCCGAGTACCGAGAGCGCCGCCAGTCTCCCCGTGCTGATGGCCGCCGAAAATCCCTGGACAAGCATCCCGTGTCCTCCAACGAATTCGAGTCCGTCAACGTACTGTTCCATCGGCAGAGACAGCGCCCGGGCAATCACCGAGTCCCACGCGTCCTGCTCATATCCGTAGACGACGCCCTTGAAGGACCCGGTATAACGGCAGAACGTCTGGGGCGCCGCGATCTCGATCTCCTCGATATGGTCTGCGAGATCGGAGCCGAGCGCCTGTGCGACCCGACCGATCGCGGCCTCGGCGAAACGTCGCTTCGTATCAATGTACTCTTCGGCCTTCACCTCTCCCCATACCTCCGGTCCGTAGGATTGGTTGAGGATCAGCTCACAGGTGCCCGGCGGTGACGCGTCGGCGATCACGTTGTTCGGGCAGAGGGCCGAGGTGTCGGTATGGGGTACCAGCGTGTTACCGAGGTCGTAGGCGCGCTGGATGTCCATGTCGGGAGCGAAGTAGTACTCGTGGTGGTCCAGTTTAAGCTCGTGGGCGGGCCGATCGAGCCCGAGGTATACGCACATGAGCGATATCCCGAGCCGCCGCGCGGAGGTGAGTTTCCGTGCGCCCCGAGGCACCTCCTCTTGAGGGTGGATGAGCCGCCCGTAGACGTTATTAGGCGAAGAGTTGGATATAATCCAGTCGGTCCTTATCCGCTCGCCGCGCGAGGTCTCCACGCCGACGACCCTCCCGCCCTCGACGAGGATCTTTTCGACGCGGGTATTGTATTCCGTCTGGCCGCCGAGGTCATTGATCTTGCGGTCAAGGGCCGTCGATATCTGATGCGAGGTCATCGTGGGGACGTAACAGCCCCGGGTGAGGACGGAATTGATCGCGGTCGCCCAGATCGTAAAAGACATCCGGTTAAACGGGATCGCGATATAAGGCCAGAAGACGCCGAGTATCGAGAGGGCTTTCTTCGGAAGATGAAACGAGTCTGTTACCTTTTGGGCCGTATACCCCGCGGTGGCGAGCAACGTCTTATGGTCGCGCATGAGCACCATCGGGTCGGGTTTGCCGTCGGCCTCCGCGATGTAGTCGATGGCGCGCCCGATCTCCTGACAGAGTTTCATATATTCTTTGAGCGGTTTCAGGCTCCCCGGGACCTCGCCGGCCACGACATCGATAAACCCGTCCATATCAAACGGGACATCGACATTGATCCCCTCTTCCGTGAGGATGAGGTGGTATCCCTCGGTGACGCGCACCATCGGAAGGCCGAGCTCGAGCTCGTCCTCGAAGAGCTTTCGGACGAACCCCTTATTCTGCTCGGGACCGTAGTCCGTCAGAATATGGAGCGAGGTCTCGAATTCGAAACGTCCGCGGCGAAATGATGTGGCAAATCCTCCAGGCAGGTTATGCTGCTCCAGGAGCAACACCTTTACCCCCTCTTTTGCAAGCTTCGCCGCCGCCGAGAGCCCCCCCATGCCCGATCCGATAACGATTACGTCGTACGAAGGATCAAAGGGCGAGCCTGAGAGTTGATTCTGATTCATGTAAGACCCCATGAGAGACCCCCTGGAGCAAAAGGCGGCCGTAGCCCGCCCGCGCACCGGCATCTAATGACTCCTGAACCTGTTAATGAGCCGATCGGTCCCAAACCTGATCCTATCGCCGACCGATTCCGCTTTATCGTCTCCCTCCCTGACCCGTTCGATGACCCTGAAGCCTCCCGACTCAAGCCTCCTGAAGCGACGCTCCATGATGTCCCTCGTGCGTCTCCCCTTGAAGTCCAGTCCCCTGAAGAATCGCTCCCTTCGCTCCCTGACCCATACTGCCGGCCTGTCGGGCCTTCTGCCGGCGACGAGCCTGATCCCCTCGTCTCCCCTCACGATGATGGGGCCCAGTCCCTTCATGACCACTTCCTTCGGCCTCAGCTCCACGTTTCCGTCGTTACACAGCACGTCGGTCTCCTTTGTCGTCCGATCGTGGGAGACGCCGAAGTCCGTTCCCCGTACCCCGACGGTCGCGTTTTCCGTCTCGATGGTAAACTCCGACTCGGAATTGACCAAGGGCGCCACGACCGCCCGGATCTCTCCGACGAAAAGCTCGAAGATATTCGTCGCCCTTTTCGTTACCTCCACCATCCCGGCTTCCTTGACCAGGACATGGGTATTCGGCCCGACCTTGACCACGCTCTCGTCCGGCAGCAAGAGCTCCACCGATCCGTCGCCGCCGGTTCCGATCTCGTCCCAGGCTCGGACTACCTGATCTTCGGAAAGCCTGACCCAGTATCCTGTCCCCTTATGTTTCAGGGAGGCGGTACCCTCGACAAAGCCGACTCTTGTCACCCCGATTCCTTCTTCGCCTGCCGATGAGAGGGAAAACAGGCAGATCGAAACGGATGCGCAAATCATAATAAGCCGCGCGGCCGATCGCATAAGCGTCTTTTGGAGCATCATGGCGTACCCTCCGAGCATCCCCTCAGACGACACGAGTATACCATATTTTCATATTTTTCAAGCTCATTGTGAAAAAAATAAACCGTCATTCCGGCTCTTCCGGCACCTATCATCCGATTTGATTCTTCTCCTCCAGGAGCGTATAATAATAGCGGGTGTCATATGATTGAAACGAGCCAAAGAATGGACGCGGGCCCGCTGGGGATGAAACTCGACAGCCTCCCCAACGCGCCGGGCGTCTACATCATGAAGAACCGGGCCTCTAAGGTGATCTATGTCGGTAAGGCGCGCGACCTCAAGAAGAGGGTACTCTACTATTTTCGCGACGCCCCCAAAGACCCGAAGACACGGCAGTTGACCGGCCAGATCGCCGACTTCGATATCATCGTGACTGACACCGAGGTGGAAGCGCTCCTCACCGAAGCGACCCTCATCAAGGAACACCGACCGAAATACAACGTCACCCTCAAAGACGATAAGAACTACCTCAGCTTGCGGATCGACCCAAGGGAGGAATTTCCCCGATTTACCCTCGTGAGGTCAATGAAGCGCGACGGCGCCCTCTACTTTGGACCTTACACCGACGCAAAGGCCGTGAGGAAGAGCTTCAAGTGGCTTTCCTCCACTTTTCGGATCAGGCAGTGTACCGATTTCAAGTTCAAGAACCGGACCCGCCCCTGTATTTATTATGAGATCGACCAGTGCACGGGGCCGTGTGTGAACAAGATATCTCAGGAAGAGTATAAGAAGAATATCGAACAGACCATCCTCTTTCTCAAGGGGAAGGATGAAGAGCTCGTCAATAACCTGACCGACCTGATGGCGTTCCTCTCGGAAGACATGCGCTATGAGGAGGCGGCGCTCATCCGTGACCGCATCGCGGCTATCAGGAAGATGGTGTCGGTCCAAAAGGTCGTATCGAATGACACGACGGACCGGGACGTCGTCGGCATTTATCGCGAGGGGACCAGCCTCGGGATATCGGTCCTCTTCGTGCGGAGCGGACGCCTCACGGGGAGCCGCTACGGGCTCTTCACGAGCGTCCTTTCCGAGGATGGCGAGGCGATCCAGAGTTTCATCGAGCAGTTCTACCACGCCAAGGACTACGTGCCGCCCCAGATACTCCTGCCGACCGAGATACCGGAGCCCGAGCTCGTCCATCAATGGCTCGGGAGTGTCGCCCCCGTCGAGCTGCGTGTTCCCAAGCGGGGGATCCTCAGGGACCTCGTCGGCATGGCAAACAAGAACGCTGAAAGCTCGTACATGACCTACAAGCAGTCAAAGGAGAGCCGGGAACAATCGCTGTTGGTCCTCGCACAACGGCTGGGGCTTACCTCTCCTCCGAAGAGGATGGAGTGTTATGACATCTCCACCATCTCCGGCACGAATGCCGTCGGGTCGATGGTCGTCTTCTCCGAGGGAGAGCCCGACAAGAAGGAATACCGTCGTTTTCGAATTAAAGGGGTCGCGGGTATTGACGACTACGCGATGATGGAGGAGGTATTGAGGCGGAGGATAAAGAGGCTCTCCCCGGAAAACCACCCGGATCTGATCGTCATCGACGGGGGAAAGGGCCACCTCAGCATCGCCCATTCGGTGCTGAAAGACCTCGACGTCACGGACATCCCCGTTATCTCCATCGCCAAAGAGCGGGAGGACAAGGCCGAGCTCGACAAGGTCTATCTGGTCGGAAGAAAAAACCCGCTGGTCGCCAAGGGGAATTCATCCGCCCTTTTCCTCTTGATGCGGCTGCGCGACGAGGCCCACCGATTTGCCATTGAGTACCATAAAAAACTGCGCCAGAAGCGCGGCGTGGCATCGGCACTCGACGAGATACCGGGCATCGGCCAGAAGCGGAAGCGCGCCCTGCTTGTTCACTTTTCCCGCGTGGCCGATATCAAAGACGCCTCGATTGAAGAGCTCACCGGGGTCCCCGGCATTACCGAGTCCGTCGCCCGATCCATTCGGGACTATTTTAATCCTCATCCCGACCGATAGTCCAAATTTACCTTTCTTTTCACGATTTTGGTATTGATTTATGAGGAAAATTGATCTATCATCTTTCCATTCAATAAACCATACATTTTTTAGAGGACTCCATAGATGAATAGCACCACACTCACCTTGAAAGACATCTTGGAAAACTCCGCTAAACGATTCCCCGAAAAAGACGCCCTTTTGAAAAAAGTGTCCAACCAATGGGTATCCGTCAAGTACAAGGACCTCCTTGTCATGGTAAAGGACTTGGGCACGAGCCTCATCAAGATGGGGATGGACGAGGGTGACAGGGTCGCCCTCCTGACCCACAACTGCCCTGAATGGGTGATATCCTACTTTGCGATCGTCACCAACAAGGGGATCGTCGTTCCCGTCGATAAGGAACTGAAGGCGCAGGAGATCCGCCATATCCTTACCGACAGCGGATCGAAGTTCATCATCGTCACCAAGGAATACCTCGGCAAGGTTGAGGAGATCTGCGAATCTCTGCCGGACCTCAAGAAAATCGTGTTGATCACCGACGCGCCGCGGGAAGTCTCCATGCCCAAAGAGCTCAAAGCCGAAATGCGAAACATCGAGAAGGCGTGGCTCTCCCTCGTTCATAAAATCAAGAAGGAACACGAATTCGAGATTAAACAGATCGAAAAGCTCTGGCTCGGCCTCGAGGAAAAGGTCAAGACCCTCAAGGTAAAAAAAGACAGCCTCATCATCGAGAAGCAAAACCAGTTCCTCGAGTTCTCACGCGGTATATCCTCGGCGACGGGGAAGACCCCCGATATCGTCTATTTCGATGAGCTGTTCGGCAACAAAGAATTCGTCGAAAGGAAGATGGGTTATGAGGACACGATCGCGGTTCTCTATACCTCGGGAACGACCGGGAAATCCAAGGGCGTCATGCTCACCAATAAGAATCTCGTGACGAACTTTATGGGCGTGCAGCACCTCATGCAATTGGACGATAACATCCGCGTCCTGTCGGTGCTCCCGATCAACCACGTGTATGAGTCGACCTGCGGGGTACTGGCACCCCTCTACCTCGGCGGAACCGTCGCCTTTGCCGAATCGCTTCTCAAGGTGGCGCAAAATCTCAACGAGATCAAGCCCAACTTTTTCCTCGGCGTCCCGGTCCTTTTCCAGGCCCTCTACACCCGGATGACCCAGAAGATCAGAGCAAGCATCGCCGGCCGCATTATGAACAGCAATCCCGTCACCCGGGGCATCGTCGCCAAGAAGATTAAAAAGGAGCTTGGCGGCAACATCACCTTCATCTCCGGAGGGGCTTCTTTCGACCCCGCGCTGCAGAAAGGGCTTCGAAGTCTCGGCCTCAACATCTACAACGGATACGGGATCACCGAAACTGCGCCGCTGGTCGCGGTTAACAGCAAGGTCGGCGGAGACCGCCTCGGATCCGTCGGCAAGGTGATGCCCAACGTTCAGGTCAAGATCGATAACGCCAACGAAGACGGCGTCGGTGAGATCTGGATCAAAGGCCCCAACGTCATGAAGGGCTACTATAATAGTCCCACGGCCACGAAAGAGGCCCTCACCGACGGCTGGTACCACTCGGGCGACCTCGGCTACGTGGACAAGGACGATTTTCTCTTCGTCATGGGAAGAATGAAGAACCTCATCGTCACCGGCAACGGCAAGAACATCTACCCCGAGGAAGTGGAGACGGAACTCGTCAAGAGCCCATACATCGAAGAGGCCATGATCTACGCCCACAAGGCGGGCACGACCGACGAGGAGGTCAGGGCGGTCGTCTATCTCAATCAGGATGCGTTGGATGCCTATGCGAAGCAGAACAACATCAAGGAGCTGACGAAAAAGGACGTCTATAACCTCATCCGGTCGGAGATCAAGAAGTATTCCGCGAACCTCGCCGACTATAAGCGGGTAAAGGAGTTCATGATCCGTGACGAGGAGTTCCCCAAGACTTCTACAAGGAAAATCAAGCGATACGCGGTGGATGAGGTGATCTCGGTCAATCACGCCTAAATGAAATGAAGCACCCCCTCCCCATCATGACCCTGGCTCTTATGGCCGGGATCGGGTTGGGGGCTCTCGTATCAATCCCTCTCACGATTTCCCTCTCTGCGGCGGGGGCTTTCCTGGTTCTATCGTGTGTTACCAGGCGCCCTCGCCTTTTTATATCGTGCGTGGTCCTGCTCTTCTTCTCGATCGGCCTTATCCTCATCAACCTGAGAATAAACACCGAAGAGACCCCCGATGCGGTCACGAGCTATGCCGGTAAAAAGAAGCTGGTGATATCGGGTATCGTGGCGGCCGCGCCCGAGACGGAGCCGGACGCCACTCGCCTCGTCCTCTCCGATATGAAGGTAAAGAATGGGGCCCGGTGGCGGCCCGTCGACGGGAGGCTCGCATTGACCGTCGGTGAGAAGATGCCCGGGGTCTCGCTCGGAGACGCCGTCATTTTCACCGGAAGAATCAAACGGCCCCATAACTTCAACAACCCCGGCGGGTTCGATTACGAATTCTATCTCAAGGGGAAAGGAATATCGGTCACCTCTTTCGTAGAGGATCATAACCGGCTCGTGATCTCGAAAAATACCCGCCTTTCCCCTCTCGGCCTTGTTGCGCGTGTCCGGGACGGCACCCGCCTCTTCTACGATACGAACTTTCCCACCCCTGAGGGGGCCATTCTCAAAGCGCTTGTCCTCGGGGAGCGGGGTGATATCCCCGAGGATCTCCTTTCCGCATACTACCGGACCGGGGTGGGGCATGTCCTTGCTATATCAGGGTCCAACGTAGGAATCGTCTTCTTCTTCGGCTATTTCTGCGCCTGGTGGATGCTCGTGCGCTGCGGTCGATTTGCCCTCAGGCACTCGGTGCGGAAATCGGCCGCGCTGTTGTCGTTTATCCCCGTCGTGGCATATACCCTTCTTGCCGGACTGGAGATCACAGTGCTGCGCGCGACGCTCATGATCGCCGTCTTCGTGCTGTCGATCCTGGCCGAAAAGGAACAACAGCTCATCAATACCCTGGTCTTTGCGGCCCTCGTCATCCTGATCGCCCTCCCGGCCTCGCTTTTCGATCCCTCCTTTGTCCTCTCGTTTATCGCCGTCCTGTCGATCATCATCCTCTATCCGCCGATGGTCGATCCGTTTCGTCGGAGGATGTTTCCCGTCGAAGGGGTGCGGCCCGGCCTCTTTACCCGTGCGCTCTACCATTTCGCCCAGTTTACCGCCGTCTCCGTTGCCGCGATGATCGGGATTTTCCCCGTTGCGGCGTACTACTTTTTCCGGGTTTCCCCTTTCGCGCTCCCCCTGAACTTCATCGTTGTGCCGCTCCTGGGACCTGCCGCCACGGCGCTCTCGCTCTCCTCGGTCCCGTTTATCTTCACCGTTCCCGACGTTTCATATTTCCTGAATCTTATCGCCGCGTGGACGGCGTCCCTGGCCGATACGGCCGTGTTGTGGACCGACGGTCTGTTCCCGACGGGCTTTATCATCGTTCCACCCACCTTGTTTGAAATCGCGCTCTATTACGGACTCGTGGCGTCGTTATACCTCGCCGTCAAAGGGAAACGGTGGGCAAAACCCATCATCGTGGCGGTCCTTGTCGTCTTCCTCGTGGACGCGGCGGCATGGACGTGGCACCGATGCCGACCCGGCGATCTTTCGATAACGTGTCTTTCGGTCGGCAACGGAGACTCAGCCCTGATTCAGCTGCCCGACGGCGAAACAATGCTGATAGATGGAGGAGGCGTTTTCGGCGGCGACTTCGACACCGGCCGGAGCGTCGTGGCGCCCTATCTCCTCCACGAGCGAATCCGGCGCGTCGATTATCTTATCCTGTCCCATCCCGAGATGGACCATGCCGGCGGTTTGCCGTACATTATGGAAAATTTTCACGTCGGTCGGCTCTGGATCCCGAGGGGAGCCGAGCGGTCGGGCGAGATCTCCGTGCTCCTTTCATCGGCGGCCGCGCACGGTGTACCGGTCGTCATCCTCGACGCGAAAACAGCCGACCGGGAAGTCGGGGGTGTGTCGCTCCACTTCCTCAACCCTCCGCGCGGGATCCGAGGAGCGCCGACCGATCAGAACGACCGATCGCTCGTCTTCAGGCTTTCCTATGGGCTGTTCTCGATCCTTCTGACCGGAGACATCGAAGAGCGCGGCAGTGAGCGGCTCATCGCGCGAGGGGAAAGGCTCTCGGCGACAATCCTGAAGGCCCCGCACCACGGCTCGTCGGGCGCAAATTCCCTCGACTTTCTGAAAGCTGTCGGGCCCGGGGCGGTGGTAGTCTCATGCGGGTTCGAGAATCCTTTCGGATTCCCGGAGAAGAGCGTATTGGAGCGTTTCAAATCTACCGGCACACGCGTTTATAGAACGGACCTCGACGGAGCGGTGACCATCGTGACCGACGGGACGCGAGCCACCATAGAGACGGCAAGCGGTAAGGAAACCGATTTGAAGCTTGAGGGATCGGATTGATATCCGGGTTTAGCCGTTTACGCCGCGCCGCGCCTCGCTTTGATCATCCCGTGATCATCACGACAGCGTCGGCCGCAACGCGTTAAACAGAGCCGAGGCGTCAATTCTTCCGATAGCCTCCCGAGGCCGGGCATCTCCGCGCTTTGTTCGGCCGCGCCACTATCCGGCGATCTTCTTGCCGAGATGGTCACGGCCCAGGAAATAGTTGAGCCACGACGACGTACGCCAGAGCGCCCAGTCGCAGGGGGGGACGTAATTGTCCGCCATGGAACCCTCGCTGCCCGTCCCTTTGAGCCTTAGGTATCCCCTCACCCAGATGCATTTCTTCTCGCCCGGATAGACCTCGCACCATCCCTCCGACGAGCCTCCGCAGGGCCCGTTGCGCTGCCCCTTGGGGCACTGCGACATGGGGCAGAGATAGGCGCAGTCGAAGAGGGCGCAGTCACCGCAGTTCTGGCATTCGTAGAGGAGCACCTTCGTAATGTTTTCAAGCGTCGCAAAAATGCCCGTGAGGATCCTCGACGAATCGACGGCCTTTGCGCCCAGGCGCATCAAAAAGAAAAGCGGGCTCCTCCTCTCGAAAAGGGCGAGATGGACCGCCCGGGAGAAATAGTAACCGGGGGGATAGACGGGCCTCTGATTCCTCACGGACGGCGTGTCGGTGTTCAAGCCGCTCCGATTATTCCTCGTAAAGAAATAGAAACCGCCCGCCTGAGGAAAGTCGAATTCTCCTGCGTACCGCTCCCAATCGCGGGAAAGCTCCTCTCCATGCTCGATGACCTCGAGCACCATCTCCGGGTTTACCCCGTGTCCCCCGATGTGCGCCCCGGCGCATCCCATGCCCTTGGCGATCGCATACTGTTTGGCGGCCCTCGTGAGGCGCGCCGCCCTCCCCTTATCCGGCGCATTCCTCTCTCCCTCGATCATCGAAAGCAACCGGGCTGTCACCACGCAGCCCGGCACCCTCCCCTCGCGCATCGCCTTGGCGGCGGGATAGGTGAGCACAAAGATATTTGCGAGCACCGGGATATCGTATCCACCGGTTTTCAACCAGGTCAGGAGCTCATGAAGCTTGCGGGCATCGTAGCCGACCTGGGTAACAACGAAGCGTGCGCCCGCGTCGATTTTCTTCTTCAATTTCCAGTACTGTCCCATCAGCTCCGCCTCGGTGCTCTTGAATGGGGAGACTGCCGCCCCACAGAAGAAGTCGGTCGGCGGGAGGGTGAGCGTCTTGCCCATGTATTGATAGGCGAGCCCCGCGTTCATCCGCCGGGTTAATGTCAGCACGTGGACGGGGTCGACGTCAAAGACGGGCCTCGCGACCCCGAAGCCCCCGTCCGTCGGATAGTCGCCCGAAAGGATGAGCAGATTATCGGCCTCGCACCGTGACAGGGCGTAGAGCATGCTTTCCAGCTCAGTGCGGTTTTTATCGCGGCAGGCAAAGTGAACGAGGGGCTCGATGCCGAGCTTTACGATCTCGGCCGCCATAAACTCCGCCGAGATGGCGGGTCCCCCCCCCGGGTTATCGGTCAGCCCGATGCCGTGGATCTTTTTTGACCGGGCGGCCGCTTCGGCAAACCGCATCACCTCTTCCTGCTGCCGCTCACGGGAGCCCCTTCCGGGGATCAGCTCCCAGTTGACACAGAAGGTATTCGGATCAAGCAGCGCCTTTCTGAACATATCCTTTTCCTCTTGACCTCATCGGATCGTCAAAGGGTCGTACTTTCAAAGGCCTTGGACAGCTGTAAGAGCCGCCGGATCGACCCGATCGCCCCGGAAGGCCACGCCCTCCATCGCCAGGAGCCGCCGTTTCAACGCAAGGCCTCCCTCGCGCGAGAAGCCGACCATATCCCCGCTCGTTCCCACCACCCGGTGGCACGGGATAATGGGGGGGACCGGGTTTTGGCCGACGGCGCCCCCGACCGCCCGGGCGGCTCTTGAGTTACCGACGCGCCCGGCGACCTGCTTATAGGTCATCACCTGTCCGCGGCCGATCGTCAGCAGGACGTCGTAGACACGCCGGTTGAAAGCCGTGATGCCGGTAAGATCCAATGGGATCCCCGAGAAGATCGACCGGCTCCCCACGGAAATAGGCCGAGATGAGATCCACGGTATCCTGAGGGGGCTCGACCAACCGACCGACAATCTCCGCCGGCACCTCAAGTTGCCGCAACGCCCCTTCCCGAGTCCTCGTCGGCAGCGCGGAGCGAACGATACCCCCCGAGGTGGCGACCAAACCCGCCCAGCCCAGCCTCGTCTCGATGAGCGCGTGTGGAATCTTCATAGATCCTCTTTGTCTCCTCTGTACTTCTTGATAAAAGGCCCGACGATCGCCATCAGCTCTCGAGAGCCCATGAGCCGGGTCACGACCCCGTAGACAAGGAGCGAGCCTAATATCGCGACGGTCAGCACGATGGTCTTCTCCGCGCTCCTCCCCGTAACGTCCCACCGGGTAAATCCGGCGATCCACCAGGCCGTCGTCGCCATGACGACGCAGCCGGCCCCCATTCGCGTCATCGATATGAGGAGTCGCTTGAGGCCGAGCCTCCCCATGACCCTGCGAAAGACGACCAGGAGCAACACGGCGTTCAATAGGGCGTCAAGGGAGACCGCGAGCGCCAGCCCGGCATGGGCAAGGGGGACCACAAGGATAACGGAAAGGAGGATGTTGGCGATAATCGAGACGATTCCGATCTTTACGGGGGTAGCCGTATCCTTGAGGGCATAAAAGCCGTTGGCCAGCACCCTGATCGACGCGACGAAGGGAAGCCCGAGGGAAAAGAAAACCAGGGCGCGTGACGTCATGAGGACCGAGGTGTAATTGAACTCGCCCCGAAAGAACAGAGCGCTGATGATCGGGACCGACAGGATTGCCAGGCCCGCCGCCGCCGGTATGGTGATATAGAGGGTCATCGACAGCCCATCGATGAAGGTGCGCTTGAGGTCATCCAGCCTCTTTTCCGCGGCCATGCGGCTCATCGTGGGGAGGATTGCCGTTCCGAGGGCTACGGCGAAGATCCCGAGGGGAAACTGATCAAGCCTGTCGGCGTAGTAGAGGTAAGAGACGCTCCCCGCCGGCAGAAAGGAGGCGAGCAACCTGACCACCACGACATTGACCTGGTAGATGGAGGCGCCGAAGATCGCCGGGATCATCAGCTTGAGGATCGTCTTGACGGCCGGATGATTGAAATGAAAATCGGGCCGAAAAGTAACCCCTTTCTGCATAAGAAACGGTACCTGCAGCGCCAGCATGAGCACGCCCCCGATGACAACACCGAGGGCGAGACCAAGGATAGGGGTCTTCAGGAATGGACTGATAGCGAGCATCGAAACGATCATCGCCAGATTAAAGAGCATCGGCGACGCCGAGGGTGAAAAGAAGTGGCCCATGCTGTTGAGAACCCCCATTGCAAGGGCCGAGAGCGATATGAGGAGCATATAGGGAAACATCACCCTCGTCAGCATAACCGTCAGCTCCCATTTCGCATGATTCGGTATAAACCCCGGGGCGAATATCGTGAGGATCTCGGGAGAAAAGATGACCCCCGCAATGACCGCAAGCGTCAGTATGATCGCCATAAAGGTCATGGTGATACGCGCGATTCGTACCGCCTCCTCTTTTCCGTTATGGATGAGGTTCTCCGTAAAGACGGGAATGACCGCGACCGTCATGGTGCCTTCGGCAAAGAGCCTCCTGAGCAGATTGGGGATGGTGAAGGCTACGAAGAAGGCGTCGGCGGCGTCCGTCGTCCCAAAGAAGAACGCGATGACCATGTCCCTGATGAAGCCTAAGATACGGCTACCAAGGGTGCCCGCTCCGACGACGCCTGCGGCCCTGACCATATGGGAATTTTCAGACATATTCAGAATTTCCTTGACAAAATAACCCTCTAAGATGTATTAGTAACAAATTACCTTTATTGAGGGAGTAAACAGGATTTGGCAAATCATGCGTCTGCCGTTAAACGGATGCTGCAGGGCGAAAAACGAAAAGCAAGAAATCGGCATGTGAAAACCAGCATCAAGACCTTCATCAGAAAATTCCTCACGACCGTCGAGGAGAAGAACTCCGACGCCGCAAAAGAGAACCTGAGGCTTGCCTCAAGCTACATCAGCAAGGCGGCGTCCAAGGGTGTTATCCACAAGAGGAACGCCTCCCGCAAGATATCGCGCCTCACGCGGAAGTATAACGCCCTGTCCGCATCATAGCGGTGATGTCCTGAACCATCTTATCCATCACCACTGTGCCTTTTCCGGACCTCGATTTTAACAGCCTGTCGGTTTTATAGAACTCCCGAAAAACCCTGCGGAGTATCTCGTGCGGGATCCTGTGCGCCTGCGATACATACTCCGCAAGACGAAACGACGGTATTCTTAGATCCCTGGAAATCGTCCCCTCCTGAACTCCTTCATCCAGCATCACCTTCAGTGTCCACAGCCTCATAAAGTGCCAGCGTATCGTTGAGAGAACCTGCGTGTATTCGGCCCCTTCGGACATTACCTCCCGCAGCATTTCGACGGAAGCCGCAAGGTCTCCCCTCGAGAGTGCGTCGGTCAGCTCGAAGACCGTATGCACGCGAAGATAGGGAAGGACCTCCTCCACGTCCGAAAGGCTTGCCCGCCCGGCTTCCCCTAAGTATATGAGGAGTTTCTCGACCTCCATCGATACCGCCGAGAGATCCTGCCCGATGAAATCGATGATAACGTCAAGCGCCTCATGATCGATTTCTTTGCCCTCCGCCTGGAACCGTTTGATCACCCACTCGCGTACGTCGACTTCTCTGGCCTTGGCAAAGAAGACGGTCGCGCTTTGCTTGGCAATTTCCGTAAGCTTGTCCCCGGGCGGAGCGGCAATCCCCGAAACCCATTTTCCCTTCCCTATACCCCGCGCAACGATAAGGAGAATTGTCCTCGGAGACGGATCCTTCGCGTAGGTGACGATCGCATCGGCTTCCTTGGCCTTGAGTTTTTCGGCCCCCCGCAAGACGATAACCTTCCGCGCCCCACCCATGGGGATCGTCATGGCCGCGTTCAATACCTCGGTCGCCGTATTATCGCCGGCGTAAAAAACGCTGCACAACAGCTCCCCGAACAACCCTCCACCCGCAAGCGCCGCCCCGGACAGACGTTCCTCGTATTCACGGATCAGGAAATCGTTCTCGCCGTAAAAAAAATAGACGGGGCTAAATTTCCCGTCCTTTAAGTCCCGGTCGAGCTCTTTAAGAGACGCGTATAACCGTGTCATCGGCATCCAATGCGAAGATAGATTTCCCTACGTCCGCCGGGACAGTGAGCTCCTTCCCGATCGAGCCCGAATATCCCGAAAGACGTCACCCCGATCGCCCTCCCGCAAGGAAGGAGATCAGTATCCAAATACGAGCCGATCGTGAAATTCCATCGCGATTTCCTTGGCGATAGACTCAAGGACTAATTCCTTGTCCGCGTCAAGCACAAGCATGGTACTCCCAATAGTGAAATCATCGCTGTAGACGAGATCGGGGACTTCCCAGACTACTTCCCCGCTCTTTTTCATGAGCTTGACCGACGCGTCCACGGTCGCCGTCACGAGGACGGCCTTATCGTTCGCGTTATATACACGGTTGTAATAGTTGATCGACTTAACCGTCCCGATCAGATCGGCATCCGCGTCCTCTTTGGCCACCGGAACCAGCGCCCCGGATTTCAGTATCTCGCGTATCAGCGCGGAGGACATGATGACCCCGATACTCGGCTCGTCCGTCAGGTTAATGAATGACGGGATATAGACCTTCCTGACGTCCGGCGGGAGCTGCGCCTTCGTGTTGACAATGGCATAACCGCACCCACAGAGGGCGCCGACGACCACAAGGGTGATGCAAACCTTCACCGTTTTTTGTATGGTGTTCATAGCATGACCCCATGCCGGTTTAACGGCTGAAAAAGTGTATCGAATAAAACCGCCGCGCGCACTCTCCGTGCCCGCGCGGCACCTCTATCATCCGGAGCGTGTTTCGCCTTACTTGGCCACCACGATATTCACGAGCTTCTTGGGCACAACCACCACCTTCTGGATATCCTTTCCCTCGATAAATCCCATCACCTTCTCGTCGGCCAGCGCCTGCTGTTTGATCTCGTCATCCGGAGTCTGTGCCCCGACGAGCAGCCTGCCGCGCACCTTGCCGTTGACCTGCACGACGATGGTGATCTCGTCCTCTTTCGCAAGTCGTTCGTCGAACGTCGGCCATTTTTCCCTGACGATCGAGGGACGGTGGCCGAGTATCTCCCATAGTTCCTCAGAGATGTGGGGGACCGCGGGAGAAAGCAACAGCACGGCGGCCTCGGCCGCCTCTTTGAATACGGCCGCGTCCGCACCACCGATCGGTTGTGTGTCGGCGGTAAAGGCATACATCTCGTTGACGAGCTCCATGACGGCGGCGATGGCGGTATTGAAATGAAAGCGCTCCTCGATGTCTTCCGTCACCTTTCTGATGGTCTGGTGTGTTTTACGGCGCAACCTGATCCCCCGATCGGTCATCCCCACCCTCCCGTCTCCGGAGGGCCCCTTGACCTTACCGATAAGCGTCATGTTGTCGGCGATGATCCGCCAGAGTCGGCCGAGGAATCGGTACGATCCATCTATCCCCTGATCGCTCCACTCGAGCTCTTTTTCGGGAGGCGACGCAAAGAGCATGAAGAGACGCGTCGTATCGGCCCCGTACTTTTTCACCATATCGTCCGGGTCGACGACGTTTCCCTTCGACTTGCTCATCTTGGCCCCTTCCTTGATCACCATGCCCTGGGTGAGGAGCCGGGTGAACGGCTCTTTATACGTAACCAGACCGAAGCGCTCCATGATGCGGCTGTAGAACCGGGAGTAGAGGAGATGCAGGATCGCGTGCTCGATGCCCCCGATATACTGGTCCACGGGAAGCCAGTAGTCGACCCGTTTCTTTTCGACCATCCCCTTATCATAGTCCGGACAGGAGTACCGGGCGTAGTACCACGACGATTCGACGAAGGTGTCCATCGTATCGGTCTCGCGCCGCGCGGGCTCCTTGCATATCGGGCACTGGGTCTTCACGAACGGCTCGTACTGCTCCAGGGGCGATCCCCCCTGCCCCGTGACCTGAACGTCGAGCGGCAAGAGCACCGGCAGATCCGCTTCCGGTACCGGCACAACGCCGCATTTCTCGCAGTAGACGATGGGGATCGGCGCCCCCCAGTAGCGTTGGCGGGAAATCCCCCAGTCTCGCAGCCGATAGTTGACCGTACGTTTCCCGAGTCCCCGCTTTTCAAGCTCGTCGATAATAGCGTCCATGGCGGCGCGGTTCCGCATTCCGTCAAAGGGGCCGGAGTTGACGAGGATCCCGTCTTCGACGTAAGCCTCGTTCATCTTTTCGGCGACGAGTGCCTTTTCTTCAGGTGTGATGACGACGATGACGGGCAGGCTGTATTTCTTAGCAAATTCGAAGTCCCTCTCGTCGTGGGCCGGGACGGCCATGACGGCCCCCGTGCCGTACTCCATGAGGGCGAAGTTCGCCGCAAAGACCGGCATCTCGCGCCCGGTGAAGGGGTTTTTGCAGTAAGCCCCGACGAAGACGCCTTCCTTTTCGTAGTCCTCCGACGAGCGCTTGATCTTGTCGGTCTTGAGCATCCGGTCGACGAAGGCGTCAACCTTCTTCTCCTCGGGGGTCCCCCGCGACAGCTCGATGGTGAGCGGATGCTCCGGGGCCAGCACCATAAAGGTCGCCCCGAAGACGGTGTCCTGACGCGTCGTGAAGACCGGGATGAAACCCTCCTTGTCTTTCAGCGGGAACCTGATCTCGGCACCAAAGCTCTTGCCGATCCAGTTTCTCTGCATGGTGAGGACCCGCTCGGGCCAGCCGGGTAGCCGTTCCAGGTACTCCAGAAGGTCCTCGGCGTATTCCGTGATCTTGAAGAACCAGCCCCTGATCTCCCGCTGGGTCACCTCGTTGTCGCACCGCCAGCACCGGCCTGAGATGACCTGCTCGTTGGCGAGCACCGTCTGGCAGACATTGCACCAGTTGACGAAGGATTTCTTCTGATAGGCGAGCCCCGCCTCGAGCATCTTGAGGAAGAGCCACTGTTCCCACCGGTAATATTCAGGGTCGCAGGTCGCAAGCTCGCGGTCCCAGTCGTACGAAAAGCCCATCGCCTTGAGCTGCTTTTTCATGTAGTCGATGTTTTCGTAGGTAAAGGCGGCGGGGTGCATCCCCTTCTGGATGGCGGCGTTTTCCGCGGGCATCCCGAAGGCGTCCCACCCCATGGGGTGCAACACGTTATAGCCCCGCATCATCTTGTAGCGGGCGACCAGGTCCGTGATGCTGTAATTGCGCACGTGCCCCATGTGAATCCGACCTGAAGGGTAGGGAAACATCTCCAGCACGTAGTATTTCTCTTTCTTCGGGTCCTCTAAGGACCTGAATACTTTCTTATCTTCCCAGTATTTCTGCCACCGCGCCTCTAAGGCGGCCGGTTCATATTTTTTCATCGTCGATCTGTCTTCTCCGTCACTCGTACTCTCTGCCGGCCTTCGGCCCGCTGTTCCGCTTAAAGGTGAATAGTTATCATATTCTGTCCTTTTTTGCAAGGGTAATTGTTGATCTTCTCCCCATCGGCCGGATGTTTTTCCCCGGCCCTTCATCAATCCATGATACAATAAAAAAACCTGAGAGAGCTCAATGAACCAACGCGCACACAGCGGTGCGATCATGCTCGGGGTCGCATCAATTGCCGGCCAGATCATCCTCATGCGGGAGATCATGGTCCTCTTTTATGGCAACGAGCTCTCCACGGGTATCTGCCTTTTGACATGGCTCCTGTGGACGGCGGCCGGCGGCTACCTCGGCACCGTCATCGCCGGGAAGGCCCCTGTCCGCCCCCGTGCCCTCCCAATATTCCTCCTCATCCTCGGTCTCCTGCTCCCGCTGACCGTTGCGCTTGCCCGCATCAGTAAGGGCCTCATGGGGATATCGCAGGGTGAGATCGTCGGGATGGGCGCTATGATCCTCGTCGTCGGTGTAGTCCTCATGCCCTTCTGTCTCCTCTCGGGGTGCCTGTTCCCGTTGTTCATCCGCGCGGCGGCCGCCGATACAAAAGAGGAAGGATCAGGCACACGGCCGGCCACAATCTATCTGATGGAATCCATCGGCTCGTCGGTCGGCGGCATTATCACGAGCCTCGTCCTCATCCGATACTTCGATGCACTGTCCATATCATGGATTATCGCCTTATTTCTGTCCTGCGCGGCATTTTTCTTCTCGGTGATCGACCGACGAGGCATTACTATTCTCTTTTCTGCGGTGGTTTCGGTCTTTTTTCTCACCCAGCTCTTATCCCCCGTCCCCGACATCGAAGAGATGACGCGGCGGTTTCAGTGGAAGGACTTTTCGATTCTCGAGTCCATCGACTCGATCTATGGCAACATCACCGTGACGAAAGCCCAAAGCCAGATCACCTTTTACGACAACGGGGTTCTCTCGTTTACCTACCCCGATCTGATGACCACGGAGGAGCGGGTCATCTACCCCATGCTGATGCATCCGAGGCCCGTGCGCGTGCTGCTGGTCGGTGGAGGGATCTCTTCGACCCTGACCCAGATACTCAAGCACCCCTCGGTTGCGCGCGTCGATTACGTTGAGCTCGATCCGTCCCTCGTCGACCTCGGCAAGAGGCGCCTGCCCCCGGAGGCGGTCAGGCCCCTCGGGGATAAACGTGTTCGCGTCATCCACACGGACGGACGCCTCTTTATTAAGAAGACCGACGAGCGCTACGACGTCATCATCGTGAACATGGCCGATCCCGTCAGCGCCCGCATCAACCGGTACTTCACCCGCGAGTTCTTCATGGAGACAAGAAGGGTGCTGTCGCCCGGGGGCGTCTTTTCGATCTCGGTCGGCTCCTCGGAGGAGATCATCAGTCCGGCGTTGGCCTCGTTTCTGAGGAGCATCGCGCTCACGCTCGGCGCTGTCTTCCCCCACACGGCGGTTGTCCCCGGGGAAACGGCATATTTTCTGGCATCGGCCGACCCGGGACGAATCACTGTCGATCCCGCCCTCCTCATCGCACGCATGAAAGCGCGAAAGATCATCAATAGCTACGTCACGGAGTATTACCTCCCCTATAAGCTCAGCCCAGAAAGAATCAAATATGTCAACGACAGCATCAACAACGCCTCCGGTAACCGTCTCAATACGGACCTCGCGCCGATCTCCTACCTCTACGACATGATCCTCTGGAGCTTCTCGCTTTCACCGGGGACTAAGATCCTTCTCGGCCGGCTCTCGAGCCTTAAACCGGCGTGGCCCGGCGTTACGCTCTTGCTTATCACGACCTGCTATATCGGCGCGCTCGGCCTTGTCCGCCGCAGGGCCGGATTGTCCTCCTTCATGACGCTCGCCCCGGCGGCCCTGACCTCGGGCCTTTCAGAGATCTCACTTGAGGTCGTCATTATTATCGCCTTCCAGACCTTCTACGGATACGTCTACTTCAGCCTTGGGCTGATCGTGAGCGCCTTCATGGTCGGGCTTTTTGCGGGGACGGCCGCCGCGCGCAGAGCCGTCGACCGCATACGCCGGCCGTGGCGGACGCTCGTCGTCATCCAGCTCCTTTACGCCGCCCTGAGCCTTCTGATTATCGCCGTCCTCTATTTCTTCTCGACGTACGCGCCGGCGGGGCTGGTGAGCGGGCTCGATCTCTTCTTTTCTTTCCTGAATATGCTCTGCGGGATTCTGTGTGGCTTTCACTTCGTGACGGCGTCTCGCGCCCTTTCTTGGTCCGGGTTTTCGGCGGAGTCGTCAGGCGGGCTTGTCTACGGCACCAACCTATTGGGGGCATCGATCGGCGCACTGACGGCCTCGGTCGTCATGATTCCCATCTTCGGTCTTGTGGCAACGGTGCTGTTGGTATGCGCCGCAAACCTCTGCGCGGCCGCGGCCACAGGGATTGGGGCGATGCGGATAAAGCAGAGAGCGTGAGATTATTGTTCTATGAAGTCGTTTGAGGGCTCGATACGGACGGCCGGGAAACGTCGGGGGTCCCCAAGGAAAGAAGCCAGATATTCCTGATCGTGGCGGCAATCCCGGCTGCCGCGTCACGCCGACTTCGGCAGCTGCCAGATCCCCGCGATCGGGTAGCCGCAGAATTTGCACTTCCCGTTCTTGATCTTTACCTCGCCGACGAAGTAGCCCATGCGGTAGATGAGGATCTCCTTGCATTTCGGGCAGTAGGTGGATTCGTACTTATGGCCCGGTACGTTGCCGATATAGACGTACTCAAGGCCGGCCTTTTTCGCAGCGTCGTGCGCCGCCTCCAGCGTCTCCACGGGGGTGTCCGGCAGATTCCTGAGCTTATACAGGGGGATGAACCTCGAAAAGTGGAGCGGCGTCTCCTTGCCCACCTCGTCCCTGATCCACTCTGACATCTTGGTAATAGTCCCGATGTCGTCGTTTTTCGTGGGGACGACAAGCGTCGTGAGCTCTACGTGCACCCCCGCCTTCTTGTACCCCTTGATCGAGTCGAGCACCGGGGCAAGCCTCCCCTCGCTCATCGACGCATAGTAATCCTCGGTGAACCCCTTGAGGTCGATGTTGACGCCCGTCAGGTACGTGGCAAGCTCCTTCCTCGGCCCGGGGTTGATGAAGCCGTTTGAGTGCATGACGTTGATGAGACCCGCCGCCTTGACGGCTTTTGCGCAGTCGAGCATATACTCGTAGAAGATCGTCGGCTCCACGTAGGTATAGGCGACCGACGCCGATCCCGAGGATTTCGCCTCCTTGACGAGTGCAGCGGGGGTTAGCCGATAGTTGTCGGTATCCTCCGGGACGGCCTGAGAGATATCGAAGTTCTGGCAGAATTTACAGTCGAAGTTGCACCCGGCCGTGGCTATGGAAAAGGAGGTCGTGGCGGGTATCAGGTGGAAAAAGGGCTTCTTCTCGATCGGGTCCACGTGGATGGCGCACGGGTTGCCGTATACGAGGCTGTAATATTTCCCTTTCCGGTTCTCCCGCACCTCGCAATGGCCGCGCTTTCCCTCCGCCACGGTGCAGCCCCGCGGGCAGAGGAGGCACATGATCGCACCATTGCCAAGCGGCATGTAGAGGGGCGATTCCCTCGGCGTCATGAATCCGCGCGCGGGGTAGCCGATCTCATCGTTATCTTGGCTCTTTCCGATTTCCTCCGCACGGGCGTAAGACGGGAGTCCCGCGGCGCACACGCCGAGGGCGCAGACCGACGCCGTCCCCAGGAATGCCCTGCGGGAAAATCGCTTTTTTCCGGTTTCTTCCTTGGATTTCCCTTCCCGACTCATGATGCTATTCCTCCGAGAAGACGTCCGCCGTAAAAGTAAAGAGCCGGGCATCCTTCTGTTTCCAGTCGTTAGGCATGAGCCCGGCCTTTTCGCAGAGGTTTTGGAGATACTCGTCCAGGCCCCAGCCCTGCTCGACCGGCACCTGGGGGAGAAAGATGCCTGACCTGCCGTCCTTGCGAATCTGCACCCCGTCTCTCCCGATGACGATCTCGTTCGACGCTCTTGATCGGCTGAGCTTGGACAGTACCGAGATCTCGATGGTGATATCTTTGAGCTCATCTTTCGACAGCTTCCGGGAAACGCGTTGATCATGGAAGGCCGCTTCCGCCGCGACTTCCTTCACCGTCTCCCAGAGCGGAAGTATCGGCTCTATATAGCCGATGCATCCCCGGAGATCCCCGTTCTTTTTCAGCGTCACGAATGCGGCCCCCATCTCCTTGAGCGCCGGAGAGCTTACTCCGAAATTCGGGAAGTCTTTCCCCGTGAGGCCGCACTCGATGCTCGTGCGCGCGATGGACAAGAGCTTCTTCTTTTCGGCGGCGGAAAGCAGTCCCCCGCCCGTATCGCCCTCGCCCGCCGGCGGGCCTCCCCGCCCGTAGACGACCGCCGACATGTAGCCGACGACGGCGCTGGTGTCTCCGGTCTCAGTCCCGCTGTCATCGTATTTTGTCACAACGACCCCCGTCGATCCGAGCGACTTTGCAGCCAGGAGTGTCGTCACAACGGGACCGCCTCCGCACGCCTCGCTCTTCTTCGTGACAAACGAGTCATACATCCCGTCAGGATCGTTTTTCGCCAGGAAACTCCGGAAGACCCCGTCAAGCTTTTTCGCCACATCCCTCGGATAGTAGTGCGAGAGGTCCGAGGACGCCACGATCAGGACCTTTTTAGTCCCCACGGCACCGGCGATGGCCTGTGCGAGATCCTCGCACGCCGCCAAATTACGGCTCCCCATCACGATCGGGACAAGCTTGAAATTCCCGAGCACCACCTGCAGGAAGGGTATCTCGACCTCGACCGAGTGCTCCGTCTCCTGGAAGACCGGGTCGGTCGTGATCCCCTCGCCGCTCTTCTTGATTGCATCGATTAACGCGGTGTCGAGCGGCACGTCGCCCAGCGGCGTCCGGTACGGTCCGTCCGCGTAGATCGCCGCCCCGTCGAAGGCATAGTGGTGGCTCGGTCCGATCACGATGACGGTATCAAACGAGAGCCCCTCCAGCGTCTTATACCCCGCCGCGGCGGTCTTCCCCGAGTAGATATAGCCGGCGTGGGGGGAGACGATCGCGATGGTTTTTCCGGGCACCGTGGTCCGGGGCGCCTCCGAGAGGAATCCCTCGATCATCGACCGGAGCTCTTTCGGGTCCGAGGGATAGAAAGAGCCGGCCACTGCGGGCTCTCGAACCTTTCCCTGACGTTTTGTTTCCTCGCCGCGCAGATAGGATGGGACGGAGAAAAGGATGAGGAAGAACAAAAGGAGGGAGACAGCCTTTCTAAAACTCATCATCCCAGGCCTCCCTGACGTATCGTCAATGGCAGCTGCCGCAATTTTTCGACCCGCAACTTCCGCAGCCGGCGCCCGATGAGGTCGAAGTGAACTTCGTGCTGCTCTTGACCGCGCAGACCGACATCTGCTTGTTTACTTCTGTTGAGGAACACTTCGGGCAGACCACTTCGGAGCTCCGGGACATCACCAGCTCCTCGAACTCGTGCCCGCAGCCGCCGCAGACAAATTCAAATATGGGCATTATTCATTACCTCTTTACCCAGGAACCGTTGCCCCCCTGGACCCACCAGCCGGGGCCGGCCTGGTTCTGCCAGCTCTGCGCAAAGAGCTGCTCGATCTGGGGGATAGAGGCCGAGCCCAGGTTGTTGGCCGTCGCGATCTCCTGATAGAGCCTGGCCCGATCGCCGTTCTCCGCGTCCACGAGGCCCCGGAGGTTGCCCACCGCCCCGATATCAAGGCCGGCCTGATTTCTGATCTCAAGATATCCCCGGTTCGTGATGCCGATGTTGCCGCCGTTATAGTAGGGGCTGAGCTGGCCGAAGCGCGCTTCCATGGAGGAGCGGATTGCCCGGATGGCCGGCGTGGAGATATTGATATCGACCTGCGCCCACGCGGTGTCGGTGAAAATCCCGGCCAGCATATATCTCCCTTCCAGGGATCCCTCCGGTTTTGTATCTTTCCCCTTGTCTTTTCCCTTTTCGTAGACGCCGTTGACGATCTCATCGGCCGCCTTCTTCACCGCCTCGGCGGGGAAGTATATGTTCACCGTGACGCACGCCGTCACCAGCAGAATCATAATAACGGTGGCCGGTACAAGTCTCCTTATCATGATACAATCCTCCCCGTGCAGTTAGCGTGTTTCTATCCTGATATCACTGGTGTTTTTCACGTTGATCCTCTCCAGCCTCTTCATCATATCTTTAAATCCGATCTTGTTATCAGGATTCTGGTTGATAACGTCGATACCGGTAAGGCCGCTGCGTTTGATGAGATATTCTTTATTCCCCTCGTGGATTGTTCCCCTCAACGTGAAGTAGTCATCTTTAAGCTCGAGATGAATGCCGATCTTTGAATAGTTATATTCATGAATGAAACGCTTGACGGCGCCTCCTAAAACCCCCGAGAGGAGGCTCGATCCGGACCCGAGGATGGTGAGCTTATCGACAAAATCGACGCTGACCCGCTTTCTTGCCCCTCGTTTTTCGACCGTAGAGAAATCAAACACAAATCGCTCCGGTTCCCCGTACGAGAAAGTCAAGCCGGCTATCCGTCCTTCCGCGATCCCGGTGACCTTGCCCACGTCGATGGTTTGAGTCAGCATGCCCAGATCCAGGTCTGAAAACGCCACGTCACACCCGAGCCGTCTTCCCGCGTCAAAGACGTTTTCTCCCCAGATATTCCCTATCGTCACCTTCCCTCCAAATATTGTAGCAGTAAGCCCTCCCGAAGTAAACAGTTTTTTGTCCGCGACCCTGACCTCGGAGAGATTGCCGGAGAGCCCCCCCTCCAAATTGACGGCCCTTTCCTTCGGGAACATCCGGGCGATATCGACACCCTCAATATCGAGAGAGAGGCTCACCGTCCTGTTTTCGTTAAAGATATCTTTGGCCGCAAAACCTCCGACCTTGATCGAGCCGCCGGAAATCGGAAGCCTTACCTCATCCTTAAAGGAGAGGGCGTTGTTTACCAATGCGGGCGAAAATGCGGTCTCCCCGATCTCCACGCCCCCGACGACCGCGCGCGAAAAGGCGATCGTGCCGAAGTCGCGGGGCTCAAACCGTGGGGACGTGTCGCCCAGGACCGAGCTCGACAGGTCGACCGAAAAGGGGACGGCGGCCTCGAGCCCTTCGATCTTTGTACCGATATCGGGAAGGTCGATCGATGCGCCCTCGATCGCGGCATATCCGCTGACTTTGGGCGCGGACAGGTCCCCCGCGATTGCTCCTCGAAAAGAGAGCGACCCCATCATCTGCCCCGTGTAGAGGGACGGGGCGCGGTTCCTGAAGAATTCCCTCAAGAAGAGGTCAAAGGCCTTTCCTAAGTCCAGCGCCCGCGCCGCGCAGGTGAGGTTCACCCTCGTTTTCGCACCGCTGTAGTCGATGTCACCCGCAACACGGGACGACAGGACATTGGGGATCGCGAGCTCACAGTCAAGGTCTTTCACCTCTCCCGGATTGACGAGCGTTCCTTCCAGTGATGCCGAAATCCTCGTGTCTTTGAAGTTCATGAAGAAATCGGCCAGAAGGAGCTGGAAATCGTGGGCGACAGCGTTGGCTTCGAACGAAAATCCGCCCTTAACGTCATCTCTGAACCGGAGCACGACATTCCCGGAAACCCCTTCCCCGAGGTAGAGCGAATCCGGTGAGGAAAATCCGGCGTCAATCAGGGTCGCATCGAGGTTTCCGGCGATACTCCCATCCTCGGTGTCGACGGTTCCCATCGTGAGCGCGCCGCGCACCCTCCCCTTTGCTCCCCAGCCATAAAAGAAATCAGGGACGAAGTGGCCCAGCCTCCGCACACTCTCGGACGATAACGTGAGAGAATCGGACGACGCCCCCACTTTCCATCTTCCGTCCTCGTTGACTATCAGGTCAAGCGAGACATCACCGAGGCGAGGTGCCGAAAGCCTCACATCACGTAAGGTGAACGGGCCGTTGTTCTCGTTTTTCATCGCGCCCGTGCCGCTGATTCCGTCGAGCTTCAGGCCGACCTTCTCCTCGACCAAGGAAAAATCCGTAACCCTGGCATCGGTCGCCTCCAGACCAACCTCATCAAGGGAGACGCGGGCGTCGAGTTGCCCCCACGAAAAAAGGTAGTTATCGATCCGCCAGCCCGATCGCCGCGTCGTTATCGTTCCCCGCGCTGTAATCTTCGGATAGTCGCCCGTCACGCGCATCTGGACCCAAAAAGGCCCGCCGAGGATCGCTCCATCTGCGCTCCCCTCGGTACGCGCGGACCCGGACAGAGAAAGCTTTTTTCCGAACAGGCCGTGCGTATAGCTCATATCGAGGCCGACCAGTCTATAGCGCTTCCCTTTTTCGATTATCGCGAGATCGCCCCCGGCGATATCGATGTCCATCCGCATAAGGCGGTTGATGATATCGGCACCGTTCCCCGTTCCTTCTTTTGACAGGTCAAGTGAGATAGAGGGATGTTCCATCGAAACCTTTCGTACGGACACGAGCGGGCTGATGCCGAGTCGAAATCCCAGTACCGTCGGTCCCGAGGAAATGGTGGTAGAGCCGAGCACAAGGTCGATATCGTCGACGGAAACCGCGTTAAGCGAGACGGGTCGTATCCCCACAAGGGATACCCGATACCCGACGGTCTGTTCCACGATCCGTCGCACGGCGTTCGTGATCAGCTCTTCCCGAAAGGAAAAGAAGAAAACGATGACCGTGGCCGTTGATGCCACGAAGGCGGCCAGTGCGGATATGAGCGCGACCCTCTTGACGGTCGTGCCTAAGAAAGACCTTTCCCCCTTCATGAACCCCCTACATGAACCGTTTTCTTGGGAAAAGACGCTACCGATCGACGAACAGACCCGCGAAAAGCCCCGTTTTACCCCTTCTCTGTGAGTAAAATCACAGCAGGCCCTTAGAAAACGTTTTATATTGACAGCAAGTACCGAAAAGTAGGATAATTTTAGCACATTTATTGGGGGGGGAACCCATGAAGAAAACGATCGCCTTGTTTGTTTTCCTCCTGTTCACCGTAAGCCTGGCGGGCTGCATCGGATACGGCGTCATCACCCACGGGGGATATGCGGTGCTCCTTAAGGACGGCACCACATATCACAAAGTGCTGTGGTACAAAAGCAGAACCGAGGGCGTCGCCTTTGGTGAGCACCCGACGGGAACGGTGATGTTTCTAACCCAGGACTACGGCCTTGTGGAAGTACCCTGGGCGAATGTCGACAGAATCCAAACCGAGTAGGCAAAAAAATCTCCCCCTCGTTATCGGGTATGATCTGATTAGGACGAGGGGGATTTTTTTATCTCAGCGGCACCCCTCTTTCCCTGCTGCGACGGCTCCGAGAGGATGACGCCCGTAATAAAGCGCGCATCGATACCCCCGGGCCCCTGGATCGCCGCCAGCTCCCGGACAAACCCCTCATACGCCTCTCTGACAAACGCCACGGCATGGGCCGCAAAATCCTCCCCCTCGTGCTGAGCCATCTCTTTGATGATCTTTTCCACCTCGTTGAGGGCGCCGTCGGGGACGGCGTGATTATTCCTCAACAGATCCGAAAACGCCCTTACCTCACCGGCTGAAAGCGGTTTTACCTCCCACGCTCCCGTCAGACATGCCCGCACGCATCCCGTCATGAAGAGATGACCCGGCCCCCAGTCTCGGAGCTTCGCGTTCTTGATCAACCATGGCTTGACATCGTCGGGGATTTCGATAATCCGTGAAATGAGGTAGACTCTCGCCGAGAGCCCTCCGAGAAAATCCGTAACGGCCTTGATATCGGCCAGCGTCCTGAAATTGCGGTAGCCGTCCGTGCCGTCGACCAGACCCCGGTAGAAGAGCGGCCGTTTTCCCACAAGCCCGTTGATCACCCTTTCCGAGGATTCACCCCACAGGGACGGGTCAACGACCTGCCCGAGGCGCGAAATCAGGAGATCGCCTTTCTTCTTGAGCCCGAGGGCAAGCATATACCCGAGCCGGAAAATCCGCTGAAGATAGACCTCTCGGATAATCCTCCTACCCTCGTCAGCGATGTCGCCCTCCAGATATTCGAGGCCGAGATTGATGTAGTCACGCGCCGTCTGACACGACGCGACCAGCTCCTCGGTATCCGACAGATCCCCCCCTGACGCGGCCACTAACTTGTGCACCAGGTAGGAAAGCTCCCAGAAGAGACAGGCGTCCTCGGCAACGTCGGCAGCGTCATCCATAAGATCCTCGAAGAAACCGCCGCTCTTGTCTGGGATGAGCCAATAGTGCGGGGGGAGCTCCCGTGCCTGCTGCTCGTTGAGATAAATGATCTTTCCCGTCTCCGCCTTGATCTCCCGGGCGATCTTCTCGGGATCTTCAAACAGGAAGAGCTCCCGGGCCTCGAAGAACTCCGGAAAACCGATCATGGACATGCGCGAGGTGCGCAGCTGATAGGCTTCCTCCTCGGTCGGTGAGGGAAGCTCACCCATGACCCCTTCCATGATCACCTTATAGTATTCGGGCTCATATTCGAAAAACTGCATGAGGAGATTGGAGACGAAGTCGAAGTCTATCTCCTCACTGACCGGCCTGAAATAGTAGAAGTAATCAAAGCTGTACCAACCTCCGTCAGCGAACTCGAGGTGGTCCTGATCAAGGTTCCGCGGCGTCACCTCGATGATCTCCTTGAAAAAGAGCACAAGGAGCGCCTCGTCGAGGGAGAAGAGGCTCTTGGTGAGGATCCGATCGCCCCCCTCGGAGAGGAGCTGGAGCCACTCCGTGAATTTGACGAAGTCGATTCGATCATGCCTCCAGATATCCATGTCCAACAGACGGACGATCTTGTCCGGGGGGGTCATCTCCAGGATGATCGCGGCGTCATTTCCCCACGATTCCTTCAGCGTCAGGTATATCTCCTGGGGTGAGAGCTTCTTGAGGAGCTTGACCGGGTCGGGGGAAGAGATGATAAGGTTGGCCTTTGTCCGCACGGGCGACCGCTGGATGAGCCACAGACGCTCCTCGAAGGAAAGGCCGACGAGATCCTTCTCTTCGACCCTCTGCCCCTCGAGCGTTCGATCCAACAGCCGCTCAAGTTGTCGTATTAGTGTCAATTCGTTCATTTAAATTAGTATACCAGAAAACCCCTAAAAAGTAAATCAATCCTTCACATACGATACCCGGGCATGTAGTATCCAAAGCGTTGAAAGTCGTCCGACGTTTCGGCCCAACTCGTCGACAAATCCGACGTATCTGCAGGATTAATGAGAGATGACCTTTGCCGTCGCTAAATTCAGCTCTCAAAGGACGACCTCTGCGCCGTCGAGGCGGTTGCGGCCGTTGCGACGTTGAAAGAGCCGAGGCCTTCTATAATGACAACGGTTTCGCGGAGAGGCACGGGGGCTCCGGCAGGGGCGCTGGGAGTACCATGTTGTCGACTCAGGGAGGGGCGCTACTGATGGCCGGCCGGCTCACGTATCGTGACGGTGCTCGATAAATGACGGAGCCCTCTGAGCTCCTTACAAAACGATATACTAAAGGGTGCTCGATTCTGGACGGAGCGGCGTCGGCCCCGCCTGGTCACCCCTTCTCCTCTTTCTTCGGCCCCTTTCCGACGATCTTTTCCTCCTCCCGCCACTCCCGGGATTTGAGCTCGGAAAGGATAATGCCCACAAGAATCAATCCCGCACCTAAGTAGCCCCGGCTCTTGAGGAGCTCGCCGCCCCACCACCAGGCGAAGAAGGCCGAGAAGACCGGCTCCGTGGTGAAAATCACGGCCGCCCGCGTCGGCGAGGTGTACTGCTGTGCCCAGGTCTGCACCGTGAAGTTGAAGGCCGTGGCAACGAGCCCGAGAAAGACGATCGCGATAATCACGTACGTGGAAAGTGACGTCGGCGCATGGCCGACGTACAGCGGCCGAGCACCCCGCCCAGAAGGTCATCGCGATGAGCTGTGTAACCGCCACCAGATAGACATCGTGCTTTACCGCATACCACCCCGTCAGGATCACGTGAAATGCCACGCTGACCGAACAGGCGAGCACCCAGATGTCGCCCCTGTTAATCGAGAGGTCGTCGCCGACCGTGATGAGCGAGAGCCCCACGGCCGCCAGCACCGCCCCGATCGTGGCGGTGACGGCCGGCATCCGCCTGAAAAAGACCGCCAGGATGAAAGGGACCAGGATCACGTGCAGCCCCGTGATGAACCCCGCATTGGACGCCGACGTGAATTTGAGCCCGGTTGTCTGCAAAAAAAATGTCATGAAGTTGACGGACCCGAGGATGAATCCGTCGCGGAAGACCGGCCAGTTGTATCTTTTGAGCCGGCCGGCGAAAACGACCAGCAGCGCCGCCGCCGCGAGGGCAAAGCGGAGAAAAATAAACCAGAACAGGTCAAGCTCCTTGATGGCGAGCTTCACCATGATAAACGACATCCCCCAAAAGACGCAGATGAGTACAAGGAGGAGATCGGCGATAACGCCCTTCTTGGTCGTCATAAAACGAGTCCCAGGTTTTGCCCAAAAGAACGGGGCATCTTCGTGCCCCGTGTACTTCTCTCAATTACCGTTTCCCGGTGGCCCGGCGCATCCCGATGCTCAGGTCCCCATCTCCCATCCCTCGAGGTATTTCTTCTGCTCGGGGGTCAGGTTGTCGATCTTTACGCCCATCGACGCGAGCTTGAGCCGGGCGATCTCCCGGTCGATCTCCGATCGGCACCGGATAGACGTTTTTCTCCATATGCTTTGTTCTTCGAGCACGTATTCGGCGGACGAGCGCCTGGTTGGCAAAGCTCATGTCCATGACGGCTCGACGGGATGCCCTTCGGCCGCGGCCAGGTTGATGAGCCGCCCCTCGCCCAGCACGTAGATGCCGCTTCCCGCTCTTGCAGCACGATACTCCTCGACGAACTCCCTGATCTGTCGCTTACTCTTGGACATCTTCTCCAGCCCTTCGAGGTTGATCTCGACATTGAAGTGGCCGGAATTGGCCAGCGATCGCGCCGTCCTTCATCACCTCGAAGTGCTCCGGTCGGATTACGTTGATGTCGCCGGTCACGGTCACGAAAAAATCGCCGACCTTGGCCGCCTCGGCCATCGGCATGACCCGGAAGCCGTCCATGACCGCTTCAAGCGCCATGAGGGGGTCCACCTCGGTGACGATGACGTTTGCCCCCATGCCCCGCGCCCGCATGGCCAGCCCCGTGCCGCACCACCCGTACCCGGCCACCACAAAGACCGACCCGGCCAGCAGCCGGTTCGTCGCGCGGACGATGCCATCGATGGTCGATTGGCCCGTGCCGTAGCGGTTATCGAAGAAGTGCTTGGTTGCGGCGTCGTTGACGGCGATGATCGGGATATTGGAGTACCCCCTGCTTGGCCATGCTCTTGAGGCGGATGACCCCCGTCGTCGTCTCCTCGGTGCCGCCCAGGACGTTCGAGCAGGTTTTCCTTCCTCTTGGTATGCAGCGTGGTGACGAGGTCCGCCCCGTCGTCCATCGTGATGTGAGGTTTCTCGTCGATAACGGCGCTGATGTGATCGTAGTAGGTCTGGTTGTCCTCACCCTTGATGGCGAAGACCGGGATCTCGTATTCGGTCACGAGTGCCGCGGCCACGTCGTCCTGGGTGGAAAGGGGGTTTGAGGCGCACAGGAGAACCTTGGCGCCGCCGTTTGCAAGGGTAATGGCCAGGTTGGCGGTCTCTGTCGTGACGTGCAGGCACGCCCCGAGGGTCAGTCCCTTGAGCGGCCGCTCCTTTTCGAACCGTTTTCTGATCGAGTCGAGGACCGGCATGGCCATATGCGCCCACTCGATCCTGAGGATACCCTTATCTTTTTGACCGGGGTCTTTGACATCGTATTTCACGTCTATTCTCCTTATTCAAACCCTCACTTCACTGAGAGAGAACCGCCAACCGGTCCTCGCCCGCCGCACCCGGGATATGAAAGCGCCTCGAATATCCTGTTGCGGCGTGCGCGTTCGCGCCCGTCCGATGCCCAATCGCAGGTTGCTCAGATTCCCGCCGCCTTCTTCAGCCGCTTGGCCATGTCGATTTCCTCCCAGGTAAAGCCCGCCTCCTCACGCCCGAAGTGGCCGTAGGCCGCCGTTCTTTTATACTTCGGCTTAAGGAGGTCGAGCTTCTCGATCATGGCCGCCGGCCGAAAGTCGAACTCCTCCTGAACGATCTTCGCGATATGGTCGGGCGGGATGACGCTCGTCCCTTCGGTATTGATCATAAAGGAAACCGGCTCGGCCTTACCGATGGCGTACGCCACCTGGAGTTCGCACTTTCTGGCGAGCCCCGCGGCAACGATATTTTTTGCCGCATAGCGGGCCATATAGGACCCGGAGCGGTCCACCTTGGAGGGATCTTTTCCCGAAAAGCAGCCGCCGCCGTGGCTTCCCTGCCCCCCGTAGGTGTCGACGATGATCTTGCGTCCGGTCACCCCGCAGTCACCCTGCGGACCCCCGATAACGAAGCGCCCTGTCTCATTGACGTAGAACTTCGTTTTCTTGTCCAACAAATGCTCTGGGATGACCTTCTTGATGACCTCCTCGATAATCGCCTCTCTCAGCGTCTCGTATTTCACGTCGGGATTATGCTGCGCGGCGACAACGACGGCGTCCACCCGAACCGGCTGATTCTCGATATACTGAATCGTTACCTGAGATTTTCCGTCGGGACGGAGGAACGTGAGCATCCCGTTCTTCCTGACCTCGGCAAGCCTGCGGCACACCTTATGGGCATAGACGATCGGCATCGGCATCAGCTCCGCCGTCTCGTCGCACGCAAACCCGAACATGAGGCCCTGGTCGCCCGCGCCCTGCTCTTTGTGGAGTCCTTTGCCGGGGGTGACGCCCTGGGAGATATCCGGCGACTGCTTATCTATAGAGGTCAGCACGGCGCAGGTCTCCCAGTCAAAGCCCATCGATGCGTTCGTGTACCCGATCTCTTTTATGGTATTGCGGACGATCTGCGGCATGTCCGCCCACGCGGTTGTGGTGATCTCGCCGGCGATAATGGCAAGCCCGGTGGTTACAAGGGTTTCGCACGCGACCCGGGCATCTTTATCCTCGCTGATGATCGCGTCGAGAACGGCGTCGGAGATCTGATCGGCAACCTTATCGGGGTGGCCTTCCGTCACCGATTCGGACGTAAAAAGAAAATCTGTCATAGACATAACGGATACCTCCGGTTATCTTCTGAGCCTTATATACTTGAGGAGAAGAGTTGACGTTCTTTAGTAAATATTTCTATATATAATTTCAAACGGGTTATGTCAAGCGAAATGATTGGAGCCGCGACGAATTAGTGCGTGAGATGCTCATCGGAGAATATGCCCGGGAATCGTTCTTTCATCTCAATAAACACGTAACGGTCTATCTCGCGCGCCGTGGAGAAGGTGAGGATCTCCTCCGTGATCCTTTTGCACTCCTGATAGGACATGTTTCTCAGGATCTTCTTCACCCGGAGTATCGACAGCGCGTTCATCGAAAGTTCGTCGAGCCCGAGCCCCACGAGTATCGGAAGATAGAGCGGCTCGCCGGCCATCTCGCCGCACATGGCGACCTTGATCCCCCGCGCGTGCGCCGACGCGACGACCTCTCTGATCATCCTCAGGACGGCGGGGTGCAGCGGCTCGTAGAGATAATTGACGTGTTCATTGACCCGATCTATGGCCAGCGAATACTGGATCAGGTCGTTGGTGCCGATGGAGAAGAAGTCGACCTCTTTGGCCAGGAGATCGGCGATGATCATTGCCGAGGGGACCTCCATCATGGACCCGATCTCGATCTCCTCGTCAAACGGCACGCCCCGGGCGCGGAGATCGTCTTTCGACTCCTCGAGGATCATCTTGGTCAGCCGGATTTCCTCTACGCCCGAAATCATGGGAAACATGATTTTGACCGGCCCGTAGGCGCTCGTCCTGAGGATCGCGCGGAGCTGGTCTTTGAAGATATCGGCCTCCTTAAGACAGAACCGGATGGCGCGCAGCCCCATCGCCGGGTTCATCTCCTGGGCGAGATCGACCGGAGAGAGGAAGCGGTCTCCGCCGAGGTCAAAGGTCCTGATAATCGTGACCTTCGGCTTGATGTTCTCTACAACGTATTTATAGACCTCGAAGTGCTCGTCCTCGGTCGGGAGGCTCCTCCGGTTGAGGTATATGAATTCGGTCCGATAGAGCCCGATGCCCTCGGCACCGTGTTCCTTGATCGACTGGATCTCGTGGGGCATCTCGATATTGGCCATCAGGGAAATGCGATAGTCGTCGGTCGTGACCGAGGGAAGCTCTTTAAGGGTCAACAGCTCCCGCTCCTCGTCCTGGTATATCTTGAGCTGCTGCTCGTATTGGGCCCGCACCTCCGGCAATGGATTGATGATGACCTCTCCCGTTGTGCCGTTTACGATGATACAGTCGCCGCTCTTGACCAGCTGGCTCACCGTCTCCAGCCCCACGACCGAGGGGATCTCGAGGGAACGGGCCATGATAGCGGTGTGCGATGTCCTGCCGCCGATATCGGTGACAAACCCTTTGATGACGTTACGGTCAATCTGTGCGGTGTCGGCAGGCGACAGGTCGTGGGCCACTACGATCACATCTTCGGTGATCTCGGTGATGCTCTCCTGCTCCTTACCGACGAGGTTTCTCATGATCCGCTCAACGACATAGTCGACATCCCCCATTCGCTCGGAGAGATATTCGTCATTGAGCTGTTGGAAAAAGCGGCTAATCTTCTCGTGCTGGATATTGAGGGCCCACTCGGCGTTGACGCCCTCATCCTTGATGATCTTCTCGGTATCGTCGATCAGCATCCTGTCCTGAAGGATGAGGAAGTGGGCGTCTATGATATGCTTGAATTCCTCATAATGGTCCCCCGGAATCCGTGACGCGACTTCCGAAAGCTGATTCCGAGACTCGTCGACGGCCTTGTGAAAACGATCGACCTCGGACGAAACACCGTCTTTGCTAATGTGCCGGACGGTATATTTTACCTTGGTACGATCGATGAAATAGACCTTTCCGATGACGATTCCCGAAGAAACGCCGATCCCAAAGAGTCGTATCTCTTTCGTTTGAGGCATCTACTCCTCTCCGAATTTACTGGCGATCAACTTTCCCAGCTCAGCTACCGCTTTCCGTGCGTCAGGACCGTCTGCCGCCACGGTAATCGTGCTCCCCTGCGTCGCGCCGAGCATGAGAATGCCCATGATGCTCTTGCCGTTCACTTCCACCCCGTCCTTGGCCACCGTGATTGTGGCCTGAAAGGAGTTTGCCGCCTTGATGAAGAGCACCGCCGCTCGCGCGTGCAGGCCGAGCTTATTTATGATCTGAAAATCCTCCGAAAACATCTCTGGTGTCTTTCCTTCCCCTTTTTTATGAAACTCGGGCATATCCACGCTATCCCGCTTGAGGTTAACCGACAATCGCAAAGAGCGCAAGGGCCAAGAACGCAAAGATATAGATCTGGGTGAGGATTCCCACACCCTTCCGCACGAGAAACGCCACCAGGAAGATCGGGAGAATCAAAAGAAACCTGAATTCCCCGATAACCCCGACTTCCCATCTGAACGGAGAAAAATAGGCCAGTCCCGCTGCGAAGATCGAGAGGATGCCGATGGTAAGAGTCTTCAATCTGATGGATAAGCGGGGAATATCGAGACGTTTCACATAGTTCATGATCCCCATCTTGTGGTGAACCCCTTCAATAAACCCTTCGGTCCGTATCCAGAGATGAAAGAGATTGTATAGTACAAGAAAAAGCACCGGCGAAAGCGTGCTCCCAAGAAAAGCCGTGACGATGGCCGTGATCGAAAAGAGGGGTTTCAACGTCGACCAGAAAAGCGTATCTCCGATTGCCGCGAACGGATTGGAAAGGGTGTCCTTTATCTTTCTGGTCTCCTCGGCAGCCCCCTTCCCGCCTTCCGCCTGCACCGAGGCGACCGCCCCGAGAATCCCCGAGGCGAGGTAGGGGTGCGTGTTGAAGTACTCAAGCGAGAGCCCCAATAAGGCTGCCCGTTGTTTCTTATCCCGAGCGATTTTCCTGATAAGCGGCGAGATGCTGAAGGCAAAACCGACATTTTGCATCCCCTCATAGTTCCAGCAGCTCTGGATCAGGAAGCTTCTGAAGAATATCCTGGCCAGCGTGGGTCTCACCACGTCCTCCCAATGACATAGAGCAACACGTATGACGCCCCAAATACGACGCTGAACCGCAACCATGCCCTCTCCCGGCTCAGCACGGCTCCGGCGCCGAAAAACGGCAAAGACCAAAAGATATAGCCCAACGCGCTGCGGATAGTGTCAGGAATATAGGGATAAATCAGCCACGTCGAGAGCCATACGAATAAGATGCCCAATAACGAGAAGAGCGAAAAAAAGAGAAAAAAGGATAACAGGCCCCATATGCTCTGTCTCTCCACCCCACCGATGTCTCCCTCACGTGCCGCCTTCTTGGCATTCCGGAGGAAGACGCGATTAAGCCTCCTCAGCTCGATATCCACCAGCCTCCCCACCGCAGATAAGGGGAGAGAAATGAGGACCGAAAGCCCTATGAGCGGCGTTCCGATTCCTCCAAGGAGCCGACCGGCGATGATGGCCGCGGCGGGGGCCGCCACCGCGACGATCGTGTCGTCCGGGGGCAGCGCCGTGCCCAGCGGCTGCATACCGATCCACAACAGCTCCAGCACCATCCCGATAAGGAGACCCGTCCTCAGATCACCGAGAAGCAGGCCCATTACCGTGGACGAGACCAGCGGTCTGGATATAAGAAACTGAAACGCGGCGGTCCGGTCCAGGTGCAACAGGCCCCCGACGATTGACGAGACCGCTATCGTGATGAAGAGGCCGGCCCCCCCCACTACTCTCTCCTGACCTTTTTCACAAGTTTCTTGACCTCCATCTTCTTTTCCCCGGGGACCGAACGGGTATCGATGGTAACCCCGAGGCGGCACAGATCCACGATCGCGTCGGTATCGTCAATGCCCACGCACAGGTTCGAGCTCACCTGTACCTTTCCGTCGCAATAGTGCATATTGCCGAGATTGAGGCTGTCGAACAGGAAGCCGGAGTCGTAGGCGGCCTTTGCATCGTGAACATTGGAAAACAAGATGATGATCCGTTTCCTGCTGAATCCCCCGTTCACGTAGCTGTCGACGGCCTCTCGGACCGTGTAGAAGGAGACCTCTATGTTGCTTGGAACCGCCATCTCCATAACGGAGCGTTTCAGGAGGTTCTTCTCGACCTCATCGTCGACGACGACCAGCGCCCCCGCCTTGGTGTAAGGGATCCAGGCCTCGAGGATCTGCCCGTGAATGAGACGACTATCAACCCGGACCAGTACGATGCCCACTCTTATTGCCCCTTCTTGCTCAGAAACTCGGTGGCGACGTTAATATTATTTCTGCCGTATTCTTTGGCATTAAGCGCAAGCTCCCTGATGTTCTTCCCCTCGCGCTCCGCGGCGATCTTGATGAGCATGGGAAGGTTCGCACCGGACACTACTTCCACGAACTCTCCGAGGAAAGTGAGGGCAAGGTTTGACGGGGTGCCCCCGAACATGTCGGTTAATATGATCACCCCTTGGCCGCTGTTGACTTCCTTGATGGAGCTCTGGATCTCTTTTCTGAGGATCTCGACGTCCTTTTTCGGGTCAAGCGACAGGGCCTTGGAGGCCGGTATCCTCCCCACGATGAGTTCGGCCGTCTTGAGGAGCTCCGACGCCAAGTTTAAATGGGACACGATGACAATCCCTACCATGTGTCAGTCACCTTTCGTTATGATTTATTGATATCCCGATGGGTGATCTTGATGGTATACCCACCCCCCGCACCGAGTATCCGGGAGAGCTCCTCGGCGATGACGACGGAGCGGTGCATCCCACCGGTGCAGCCCACCGCCACCGTCAGGTATGATTTTCCTTCCCGGATATAATTGGGAAGGAGAAAACGCATAAGCTCCTCGAATCGCGAGAGGAACCCCCGCGTCTCCTCTTTCTCAAGGACGAACTCCCTTACCTTCCGATCGAGGCCGGACAGTAACTTCAGCTCCTCGACAAAATACGGGTTAGGCAAGAACCGTACATCCATGACGATATCGGCATCCGAAGGCGTGCCGTATCGGTATCCGAACGACATGATCGTGACGTTGAGGCGTTTTTGAGTCATCGCCTCCTTGAAGTAGTCGAAGATGATCTCTCTGAGCTGATGGGGATTGAGGTCCGAGGTTTCGATGACCCGGTGCGCAACTCCCCTCACTTCCCTCAACAGCTCGCGCTCCCTCTTGATGCCGGCCGCGGGGTCTTCCCCCCCGATGGGATGGAGCCTCCGGGTTTCCTTGTAGCGTCTCATGATGACATCATCGCGCGCCTCAAGGAAGATAATCTGGTACTCCTCGCCCCGCTTCTCAAGCTTCTTGAATACGGTCGGAAACTCGGAGAAGAACATCTTTTCCCGCATGTCCATTACCACGGCGACCTTGTTGATATCCCAGCGGGATTGGGAGGTGAGCTCCAGCACCTTCGGCAATAACACCACCGGCAGATTATCGATGCAGAAAAAGCCGATGTCCTCAAGTGCCCTGATGGCCGTGCTCTTGCCCGAACCCGATAATCCTGTGATAATAACGAGCCTGATAGCTCTTCCCCACTATTCGGAGCCGCCGAGGAGACCGTCTATTTTCCCGCTCCCTCGTGACCCTCCGAGGATAAAGTCGGAGACCGCGCACATCAGACCGTGCGCGTCTATATCCGCCCCCACTCGAATCTCGGGAATGTCGCGCCCGAGAAGGTTCATCGTACCTATATCCGCCCCGGCGCTCGTTCTTTCGCCGCTGTCACGATCGGTCAGGAGCACCGCCACATCGATAGGCGACTCATCCAGAACGAAGGGACGGCCGAATGTCCTTGTGGCATCGATGATCCCCACGCCCCTGACTTCGATAAGTCCTCTGATTTTTTCCGGCGCCCGCCCCATCGTCCAGCGGGATGAGGAAGTAAGCTCCACCACGTCATCGGCGACAAGCCGCGCGCCCTCATATAAAAGAGAAAGGGCGAGACGGCTTTTTCCCGATCCGCTCTCCCCCACAAGCAAAATTCCCCTGGCCATCATCCTCACCAGGGTGCCGTGAATTGTCTTTATTTCCACAGAGTTACTGTCAACGCCGCACGGGGCGCCCCGTCAGAATTTTTCGTCCTCCTCCCGCATCACCCGATAGATATCCTGCGCCGTCGCACAGTCCATAAGCCGCGCCCTGATTTTCCTATCCTTGAGAAGACGCGAAATACGGGCCAGGGTCTTGAGGTGCATCCCGGCGGTGTTCTCGGGCGCCATCAAGAGGAAGAAGAGGTGGGTGGGTTGGCCGTCGATTGAATCGAAGTCGATTCCCTCGACCGACCTGCCGAACGAGGCGACAAGTCTCCTGAGCCCTCTCAGTTTGCCGTGGGGGATCGCGAAGCCGTCACCGACAGCGGTGCTGCCGAGCTTCTCCCGCTCCTCGAGGATCGGGACCAGCGTTGTGATGTCCAGCCCCTCTTTTCTCGCGACCATCCGAGCCAACTCCTCCAGCGCCTCCCGCTTGTTGCCGGCCTTGAGATCCGCACTGATGAGGTCCGGGTCAATAACATCCATGATTTTCACAAGTTGCCCCAAGGCTCAAACGTTGGTTGTTTTCGGAATGATGTGACCGTAGTGATTATCTTTGCGACGATAGATGACGTTCATCTCCTTGGTATCGGCGTTAATAAAGACAAGAAATTCCGAGTTGGACATATCAAGCTGCATGGCCGCTTCCTCGACGGTCATCGGCTTGGAATTAATGGTCCTGGTGATAATGCTTGCCTCTTCCTCTTCTTCGTCGTACTCCTCCTGCCCCTGTTCGCTCTCGATTTCCTTCATGACCGTTTCGACACCAACCCTGACGTTTTCGGTCTTATGGCTTACCAGACGCTCTTTGTGTTTCTTGATCTGCTTTTCGATTTTCTCCATGACGATATCGATAGCAGAATACATGTTGTCGGTCGCCTCCCTCCCCTTGATGGTCATCCTCTCGGCGTTGATCACGACCTCGGCAATCTGCCGGTGCTTCTCTACCGACAAGACGACTGATGCGTCGACGGGGCTGTAGACATACTTTTTGAGCCGCCCGATCTTATCTTCAGCATATTTCCTCAGCGCATCCGAATTATCCATGTGGCGAAACGTGACGGATACCTGCATGAAGACCTCCTTTACTTTAGATCCTTTTTCGAGAGCTCGAGGAGAAGATACCCAATATCTCTCGATACTTTGCCACGGTCCTCCTGGCCACGAAGATTCCCTCTCGGTTCAGCACCTGCGCTATCTTTTGATCACTGATCGGCTTTCGTACGTCTTCATGGGCGATGATCTCCCTGATCCTCTCCTTGACGCTTTCCACCGACTGTTCTTCGCTCCGGGAGGAAGAGACCTTGCCCGTGAAGAAATACTTGAGCTCGAAAACTCCCCGCGGCGTGTGCATATATTTTCCGTTGGTAACCCGGCTCACGGTGGACTCATGGACGCCCACTTCTCTGGCGACATCTTTGAGGATCATCGGTCTCAGCTGACTGACGCCCTTTTCAAGGAACTCTCTTTGACGCTCAACGATGCTCTTGCTCACCCGGTAGATGGTGCGCTGTCGTTGGTGGATGCTCTTGATGAGCCACGTCGCCGATTTGATTCGATCTTTTATGAAGTCCTTGGTGGCCGGGGTGATCTCCCGCGCCCCCGTCAACATGCTCCGGTAAAACGAGCTGATCTTGAGCCTCGGGAGTCCGTTGTCGTTGAGCGAGATGACATACTCATCGCCGACCTTATACACGAAAATATCCGGGAAAATGTATTGTGGCTCATCGGTGGTGTACGCCCGTCCCGGCCTCGGATCGAGCCCCGTGATGACCTCGACCGCCTGGAGGACCTCGCTTGTTGAGACACCGAGCTTCTTGGCGATGGCGCCGTAGTTTCTCTTTTCGAGCTGCGACAGATGGTGCTCGATGATCGTGTACACCGTTGGCGAGTCAACCCCAAAGTGCCGGGCCTGTATCAGGAGACACTCCGCCAGGCTCCGTGCCGCGACCCCCACGGGATCGAAGCTCTGTATCTTGGTGAGCACGCGCTCCACCGACGACACATCTGCGCCAAGCTTCTCGACGATCTCTTCAACCGAGGCCGTCAGGTACCCATCCTCATTCAGGTTGCCGGCGATTTCCGTCCCAATTTTCTCGTCCCTGGCGTGCAGATCGCTCATCCTGAGCTGCCAGATGATATGATCCATGAGCGATGTCTTCTCAAGACAGACATTCTCTATGAAACGCTGCTTTTCGTCGGCATCGGTAAACCCCGATGACGACTCGCCCTCGTCATAGCCGCTGAACGAATCCTCCCGGATCATCTGGTCGATCAGAGAATCTTCGGACTCCGTATCGGGCCCTTCGATTACCTCCTCCAGCACCGGGTTTTCCGTCAACTCCTGATTGATATGTTCCACCAACTCCAGGCGCGTCAACTGCAGCAGTTTAATAGCCTGCTGCAGCTGGGGCGTGAGCACCAGTTTTTGGGTCAGTCTCAGTTCTTGTTTGAGTTCCTGGGCCATACACGCCTTGCCGTCTTACGAGAGAGGTCCGTCCATCCCTTGTCCCTCGCCCTACGCCACTACATCCATTGAGTTTCGTTTTCTGTAATTTAAGCATTTTACAGCCCCGGTGTCAATAGCTATTTACCCGTCCCCCCGCCTAACGCCAGGCGGACCTCATCGGTATAGATGCCCGGGGCTTTCCATACGAAGAGCGGGGGCATCACCACCATCTCTACCCCCGAGCCGAGTCGGGCCTCGATCATTACCATCTGAGCGGGGCTCTCCCGGCGCGCATGAACGAATCTCAGACGTTTCGGCTCGAAACCAGACGATCTGAGAGCGCCGAAGAGGTCTGCGGCCCTCTGCGCGCCGTAGATGAGAAAGAGCTTCCCTCCCGGCTCGATGACGGCGGCCGCGGCTTTGGCGACGTCAGCGAGCCCCCCCGTGAGCTCATGGCGGGCGCAGGCGCTCTCTTCGTCGAGATTTTTCCGTCCCGTCCCGAGGGGACGGTATGGGGGATTAGAGATCACCGAGGTAAAGGAAGCACGCCCAAAGTAGTCGGTTATCCTCCGAAAGTCGCCGAGGGTGTTGACTACCCTTTCGTCGAGACGATTCTCCTCAGCATTTCGGACGGCAAAGTCAAAGAGTCGCCGCTGTATCTCGATCCCCTGGATCGTGCAGTCGGGATAGCGCGTAGCCAACAGCAGTCCGATGATCCCCACGCCTGAGCCAAGGTCGAGGATCCTCTCGCGTTTCTTGAGGGTGGTAAAAGAGGCCAAGAGGAAAGGGTCAAGGCTATACCGATAACCCTTCGGGGGTTGATGGATCGTGAGGGGATACTCGATATGCTGATCCGGCGCACACGATGCGGACATGGCGACGTTCCGTCAGGTAACCATCCGATAGAGCGCAAGGCCCGAGGCGAGCTTGGGGTAGAAGTAGGTGCTCTTTTGCGGCATACGCCCCCCGAGAAGGGACGCTTCCTTGACCTCTTGGACCCCGGTCGGATTGACCAGGAAGACGGCCGATTTACCCCGGCGGCCCTGCCCGAGGGCATGGCGGGCGTCATGGGAGTAGTCGATGGAGGGTTCCGTAAGCCCGAGAATCCCGGCGATGATAACATGGTGAAGGGTGGATACGTCGAGATTCTTGATCTCATCTCTCATATCGGCGGGAAAGAAGTGATCCGTCCGGTGTGAGATCGGAGAGCGTCAAAAGATAATAATGGTCTCGTCCCGTATAGAAGCCGAAGCTCCCTTTCCCCTTGTGCTCGAGCGCTTCGATGAAAAGGGCGGCGTTCCGGTCGGACGCATCATACGTCTCGACGGTAAAAAAGCGCCCGAGCTCTTTTACGACGGCCGGCTCGTTGATGGGCTTGGCCGTCGATATGATCCGGTGACAGGGGAGGATTGTGATAGCGTCTCCTTCCAGGGGAGCGAAGTACATGATCGCCCAGCGATGCCCGTCTGCCTTAACACCCTGACGATCGAGCTCATCTCGGAAGGCAAGGAACGTCTCGTACCGGTGATGGCCGTCGGCGATGAAGACCTTCTTGTCTTTCATCGTGGCGCTCAATGCAGCGTGAATCTCACGATCGGTACAGCGCGTGAAGATATGCTCGACCCCTTCTTCGTCCAGATACCGGGTAACCTCCGGGGATTCGTTGATCCCTTTAATCAGCGGGGCCGTCTCTCCAGGCGGGTCGGAGTAGAGAGAGAAAATGAAGCTCATCTGGTGCCTCGTGGCCCTGACGAGTCTGAGCCGGTCGGCTTTCGGCCCCGAGTAGGTCCGCTCGTGCGGGAAGACGCTCCCCTTCTCCCACTCCTCGATGAAGAGGAGCGCCACGAACCCATCCCGCCTGACCGTCCTACCGGTCGGCTCGCGATATATCTGGGAGTATCCGTAGAGCGACAGCTCGTCGTCCGTGACGAGTATCTTGTCACGCTGCCAATTATCGAGGAAATCGCGGGCGCGGGTGTAGCGATTGTAGCCTTCACTATCGCCCGGGAACTCTTTGCCGAGGATAAGCCTGATGATATTAAAAGGGCTCTGGTCGTAATACAATTCCTGCTGTTCAGGAGAGATGACGTCATAGGGGGGGGCCATCAAATTCTCGGCGTATTTGAGGAGACGCTCGTTATAGCGAACCGCGCGGAAAGGTTTTACGACTGCCAACGCACGCCTCCATATGGTAAATGAATAACTGTATAAAGATCCCCCCTGTTTGTCAAGAAAAACGTTTCTGCGCCGCGCGTCCGCATCATTCGGCGATGTCACGGGCGGCGGGCAGTCCCGCCGCGCTATCTGCGCTCCTGACCGCGTCGGCAATGGCATATTCGATGGACAGAGCCGCCAATGATCCACAGATCGACACATCGACATATTCTCTGGCCCCCGCGGACACCGCAAAGATCGTATCGCCGTCGAGCATTGTGTGAGACGGGAGGCTTGCGCGTGCTATTCCGTCGTGGGCCATCCGGGCGATCCGGCTCATATCGAGCTTGCTGAACCGCGCCGAGACGGCGACCACGGCTATGATGGTCGAGGAGCCGGGAGGCACAAAAGGATACGATACCTCACGGATAAGCGCGCGCGGATCGGCAAATGACTTTTTGTCGCGTGCCAATGTCCCCGCGATGACGGAGCCGCTTTCCGGGTCGATGATGCTCCCGAGCGCGTTGACGACGGCGATCGCCCCCACGATCAGCCCGCCCGCTCCGGTCACCGAGGCGGAGCCCAGGCCCGATTTGGTCGCCCACTCCATGCCGTAGAGCTTCCCTACGGTGGCCCCCGTCCCCGCGCCGACGTTTCCGCGGGAAGAATCGTTTTCGGACGCCGCCTCGCAGGCCCGGTATCCCCATTCCTCGGTGGGGGTAACCTTTCCGCCTCCGACCGGCAGGTCAAAGATTACCGCCGCGCTAACGATGGGGACGTTGCCGAACCCGGTCTGCACGCCTCTCCCCCGCTCCTTCAGCCATCTCATCGCCCCCGAGGCGGCGTCCAGCCCGAACGCACTGCCCCCGGCAAGCACGACGGCATCGGCGGTCTCCACAAGGCCGAGGGGGCCCAGCGCATCGGTCTCCCGCGTTCCCGGCCCCCCGCCCCTCACATCTACGCCGCACGGCATCGCGTGAGAAAAGAGGACCGCGGTCACCCCGGTATGATGGACCGCATCGGTCACATGTCCCACGGAGATCCCCGCCACATCGGTAATATGGCCCATAGGTACACCTGTGCGTAATTGGTTAGATGAGGGCAAGCTCCGGGCAGATCCGCTCTGCCCGTGTGAAGCGGCCGGCAGACGGCCCGCGGAAACCGCTGGAAATGGCATGACCGTCTCAGGCGGCCCCAGGCCAAGGGACCGGCACCCGACCATCAGCGATCTCTCCTATCCCTTGTCCCTCTTATCGACGACCCGGACGGCCTTTCCCTCGCCGGCCGGAAGGCTTCCCGGAGGTACGACGCGAACGCGCGGCGTGATCAGGATCTCGGACTTCAGCTCCGCCACGATCCGTTTTTCAAGGCCCGGGACCTTCTTGCCGTCGCCGGAAAAAAGGGCCTGATCACCCTCGACGCGCACGGTCATCTGGTCGATATGATCGGCCGTCTCAAGCTCGATGAGAAAGTTTGATCCTACCCCCTCGCACCCCATGAGGACCCGCTCGACCTGAACGGGAAAGATGTTTACTCCCTTGATGATGAGCATATCGTCGGTCCTGCCCGTGATGCGGCCGATGCGTCGATGGGTCCTCCCGCACGGGCACGGATCGGCAAACAGCTTCACGAGGTCCCGCGTCCGGTAGCGTATCATCGGCATCGCCTCGCGGTCGAGCGTCGTCAACACAAGCTCCCCTTCTACCCCCGGCCCAACGGGTTTTTCGGTCTTCGGATCTATCACCTCGACGAAGTACCGGTCTTCCCATATGTGCATTCCCGCTTTTTCGGGACATTCGAAGGCGACACCGGGGCCGCACATTTCCGAAAGCCCGTATGAGTTGAAGGCGTCAACCCCATAGAATTCCTCGATTCTTTTACGCGATTCCTCCGAATGCGGCTCGGCCCCGACGTAAGCATACCTCAGATGAGTATCACGCCTCGGATCCACACCCTCTTCCTCGAACACCGAGGCCAGGTGGAGCGCGTAGCTCGGGATGATATGGAGCGCGGTGGTGCCGTACTCCCTCATGAGCATGATCTGTCTCTTCGAGTTCCCCGAGCCCGCGGGGATCACGAGCGCCCCGACTCGCTCGGCGCCGTAATGAAACCCGAGCCCGCCGGTGAAGAGCCCGTATCCCATCATGTTCTGAAAGATATCGGTGTCCCGAAAACCGGTCATATAGAGGCAGCGCGCCACGAGGTCGGCCCATTGGTCGATGTCATACCTCGTATGGAAGACGACCACGGGCCTGCCCGTTGTCCCGGACGACGAGTGCATGCGGATCACTTCCCTAAGGGGAACCGCCAGGAAATCGTACAGGTTGTTCCGGCGCAGCGCGGTCTTATCGGTAAAGGGGAATCTTTCGATATCGCCGGGATTCCGTATCGATTTTTCCGACAGCCCGAGATCCGTCAGGAGCTTGGCGTAGTAGGGTGTGCGCAGGGCGCGCGCGATCGTCAGCCTGAGCCCTTTTGTGGTTTCTTTTTCGAGCTTTCCGCGCCCGATCGTTTCCGTATCCTTTTTCCAGAATTGCACATGAGCCTCCATATTCCGAGAGGACTCATTATTATCATATCCCGGACGACAAGTCAAAGGATTGAGCATCCGATGGTCTTACGCACCAGTCCCGTGCGATCTTAGCAGGGGACTCTACTCGGTCCGGAAGAGTGGACGGCCGTCGATCTCGGCGCGGCGGGGCAGACGCCCATATCGAGTGGGTGGCTTCATGCCTTATTATCGTCAATTTTGGTAGAAAGGAGGCCGGATTTGACCTGAATAAACCAAAATGAGGTGATAGGAGGGAGAAAAGAGGGGGAAAAGTAAGCCAAAACGATGAAAAGTATTGACAAGATTAGAGTATTTGTTATAATGAGTAAATTTGAGTAATGGACCGAGGAAACGATGCCTTCTCTCAAAGAACAACTCGACAACGACCTCAAAGAAGCCCAGAAGAAGAAAGATACCATCCGCGTCAGCGTTATCCGGATGCTCAAAGCCACCATAAAGAACCGCGAGGTAGAAAAGATCGGAGAGCTCACCGAGCAGGAGCTCTTACAGGCGGTGAACTCTCAGATAAAGACCCGCGCGGAAGCCATTGAGGGGTTCAGAAAAGGCGGACGGGAAGACATGGCCAAGAAGGAGGAGTCGGAGATGGCGATTCTGAAGGCCTACCTCCCCCAGCAGCTGACCGGAGAAGAGCTTTCGGCGCTCGTCGATAAGGCCGTGTCCGAGTCCGGCGCCGCCGGTCCCAAGGACATGGGAAAGGTCATGAAACTCCTGATGGCCGATGTCACCGGAAGAGCGGACGGAAAGACCGTCAGCGAGCTGGTGAAAGAGAAACTTTCCTCATTATAGACACACTTCGTCTTCGAGAGCAGAACTTCTTGATGAAGGAGGGCGACGGAGCCTCGAACCGAAACGGGAAGAGGACCCGCAGTGCGCCTTTCATTCACAGAAAGTGCAGATGGACAACCGCACACTCGAGGTTCTGGAATACCCGAAAATCCTGAAGATTCTCGCGGACTTCGCCTCCACCTTCCCGGGAGCTGAGGGCTGTCTGAGCCTTTTTCCCCTCACCGACGGCGGCGTTGTTTCCAGGACCCAGATGACCGTGAAAGAGATCCGCGAGATCGGGTCCGTTGAGGGAAAACTCCCGTTCGGCGGTATCAGCGACGTCTCGCCCCTTATTGGCCAGCTCGCGGTGGAGGGAGCGTACCTTTCCTCCCACGAGATACTCGACGTGGGCTCCAACCTCTCGGGGCAGAGAAAGATCAAGTCATTCCTGTCCCGACTTTCCGAGCGGTATCCGCTGGCGGCCTCGCTTGTAGACCCGATTACGGTCATGAAGCGAATCGAGTCGCAGGTCGAATCGGCCATCGGACCCCAGGGAGAGATCCTTGACGGGGCAAGCGAGCGGCTCAGGGAGCTCAGGGGCAAGATCAGGAATGCGCGGGACGAGCTCAACAAGGCGCTCCTTGCCGTCATGAGTTCCTCCACCGCTAAGGAGGCCCTGCAGGAGCCCATCGTCACCCAAAGGAACGGGCGGTATGTGCTGCCGGTCAAGTCCGAGTATAAGGGGAGGATCCAGGGCATTGTCCACGACCGGTCTCAGTCGAGCCAGACCCTCTTTATCGAGCCGTTGGCCGTCATGGAAAGAAACAACGAGCTCTCCTCCCTCACCAAAGAGGAAAAGGACGAGGAGATCAGGGTCTTAAAGAGAATTTCTGCCGAAATCAGGCAGGTCCGTCAGGCGATCGGCGAAAATCACCGCATCGTCATCGGGATCGATATGCTCGCCGCCCGCGCGCTTTTCGGCGAAGCCTCCGGCGGAGTGGCCCCCGAAATCGACGATTCCGGGAAGGTATCGTTTATCTCGGCCCGTCATCCACTTCTCCTTCACAGCGGAACGCGCAGCGGGGTTCATGAATTCTCAAATCAGGCCGTCCCCATTGACGTGATGATCGGCGGAGACAAGCGACTCGTTATCCTTTCGGGGGCCAATACGGGCGGCAAGACCGCCGCCCTCAAGACCCTCGGGCTCCTCTCCCTCATGTTTATGACCGGTATCCCGATACCGGTCGCCGAGGGGAGCCGCGCGGTCGTCTTTTCCGACGTCTTTGCCGATATCGGCGATGAGCAGGATATCGAAGGAAAGCTATCGAGCTTCTCCGCAAAGGTTCACCGGCTCAAGTATATCCTTTCGGACGCCGGCAAAGATTCGCTTGTCCTCATCGACGAGATCATGTCTGCGACGGACCCCGACCAGGGGAGCGCTCTGGCCATGGCGTCCCTCGATTACCTGCTCCACCGTGGAGCAACGATTCTCGTAACCACACATCTAAATATACTGAAGACATACGCGCTGAACCGCGGTGATGCAATAAATGTTTCGGTCGTCTTTGACGAGAGGAGCCAAACCCCGCTCTACACGCTCCACTACGGCACCCCGGGGGGCAGCAACGCCGTTGCGGTGGCTCAAGCCCTTTCGCTCCCCGCCGAAGTCATCGCAAAGGCAAAGGAGAACCTCTCCGAGGAGTCAAAGAAGCTGACGGGCCTCATCACGAAGCTCGAGCATGAGCGCCGGGCGGTTGAATCACAGCGCGCCTCACTGACCGAGATCAAGGGGCGGCAGGCCGCGCTGACCGATGAGCTGGGGCGGCTCGTGGAGGTCATCAACGAGAAGCGAAACGAGATCATCGATTCCTTCAGGCGAGAGGTGAGCCAGACCGTCAAGCGATACGAGGAGCGTTTCAGGGAGATATTCTCTCGGATGGAAAGTGCGCAGATCAAAAAGGGAGAAATCCATGGGGAGTTCCACGACACCAAGCGCGCGCTCATCAATGAGGTGCCCGAGCCCGTTCGTGATAGCTCGTCCCCTCAGGAGCTTTCGGTCGGGGACGCGGTATCGCTGAAAGGCTCCAAGGTAGTCGGCAGGCTGCTTTCGCGGGACGCCGACCGGGCTGACGTTGCGTTCGGGGGTAGGAAAGTCTCGGTAGATATCAGGGAGCTCAAGAAGGAGATGCTGCCCGTGCCGGAGAAAGGGGGGGCGCCTACCACGAGCAATATAGTGAGCCTAAGACTGAGATTAACATCATTGGATTCACCGTCGAGGACGCGATCCCCGTCGTCGACAAGGCGATAGATAACGCGATCCTCGTCGGCCTGGCCGAGCTTGAGATCATCCACGGCAAGGGAACCGGCAGGCTCAAGAAAGGTATTAGGAATTACCTCAAGGACCATTCGCACGTGAAGGGGATGAAGTACGGCGGGGTCAACGACGGGGTGACCACCGTGGAGCTGTCCTGACGAGTGAGATCAGGGCGGCGTCAGCGCACGGCGAGACGCCGTGCGTGAGAGCCTCCGGGCGGATAGATGCGGGTCTCTGATCGGAAGGCGGGGAATTCGGAGGCCTTCCTTGAGGAGCATAAAAGGCCGCCATTCGGATTTTCTGATTCACAAGATCCGAAGGCCGAAAGGAAGGTGGGGGTGGGGTATGCCGGGAAGGATACCTGAAAGGACTATCGATGAGATCAGGGATCGAACGGATATCCTGAGTCTCGTCGGCAAGTACGTCCCACTGAGGAAGGCGGGACGCAATTTCGTGGGGTTGTGTCCCTTTCATGCGGAGAAGACCCCCTCTTTTTCCGTTAACCCCGAAAAGGGAATCTATAAATGCTTCGGTTGCGGGAAGGGGGGAAACGCCATCACCTTCCTGATGGAAATAGAAGGGATGTCGTTCACTGACGCCGTCAAGGAGCTCGGGGATGGATGCGGGATCCGAGTCGTGACAAGCGCCGAAGCCGGCGAAAAGAGGGACGACCGAATTACCAAGCTCTATACGATCAACGAGGATGCCCGTAACTATTTTTCGGAGAACCTTAAGACTCCCAAGGCGAAGGGAGCGATCGACTATCTCAAGAAACGGGGGCTTGACAAAGAGACGCTCCTCCTCTTTCAGATAGGCTATGCCCCCGCCCGAACAGATGCCCTGATCTCACACTTCCGTCATATGGGGCATAGCACCAAGATCTTGGCCCTGGCGGGTCTCGTGGGTGAGAGTGATCGGGGTGCGTATGATCGCTTCCGTAATCGGATCATCTTCCCGATCCGGGATCACCGGGAGCGATGCGTCGGTTTCGGCGGCAGGATCATCGGCGCGGGAGAGCCGAAATACCTTAATTCACCGGAGACCCCCATTTACCACAAAGGCGAGGTCCTCTATGGGCTCTCCATCACGCGAGAGGAGATCAGGAAGTCGGGGCACGCCATCATCGTAGAGGGATATTTTGACCTGATCGCCCTCTTTCAGGCGGGGATAAGGAACGTTGCCGCGACCCTCGGCACGGCCCTCACAAAGGATCACCTGAAGCTCCTGGGTCGCTATACGCGGGAGGTGGTGCTCCTCTTTGATCCGGATGAAGCGGGGATCAAGGCGGCCGAGAGGACACTACCCCTCTTCGCCGGCGGAGATATTTTCGCAAGAGCAGCGGTTCTATCAACTGGAGAGGATCCGGATGACTTCATAAGAAACAATGGAACGGCGGCTTTTTATGACGCGATTGATGGTGCCGAGGAGATTTATAATTTTTGTTTGAAACGTATTTTTGAACGATATGACCTGACAAAATCAAAGGATATCTCGCTCGCTCTTGAGGAGTCCGCTAGAATTATTTCTGTTAAGCGATCCGATGAAGACCGTGACCAATACGTCGCGAAAGTATCTGAGCGATTGGGAATCAGAGATCACTCAGTCGTCGAGAAAGTCAATTCCCTTTTAAAGAAAGGAGTCACGCAAACAAAAGGACGTGCAACTGAAGAGATTGTCCCGAAGGACTTTCGTCCCCCGGCAATGGAGTCTCGCCTTTTCAAGATCGCGGCCAATTTCCCCGGGGTCCTCCTCCAGGCGGGTTTCAACGAGCGGCACCTGGGTCTCTTCGAGGAAGACGTGATCAGGGGACTGATACAGAAGATCTATGAATCGACACGGGGCGGACAGTCCCTTTCCCTCTCATCACTTTTAGATACCGTCGGCGATACGGGTATACGACAAGAGCTCATCGGGCTTTCGTTCATTGACGTAGACGAGATCCAGGACGAATCCGAGGCGCTTGAGATCGCCAGAAACTGCATATGGTGCCTCGAAAAAAAAGAGCTCGGGCGAAAATCCAGGGAAATCAACCTGCGGTTGAAGGAGGAACCGTCCGGGGAGCTGGACGCCGAGCTGTTAAGAAAAAAGATGGACTATACAAAAAACTTAAAGAGGTGATTTTATGGCGAAGAATTCCGGAATTGATGAGGTCAAGCAGCTCATTAATTTAGGAAAGGAAAAAGGATTTCTCACTTACGATGAAGTCAACGACCTCCTCCCCCCCGATCTCTACCCGGATCAGCTCGACGACATTATGAACATGTTCGGGGAGATGGATATTGACATTGTCGACTCCGCGAAGAAATTCAAAATAGCGAACGGTACCACCGAAGCACTGGCCGAAGAGGAAGAAGAGGAAGAGGTCGAGCAGGAAGAAATCGACTACCTGCCGGGGAGCCTCGGCAAGACCAACGACCCGGTCAGGATGTACCTCCGTGAGATGGGATCTATTGCGCTCCTCACCCGGGAGGGAGAGGTCGAGATCGCCAAGAGGATTGAAAAGGGCTCCATGATGACGCGCGATACAGTTCTGAACACCCCCGTCGCTCTGCGGGAGATAACCGTCCTCTGTGACAAGATCATAAAAGACAAAGTAAAGATCAAGGATATTCTCAAAGGCCTCAATGACGAATATTCACTCTCGAAGAAAGATGAGAAAGAGAGGAGGGAATCATTTATTGACGGCGTGTGCCGTATCAAGGAATTAGATGAAGCCATACGGAATGAAAAAAAGGCGCTTGCCTTTTCAGAGGATAGAGAGAGCATAAAGAACACCATAACCGAGTATACCAATGAGATGAGTCGAATCCTTCTTGAGCTCGATCTCGACAAGAAACAGGTTTACCGGATCTCCTCACGGCTCAAGTCCTTCAAGGACCGGGTAAAAAAGGGTGAGCAGGAGATCAAGGAACTTGAGTTCAAGACCAATCTACCGGTAAAAGAGCTGAAGAAACTCTTCAAGAAGTCGGAGAAAAGCGATCAAGATCTGAAGGCAGCGGCCAAATCACTCAAGGTCTCGCAGGATGAACTGAGGGAAATGAATCGCACCCTCAAGAATTCGGCGAGAAAGGTCAAAAGGGCCGAGCAAGAGGCCGAGATGACCGCCCGTCATATCAAGGAGACGGTAAAGAAAATCGAAGAAGGCGAGCGGGTCGAATCGGAGGCAAAAAACGAGCTCGTGAAGGCAAACCTGCGCCTCGTGGTCAGTATCGCGAAGAAATACACCAACCGCGGGCTCCAGTTCCTCGACCTGATCCAGGAAGGAAACGTCGGCCTCATGAAAGCGGTGGATAAGTTCGAGTATCAGCGCGGGTACAAGTTCTCCACGTACGCCACCTGGTGGATCCGGCAGGCGATCACACGGGCGATCGCCGACCAGGCACGCACCATCCGTATCCCCGTGCACATGATCGAAACGATCAATAAGCTCATCAGGACCTCACGGTATCTTGTTCAGGAGAAGGGACGCGAGCCGACGCCGGAGGAGATCGCCGAGAAGATGGAGCTGCCGCTGGATAAGGTTCGGAAAGTCCTCAAGATCGCTAAAGAACCGATCTCACTGGAGACGCCTATCGGCGAGGAGGAAGACAGTCACCTCGGCGATTTCATCGAAGACAAGAAGATCCTCTCCCCATCGGAGGCGATCATCAACGTCAACCTCTCCGAGCAGACCAGGAAGGTGCTCGCCACCCTTACCCCGCGTGAAGAGAAGGTGTTGAGGAAACGCTTCGGGATCGGTGAGAAATCGGACCATACCCTTGAGGAGGTCGGCCAGGATTTCGACGTCACACGCGAGAGGATCAGGCAGATCGAGGCCAAGGCGTTGAGGAAGCTTCGTCACCCTTCCCGGAGCAAAAAGCTCAAGAGCTTCATCGAGGGATGATAGAGGAATCGTGAGGTGCGCGGAAGCTTCGCCGCGACCTCCGGAGAGATGGTAAGTGCAAAAGGTCTCGGAAGAGACCGAGCGGCACGAGAGGGGAAGAGAAAAGACGCATTCGGACGCGATGGAGAGCGGGCCGAGCCGGAGTTTTTCCTTGACTCATACGAGCCATTCCGGTACAATTATTAAGATAAGAACTTTCTTGGGCCCATAGCTCAGCTGGCAGAGCCACCGGCTCATAACCGGACGGTCCCAGGTTCGAATCCTGGTGGGCCCACCAAAAAACGGGTAAAACGTGCCGCGGTGAAAACGAAAACGATAAAAGACAAAAGCTGCTCATCTCAAAAAGAGGTCTCAATGACCCGTTGAGGAAGAGGTGCCGAAAAGGCACCTTTTTTTTTCTCATGACCCTGAAGGTTTCCGACATTACTGACGTCATTGAGGCCTACGCCCCTCTGGAAGGATCGGACCACTGGGACAACTCAGGCCTTCAGGTCGGCGATCTTGCTTCAGAAGTCAACGTGGTCGCGCTCGCCCTTGATGCGGACGAGGTCAGCGTCAGGAGCGCCGTCGATCGGAAGGCAGAGCTCTTGATTACCCATCATCCTCTCATCTTTCCCGCCATTACCTCCGTCGATACGCGCACGGGCGCGGGAAAGGCGATCGCCGCCGCCGTCACCGGCAACCTCTCCGTTTACTCGTCGCACACGAGCCTCGATCACTCGCTGTCAGGCACGAGTTTTACCCTCGCGCAACGGTTGTCCCTGACAGGCATAGCTCCCCTCCCCCAAACGGACACGCCGAGCGAAACCGAGCGTGAGGATGGCGTCGTCGTACAGGGACGCCTCAAGACCCCGATGAAGCTTGTCGAAATTGCGGCCTTTGTGAAGAAGGCCCTCGGAGCCCCGATGATCCGGTCCGTCGGTGACGATCGAAGGCCGATCCGTTCCGTGGCCGTCTGCGCGGGAAGCGGGGGAGATTTTGTCTCGACGGCGGCCGCCTCCGGGGTCGATCTGCTGATTGTCGGAGAAATTAGGTACCACGACGGCGCTGGAGGCACGCGCACTTGGATTGAGCGTGATAGAGGCGGGGCACCTCTGGACGGAGATGCCTGTTATCCTGAAAACCGCGCGTATCCTGACCGAAACGGCGCGCAAGAAAAGGTGGGCCCTTTCCGTCCTCACGATCGACGGTAATGACCCGTTTATCTGTACCTGAAGATTTTATGAAAGGAAACCACTAAATATGACATCGGATATCATGATACGGAGGGTGCGGTGAAACCCGAAGTGACGTTGTTGATCCGCCTCCAGGAGGTGGATACGGAGATCATGTCCCTGAGGAAGGAAAAAGTCGAGATTCCACGGAAGATCAAGACGCTGACCGAGGAATTGAATCGGGCCCAATCCGCCCTGCAGCACGAGATCGAGCGCGCTGAGATGCTGGAGAAGGAGAAGAAGGGGAAAGAGTCGAAGCTGAAGGACGAGGAAGAGCGCCTCGGCCATTCTGAAAAGAAGCTCACGGACGTTAAGACCAACAAAGAGTACCAGGCCGCCCTCAAGGAGATCGACGAACATAAGGAGGCCAATTCCCGTCTGGAAGAGCAGATTCTCGTGACAATGGAACAGCTTGACGCCCTCAAAGGCGAGATTTCGGAAAAGGAAAAGGAATTGAGCGGTAAGTCGGTGACGATTCAAGCAGACATCGACGCGCTCACCGAGAAGGCGCGTCAGACCGAAGATCAGGTTGCAGAGAAAGAAAAGATCAGGAAGAAGCTCGCCGGAGAGGTTGACCCGCCGTTTCTGGCGACCTACGAGCGCCTCACCAGGGCCCATCAAAACGGGCCGGTACTCGTAAAGGTGAAGAAAGGGGTCTGCAAGGGGTGTTTCATGAATCTCCCGCCGCAGTTCTTCAACGAGATGTTGCGTGACAAAGACATAAAGACTTGTCCGAACTGCGCCCGACTCATTTACCTCGATGAGGATCCCGAAGTCGCAGCGCCTAAGGAGAACGGCAGGTGAGGCAAGAAGAGAAGAAGGCGGCGGCATCTCAGCTCCTGATGAGGCTCGCCCAGGACGAGGGCATCAGGGCCGTTTCCGGTGCGATCCACGATATGGACGGCCAGCTGGTGCGTGACCTTCTCCTCTTTGCCGCACATCACCTTGATCCGCCGAATGCCCCGACTCAGACTGAGCTGATCGTCCATGTGGACGGCGCCTCGATAGGCAATCCCGGCCCTTCCGGCGCCGGGGTGGTAATCCTTGATGCACATAAAAAGGAGATCGCGACGATCTCGCAACCTCTTGGGGCGGGCACCAACAACGTCGCCGAATACCGGGCGCTGATACTGGGACTTGCGCGCGCGCGCGCTCTCGGAGCGTTGCGCGTTCACGTCCGCGGCGACTCGGAGCTCATGGTCAAGCAGATAAACGGGGAATACCGTATCAAGGATGAAAAGCTTCAATCACTCGCTCGAGAGGCGATGGAAATTATTGATTCTTTTGACCATTTTGATATAATACATGTCGATCGGGAAGAGAACGGAAAGGCCGATCGGCTGGCCAAGCGGGCCGCCGAAAAAGGAAACGGATGAGCGCTGCCCCGCCTCAGCGGTGTCGGACCGACGGCAGGCAAGCTCACACCACGAAGTTATTGTGCGCGCACAGAGCGGCTTTTCCGAGAGCATCTTTTGTTGCTTTATTCCGTTTCGATAAAGCCGCCATAAAGAGATAGGGTTTATTTGATAGAGAGATAACCGAAGCAGGCAAGGCGATCGCCGCCGGATCGCAAAGATACGGCGGAGGAAAGTCCGAGCTCCACAGGGCAGGGTGCTGGGTAACACCCAGTGGGGGCGACCCCAAGGAAAGTGCCACAGAAAATAGACCGCCGGCTCCGCTCATACAGGGGAGATTTTTGACGAGCGACAATGCTAGGGTGGCCGGGTAAGGGTGAAAAGGCGAGGTAAGAGCTCACCGGGCCCGGTGGTGACATCGGGCCGGCTTGGTAAACCCCACCCGGAGCAAGACCAAATAGGGAGGCGATGCGAAAGGGTTGAGGGCTGCCCGTCCGAGCCTCCCGGGTAGGTTGCTTGAGGCCGCGGGTAACCGCGGTCCTAGATGAATGATCATCGCCCCGGATTTCGGGGAACAGAACTCGGCTTATTGCCTGCTTCGGTCTTTTTTTATAGCGAGGAGGATCATATGCCACGGAGGAAGGGCCGTCGTCTTTTGCTCTATCTTGTCATTATTGCGCTCGCCGCCTTCTTTATCAAGGTATCGCTCATTCCACGGCTTCCTACGATCGGGAAAACGACGAACAGCAAGGTCTACGTCGCGCTCGGCTTTCATACCAACCTCTATCATTCCTATCGCGGAGACACCAATGATGAGGCCGGCTTCGGAAAGGACATCCGGGTCATCAAGAGCATCATCAAGACGATGAATGAGCGCAACAAATCCGGAAGCGGCGTCAAGGCGGTCTGGGATATCGATAACCTCTTCACACTTCAGGAAATCCTCCCAAAATACGCCCCCGACATCATTGCCGATATAAGGAAACGGGTCGAAGGAGGGAAGGATGAGGTCATCCTCATGTCCTATGATAACGGCCTTGCCTCGGTGATGACGGAGGGAGAGCTGACCGAGTCGATAGAAAAAGCGATTACCAATCCCGAGGGATCGGGGATCAAAGACCTTTTCGGGAAGTACACACCGATTGTCCGGCCCCAGGAGGGGATGACGTCGCCCGGGTCGTTCGGGGTCTACAAGAAGCTCGGGATCGAGGCGGTGGCACTCTACTACAGCGCCATCCCGTTCGACAACATGCGGGTATTTTTGCCTCCGCTGTCGATCGAGGAAGCCCTCAACCCCTTGACCTATAAGAACAAAGAGACGGGCGACGTCATGACCGTCATCCCGACTTACAACGTCGGAGACCTCATAGAAAATGTCTCCCTGACCAAGTGGGCCCGCGATGTTCACCGTCTGCAGCTGGAGGGGAAAATAAAAGGGGACGTCCTGATATTCATTAATTTTGACGCCGATGACTCCTACTGGTATGGATATAAGCTTCCGTTCTATCTCAAATGGCTCCCGAACACCGGCGGCCTCGGGCGGCTGATCGACGAGGCCGATGCACTCGACTACGTGAAATTCACCACCCTCTCGGACTATCTGAAGACCCATAAGCCGAAAAGGGAGATCACCTTCGGGCAAGACACGGCCGACGGAAACTTCGATGGGTACAATCCGTGGGCGGAAAAAACCACGAGCCACGAATACTGGACCAGTATCATGGAAGACCGGCGCAATCACACGGCGTCGGAGCTCTTCAACCGGGCCATCAAGCTCAGGGAATATAACACAAGGAAGATTACTCCGCCAAAAGAGCCCGCGCAGCTCTCGGATATCATTCCACCCGAGCAACAAGAGCTCCTGGCAGCCTCCCTCGCCCTCAGGATGCGGCTTCTGTCCACTACCCACTTCGGCATGGCGACCCCCCTCCTCTGTACGGATCGGGAGTTTGCCGCTCGATCAATCATCGACCAGATGCTTATCGCTTCCCGCACGGCGCGGGAGGCGGCGCGGACCGCGTTGTCCGAAAAGCTGAACAAAGTGATTGCGCCCAAGCCGCCCGTGCAAGGCATGAAATTCATCGATGCGTTTCTGACGCTCTCCAACACCACGGAGGCACGACCCTCTGACTTCACATTCGTCACCTTTGACCTTTCGGGCCTTTCGGTCCCCAACGAGGGGTTCTATATCCTTGGGCCGAGCGGTAAGATAACGATACCGTATGTAATTACATCACACCTCTCCGCCGACGGCACGGTCGCACTCGTGACGCTCTTTTTCTCACCCGATGAAGGATCCGGCCCCTATTTCCTCTTCCACGGCCCCAAGGGGATCTATCCCGTGGTCGGCTTCAAGACCGCCGCGGCTGCGGGCGTCCTCACGAACGATACCATCAGGCTCGAGGTATCCAACGAGGGTATCGTCAAAACCGTTTCGTTCAATAAGAAGAAGTACCTCAACGAGAAGAGCCTGCTGCCCAAGATCACCTACCGGGCGAAGGATAAAGAAAAGACGATCGAGCTTTCTCCAAAGACATTGAAAGTCGCGGTGGAAAATGACGGGACTGAGGGAGTGGCCCGGATCAGGATATTCGGCGATTTCAACATTCCCGAGATCAAGGGCGGCCAGCCGGGATTTGTCGATTATCGGTTGACCCTGCTCGACGGCGTTCCTTACCTCTTTCTGGACGGCGAGATCGTCTATCCCAAGACACCTAAGAAAGACCTGATGGGCATGGGAAAACCGGTCACGCTCTTGAGGAAGCTCGACCGTGGGTGGTATGAGACTGCGCCGGCCGAGCTTATCATGGCGTCCACCGCCACGAAGAAAGCCCCGTTTGTGGTCATCAAGCGCGACTTTCTCGGTGTCGAATCGTCCTACCCTCTGGATTACTTTAAACATTCCGACGAAAACCTTAATCTCGCAGACGTCAACAACCATGTCACCGCGGAATACGCCGCCGTCGCCGGCGGCGGGTCCGGGATTGCCGTGGCGCTGGACAATACCGTCCGGTCCGACTTTGCGTTCATGCCATTGAAACTCTCTTATGACCCGGAGAAGGCGTCGTTCTCCCTCAAGCTCAACCCCTTTGGAACCTACTTCGGACCTCAGTACTACCAGCCGACCTGGGGAAAGCGGATCGGGTATGAGGCGGCGTCACTGAGCGGCGAGTCCTACGAGAGTTCCGCGCCGTCTTATAACGGATACGGGGAGGGGTTCTCTCTCATGATCGCCGTTCTTCGAAGGCGATACGCTCCCTGAAGACACCAAACAAGACCTCATCGCATTTGCCGATCCGGTCATTGTGGTGAGCGGCGGGAGGATGGGCGTGATTCAGGGCGAGCCGTTCGTCGAGACCCCCGCCGCCCCCGACGGGATTATCGCCGCCTCCGAGGGCGGCAAGACATACGTCCTCTGGGATAAGGCCAAGGGCGATCCGCAGAGCTACAAGGTCTATCTCGGCACTCAGAGCGGAAAATACACGAGCGTCTACGAGACGAAGGACACAAAGCTCGTCCTGCCGGGGCTTGTCCCCGCTAAGGACGTACTATGTCTCCGTGGCGGCCCTCTTCCCCGGCGGCAAAGAGCTCGGGCCGACCGAAGAGATATCCTTCGTGGCGGGGGCGCCCACGGAGGGTACGGCCGGGATAAAGCTTCCCGCGTCGCTGCAATTGAAGATTCTCTGGCAGGGGCTGTTGGGCTTGATAAACTGAGCCGTCGGGCGGCGGTCACGGCATCGCGTCGGCAATAGGAATGAAGAAAAAAGGGGCGATCTTCTATCGCCCCTTTTTTTCGGTAACGGCGTGCTGGAAGGCCGATTGCCCGATAGCGTTATCCGCTATAGCCCGAGGAGGGCCCGCGCATTTTCCCCCTCAATCTTCTTCCTGAACTCCGGCGAAATATCCACTCTCCGCAGCGCATCGAGGGTCTCACCGAAGCCGCGAAGCGGGTTATCCGTGGCAAAGAGGACTTTATGCTCGGCGTTGTATTTCGAGTAGGCGTCCCAGGGGAAGTAGTGGTAGAGATCGGGATAAGCCGATATATCGATATAGACGTTGGGGTGTCTGGCCGCCAGCGACCAGGCCTCCATCTGCCAGGGGAACCCGCAGTGGCCCATAACGATCTTGAGCTCGGGATACTTCAGGGCGACCGGCTCTATGAGCATCGGGTGGCCCAACAGGGCGTTGGAGCCCGGTGTGGACATCTGGTGCGCCGTATGGGTCCAGACAATGATGTCAAGCTTGATCGCCGCCTCCCAGAGCCGGTGGAATTTTTCATCGGAGAAGACGAAATGCTGCATCGGCGGGACGAGCTTCATCCCCCGGCAGCCCAGATCATTCACGGCCCGAACAAGCGCGTCCACGGCCGCGCGACCCAGCGAGGGATCGATGCCGGCAAAGGGGATGAACCGATCCGGGTATTGGGAAGAGAGCCGCCGGACGTCTTCGTTTGTGACGGCTACGACCCCCGAAGCGGTCGTATAGTCGGCACCCACGATCACGGCCTTGTCTACCCCCGCATTGTCCATCTCCGTGATGATATCGCCGACGCTCTTCTGGGTAAAAACGTACGCGAGCGCCGCGGTGATGTTCTTGAAGCGCTCCTTATCGGCCATGCCGCCGTAGAGACGCCGCGCCGCCTCTTCCATATTCGGCAGTACGGTCGCCTCTTTACAGAACGGGTGGATATGCATATCGATGATCATGGGCATTCCTCCGGATAGCGTCAGTCACTCTCTCGTGCTGAGACACTATACCGATCTTCAGCTAAGGAGGCCGGGTATTTGTAGTATCCCGGCCACTCGGTCGATCATGCTTGTGCCGCTTTGAGATACCTCTTGTATAGTACGTCCCGTGCCTTTCTCTCGACCGAGTTGTCCAGAGAAGCCAGGGCATCTGTCGCGCCGTATTTCACCTCGAGGGTTTTCGCGATCAGATAATCGGCAAGCTCCGGGTTCTTGGACAGGATCGGCCCGTGGAGGTAGGTACCGACGGTGTTTTTGTAGATTACGCCCTCGGTGCGGTCCTCACCGTTGTTCCCGAAACCGTGGACGACCTCGGCAAAGGGATTCATCCCCTTCCCAAGATGGGTCCTCCCACCGTGGTTCTCGAAGCCGACGATCAGCGTCCGGTCAAGCCCCGACAGATGGGGCCTGACGATGATGTCGCCGATGAGCCGCTTGGCCTTCAGCCCGGGGCTTTTCGTATACAGGTCGTAGATGCCCAACCCCTCAATCTTCGTCCCGTCCGCCGCGATATAGTAGGCACCGAGGAATTGGTACGCCCCGCAAACGAAGAGCCCCGGCACCTCCTTTTCGATCGCCTCGCGCAAAAACCCCTCCTTTTTCCCGATGAGGTCTTTCTTGACGATCTCCTGCTGCAGGTCCTGTGCCCCCCCCATGAAGATGAGGTCGGCTGAGCTGATCTCCTTTCCCTCGGTGCCGAGTGATATTTCAGTGACGCGCGCGTCGATCCCACGCCATCGGCAGCGCGCCGTGAGGATCATGACGTTTCCACGGTCGCCGTACGTGCTCATCAGGTCGGGATAGAGCCACCCGATGGTAATGCCTTGTCGTCTGGTCATCTCGTCTTTTGCCTGAACTCGTCGCCGGTAAGTATATTTCTGATTTCGAGCATCGCCGAGTAGGTCGGGAGAATAAAGAGGAATTCTCCCGGGGCCGTCAGATTAAGTGCCGCATCGAGGGCCGCCCCAGGCTCAGGGACAATGGTCACGTCCGGCGCCGTCTTGGTGCTCCCGTTCCCATTACGACGCCCCCCGGCATAGGTCAGTCGTATCCCCATGTCGTAGGCCCGGTCGCCGGACACGACGATTTTCCCTGCGAGCCTGACGAGGAGCTCGAAATCGACGTCCCAGATCCATGAGACGTCCCTCCCGTCGGGGATTCGGTCATTGAGGAGAAGGAGCACCTTCCGCTCAGGAAGATCAAATTCCTCCAACAGCTCGATGGACTGATTGAAGCCGGTCGGGTTCTTGGAGAGCTGAATGACGATTTTTCTTCCGTGATACTCGATGATCTCCTGTCTGCCGAAGGCCGCGGCAAAACCCCCGATATCCCGTGCGATCTTATCCAGAGACAATCGGAATACGCGATGGAGCATCAGCGCAACCGCGTTGGTGTTGTACCGGTTGAAAAGGCCCAGGAGCGGACTCTTGATCGTTTGGGAATAATCGATGATCCCATCCGGCCGAAAGCCGCATCGCTTACACTCAAAATCTCCGATATGGGAATAGGCAATTGCATTATAGAAGAGCTTTTCGGTGCAGGCCGGACAGAAGAGCGAGTCGGCCTCGTGGGGGAACGAACGCTTCTTCATGAGCTTCTTGTCGAGGCCGAAGTAGGTAACGGAAAGATGCCCAAGGGACGTGCCGAGATAGTAGATCTGGGGATCGTTGCCGTTCATGATGAGAGCGGTCTTGTCGTCCAGCAGGGCGAGGGCCTCGTGCCACTTCAGAGCGATCGTGTTGACCTCGCCGTACCGGTCAAGCTGGTCGCGGAAAAGATTGAGGACCATGATCGCATCGGGGTGGAAATCGGCGAGCAGCAGCGGGAGCACATTCTCGTCCACCTCGAATATCGCGGCGTCCGCCCGGATCCTTCCTGAGAGGCGTGCGTGTTGGATCAGGGTGGAGGCGATCCCGTTCTTGAGATTTGCCCCGGTCTCGTTTGCGATGACGGAAAACCCGTTCTTTGCCAGAACGTGACGCGCGATCTTCGCCGAGGTAGTCTTGCCGTTCGTGCCGACGATGACCACGCTCTTCATGGAGGCATTTCTTTTCATGATATTCCTGACGAACGAAGGATCGATCTTCAGCGCAATCTCGCCGGGCCAGGTGAAGCCGTGGCCGAGGCGGCTTCCCCGAATCAGAAGTGCGACGGATTTAGCCACGGCAAGCGTCAGTATCGTCAGGATCGTGTCCATAATAATATTAAGATATCACTTTCGCCGTGCTTATTCCACCTTTTTTCTCCCACCTACCCCGAAAACGGCGTGTGCTCAGGACGACATAAAAAAACCCCGGATTTTTCCGGGGCAGATATACATGGGATGTGGAGATAATTTCGGGCCACCCGTTGGGTGAGCCACGTTGTTTAATGCGCCTCTATTTTGATGACCTTCTTGTCCTTCCCGTTAAGTTTGGGGAGCTTGATTTTCAGCACTCCGCTCTTGTAGTCGGCGTTTACCTTCTCAGAGTCCACGTCGCTCGGGAGTTCGACGGACCTCCTGAAATATCCGTAGCTCGTCTCACGGCAAAAGCTGTTCATCTCCTCCTCTTCGGACTCAAACCGCTTCTGCCCGGATATAGTGAGGATTCCGTTGTCTATGGTCAGGTCGATATCCTTGACGTCCATTCCGGGAAGCTCGGCCCTCACGACAATATCCTTTTTTGTCTCCGACATATCGATCTTCGGCGCCGAGCCCCAGAGAGAGGTGTCGCCGAGAAAATCATTGAAGAAATTCCCATAGATATCGATCCCGTCTTTGAGGTCATCGCACATCATTGCTTCTAAAGAGTTTTTTGCCGGAAATAGTTTCATGTCCCGTCCCTCCTTTTCTTGCTTTCTTGATAGTAACTTAATCACCTTTTTTTCATTGTCAAGGATAAACCCGCTTGCACTCCCCATGATAGTTCTGGTATGATATGCAAAAAAGACGGAGGTTAACGTGAGACTATTTAAGGGCATCGTAATCGTCCTGTCTCTCCTTGTCCTCCTCCTCGCGGGAGGCATCTGGTTCTACCTCAAGGCGGTACTTCCCAAGTATAGAGGTGAGGTCCGTCATCCCGACATCAAGACGGGAGCGACCGTCGTTCGCGACAGGCTCGGGGTCCCGCATATCTATGCAGACAACAAGAAAGACCTCTACTTCGCCCTCGGCTGGTGCCAGGCGCAGGACCGTCTCTTTCAGATGGACTTCTACCGGAGGGCCGCGGAGGGACGGCTCTCGGAGGTCTTCGGTAAAGACCTCCTTGACGCCGACAAGTACCTGGTGACCATGGGGTTCACCCGGACGGCCCAGGAACAAATCGAACAGCTCCCACCCGACCTCAAGGAGATCGTCGATGCTTTTTGCGCCGGCATCAACGCCTATATGGAGAACAACCCCCTTCCCGTCGAGTTCACGATCCTCCGCTACAAGCCCGATCGGTGGACCCCCGTAGACTCCCAGGCCATCGGAAACCTCATCAGCTTCCAGCTGGCCGGCTGGGCATACAAGAACGAGATACTCAACTGGCTCATCCTCAATAAACTCGGACCGGAGAAGGCGCAGACCTTCCTCCCCTTCATACCGGAGGAATCGGTCTATATCACCGCGGACTCGGGCACACCTGTCGGCGGCACTGCGCTCTCCCCGACCTCCCGAAACTTCCTGGCCTACTTTATAAACCGGGAGTTCGCAAGCAACAACTGGGTTATCTCGGGAAAGAAATCGACGACCGGCATGCCCATTCTCTGCGAGGACTCCCATGAGTCCGGCCCGGAGATGCCCACCCAGTGGCACCTCTCCCACCTCGTCGGCGGCGGCATGGATGTCGCCGGCGCGATGTTCCCCGGCGCCCCTGTTTTCATCTTCGGTCACAATAAGAAGATCGCCTGGGGAGTCACGAACTTCACGATGGACACGCAGGACCTCTATATCGAAAAACTCAATCCCGACAATCCAAATCAGGTCATGTATAACGGCAAATGGGTTGACCTGAAGCTGATCACCGAAACGATACCCGTTAAGGGCGACAAGGGGATGACTGAAGAAAAGATCACGGTCCGCCTCACGCCCCACGGCCCGATCATCAACGACGTTGAGGAGGGCCTGGGCAAGATGCCGCCGGTAAGTCTCCGGGCGCAGGGGTTTGAGCCATGGCCGCTCCTTGAGGCGCTCTATCGAATCAACGCCGCCCAGAACTGGGACGAATTCAAAGAAGCCCTCTCGATTTACGCCGCCGGCCCGCAGCACTACGTTTATGCCGACACCCTTGGAAACATCGGCTACGTCGGCGCCGGGAAATGTCCCATCAGGAAGAACAGCAAGGGGCTGCTGCCCAAACCGGGCTGGGACGGCCAGTACGAATGGCAGGGATACTATCCATTTAGCCAGATGCCGATCCTTTTCAACCCCGAGAAGGGATATATCGGGACCGCCAATAACCCCCCGTATCAAGGGTGCGACGCCGGCGTTCTACACGGAATACTGGGAGCCGCCGTGGCGGGCCATCAGGATCGATGAGCGCCTCAGAGCAAAGGACAAGCTCGGCGTCGCCGACATGAAAGAGATGCAGCTCGACGTGAAATCGACCTTTGCCCAACACATCGTCCCGATCTTTGTCGCCTCCCTCAAGCGGGGGGCCACAAAAGAGCTGATCCCCTACGTCGACGTGCTCGCCGGATGGGACTGCGAGTCACAGCCCGATTCGTCCGGGGCCGCGATTTTCGAGACCACATTCAATACGCTCCTGGTCGACACGTTCAAGGACGAGCTCGGCGCCGATCTCTTTAAAAGCTTTATGGAAGATAAGGGTATTGCGACCAATACGCTGTATCGTCTCGTCACGAGCGACCGGACCAGTCCTTTCTTCGATGACGTCACGACCGAGAAAAAAGAGACCTTTGACGACACCCTCATGAGGGCCTTTGGAGAGGCGGTGGTCCTCCTGTCGGAGAAGATGGGAAACAATCCGACGAAATGGCGGTGGGGAGCGATCCATCCCGTCGAGTTCAGGCACGTCTTCGGCCAGGTCAATGTCCTGCGGCCGTTTTTCGATTATGGGCCCTTCCCCTTCGGCGGGAGCGACCAATCGCTCGATCGGGGCGGGTATAACAAGAACAAGCCTTACGATGTAGACATCACCGCTTCAATTCGCTATATCGTCGATTTCTCAAACCTCAATCGATCGCTTATCGTCCTCTCGACGGGGGAATGTGCTTCGCTGACCAGCCCGTACCGCGAGGACATGACGGATATGTTCCTCAAGGGCGAATACGGAGATTGGCTCGTCGACGAAAAGGATATCAGGGAAGTCGGGGTCGGGACGTTGAAGTTCATCCCGGGGAAATAGGGCCGTTATTAATCGGCGCCCCATGTCGGGTCATGCTCGTCGGTACGTCATGAGCGTAGGCACGGGACGGTTACGCCCTACCCTCGGTAGTGTATCTGGCTTATGATCGGCCTCGTGACCGGGATATTTCCCGCGATCTCCTCGATCAGCCGGTGCTCCTTGGGATTGTGGACAATCCCCGACAGGACGATTGACTTTCCGTCATAGACAGCCTGGAAGGTCGGCACGTTAAGGCGGGCGTCCGTGGCGACGGCGGCCTTGATCCTGGCGGCTTCGGCCCGTCCCGTCAGGAGATCCAGCGCCTCGGCGGTCTTATGTTTGTCTCGATCGACGAGGGCGGCCACGAGCATGCCCTCAATCTCGTCATAGGTCTCCGATCCTGTGTTGAGGACCATGTCGTAGTGCCCGAGCTCTTCCCAATCGCTGCCGTAGTTCTTGCTCACGTAGTCGGCCCGGGATTCGTCGATCCGGGCGATTTCGTGTCGCGCCGTCTTTTCGTCGACGTGATCCTCTTTCATCATTCGGCCGACCCGAATCTCAAGAGGCGCCACGAGTCGAATCCTCAACGCATGAGGAATATCCCTGAGGAGGTAATTCCCGCCCCGCCCCAGGATTACCGTGTTGTCCCTCAGCGCATGGTCGAGGATGATCGATTCAACCAGTGAGATAACGCCCTGGTACTCCCAGTCGAAACGCTCCCAGATTGAGGGAGAATTTTCGTCAAACGCCAGATCCGCCCCCGGCCATCGTTTGCCGTATTTCTTGATGTCGGCAACGATTCGCTTCTTACTGACAAACTCGTAGCCGAGACTTTTGGCCACGGCCGTTCCGACCTCGTGGCTGCCGCTCTGGCACTCCCGTGAAATAGTAAGAATCGCCATTACCTACTCCTGATCGTTCCGAGGTGCGTCCGATGCGTGAGGCCGGACGAGATGCTCAGTATCACTATCTTCCCGTGATCGCTTCATCTTCACCCAGAGCTTTCCGAAAACGACGACCCCGATGGCAAAGAAGACCTGAACGGAGTATTCAAGAAGCTTCGAATGGCCGAGCCGCCCGACCACAAAGGGATCGGTGATCATCATCTCTCCGCCGACGCGGCCCAAGACCATCGTCCCGATATAGATGATTATCGGGTACTTGTCCATGAGTATAGACAGAAGGTTACTTGTCAAGACCACGAAGGGGATGGAGAGGCCGAGTCCGAAAATGAGGAGGAAGAGGTTGCCCTTGGATGCCCCCGCCACGGCAAGGATATTGTCGGTGGACATCGTGATATCGGCTATGACGATGAGCCACATCGCCTGCCAGATGGTCTGGGCGACCTTCTTTACGTCGTGCTCGTCACCGCCGCTGATGAAGAGCCTTACCGCAATCCAGATGATCAGGACGCCCCCGAAGAACTTGATGAATTGGATCTGCAGAAGCTGAGCGGCGAAAAAGGTAAGGATCACCCTGAGGACGACCGCCGCCCCCGCACCGAGGATGATCCCCCTTGTCCGATCCTTTCGGGGAAGGCTGCGAACCGCCATGGCGATTACCACGGCGTTGTCCCCTGCAAGGATCAGGTCGATCAGGACGATGGAGAGGAAGCCGAAGAAGAACTGCCAGGTAAACTCGATATGTCCCAGAACGCCCAGATCCACACTCTTCTCCTTCCTTTTCGCCCGTTCAAATCGGGAGGACCTCGGAAAGGTGAATATATCTCAAGAACCGCCGGTCTTGTCAATAGAATACGGCATGGGTCGGTCGTATTCTCTTCAAATCCGTGCGGGGCCAAACGCTCTCCATGACCGAGAGGCGGCGCGGTCTTTATGCCTCTCCTTTTCGACCCGCTGTCCATCCGAAAAATACGCGCTTGGTGATCTCCGCTCCGACGACATATACAAGGATGATCCCGCCGAGCATGCCGAGAAATGAGATCGGAAGCGCCACAAACCCGAAAAGACGGCCGAGGGCGGTAAAGGGGAGAATGACGGTGAGGATCGCGATAGCGACGGTCACCAGGAAGAGCGGGCGTGACGGCATGCTCAAGAAAAAGGGCCGCCGGGTACGAATCACCAGCACTACCATCGACGCCGAGACGACCGACTCCACGAACCACCCCGTCCTGAACTCCGCCGGCGATGCGTTGAGGACGAACAGGAGCACCCCGAACGTGACGAAGTCAAAGATCGAGCTCAGTGGGCCGAAGACCATCATGAAGTTTCGGATGAATTTTATGTCCCATCGACGGGGCTTCTGGATCATCCGGTCGTCCACGTGATCGGAGGCGATCGTCATCTCGGGAAAATCGGTCAGCAGGTTGGTGAGAAGAATCTGCTTGGGTAGAAGGGGCAGGAACGTGAGGAAGAGCGACGCACCCGCCATGCTGAACATGTTTCCGAAATTGGCGCTCGTGGCCATGAAGACATATTTCATGGTGTTGGCAAAGGTCTTTCTCCCCTCATGGATGCCGTCCAGCAGGACGCCGAGATCCTTTTCGAGCAACACGATATCGGCGCTGGCCTTTGCGACATCCACGGCGGTGTCTACCGAAATAGCCACGTCGGCGGCATGGAGCGCCGTCGCATCGTTGATGCCGTCTCCCATATACCCCACGACATTGCCCGACTTCCTCAAAGCGTGGATAATCTGCTCCTTCTGGTTCGGCTCTATCTCCGCAAAAATGTCGGTATCGCGTGCCCGGTTGCCGAGGGCCTCGTCGCTCATCCGGGAAATCTCACTGCCCGTGATGATCCTATCGCCCGAGAGGCCCACCTCATGTGCGACCTGCGCGGCGACCAGAGCGTTGTCACCGGTGATGATCTTCAGATTGACCCCTGTTTCTTTCAGGCGACCGATCACCCCGCCGACGTCCTTTTTGGGCGGGTCGAAAAGCACGACAAATCCCTCAAGGACCATCGCGGTCTCGTCTTCCTTCGTAATAGGGGCGCCCGTCTTCGGTTCTTTTGTGGCGACCGCAAGCGTTCTAAAACCCTGTGCACTCAGCTCCTCATATCGCCGCTTGATCTCTGCTTGGACTGAACCGATCTCGACGGCCGACCCGTCGGACTTCCTGGCCCGGTCGCACACGTCGAGCATATTCGACACGGCGCCCTTGGTGATCAGGAGATATTGTCCGTCTTTGATAGTCGAGATGGTCAATCGCTTGCGGATGAAATCGTACGGGATCTCGTCATGTTTTTCTATCCCTGCCAGATCGAACTGCCGAAACGTACGAATCGCTTCGTCGATGGGGTTGGGAAACCCTGACTCAAACCGGGCGTTGAGGTAGGCTAAAAGAAGGACGTGGTCGGAGTCATTTCCCTGATGTCCTGCCCGGAGTGTATGGTAACGATTCCCTCGGTCAGGGTGCCGGTTTTATCCGAGCAGAGGACGTTCATGCTGCCGAAATCCTCGATGGAGGAAAGACGCTTGAGTATGACCTTCTTCTTGGCCATATGCCTGGCGCCGTAGGAGAGGTTGATCGTGATGATGGCCGGCAAGAGTTGCGGGGTCAAACCTACGGCAAGCGCGACGGAAAATAAGAAAGACTCCAGGACCGGCCTCTTGAGAAATACGTTGATTCCAAAGATGGCGATCACGAGAACGAGCGTGATCTCCATGAGGAAAAACCCGAAATGCTTAACGCCGTGCTCGAATTCCGTCTCGGGCGCCTTAAGGGCCAATCGCTGTGTAATCTTGCCGATCTCCGTCTTGTTCGCGACGGAGGCGACCACGGCACGTGCGGTGCCGGAGACGACAAAGCTTCCGGCAAAGAGCGCATTTGTCCGCCCCGATAGGGGCGTGCCCGGATCGATGACACCGGGGCTCTTCTCCACCGGGTAGGTCTCACCCGTGAGGGTGGCCTCATTGGCAAAGAGGTCCTTGGCTTCGATGATGAGGCAATCACCTGGAATGGCCCGTCCCGCCGAGAGTTCAACGATATCTCCCGGCACCACACCCTCAAAAGGGATCTCGGAGATATTACCATCCCTCAGCACTTGGGCCCTGACCGTCACGATGGCAAGGAGCTTCTTCAGGCATCGGTCGCCCCCTTTCCTGCCAGAACCCGAGGATCGCGGTGACCAGGACGATGGCCAGGATGATGAGGGAATCGGTAGGGTCGTGGAGAAAATATGACAGGAGGGCGGCCGCGATGAGGATAATGACAATGGGGCTCTTGAACTGCGAAAGGAAGAGATCGACCACACCGAATTCTTTTTGCGGCTTCGGGCGATTGGGACCGAATATTTTGAGTCGATTTTCCGCTTCCTGATCTGAAAGCCCGGACCGAGAGGTTTCCAAGAGGGTTAGGAGGCGCTCCGCCTCGACGCCCCAAAACTTGTCAGGAATTTGATCCATCGTAGGGTCGGTGCCTCCCTTAAAATCGGCTGTGGCCGCCTCTCATCTTGCGGAAATCGCGCGGGCTCCCCATTCATCGACGGTGCCGTCTTGATGGATACAGGAAGAAAATTCTTCGGGGTACCCTATCGCTCCTTGAGCTCGAAATAGCAGGTTTCGTCACCGAGGGCCTTGCACTTGGTCTCAATGACGACGTATTTCCCCTTTCCCAAAGACCAGTCGGCAAAAAAGCTGATCGCCCCCGAGTAGTTGGAACAGTACGGCTTCTTACTGGTCTCGCCTTCGCACACCGTGCAGTCAAAGACATCCATCGCAGCCCTTTTCCGGCTCTCCTGGACGACTTTTCCACGCCCGATTCCAAGGGCGAGCAGTTCGAGCGATTTTTGAAACTTCTGTTCGGGTACCAGGTCCTTAAGATGATCGAACAGCCCGAAGCGCATAACAAGGAGATCCGCGTTTTTGTAGCCGATCTGACGCAGGATCCCCTGTGAGCCGACCGCGCCCACCAGCTTCACGATTTCGCGGTATATGCTCAGCTGCTCCCTGTTGGTGAATTCTTTGTTCCAGTCGTATTCGGGTGGCGCCTCGATGAGGCGTGAGAAACCCGCCGCACGGAAGACGATATTGCGTGCGTTTTCGCCCATGATCTCGGCAAGGGAATCAAACACCGACCGGACGGCCAGATTGGTTACCGTCTTTTCTTCCTGGTTCATACTGCGCTCCTCCGCTAATGTTAACTTAATTTTCGGGCGGCCGGCCGTATAACCCGAAAGCGCCGCGAGATATCCAAGCGATATGAGCCCCTTTCAATCGATGAGGATGACGAAGACTTTTCCGGGGCCGTGGATGCCCTTGGTCGGCGTCAGCGCGATATCCGATGTCGTCGACGGCCCGGTCGCAAGCGCCATCGCCGAGGGCGATATTCCACGCTTCGCGAGCTTCTAAACAGGGTCTCTGCATCGGGCAGGATATCCTTCGCCTTGAGGAGCGCTATGTGGCAAAAGGAGCGTGGGAGCGAGCCGCGGATTTTCTCCGCCAAAGACCAGCGCCAGGCTCCCGGTCTCAGCGATCCCGAAGAGTGCGCCGGTGATCCCCACATCGGAACGGAAACAGGCCTCTTTGTGCGCGACAGTATCGAGGGCCGGTTGGAAAAGCGTCATGCCGGCTTCCCTCATGGCTTGTTCAACACGCGCCTCCGTAATGATGTGTTCCCTTGTGATCACCGCGGATGAGAGCCCCCCGTCCTTCATGAGGGCGACGACTTCCGATGCAGCCGTATCTATTGAGCCAATCCGTTTCACGACGCTTCCGGCCATCGTCGCCTTTGTCTGACAAGAGATCGATAAGCGCGGCGATGTCCGGTGCCTCGCGCGTCGGTTCACGCAAGCGTGCCGCCGGCTGAGTCTCTCCACGAAGGCTCCCTTCCCTCAGTCTCGTCATGATCTCTTCTTTTGCGGTTCTCTTTGACTTCATCTGTCGGCAACCTCACCACTATCCTTCCACCGCTCCCGAAAGGTCTTTTCGGTGGGTAGGGCAGGTCGCGAACGGCGGTCCACCCCTTTCCCATCCCGGGTAGACTTCCGACCCTCCCGTTTCTCAAAATCGGCCTCAACGCCCACCTGAGCAGCTTTCCCGCAGCACGGTAGCGCGATTCACGGCCGATTCCCCACGCCCACAGGCAGAAGGTAAGCCGCTCCATCAAAGGCGGTCTGCGCGCGCCAAACGTCTTGTCTCCCCTCGCACGCTTTTCCCGGAGCTTCAGAAATAGCCTCGGGTGGTTTATTCCGGCGGGGCAGACTTCCATGGCACGCGCCGCAGAGCGTGGTGGCCCGGTAGAGGTCCGAGGCCCGGTCAAGCCCGAGGAAGAGCGGGTTCAAAATCGAGCCGATGGGGCCCGAATAGACCCAGCCGTAGGGACAGCCCCGAACCTTGGTCCAGACAGGGCAGAAATTGAGGCATGCTCCGCACTTGATACACTGGAGCACTTCACGCATGTCCGGGTCTGCGTAGATTTTCGACCTTCCCCCGTCTACGATGACCACATAGAGCTCCTCCGGGAACCGCCCCATTTTCCTTCCCTCTTCGGTCCGGAGATGAAGTTTACATAACTGGATATCGCCTGCCCGGTGCAGCTTCGGGTCAGGAGCCGGAGTATACACAAGGCGTCGTTTATGGTGGGAACGATCTTCTCTATCCCCATCACCGCGACGTGAATCTTCGGCGCTCCCGAACAGTAGCGGATGTTCCCCTCGTTTTCGACGAGCACCATTGTGCCGGTGTCGGCGATGCCCATATTGACGCCCGTGATCCCCATCTCGGCTGCTCGGAATTTCTCACGGAGGAAGCCCCTGGCCTGCATCGTCAGGCCACTCACTTCCAGCGTTTTTTTAACCCCCAGAACCCCACGAAGAGATCGGCGATCTCTTCGGCGATATGTTGAGGGCCGGGCCGACGATGTGAAAAGGCGGTCGCTCCATTTGCTGGGTGATGAACTCACCAAGATCGGTCTCAAAGACGTCAACGCCGATATCCTTCAGAGCGTGGTTAAGGTCCATCTCCTCCGTCAGCATCGACTTGCCCTTCGTGACGGTTCTGACCCCTTTTTCTCGCGCGAGCCCGGCGATGAAATCGCGCGCCTCCTTATGGTCACGCGCCCAGAATACCGTACCGCCGTTTTTGAGGACGTTTGTCTCGAACGATTCGAGATATCGGGGAAGGTTCCTCACCGATTCGCGACGTATTTCGGCGCCGCGGGCCAGCACTTCCTGTGCGTTGGGCAGCGTCGAGAAAGAATAATCCCTGAGCGCCTTGAAGATGAGGGGGAACTTCGCCAGCAGTGTCTGTTGGCCGTCATTGCCGAGTCCCTCACGAGCACTCTGTCTAAATTTCTCTACCTCGATCTTCACACGTCACCTCAGTCTCATCGAGAGTCAACGACCCTCCGGTTTCACGACCCCCGCCAGGAGCTGGGCAAGATGAACCACCGTGATCGGAATCTTCTTCCGCTCAATAAAGCCCCTGATGTTGAGTATGCAGCCGGGCTCGGACAGGACGAGGTATTGCGCGCCGCTTGCCACGACGTTATCTACCTTGTCTTTCACCATGGCCACAGATCCCTCCGCAGAGGCGGCTGAGAACTGGCTTCGAATCTGGATAGGGCGCTCTCATGCATGAGGGGCACGACTTCGATCCCTCGACGTTCGAAGAGCGTCCCGGCCCGCCGGAGATCGAAGCCCCCGGATGATATGGCATGAGCGGCGGCTGCTGACCTTCGGCGGCCTCTCTTCCTTCCACCGTTTCCGTCGTCGAAAATGGCTCCGACGTTGGTCACCTTCACTACGTCGACGACGGACTGGAGGCTTCCTGGACTCGCTCCGAGAGCTCTTGTGCCTTCTCTCGCGCCCCTGTCCTGGCCAGGAGATCGGGACACGTCTTTGTCATGGTGTGGATGTAGGACCCTGAAGGCGGAAAGACATAGTCGTTCGAATCCATGATCTCCACGGAGCGCAGGCCGTCTTCTTCTTCTGCTCTGCTGCTTTGGTGTCTACAAGCCCCGACGCAGCAGGCCCCGCTGGACCCGGAGGCGGCACTCGGCCCCCAGCTTCATGAGGAAGCTTGCCCCTGGCCTCCCACCCCGGAGAATCTGGTCGACAAGGCAGGGTATAAAGAGGGAGATTTTCTTCATTACATCTTTCCCTGTAACCGCCGGGCAGACTAGGCTGTGTCGCTTGTGACTATGCTATCGTGCTTCTGCATATCATTTTGAGGGCTTTTAGTATACTATGAAAGGGGAAATTGTGAACAAGGACTGAGGTGACGTGACTGCTAATAAGGAGGCAGCTGTGCGCTCGAGGGAGCACCTGATCCGTCATCAGCACCAATACTTCTTCTTCATACTTTCTCCGAAAATAGTGTATAAGGACAAACTTCATGCTGGTTTTATGTCATGGAAAGGTCTTCATGAGATGGATTGTCTGCTCTGTTAATTTATTTTCTATCACTGGCCTTCTTCGTACGTGTGTGACATGCTCTCTGAGATCCCGAGCGGACACACTGTCGGATTGTGGCGGTTGTATCGGGCATCGCTCCCATCATCAGCTCGGCTCGGACCTCCACGTCCATCCGGCGCTTCTTCCACAGGCCCCGCTGGCCGGTGAAGGATCATCGGCCGCCCGTCACTCCGCTTCCTCTGGACGACCAGGAAGCGGTCATTATCTGGCGGCGTCGACACGGCCCGGAGGCGCTCGACCACGAACCTCGGCAACCGTGTTCATCTTTCCGCTTGTCGGCGGGTCGTTCGCAGACACGGGGTGGCACAGCCGGAGAAACCACACCCTCGGCCAAGGCCGCCCCACTGCGGGCGCGTGTGGGGTCGTTCTCGGGATACCGTCTCTAGACCTGGTCGGCCTCGGCGGGCTTTGTCCTTCACCACCGATCTGGCACCTTGGCGTTCATCATTTCTCAATATCTTCGAGGAACGCAGCAAGGCCCTCTTCGGCCATACGTCCGGTTAACCCCAGCGCCGGCCATCCGAACGACAGACCAGGTGACATGTTCGATAAGACGGATCCATCTTCTTCGCGGGACAGCGGCAGACCAGGCGGCTACGCCTCAGGGGATCGGCATAGCCTGGCCGCTCACTTCTTAAATGGGGGTTCCGGAGTATCCTTCGGCCCTGACGAGCAGGCGGGAACGCCGACATCATTCCACCTCCTTGATTATCATCGCTGGGATCATCTCTGGTGCATGGGTCATCTCTCTCCCAAAGACGCCTGCCATGGATTGACTGGCGGCCGAGGGGGTCCTCTTTGAAAACGCCTTCGTCACCACGTCCCTCTGCAGCCCTTCGCGGGCGTCATTTTTGACGGGCACCTACGCCCACACCCACGGGGTCAAGAATAATATCACCCCCTGGGAAGGGTCAAACGTGACCTTCTTTGAGCCGATGAAGATCATGGGCTACGACACGGCCTTCATCGGGAAGTGGCATATGCCGGGCATCATCCCCACGATCTCGGCCATCGATCTCTTCGTTACCTTCACCGCTCAGGGCGGCCAGGGACAGTACTTCAATTGTCCCCTCATCGTCAACGGAAAAGACGAGCCATCCCGAAAGTCGTATATTACCGAAGAGCTGACCGACCGCGCCATAGAATTCATCGAGACCCGTAACGGGAGGCCCTTCTGTCTCGAGCTTGCGCATAAGGCCGTGCACCACCAGTTCCTGCCTCCACCGGACCTCAAGGGACTCTATGACAACGTGGATTTGCACCTCCCCAAGGAATTTGACCCCTTTATCACCCTCACGCGGGGGAACCTCCTCTACGGCGTGATCGGGCCGCTGCCCCACCACTACCGCAACTACTGCGCAACAATCACGGGGCTTGACCGGGAGATCGGAAGGCTCCTGTCCAGGCTTGACGAATTGGGAATCGCCGACGATACCCTCGTCATCTATGCCGGTGACAACGGCTACTTCTGGGGCGAGCATGACCTCGTGGACAAGCGCTGGGCGTATGAGGAGTCGATCCGTATCCCGTTCATTGTCCGCTATCCGGCCCTCGTCAAGGACCGCGGCAGACGCGCCCGCCAGATGGTCCTCAACGTCGACCTGGCCCCGACGCTCTTTGACCTCGTGGGCCTGCCGGCCTCAAAGCGGATGGAGGGGACAAGCTTCCTGCCGATGCTCGAGTCCGGCGCTTGCCCCGGGCAGGGACGCCTGGTTCTACGAATATTTCGCCGACTATCCTTATCGGGTCCCGCCGCAGCAAGCGGTGAGGACCAACACTCACAAGTATATAGAGTTTGAGGGTGGCGGAAAGCCCGAGCTTTACGATCTTATCGCGGACCCGAAGGAACACACGAACCTCTTCGGGACCGATAAGGTAAGAGGATTGGCCGCACACCTCAAGGGCCTCATGGACGAGTTCAGGGCAAAATACGGGCTGAAAAGGAGTAGACCCGCCCGGGGGAGGTCGGATTGTCGAGGAAGACGGCGCTATCATGGTCAACCGGTTCGTCATCCTGACGGGTACAAGCCCCAGCAAGACGGTCATCTTCGCTTGGCCGGCCTGAATATTCTACGTCTTTCTCAGTTTTCCGAATTGTTTTGACGTGTTCCGTTCAACATGATATAGATACAGTTTATGGAAAAAAGTTCATTTAAGAGGCTCAAGCACGTCGCCGTAGAGCGAGTCGGGGTCTTCTTCCTTTCTCTTGCCGCGGCGATTTTCAGCCACCTCCCCTTGTGGGTCGTCCGGTCATGCGCGTATGTTAACTTCTGGGCGCTCTACCCGCTGGTGGGGATCCTGTTCGGGTTGAGGAGGCGGGTGGCCCGGAATATTCTGATCGCCTATCGGGACTCCCTCACGAAGCGCGAGGCGCGCGCGATTGCAAAAAGAGTCATCTTCAACCAGCTGGTCTTCTTCATGGATCTCTTCTATTTTCAAAACCCGAGGAATCGGAAGACTTTCAGGAAAAGGGTGACGATCGAGGGCATCGAGCACCTTGCATCCGCACGAGCCGACGGCAAGGGCGCTATCGGGGTGAGCGCACATCTCGGAAATTTTCAGATCATGATGCTCAGGCTTGCCATGGAGGATGATCGATTCGTCTCTCTGATAAAGCAGCTCAAGTCGGAGGCGTTCGACAGGAGATGGAATCAGTTTATGGACGTCAACGGCCTGAAGAGGATCATGATGGAGAACCGGGTCGCGGGGGCAAAGCAGGTTGTGCGCGAGCTCAGGAACTCCTCCTTCGTGATGTTCGTCGCAGATGAATTTACGCGTCGGGGGGGCTATCAGGTCACCTTCTTCGGAAGAAAGACTTTTATGGCGGCGGGCCCCGCTCAGCTTTCGCTCAAGCTGAAGGTGCCGCTCCTTCCCACATATATCATTCGGAAGAATGACGGGAATTATCGCATCATCATTGAAGAGCCGATCGAGTTTACCCCGACGGGCGACTCCGAAGAAGACATCGTCGCCCTCACCCAGAAACGGATCGATAACCTGGAAAGGACCATCAGGGAATATACCGACCAGTGGCTCTGGACCCAATCCCGCTGGAAAAAACGGAGACACGACACGGCGTAAGCCGCCGATGACGTCATATTTTCGTTGTGTTTTCCACGGATTCCTGCTTTAATCGCCACCCATATGCTTCTTTGGCAAGGCTCGGTGGTTGCTCTCGCATTGCCGGAAGGAAACCCCAATCAGGAGGAACGCGCGTGCTTGATATCGAACATCTCAGCAAGATAAAGCTCAGAACATACAGTCATGCCCAGATATTTCTCGGCAGAGTTCTTTTGATCCCCAACTATCACTTTTTTTCCCGGGTCAAGATCGAGATCGAAAACTTCGACAATATCCCGAAAGACGAGACGGTCATCTTCGCCCTCAACCACACCGATCGCTACAACTACTGGCCGTTCCAGTATAAGATGTGGCGGCAGGGAAAGGGAAGGCTCCCCTACACCACGACGTGGGTAAAGGGAGAATACTATAACAACCTTCTCATGAGGAAGTTCTTCGACTGGACCAACAACATCCCCGTCCCGTCAAGGGGGTACCTGATCAGAGAGGACTTCAGGAAGATTGTGAAAGACAAGATATCAAAAATAGAATACCGGGCGCTTCGCGATTACGTGAACAGGCAACCGGGGTTCAAGAAGCTGGGGTCGGAGCTGTCGGAAAGCATCAAAAAGGTTGTCGAATATCCTCGAACGATTCTTTCCGACATCGAGATCCCGTATGCCGAGTATATCGACACCTACTATCGCCAGCTCATGGCGAAGGTGGCCGAGATCAATTTCAAGGCCCTCTTCGAGAAGAACCTCAACGTCATCATCTTTCCCGAGGGGACCCGCTCCCGCACCCTCGGCACCGGAAAGACCGGGATCGCCCACCTCGCCCTCAAGTCTAACAAGAAGGTGGTGCCGGTGGGCTGCAACGGCTCCGATCGCGTCTATTCGGGTAACCTCCCGTGGGCCAAGAGCGGAAAGATCGTTTACCGGGTCGGCAAGCCCATAGACCCGCGCGAGATCATCGGCGACGACATGGATCGCTCGTTCGTCCCCTTTTCGAAGGAGGCCGAGGAGCGATTCAAAGACCAATTCGCGGACTTCACCGAGTTTGTCATGGAGCGGATCAATGAGCTCCTTGACGAAAGGCATAAATCGCTCGCTTCGATAACGGTAGTCTGAGCGCCGGCGGCGGCTGGACCCGCCCGTACCGTCCATAGATGGGCGTTCATAGATAGGGTACGGCGTTATAAGAAATCAAGACGACAGCTGAAGAGGGGATGCCCCATAGGGCGTCCCCTCTTTCTTTTGCCTGCCTAACGTGAAAACCGCCGTTACCGGCCGCCGGCGGGGGATGCGGCCTGGCGGACCCGCTCAAAGAGGACGATCCCCACCGATACGCTTACGTTGAGCGATGTGATCCGACCGACGAGCGGAATCGAGAGCACAGAATTGCACTTCTCCCGAACCGTGCCGGACAGCCCCTTATCCTCGCCGCCGAACACAAACGCCGCGGGACCCCGAAGGTCGGCCTCAAAATAGGGCCGATCCCCGCCCGCCTCCACCCCGAAGATCACGATCCCCTCACGCCTCAGCGTCGCCAGCGTGCTCATCGTGCTTTCCCTGACGACCGGTACATATTCCGAAGCCCCCATCGAGACACGCGCGACAGCCGCCGAAAGGGGGGCCGAGCGCCTCGTCGGGATAATTACCCCGTCCACGCCCGCCCCATCCGCGGTCCTTAGGATCGCGCCGAGGTTCTGTTCGTACATCACTTCCCCAAGCACCACCAAAAGTGGATCGTTCTTGCCGGAAAGTGAATCCAAAAGGCCCTTGAGGCTGATTTCTCGCTTCTCGAGTGCTTCGGCGATAACTCCCTGGTGGGACCCGGTCCTGGAGATTCTCTCGAGCTCCTTTCTCTTCACGCTCAAAAGGGGGACGTGCGCCGCACGGGCAAGATCCATGATCTGCTCGATCTTCTCGTTTCGCCCGATTCCTTCGTCGATATAAATCGTCATGATGTCCCGCTTGGATCTAAGCGCTTCAAGCACCACGTTCCTCCCCTCGAGGTAGGCACGTGTCCTGTCGGGACGATCTTTGTTCACGATTATCACTCACGTGGGTGGTTAAGACGATGGATCCGAAGGCCGACTGCGCTTTTCACTCTTCAGCGGACCCTCACGAAGCCCCGCCTCCCGGGCTATCCGCTTTTTGTTATCCGACGGATGGACTGGACGTTCTCTCTCTTCTTGTTCCCGAAAATCGCGATAGTTTGAGATCTCGTAGAGGGTAACGCCGAGGATCACCGCAAAGGCACCTAAGTCGTCAACGATGCCGACGAGGGGAATCATGTCGGGGATGAAATCAAGGGGCAGTACGATATAGATAATAAGAATTGCGTAGACAACTTTCCTGATAAAGGGGATTTTATAGCGCTTGTCCTTGATCATCGCCACAAAGAGCCTCCAATCCCTGGCGACGTTCAACAGACCAAGCAGGTGCTTTATATTCATCGGGATAACCTATTTCCCTTTATTTCCCTTCCGCCGGCACAAGCACATCTCGTCGACCGGTTCGGTCCACCTTTTTCAGGTCATCGGATACACCGCTCGCATCCAGTGCGAGCCGGAGTGTTCGCGGCCGCACGCACGACACGGCAAGCACTTCAGGACGCCTCAAGCCTTATCCCTCTTTCCTTCGCTCGGTCGATTAGGTCGCGGATGGTGATCTTCGCGAAGAAATTATCAAGCGTCTCCCCGGCTTCCTTCCAAACATCCTGGGTGACGCATTTGACCATCATCGGGCAATCGCTGCCCGGGTCAACGCAGTCCACCAGCTTTATCCGTCCCTCGACGGCATTGATGATCATCAATACCGTTATTGTTTCCGGGGGGCGTGCCAGGGTATAGCCGCCCGAACGTCCCCGATGGCTGACGATGAGGCCCGCGTGCTTGAGCTTCAGAAATATCTGGCCGATATAATTGAGGGATATCATTTGCCGCCTGGAAACCTGAGAGGCGCGAACCGGCTTCCCTTCGCCGCAATAGGCGATGTCGAACAGCGCCCTCACCCCGTAACGCGAAAGTGTCGTCAGTTTCATTTCTTCCCCCGGTATAGATCTCTCTGATACCTATTTCATATAATATATTATTAACTATATCAAGAATTATCTTTGAGCACGTGATTCCATTCCTATTGAAAAGGAAAAATGATGTGTTATAATGTCGTCAATAATGTCAGATATGATAAACATCTCTCGGCATTCGATTTTCCTGAGACCTGCGACATATCTGGATTGGCGGCTTTTTCCTGGTGAACTACTTTAAACTCGTACCATTGTCATAAAGGCATATTTTATATCATATTCTCTACCTATTTGACAGGAAAAATCGGCTCTCATTATTTTTAGCCCTCTTTTTTATTGCTGATTAGTATTCGCCATCCGGCCTGTGATGTGCGTGAATATTATTAATAATCCATGGAGGATTCGTATGAGAAGAGGATATCTCAGACACGTGCTACTGTTGCTGCTGGCCCTCTGTGCCCTGATGATCTGGGCCGGCACCGCCTTTTCCGCCCGCAATGTCCTGACCGAGGACAGCGACTTTAAAAACCCGGAAAAGGGCGCTTGGAACTTTATCCCGGACTACACCGGGATGGTCGAAGGCGACAGCGTCGACTGGATCTGGACTAAGCCCGGGGTCAACTTGAGCCAGTACAAGACGGTGCAGGTTCCCGAGTTCGAAAATATTTCGAACCAGACCGACGTCACGGCCCAGGACCTCCTGACCCGAAATATGAAAGACGGGCTCTCCCGCCGGCTCGGGCTCAAGGTCGTCGATAAGAACGCCGACATCACCGTCAAGGGTGCCATGGTCGACTATTTCTCCGGTAACACCGCTACCAGAGTATGGGTGGGATTCGGGGCCGGCGAACCCTTCACCGAGGTTGAGGTCTATGTCGTTGACAACAAGACAAAGGAAATCATCTCCAAGGTGAGGAATCAGTCCCACGAATATTCGATCGACGGCGCCGTCGCAAAGACCGTATCCGATATCATCGACGAATGGGCCAAACGCTAAAAGCGCCCTAAGAAATGAGGGGAGACGGGGGCTTCCCCGTCTCCCTTTTTTCAACAAGAGACCGCCCGGCCTCCCGCCGACAGACAACCCTATTTCGCCCACCGCATTATTAGTCGTAAAGAATTTCGATCAACGATTACCCCATTGCCATTGAAAACAAGGAATCATATGTTATAATAATGATATCGATACGTGATACGTATCCATTAGGGTCCGCCTCCGGGAGGGTTGTCTCGAATAATCTCTTATCTTCATTCTTATTATTGGACGTTCGGTATGCATGAATATGGTGAATATTAGAAGGAGGATTAGACATGAGAAGAGGATATCTCAGGCAATTGATGGTGTTGATAGTAACCCTCTGCGCCCTCGTGATCTGGGCTCGTCCGGCCTTTTCCGTCCACGACGTCTTGACCGAAGACACAGACTTCCAGGATCCCGACGCTGGAGCCTGGAATTTTATCAATGACTATAGCGGCATGATCGGAGGCGACACCGTCGATTGGATATGGACGAAGCCCCAAGCCGACCTGACTGCCTATAAGACCGTTACGGTTCCGGAGTTCAAGGATCTCTGGAAAGAGACCGACCCCGTCGCCGAGCGTCTCCTGACCCGACACATGAAGGACGCTCTCACCCAGCGCTTCGGGCTTAAGGTTGTCGATAAAAATGCCGATATTACCGTCAACGGGGCGATCGTTGACTACTCCTCGGGGACAGTCCCCTCACGATTCTGGCCGAAGTATAATCCCACCGATTCCCTCGTGGAGGTGGAGGTTACCGTCGTCGACAACAACACCAAAGAGGTTATCTCGAAGGTCAGACATCAGTCGATAGATCCCACGATCGAGGCGGCCATCGCCGAGACCATCAACGATATAATGGACCAATGGGCCAAAAAATAGTGGTGCACTCAGAATTTGAAGAGAGACGGGGAGCAACTCCCCGTCTCTCTTTTCTTTTCGGTATAAAGGCCGAAAAATTAAGCCGATGCCTATACGCCGCCGGTCAGGCGTAATATGAGGCCCTTCCGGGCCGCTCTAATGCGCGGTCGACTTTTCAAACCAGCTCTCGCTGATGATCTTCTCGAGCCTTATGAGGACCTCGCATGTCTTTTCCGTGTCAAGGTCTTTCATCTTTGAGAAAGTCGCAATCCTCATCTTCGCCTCTCGCTCGGAGATGTCGAGCTTCTTCATCAGGATCTCGATGGCCCGCTCGAGTTTAGACTCCAGATCCAGATCCTCGGCCCTCTCCATCTCTCTTTCCACGGCTTTTCTCATCATCATTCATCTCCTTATTTCAGTGACGTTCCTTTATGATACATAATAGCTATACTAATTATATATAATATCCTATAATGTATCTAATTTATAGAACTTTGCATCAATATTATGGCAAAATATCGTAACTGTCAAGTACTTTTTTTAGATTATTTCTTTTTACTTGAGGCCAAGCCCGCTTTCCTGCTCACCTCGCGAGGAGCCGCCATCCGGCGTTCACAAACCCGTTTTGCCCATCCGATTATGAGAGACGCGCCAATGGTTGGTTTTCGGGGAACTGCCGTTTCGCTGAACGGGTCCAGCGACGGTCATGGGCGGATTTCGCATCTCTTCTCAGAGCCGGAACGTGACGGACACACACTCGGGTCACCGCATTGGACCATGCCGTTACGCTTACCCGGCATCATCGGCGGCGAGTCCGAGGATCCGCCGCGCGTCCTGAGGACCTGCAACTCCTCTGCCCGCCGACGCGGCCACCTCGCGGGCCCACTCAACCTGCTCCCAGCTCCCCCGGGCGAGCTCCCCGTCGGGCATCCTGATGTTATCCTCGAGCCCCACGCGTATATGCCCCCCGTTTACGGCCGCGGTTATGGCCGCCCTGAACTGGTTGGGCCCGGCACCACACGCGCTGTAGGTCGCACGCACAGGGAGGTGGGAAAGCATCCGTGCGAAGAGGCCGGGCCTGTATGGCACGCCTCCCGCCACACCGAAAACCATCTGGAAGTGCATCGGCTCCTCAAATATCCCCTGCTTTTTCACAAGAAGAATGTTGAAGAGTCCCCCCATGTCGTATATCTCGAACTCCGGTTTGATGCCGTTTTCCCTCATCGTCTCATTGAACTCGACAATCATCGAAAAGCTATTCTCGAACAGCATTTCTGACACGACTCGGCCCTTCTTCCAGTCGACGAGGGCGAAGTTCATGGAGTTGGTGTTGAGGCTCGCCATCGGCGGTTTCACAGCTATGATGGGGGCGATCCGTAATCTCCTGTCGCCCGAGGTAAGAATTGCCGAGCTCATGTTGATGATCAGACGGGGACATCGCGTACGGATTGCTTCGATGGTCGTCCTGATGATT
>CAWBYW010000006.1:0-82211 GCA_963792965.1 uncultured delta proteobacterium | reverse complement strand
GAGGTGCTCAAAGTGCACCCCATCGTCGAGGGTAAAAGTCCCCCATTCGGTGTCATGGTAGTCGATGAGGAGCTGGCTCTTCCCCCAGGGGCATCGCGTTTGAGTGTCGGAAATAGACATGCCGGTAATGGTAAGGGTATCTAAGTATACTGCAATATATCTATATATAAAAATATACCACCTTACCTGAGAAGACAACAAAAAATCACCGAAGCATAACTAAAAGGCGATATTCCGATACTCTTATCCCTCAGAGTGGTGGTCAGCCCTTTTTCGACCCGAGCGTGATTCAGTATTGACAAATAAAAATAGTAGAGTATATATAATAAAACCAATCTCAGTCTCTCGTCTGCGGATACGACGGAGGGCGCGATATTCGGGGGGTCCCCCGGGCTTGCAGGAGCACGTCTATGAAAAGTGCGATTTTCTGTCTCGTTGTTGTATTGTTTTTGCGGGGAATGGGGCATGGCAGTTATGCGGGATGCCCCGACGCGCTCCCTACCACCAAGATTCCTCCGCCCATACCCAATAATGTGCGCCTATATCCCGAAAGAGCGGTCTATTGCTCAGGGGGGGCGTTACCTGGAGGCGAGCACGGTTTGAGCTCGATGAATATTCACGGCGGTACAGGACTTTTCGATACTCTATTACTTCCTTCGTTCTCCCATCTTATCAGCCTGATCGGAGATCTTCCGACCGGGGGAGCATTCATCGATGCGCCGAGAGCGGGAGGGTTATACTTTTCCAGCGGCGGCACCGGAACCCAGACGATCTCCGGTAATATTCTCGACTCCTCCATAGTGGCCATAGGATTCAGTCACCTCGTGATCACGGATAATACGATAACCTATACCGGTCAACCCGGAAACGATGCAGCGGCCGTCTATATAAGCAATCCCGGAAAGGAGATTACTGTCCTGATTTCCGGGAACACGATATCGGCTACGGGAGAAAACGCGAAAGGGATTCTTATTGAGGACAGCGGCACGGTAAATGTCACGGTGACGGGAAACAAGCTTTACTCACATGATACGTCCGGATCGGGGACACATGGGATGCATATTGAGTCCGATGGGGCGGTTGACGCAAGAGTTTCAGAGAATAATATCGTGTCTCTCAGCGATAAGGCGGCCGCGGACGGGATCTTTTTCGGTTCGGCTAACAGCGACATACGCGCGACGGTCACGACTAACACCCTGACGGTCAATGCGAATCGCGGGGAAGCGGCGGCAGTGCATATTGACAACTCCAGGGGCCCGGGGCGCATCTTTTGCACCGTAACGGGAAACAGGGGATACACAAGCGGGCTGGTAAAAACGCTGCTCCTGATGCTGAGCGTCGGTGCGCCCGGCACCGGCAGCCGGGTCGATTGGTCAAGTAACACCGTCATCCCCGGGCCGCATGGATGGACGACAATCGAACCCACCCGACCGGGGATCGAGCATAACTTCAATCCCTCTGGTGATACGTTAATCCCGTGAGAGAGTACGCATGTTCGGCATGAGCTCTATTTCCGGCCCTTGAGTCCTCCTACCTGTTGGCTTCCTTCTCATGCGCCTCGCGCGCCAGCAGCGCCGCGCCCAGCGCCCCCGCGAGCTGCGAGAGCTCGCTTACCAGAATCCTATGGCCGAGGTTTTTCTCAAGCGCGGTAACCACCCCGATGTTTTTGGATACGCCGCCGGTGAGCACCACGTCGTCAGTAATGGAGACTCGCCGGGCCATCGAGGCGACGCGGCTGGTGATGGCGTCGTGAATACCGGCGATGATATCCTGCTTCGGCAGACCGCTGGCGATGTTAGAGATTACCTCAGACTCCGCAAAGACCGTGCACATGCTCGATATGCGGGCGGGGTCATTGGAGGTGATCGAGAGGGAGCCGAAGTCGTCCAGGTCCACCTCCAGCGCGCGAGCCATAACCTCCAGGAACCTTCCGGTCCCGGCGGCGCACTTCTCGTTCATGACAAAGTCCTTGACCCTCCCCGTCTCGTCGATCGACATCGCCTTCGAGTCCTGACCGCCGATATCGATGACCGTTCGGGCGGCGGGCCAAATGAAGTTGGCCCCCTTCGCGTGGCAGGTGATCTCGGTGATCTGCTTGTGCGCAAACGGCACGTTTATCCTGCCGTAGCCGGTGGAGACGATATAGGCAATATCGGAGAGTTTCAAGCCCACGGAATTCAGGCACTGATCCATGACCCTGGCCGCTGTTTCGCTGCTCTTGTATCCCGCCGGGATGATCGTGCGGCACGTGATCGATCCGTCGGCAATGATGACCGCCTTGGCGGTGAGTGAGCCTAAATCGACGCCCCCGAAGTACTTCACGCGATACCCTCCTTTGGCTCAAGTTTAATATGCATGAGGTGCGCTGTCAACCACTAACGTGCCGGGGGGGCGATTGACAAAGCGATGATGGGTGCTTATAATAAATATTAAGGGAGGTGAGAAAGATGAAAAGACAAATCATGCTTTTGATGCTGGCGGGGCTCTTGGCTGCTGCCATTACCTCCTGTGCTTCATTGGAGTATTGGGGCACCACAAACCCGCCCGTGGCGAGGATCAAGGTGTTCAACTACAGGGAGACAACGGACATCGGGATTGCCACCCGGTTGTATTTCTCGGTGACAAACGTTACCGATCAGGAGCTGAGGGATCTTACCCTGACAGTGACCGTGCACCCGTCCGACGGCGTAGTGCTTCCGTATCAGGAGACGACTATCGACAGGATCGGCCCGAACGCGACATGGACACCGGCTGAGCCCTTCATGGTCACAGACGACCATTCTGGGAATATCACAGTCTTCTTCACGGTCTCGCAGAATGGGAAGTACCTGGCCAAGGATTACGCGATTATTCATGTCGATAGCATGAACGACCGCGATCATGAGGGACATGACGAAGTAACCATGAACTAAGGAGAATGGTTGTAAGAGGGGCGCGTCTTTCCCAAGATTCGTGAAGCATGGCGGTGAGTCAGTCGTCATGCTTCACGGATATGTCCGCGGGAGGCGCGATAAAAAGTCTTTTCCTGCTCACGTTGGATCGGAGCAGATCACCATAAACTGAGGGCAAGCGGTTGCCCTGACTGATGGAAACGGGTTATGTATGCCACACAAGTAACAGGAGGTAAGGTAAGATGAAAAGACAAGGAACGTTCTTAATCTTTGTTGCTCTCATGGTGTTGGCCGTAAGCTCGTGTGCCTCGGTGGCGCATTGGGGTATATCCAACCCGCCCATAGCGAGAGTGGAAGTGACCGAGTATACGAACTATACCGACGTCGGGGCGGATACGCCCATAGACATCACGGTGACGAACCTTACCGGTCAGGAGCTGAAAGGGCTGACACTGAACGTGGGGGCGGACGCCCAGGATGAAGTCAAGCTGCCGTCCACGCAAATTACCATTGACCGGATAGCCCCGAACGGGGTATGGACGCCCGCGGAACCTTTCATGGTCCAGGGTCTCTACTCGGGAGAGGCGTCGGTCTTCTTTACGCTGAAGCAAAACGGGAAGTTCCTCTCGACGGACTACACGATCGTGGAGATTAATCCCGTACTTCGAAAGTGACACTTCTCTGGTGGCGCGGTCCGGAGGGTAGATTCGGAAATACGGATATCTTAGCTGTAATGCCGCGTATGATAGGGTCGGCGATGCCGTCCGATCTCGCGGTGTCGCAAGACAGGGCGGAGATTTCTCCGCCCTGTTTATTTATCTACTGTCGTCGGCCAAGCCTTCCCTCTGAGGTGCCGATTAGTGCCTTACCTCTGCGTGTCGATATACCATAGACCCGGCACGGTTATTGCCGGGGCGCAATAAATCTAACGGCGGCAGAGTTATTCTTAATAATCACTAATTTACATACCTTCCCTATTTACCCTGGATCATTAGATATTTTATCCTATTGCCCGCCTTATAGGAGTCGATATACACGACCATTACGCGAGAGGAGCCGTCCTTTCACACGTATTGCACGCGTGAAATGAAGACAATACGCACACGTGTTACCTATCTGTAAGTTTCCGTAATCATTGGACAATTTATCGTCACGAGCCTCTACCGAGTGGCACGCCCTTTGCAATAAATATACCTGGTATAGATAGCGGATAGAGAGGAGGTCGTCAGGACAGGAGAGGCTCTATCGGTTCGAGAGGGCTTCAGACTACGTGTTCCGTACGGATCTATAAAAAGACTGTTCCATAGCCCCTCCGGGAAATATCACGTATCGATTAGGCGACGAATCGGCGGGAAGCGGCTTCGTTCACCGACAACGAAGATATCGGATGGTGAACTGTGTCGCGTGTGTATACAATCATTTATGGAGGACAGTAACATGAAAAGAAACGTATTGCTTCTGGTCTTGGCAGCGATCTTTGTATTTGCCGTGGTTTCCTACGCGGCCATGGAAAAGCCGGTAGCGACGGTAAAGGTGCTTCAGTACTACAAGAGCCCGGTGGTCGGGATCGCCAAGGAAATTAACTTCTCGGTGACGAACAACACCAATAAGGAGCTCAAGAACCTCAAGGTCATGATAACGGCCGATCCGCCCGAGCTGGTGGACCTGTCGGTCAAGGAAATCGACATCGCCTCGATACCCGCTATGGGTGTGTGGGCGCCGACGGCTCCGGTTACGGTGACGGGAAGGGCCCCTTCAATTACCACTGATTTCGCGGAAGGGTCTGTTTCCTTCACGCTGACCCAGGACGGCAAGGTTATCTCCAAGGATGGCGCGATCCTGAGGATTTACCCCGCCCGATAGAAGTCAGTTCTGTTTGGTGGGTTGAGGGAGACGCTTTCGAGCCTGGAAGAGAAGCGTCCTCCTAAAGCGCGGGGTCCGCTGGAAAACGGGCCCCGCGCTGTTTATATATAATGGGGGGAGATATCATTCTTTATAATAAATGTGGCCTTGTTTATGAGAAGCGACTATGCGTAGAAAAGTGTTTGCGGGAGGGAAAAAGGGATGAAAAGACATATGCTAACATTCACCTTGGCCGGGCTCCTGGCTCTGGGTCTCGTCTCGTGCGCCTGGACGGAAAACTGGGGCACGACCAACCCGCCGGTGGCAAGACTGAAGGTGTTCGACTACACGGAGACGACCGACGTCGGGATAGGTACCGATATCTACTTCTCGGTGACCAACGTTACCGACCAGGAATTGCGGGACCTGACACTGACGGTGACGGCCAATCCGTCGTACGACGTCGATCTCCCCTTTGAGGAGATGACGATCGATCGGATCGCTCCGAATGCGGTCTGGACGCCCCGTACGCCTTTCGTGGTCACGAGCCAGCATTCGGGAGAGATAACGATTTTCTTCACTCTGACGGAAGACGGGAAGTTCCTTTCCAGGGACTACGCGATCATTCAGGTTGGCCCCGAGTTCGATCACGACCGAGACGACTTCTTCATGATGCGTTAGCGGGGATATCTCCACACGAAAGGAGACAGCCGGCGTGATGCCGTTGATGTTGATATCGACGGCATCCCGAGGTTCATACAATAGGGCGGAAGGCGAGCGTCCGACGGTGACCGGGTGCCATGTACGGGCCCGGACAAAATTGACGGAAGGAAACGGCATATGATATAATATAAGAGTAGGAAATGTACGAGCGGGAGGTGAGCACAATGAAAAGACAACTAATGCTTTTGTTCCTGGTAGGGCTGTTGGCGGCGGCTATGGCTTCCTGCACCTCTGCGGGGACATGGGGCACAACGAATCCACCGATAGTGAAAGTGAAGGTGTTTAACTATCTGGAATCAGCCCAGGCCGGGACCGTCTCTGAAATATACTTTTCCGTGACAAACGTTACCGATCAGGAATTGCGGGATCTCACGCTTGACGGTGACATCAAGCCGGACCAGGTTCGTCGAGCTTCCGTATACGGAAATGAAGATCGACCGGATCGCGCCGAACGGGACGTGGACGCCACCGCAGACGTTCACGATCAGGAGTAGATACCCCGGAGAGATTTCAGTCTTCTTTACCGTTACGGAAGAAGGGAAATACCTGGCCAAAGATTACGCCCTCGTCGACTTTTCCGATCACTCCGATGAGATGGGCGGCTTTGACCTGCATTAAAGGAGGCTGTCTTTGAGTACACCGAGTCTTGCCGGGTTTTGCGATGGGTGATGGTACCGGTAACCGAGTCCGGGCTCACGGATGGGTCGCCGATGGAGGAGCGCGCCCCGCCTTGTTCCTGAGGAGTCGGGGCGTGACGAAGATACCGGTATTCGGATAATACAAGGGAGAAGAAGCGGTCGGACACGACGTAACGAAGAGGGGACGGTCAAAACCTTGGGTCGGAGTTGAGTTAGCTACCGATAGATATCCGTCCTAATAACCCCACTGTGGTAAGCGCAGCGGGGATTTTTTTTATGTCGCGAACGTTCCCGGCGTCCCCCTGCGTGGATCGGTCCCTGAGATATCACGCGACGAGAGATCCGCCTTCGCCCTGTGCGGCGGGCCGTCTCTACCGTCGGCCGTTCTATCCTTTTTTATTTTCGGTTTAGAGTCCGATATGTTATAGTAATAGCCATGCTCCGAAAGGGAGAAACGATTCGTGGACCTGCCATTCTTAAATACCCGGTGGGATGAGCGCTACCGGCGCGAAAATCCCGACGCCTGGAAGCGCCCGTCTCGCTTCCTCATGGAGCACGTCCCTTACCTTCCCGCCGGGAGAGCCCTCGATGTCGCCTGCGGTCCCGCCCGCAACGCGGTCTATCTGGCCAAGCGTGGGTTTGTGGTGGACGCGGTGGACAACTCACGCGAAGGGCTCGAGATGGCCCGAGCGTTCATGCGCGAGGAGCGTGTCTCGGTTAATCTGGTTTTTGCCGACCTGGGCCGCTACGTGATCAGGCCGCGGCTATACGATCTTATCCTCAATTTCTTCTATCTGGACCGCCGTCTTATGCCCGCCCTGATAGACGGCCTCAAGGTGGGGGGATACTTACTGTTCGAGTCGTTCACGAAGGACAACTTCAGGTTCATGCCTTCAAAGGACCCCACGCACTACCTGGATCCCAACGAGCTCTTGGGGCTCGTGGGGGGGATGCGTGTACTTGTCTTTCGGGAGGGAACGGTCATCGAGGCGGGAATGGTGCGGGCGGTGGCGCGGCTGCTTGCACGAAAGGAAAAATGATAACTGATGTCAACGGTAATTCTCACAATCGGCAGCGAGATCCTCTCGGGCCATATCCTGGACACGAATACGCACTGGCTGGCGCAGCGGCTGTTTCTCCTCGGTGAGGAGGTGCGGTGTATTGTGGTGCTCCCGGATCTGACGGACGAGATCGCGGGGTGGGTATCACGGTTTGCGGGCGACGTAGAGTTCCTCTTCGTCTGCGGAGGACTGGGGGCGACGCCGGACGACGTGACGACGGCGGCCCTCTCCCGGGCCGCAGGAAAGGGCCTCGTGGTGTCCGACGAGGCGCTGGCACACATGGGGAGGCTTTCGGACTTCCTTTTCGAGAAGGGCTTCATCAAGACGAAGATGGAAGTGAACGACGCGGTCAAGAAGATGGCGACGGTGGTAGAGGGCGCCGAGGTGCTCGAAAACAAGGCCGGGTTTTGCCCCGGATCGACGTTTGTCTATGAGCGTACCCGGATTTTTGTCCTGCCCGGGGTGCCGCAAGAGCTCAAGACGATCTTTACCGACGCCATCGAGGGGGTCTACCTCAAGCCGAAGACCGGGCGCTTTACTGAAGAGCTGGTCCTCTCGGAGGTGGAGGCCCGCATCGCCCACCTCCTGGCGAAGCTGGGCCAGGAGTTCCCCGGCGTCTCCATCGGCTCGTATCCGACGTACGGGGCCAAGACCCTCGTGATCCGGGCGATGGGACAGGACAAAGACGCGGTAAAAAGAGTCCTCAGGGAGATCAAGGAGTATGCCGAGTCGCTGCCGGAGATGTAGTGCGGTGTCTTGGTGCGGCCTCGTCCCCCTGGGTACCGCCCTAAGGTGAAGATGAGGTTTACCCACAGGAATTTTCAGATAGAGAGAGACAGGGACGTATGAGGATGGGGCACCGGCCCCTATTCAATGGGCATTTTTAGGGAGATAACCCATGAAGTGGTCATTTTCCATCGGTAGGGTTTTCGGGATACCCATCAGGATTCATATCACCTTCTTTCTACTGCTGGTCTTCGTGGCCGTGCTGGGAAAGACGGCGGCGCATGCCCTCTACGGGGTCGTCTTTGTGGCCCTTGTTTTCGTCTGCGTTATCCTTCATGAGCTCACCCACAGCTACTTTGCGATCCACTACGGCCACAAGGTCAGAAACATCACGCTGCTTCCCATCGGCGGAATGGCCCAGATGGATGAGATCCCGGAAAAGCCCCGTGAAGAGATCGTCATATCCGTCGCGGGGCCGCTCTCGAGCCTGGCCATATCAGCCGTCCTTTTCGTGGTCATCTATTCGTTGAAGGTCCCCTTCGGCTCCCCGACCTCCTCCTCTCTCTACGAGGGGAACATGATCGTCTCCTTGTTCTGGATCAACCTCTTTTTGGCAGGCTTCAACCTGATTCCGGCCTTTCCCATGGACGGCGGACGCGTGCTGCGAGGGATCCTGGCGGCTTTTATAGACCATATGAAGGCGACAAGGATTGCGGTTTTCGTGGGCCAGATGTTTGCGGTCCTCCTGTTCTTCGTCGGGATCTTCTACAACATCTGGCTTGCCCTAATCGCCGTATTCATCTACCTTGGCGCCGAAGGGGAGGAGCGGATCTGGGCGTTGCGCTACGCTTTGTCGGACGCGCCGGTGAAGTCGGTGATGCTGGAGGACTTCCGCTCGCTTACCCCCAACGACACACTCGGCTCGGCATCGGAGCTCTTTCTGCACACGTTGCAGGGCGACTTCCCGGTACTGTTCGGCAGCCAGCTCCTGGGCGTACTCAGGCGTGAGGCTCTCATTGTCGGGATCAACGAGAAGAAGGAAAACGAGCGGGTGGCAGACTTCGCCGAGCGGGAGTTTCTCACGACGACCGAAAAAGAGCCGCTGGTAGAGCTCTACAAGAAGATGGCCGAGAAGGGGCTCTCCATGGTGCCCGTAATGCGGGACGAGAGGCTTGTGGGGATCGTGACGATGGAGCAGATTGGCCGCTATCACATGGTCGCCGCGGCCAAAGGGGCAAGATAATTCTCGAAAATTAACAGACCTCCTTTCCGGGAGCATCCATGGATATGATGATCGCCTACTGCGGCCTGGTCTGCACCGATTGTCCGGCCTTTATCGCCACCAGAGAAAATGACGGGAAGAAAGCGGAAGAGACCGCGCTCCTGTGGGCGAAAGAATATGGGGTAAGGGTGGCCGTCGCCGACGTCTGGTGCGACGGCTGTCTTGTTGAAGGAAAGAAGTGCGCACACTGCCACGAGTGCGCGATCAGGGCCTGCGGGATAGTACGCGGTGTGAAGAACTGCGGCTTCTGCGACGATTTCCCGTGCGAAAAGACCGAGGTGTTCTTCACAATGGCGCCCTTCGCGCGGGACACACTTTTGAGGGAGAAGGGAAAAGAAATAGGCCGCCTTTTTACCCTGCGCTTCCCACGACGCGCGCGGTCCGGTTGGACGGGCCCGGCGGGACTATACGGAAGTATAGATGAGGCATCCCGTCGACCAATGGAGGCTATTAATCCTTACTCGTTTTCTCCTTGACACTATTATTCCCAGCCGTATAATAAACTCCACATTTTTCTTACCTTCGGGCCACGCGACGTGGTCGATACCATAGTCAAAGAAAGGAGTTGTATTCATGGCTAAAAGCGACGTTACCAAGGTTGAAATCGCCGGTTTTGAGACCCTCTCGCCGGCGGATCCGGGGCCGCTCGGGCTCAACTGCTTCGCCCTGACCACCTTCCTGCTCTCGCTGGTTAACGCCGGGATCATCGACAAGGCGGCGGCGGGACACGTCTGGCTTACGTCCGCCCTTATCTTCGGCGGGGCGGCGCAGGTCCTGGCCGGCCTCTGGGAATACCGGACAAGAAACATCTTCGGCGCTACGGCGTTCATCTCCTACGGGGGGTTCTGGGTATCACTCGGCCTTATTCCGGTCTTCGTCACCAGGGGCCTCATCCCCGATACGGACGTTACCCTCCTCCTGGCCTGGTTCCTGACGGCATGGACGATCTTCACCTTCTACATGTGGGTGGGGAGCATGAAGACCAACAGGGCCCTCTTCACCGTTTTCACGCTCCTTCTTTTAACCTTCATCCTGCTGGACATCGGCCATTTTGGAAACCCGGCCTTTGCCATGATCGGAGGGTTTGTGGGAATCGCCACGGCGCTCAGTGCCTGGTACACCTCGGCCGCCGGTCTCATCAACACCGTCTGGGGCAGGAAGGTGCTTCCCGTGGGGCCGATCAAGAAGTAAAAGACAACCGCCTCACCATAAGACCGACGAGACGTTCTCGTCGGTCTTTTTCTTTTTCGGGCCCCCGCTTTTGTGGTATGCTTTACCCATGGACGGTGCCGCACTCATCGAGATAACCATAGACGTGATAGAGGAGGCAAAAGGGGCGCTGGTCGACTTCCTGGCCGATATATCACCCGCCGGTGTCGTCGAGGGATGGGAATGGGAAGGGGAAAAGGGTCCCGTCGTCGTCTACCTTCCGTATGGGGGGGCAGATGCTAAACTCCACGCGATCCAGCGCTATCTCAAGTCACTTGTGGAACTCTGGGGGGAGGGCGCTGTCTTACGATATGAGGTACATGATCTGGTCGGCGCGCAGTGGCGCACCGAATACCAGCGATTCTTCAGGGCGCAACGAATTACCGACCGCATCACCGTCGCCCCGCCCTGGGAGGAGTACGGCGGGTCTGAAGATGAGATCGTCATCCGGATCCTCCCGGGGCCGGCGTTCGGCACCGGGTCGCATGAGACCACCCGGCTGTGCCTTACGGCAATCGAAGAGACCTGTGCGACCGGACGTGTTACAAGCCTCCTTGACGTCGGATGTGGATCGGGGATTCTCGCCATCGCCGGGGCGCTGTTGGGCATCGCGTACGTCGTGGGGGTCGAGTCGGACGTGGATGCCGTGAAGTCCGCGCGCGAAAACGTAGCCCGAAACCATCTTGAAGATCGTGTCACCGTTCGGGAGGGGCTGTTCGATTGTCCCGTGGGGACATTCGACCTCGTGGTGGCAAACCTCACGACCACCGAGATCGAAGGGGTCATCGTTCCGCTTTTGGGGTCGAGGTCGGCCGGCGGGAGCCTCGTGCTTTCGGGGATCCTCGATACGGAGGAAGATCGGATGCGCGAGATTATCCACGAGCATGTGCCGATCGGTCCACACGAGATATCAGTGCGGCGGCGGGGGGAATGGCTCTGTTTTGTGATCGGCGACAAAGACCTTGATAAATCGCCGGAATAGAATTATAATTAATCAATAATCTCGGTGGAGTTTTGGGATGGGAAGAGTTTTAAAGATCGCCGTTTTCGGTCTGCTTCTCATGGCATCACTCTCCACAGCCTGGGCTACCGAATCGATCCGCATCGGGCTCCCCGAGGCCTATCTGCTCGATGGGCCGGGAACGGACTATAAGCTCCTCTGCAAGGTTACGAAAGACGAGCCGCTCGATCTCCTCTCGTGGGAGGGTGATTGGTTCAGGGTAAGGAAACCAAACGGGGTTATCGGCTGGATCAGCCGGGTTGTCCTGTCTCCCGGCGATTCCGCCCGCTTTCCGGGCGGTCCCCGAAGCGGGGATACCGCGGGCGCCAAACCGTCGCATAATACTACATCCGGCCCCAGCTTTCTCGATTCGATACGGACCGGCTTTTCCGGTAACCGGGACGATTCCATCACGGCCTCGGCGGGGGGAAGGGGAATCGCCACCGAAGACGGCTCGGGCGGCTCCACGCGGGACTACATGGCCGTCGAGTATATGGAATCGGTGGTGATATCGGACGGTGAGCTCTACGACTTCATCGTGAGCGGGGGGTTGAAACCGTGACGAGACTGATCCGGGCAGCCCTATTATCCATCGTCCTGATGGCCGGCGTGGGGTGTGTGACCCTCGGGTTACCGGTGCCTTCTCCGCCGGGCATCGACGACCTTGTCGGCTCCGTCAGGATTATCGGAAGCGCGGTCACCCCGATCGGGGAACAGGAGGAGATCGAGATCGGCAGGGCTATCGCGGCCACCATCGCAGGGAGGTACGGCATCGTCAGGGACCGGCAGCTGACTCGGTATATCTCGACGGTCGGGGAGGCCGTGGCAAAAAAATCAGATCGACCGGACCTCTCGTATCACTTCGCCGTCCTCGATACGGATATCATCAACGCATTCTCCTGCCCGGGCGGTTACATCTTTATCACGCGGGGGACCCTTGCGACGATAGGCAGCGAGGCGGAGCTGGCCTCGGTGCTTGCCCACGAGATATCGCATGTTGCGAAAAAGCATATCATCAAGGAGATCGAGAAACAGAAATTCTTGAACGTGGGCAACGACGTCGCCGGCGACCTCCTGCACACCGATCCCGCGATTTTCAACGCCGTCACCTCCTTTGGGACAAACGTCGTCTTCAAAGGGCTCTCCCGCTCCGATGAATATCAGGCGGATCGTCTTGCCCTCGGATATGTGGCCAAGGCCGGATACGACCCGAACAGTCTGCTGACATTCCTGAATATGCTCAGATCGAGGGCGGGCTCGCCGAATGCCGAGGGGGTAAAACTCCTTTTTGCCACCCATCCTCGGATCGACGATCGTATTAAAGAGGTCACCGCGGCCATCGGCAAAATGCCGGAAGAGGAAAGAGGCGGTAAAGTCCTGGTCGAGCGATATGTCGAGCATGTCGGCCCCACGTCGAGCGTCCGGTGAGAAACGCCGGCCGGCACACCTTGTCCGTCATTTCCTTTCATCCGTGTAACGCGGGAATGGCCCCATTATTGTGATTGACCTTCATACCCATACGACGGCCTCGGACGGGAGACTTACTCCCGAGCAGCTGGTGGACCTTGCCGCGAACCTCGGGCTTTCAGGAGTGGCGATTACCGATCACGACACGATGGACGGGATCGCCCCCGCGCGGGCCCGGGCCGAACGGATCGGTCTCCCCTTTATCCCCGGCATCGAGATCAGTGCCGAATACGGAGCGGTGGGCACCATGCATATCCTCGGCTACTTCGTCGAGGAGGGCGATAGTGCCTTCCAGCAGGCCCTGACCTTCCTTGGGGAGGCCCGTAGGGAGCGCAATCCCAAGATCATTGAGCGCCTCAACTACTACGGCGTACCAGTGACGATGGAAGACGTGCGGCTGGAGGCGGGGGGAGAGCAGATCGGCAGGCCGCATTTCGCCCGGGCGATCATCAAGAAGGGATTCGCCTCATCGATGGGCGAGGCCTTTGAGCGCTATATCAAGAAGGGGGCCCCGTGTTACGTCAACAAGGCACGGTTCTCGCCGCTACAATCGATCGAGCTGATCAGAAAGGCGTCGGGGATTCCGGTCCTCGCTCATCCCAAGACGCTGGCCGTCGACCCGTACGAGAGGCTCCCGCAGTTTCTCGCGGGGCTCGTAGAGATGGGCCTCATGGGTCTTGAATGTTACTACTATAATCATTCGAGGGATCAAGAAGAGTATTTCCTTGGGCTGGCCCGGAAGCTTCAAATAATCCCCACCGGGGGGAGCGATTTTCACGGCGAAAATAAGCCGGTCGTACAGCTCGGAAGGGGGTTTGGTGATCTTCACGTCCCCCATGAGATCTTCAACCGGCTGGTCGCCGAAAAGGAAAGGATCACATCGTCCATTCCCTCATAATCGTCGAGTCATTTCCTCACGAAATGCCCCGCCGGCGGCCCGTGAGGCCGCCGCACCGCCGGTCTTGTTCCGCTGCTCGCAGTTTCGGCCCGCAAAGGGTGAGGTAAATGCATTGACGATAACGAACGATCCGTATATAATAGCGACAACGAAGGAGACAAGATAAGATGAAAACCAGTCGATTGATACTGATCCTTTTCCCCCTTTTTGTTTTCATGGCCGCCTGCTCCACGACGACCGGGGGCGTCACCGTGGGGACACTGCCGCCTGTCCCGACCACCATCACCACAAACGAGGTAATGGCTCAATACTATTACCTTGCCGCGCGGACGTCGCTGTGGGACGGAGATTTTTCCCTGGCGATACAGGAATATGAAAAGGCCATCGAATATGACCCAAAGGGGCTGACGTTATACCTTGAGCTCGCCGAGCTCTATGCCAAGACCGGCAACCTCAACGCCGCCGCGGCCAATGCGGAAAAGGCGCTGGAGATATCACCTCACGATAAGGACCTCTTGCTGCTTCTGGCCGAGATCTATTCGGGCCTCGGGGAGACAGACAAGGCGGTGAAGTCCTACGAAGAGATCATCGTGCTCGATCCGAAAGACAGGGACCCGTACCTGAAGCTTTCGGCTCTGTTCTCGGATAACAAGGAATTCAGCCGGGGCATCGACGTGCTGAGGAAGTATCTCGCAATCGATCCGAAATCCGCCGATGCCTATTACTACATGGGGAAAATCGAGCTCGCTCGCGGGGACAAGAAACAGGCGGAGAAATACTACCTGAAGGCGGTCGCCCTGGATCCCAACAACGAGACCGCCATCCTCGGGCTCGCCCTGCTCTACGAGGACCGGGGGGACTATAACCTGGCCGCAAAGAAATTCTCGGAGATCGTCAAGATCTACCCGGACAACACCCTGCTGCGCGAACACCTGGCGCGGATCTACATCCAGCTTAATCGCCTCGACGATGCCATCAAAGAGTTTCAGGCGATGGGCACTTCCGGCTCCAATCAGGACGACATAAAGCTGCAGCTCGGGCTGCTTTATTTCGAGATGGAGCGATATCAGCCCGCGGCCGATGAGTTCAAGAAGCTGTTGGCCGTAGACCCCGATAACGATAAGCTGATCTATTACTACGGCGCGTCCCTTGAAAAAATGGAAAAGGGCGACGAGGCGCTGGCCCAGTTCCATAAGATAGGGAAGAAGTCGACCCTTTTCGTGGACGCCAAAATCCACATCGCCTATATACTGGACGACAGGAAGGACACCGACGGGGCCATGAAGGCGATCGAGGAGGCGCTGTCGGTCTCGCCTGCGGACGCGAGCCTCCACCATATCCTGGCCTCGCTCTGGGCGGATAAGAAGGAGTATGCCAAGGCCGTGGTGGAAATCAAGAAGGCGATGGAGCTTGAGCCCAGCGAGGTCAGACACCTCTTCTACTACGGCACGATCCTCGATTTGTCGGGGGACAAGGACGGCGCGATCGCGGTATTGAAAGAGGTCATCCTCAAGGACCCGGAGGACGCCGATGCCCTCAATTACCTTGGGTACACCTATGCCGACCTCGGCATCAACCTCGATGAGGCGAAGAACCTCATCGTTAAGGCGTTGAAGCTCAAGCCCGACCAGGGCTACATCATCGACAGCCTTGGGTGGGTCTATTTCAAGAAGGGGAACTATCAGCAGGCCCTCAAGGAGATCGAGCGTGCACTCTCTCTGATGCCGGAAGACCCGGTTGTCAACGAACACATGGGCGATGTGACCTACCGTCTCGGGAACACGGACGGCGCCCTCTCGTATTATCGGAAGGCATGGGACCTGGGCCCGGAGGACTACCAGATAGAGAAACTCAAGAAGAAGATCGAATACCTGAAAGAGGGGAAGAAGATCGATGAGCTCCTGTAGGATGAAGTGCTTGCTCGTCGCCGGATGCGCGGCCCTCTTCATTATCTCCTGCACGGTACCGCAACCCAAGCCGGTGCTGCCGATCGTTCGGGTGAAAAATACCGATGATCTCTTTGAGAGGACGAAAGCGGCCAATCCGGTCCACGACGTGCTGAGGGGGCAGGCGCGCGTCTCGGTGTCATCGCTCTCGGACAACTACCGGGTGACCGAGATGGTGTTTGCCAAACGGCCGTCCTTTTTGAGGCTGGAGACCGTCGGACCGCTCGGACAGACCCTCCTGTTTCTGGCCACGGATCTCAAGAAGGTCTTCATCTATTCGCCGACCGAGAACCGTTACTACTCCGGCCTGGCCTCCAAGAAGAACCTCTCGCTCCTCGTGCCGCTCCCCTTTAAAGCGGCCGACATCATCGAACTGCTCCAGGGAAGGGTGGATCTCGACAACTACTTTCCCAAGTCAATGTCTTTTGACGAGCTCAAGGGGATATACGAGCTGACGGTATCCCCCCTTGAGTCCGGGCGCGGCATGGCGCTCCTGACGGTGGACGGAAGGACCTTTTCGATCCTTGCCATGAAGCTTTACGACAGCGAGAACAACCTCATCATCGACGGCACCTTCAGAGATTTTGAGGCCCCCACGAATACAGCCGTCCCCATGACCATGGCCTATAAGGTCCCGGATGAGGGGACCTTCGTGAAGATCGGCATCGAATATGCCGACGTCGACGTCAACGCGCCGATCGACGATTCGCGCTTCGTCCTGGATCCGCCCCGAGGTGTGCAGGAGATCGATCTGGACAAGTCGATCATCAACTTCAACAGGACGCCGATACAATAGATGCAATAGGGGCGTGATGCGGCGGGGTGGGGCGACGGGCGGAACGCGGGCTTCCGACATCGGCGCGTCTCTTCACGGGGCCGTGGTAGGAACGCGGCCGAGGAGAGACGACGACCGGCACGGCCGCGCGGCGACGTTGACGAAAAGCGGTGTGGCCCTTGTCATAAACCGGAGGTGGACAACAGGTGAAAAGAGCAGTCACTATCGTAATGGTAATCTTCTTCCTTTCGGCGGCATCCACGCTGTTTGCCCAGGATTTCAAGTCCCTCATGGGCATGGGGGACGCCCTCTACAAGAAGGGGGACTACCGTAACGCGGCGGCCTATTACGAGCAAGGCCTTGCCCTGGCGAAATCCAAGGCGCCGGGAGAGAACGTGATCATCGCGCTCATCGACATGCAGCTGGGGCTGTGTTACGCTCACATGAACAACTTCAACAACGCCCTTTTCAGCTACTTTGATGCGGTTTCGCGGGCAAAAAAGGCGATCGTGACGGATCGAAACGAGGCGACGAAGATCCTGTTCGGCGCCTACGGCTCGATCCTCGATATCTACGACCAGGAAGAGCTTACCGGGCCGATGCGGGATATCACCGACCAGTTTATCGCCTTTATCCAGGAATACAACAAGTCGCCCCTGCCCGAGGACGTCATCGCGAAAGCCGAGGTAGATAACTTCCTTGCCTACTGCTGGGCGCAAAACGGCGAAAACCTGGACCGTGCGCTCGTGCTCATCGATGAGGCCCTCAAGTCGGAGCCCAAGAGCTACGCGATGCTCGACACGAAGGGATGGGTGCTTCTCAAGATGGGAAAAAACGATGAGGCCAAGAAGGTATTGACGGACGCCGTCGAGCTGTGCAAGAAGGCCGGCGACTCCTGCTCGGTCATCGAGCGCCACCTCACGGTCGCAACGGGGGGGAAGCGGTAAGGCGAATATATGCTAGATAGGAGAAAGCATCGGCTCTCAAGGGTCGCCACGCTTTTCTGGCTCGTTCTGTTGCTACTGTCACTTCAGCTCTCGGGATGTATCACTCCGCCTCGATCCGAATATCATGGAAGCCCCGACCTCGCCGCGGTTTCTTCCCTCGCCGAGCGCAGCCAGAGGCTGTTTCAGGATGAAATGGCGATACCGGCGTATCTCAATAACTCCTTCACCTACGATGACGATGCCCGTCTTGCCATAGACTACGGGAGGAGACGATCAATCACCCCGTACCTTTGCTGGCGCCAGCTCCTCAATTTGAGCATGGCAAACCTCAAGTATGAATATATCACGAAACTGTGCCTCTATTCCAAGGGGTCCCAAGCGCACTTCAAGAGGGGCCTGCTTTTAGACATCCTCGGGATCGACGATCTCGCGGCGCTCGAATACGGCGAGGCGATAAAACTGAATCCCGATATGTCCCTTTACTATAACAATAGGGGGAACCTCTATATGCTGAGAGACCGCCCCCGTTTGGCGATTTCGGACTTCAATAGGGCGGTAGATCTCGATCCCACTAGGGCGGAAGCATATTACAATCGGGGTAGGGCATTTGATGCCATCGGTGATACCGAAGCGGCTAAAAAGGACTACCGAAAGGCGGTAGAGCTGGGGATCTGCAGTAAATTCCCGAACCTCAAGATCTGCAAATAGAAGAAGGGGGGCATCGCCCCCCTTCTTGTTAGGTTCGTTGTCGATCAGTTAGTACTTAGCGCTCCAGTTTCCGGCGCCTATCTTTGAATAGACGGTCAGGTAGAAGGTGCCGCCTCCCATGAGCCGGACCACCTCACCCTTGTCGAGATCGAAATCCCCCAGCACCGTATTCCCGTCCTGGCCCACGACCTTTACCCAGATGCTGGCCTGCCCCTTGGGATACGTGAAGGGTACCTCAAGGTAGTTTTTGCTGCCGGCGTTCACCGTGAAGGTGTAGGATGCGCCCGGGCCCGCCAGGTAGCCGCCCTCGGTGTGCGAGCCGGGCGTCGTCGGCGCCGGTATCGCGGGGCCGGTCTGCGGAGCGGGGGGCGCCGCCGGAGTCTCTTGGCGCCGCTTGCAGGCGGGCAGGACAAGCGAAAAGATCACCGCCGCCAGCAGGGCCATCATGAAAAGCTTCTTCATGCCGTCTCCTTGTTGAAGATGCTATTTCCAGGAGCAGGACCAGTTTCCCGCGCCGCTCTTGGAATAGATCGACAGGTTGAACGTGCCGCCTCCGGAGAGCTGGATGACCTCGCCGTTGTCAAGGTCAAAGTCGCCGAGCACGGTATAGCCGTCCTGCCCGATCACCTCGACCCAGAACTTTGCCTGGCCCTTGGGATACGTGAAGGGGACCTCAACCATACTTATTGGTCCCGGCATTGATCGTGAATTTGCAAGAATCCCCGGGGCCGGTGAGATATCCCGACGCGGAGTTGGCCAGCACGTTGCAGTTCTTCGGGCCGGTCGTCGTCCCGCCTCCCGTGAGGTTGTAGGTGGCGCTCCAGTTCGCCCGCGCCCATCTTTGAATAGACCGTCAGGTAGAACGTGCCGCCGCCCGAAAGCTGGATGACCTCACCATTGTCGAGATCGAAATCCCCGAGCACAGAGGAGCCGTCCTGGCCGACGACTTTCACCCAGAACTTAACCTGTCCCTTGGGGTAGGTGAACGGGACCTCGAGGTAGTTGACATTCCCGGCGTTTACGGTAAAGGTGTACGACGAGCCGGGACCGTTCAGGTACCCGCTTTCGGTGATCGGGCCGCCCGGAACCGACGGCGTCTGCGGTGCGACGACAGGCGCTTGTCCCTTTCCGAAGAGCTTGTTGAACATGTCGTTGACGGCGTTGCACCCCGAAAAGGTAAGTCCGAACATAAGGACCACAACGAGCAGCAAAAAAGAGAACTTCTTCATGGCTAACTCCTATAAAATTATCACGTAAACTATTTCCACGAACATGGACCAGTTTCCGGCGCCGGCGTTGGAACGGATCGTCAGGTAAGAGAGACCACCCCCGGAGAGCTGGATGACTTCGCCGTTGTCGAGATCGAAATCGCCCAGTACCGAATGGCCGTCCTGCCCGATCACCTCCACCAAGAACTTGACGGACCCCTTCGGGTAGCTGAAAGGCACTTCCAGGTAATTCCTGGATCCTGCGTTGATGGACCAGCTGCAGGAATCGCCGGGACCAACGAGGTATCCGGCGGCGGAGTTCGCGTAGATATTACAGGTTCCTCTGGAGGCCGGTGGAGCGGATCCGCCCGACACGTTATAGGTGGCCGACCAGTTTCCGGCGCCCCTGTTGGAGTAGATCGTCAGGTAGAAGGTGCCCGCCGCCGGAGAGCTGAATAACCTCGCCGTTGTCGAGATCAAAATTGCCCAGCACGGTCCTGCCGTCCTGACCGACAACCTTGACCCAAAAATCGGCGGCCCCCTTCGGGTAATTGAAGGGGACTTCAAGGTAGGTGATGCTACCGGCATTTACGGTAAAGGTATAGGACGCCCCCGGACCGTAAAGATAGCCGCTCTCGGTGACCGCAAAGGCGTTGGCGGCAAAGAGCACCAGAAGCGTCATCGACGCAAGAACGAGCAGTGATACCCTGAATCTTCTCATAGTTACCTCCTTTTGAATAATAAGAACGGTATAGGATGATGGATCATCGAAATATCAAAACGATCGTCTCAGAGTCCGCGATAAGATTAAGAGCCTTTTTGCCGGTAACCTCGTGAGACGAAGAGGCACGGTTGTCTCACACTGGACGGAGCCTGTCCCGGGAAAAGCAAAGCGGGAGGAATGTCGTTCCTCCCGCGTCCGCACTCAGTATGTTGCCGACCAGTATCCCGCGCCGGCGTTTCAGTAGATCGTCAGGTAGAAGGTGCCCCCGCCGGAGAGCTGGATGACTTCACCGTTGTCGAGGTCAAAGTTGCCGAGGACCGTCGTGCCGTCCGAACCGACCACCTCGACCCAGAACTTGACTGAGCCCTTCGGATAGCTGAAATTGACTTCGAGGTAGTTGTTCGTGCCCGCGTCGACCGTGAAAGTATACGATGCCCCGGGGCCGGAAAGATAGCCACTCTGATTCATCGCCGATGCATTGGAGCCCGCCAGCATGAACGTAAGGGCAACGGCAAGTAGTATGAGAAGAGTCCTTACGTTTCGCATCCTTCCTCCTTATTTCCGTTGTAAATAGTTATGATAAATAGAATACCGTAAAGTGGAATAATACTATAGCCTTTCCGTTTTGTAAAGTATTTTGATAGCCCCTTTTCTTTACTGCGGGATATCGGACAAAACTATGACCCTCCTCACACTTATTTGCCGAACATTTCCACGAGCCATGCGATCAGCACGGCAAAGACGAGCGCCGGGAGGAGGTTGCCGATCTTGATGGAAAGCGCCGGCTGCGCTGACCCGATGGCCGCCATACCCGCAGGGCGGCTCTTCGGGGCCGGTGCCGGGATGTCGGAGGGGGATTCGGCCCCGTGGGCGAACAGGATATTGAGGCCGATGCCGAGGATCAAGAGACCTCCTGCCGCCGTCAATTCGCTGATCATCATCCCGGAAAGGAACCTCCCGAAATACATCGCCAGGAGCGTCAGGGCGCCCTGGTAAACGAAGACCGAGATTGCCGCGAAGAGCACGCCGACCCCGAGCGTCGATGCAAAGGCGATCGAGGCTACCCCGTCCAACAACGATTTGGCAAAGAGGATATGGGGGTCGTGTCTGATCCCCTCGTCGAGGCTCCCCACGACGGCCATCGCCCCGACGCAATATATGAGGCTTGCCGTCACGAAGCCGGTCACAAAGGTGGCCGAACCCGACCGCACACCCCTTTTTAGCCGCTCACCCACCGACTCGAGTCGCTCTTCGATCCTGAGCACCTCTCCGAGCGCCCCGCCGAGCACCATGCTCCCGATGACGATGAGCACGTTGGTCGTCTTCATCGCCATGGTGACGCCGATCAGCATGATCGAGAGGGCGAGTCCCTGCATCACGACCATCCGAATACGATCGGTAAAAAACCGGGAAAAGAAAAGGCCGGCCAGCGACCCGACGACAATGGTAACGACATTGACGATTGTTCCGATCATGAGGATAACTCCGTAGTCTCCAATGGTTGTTCTTCCTGAAAGGTCATTCGCGTATACCGCGAGACGTTCGTGTTTCTCAGCGGGCCGACTTATGTGGTCGCCTTGACGGTGTCCCCAAGAAAACGACGTTTTCTTGGGGTGTCATTCGTTGACGATCGTTCCAAGACGTGTCTCTCCTTAGAGCACCGAAAGCCCCCGGGCCAGGAAATCCCTGAGACAGACGGTGAAATTGGCCGCCACGTCCCGGTAGGCGTTGAGAATGAATATCCGGTGGTCGATGTGAAATATCTCCCCCGTCAGGTTCTTCAGGTCGGGGCGCTTAGGATAGGGGTCTTTCATGCGCTCCAAAAACTCCTGATGAAACAGCAGCACCACCCGGTCCCGCATCCTCAGCTCCGTGTCGACGAAAAAGAAGGCGGCCCGGGGAAGGAGCGTGTTGACCCGCGCGAGAAAGGCCGCCGCCTCACCGGTCTGGACCCCCTTGGGCGGGGCGGACTTGACCTCGATGTAGATCAGCTCGTCCTCGTAATAGGAAATCACGTCGTAGTCGCCACCCGGGCCATTCGGGCCCAGCGTGACACCCCATGCGGCGGGGGAGGCGAACTCGGCCTGCATCATATACGCAACGAACCACTCAAGCGTTGGGCCGAAGCTCCTGACGGGCCGCTTCTTCAGACGAAAAGAGCCGCCGTCCGGCTCGACAATCCCGATGCCGACCAGGGTTTCGATGACGCGTAGTCGCTCGTCGGGCCGGGAAAAGTCGCCGAGGTCTGCCTCCGTGAAGCCGTCCTGCCGCTTGACTATATTGCGCAGGATCAGCCTCACCGAGTAGCGCCTCATCTGGTCATAGAAGAGGCGAAGCTCTGCCTCGGTCAGGTCGCCGAAGAGGAGGTCATGCGTGGGGCAAAAGCCGTGCACCGAAAGCCCACGCCTTTTGAGCGCATCCTCGATCCGGCGATCCAACACGGCGGCCTGCACCTCAAAAACCCCGCGAGAGCCCGGCCGCCCGGGCGTAGCGGACCGCTTCGTCGAACTCGCGTGCGGTTACGCGCCGCGCAAGCTCGGGGTAGTCGTGCGCACGATGCTCGGGCCGGTACTGGTCCATGATGTTGACGTAGGAGTCGCGCGAGAGTGTTTCGCCGATAAACTGCATCGCTTTCTCCGTCCCCGAAAGACGTTCGGGCATCACGAGGTGGCGGATCAGGAGGCCCCGGTAGGCGATGCCGTGTTCGTCCGTCTTGAGCACTCCGACCTGCCGGTGCATCTCGGAAAGGACGCTTCTGACCACCTCCGGGTAGTCCGGGGCGTTCATATATTTTTCGGCCGGCGCGCCGTCGGCAAACTTATAATCGGGCATGTAGATATCGAAGACCCCGGACAGAAGCCGGATCACCTCGATCGAATCATACCCGCCGGTGTTGTAGACCAGGGGAACTTCCAGCCCCTGACGTGCGGCGCTCGCCAGCGCGCGAACGATCTGGGGTACATAATGGGTCGGCGTTACGAAGTTTATGTTGTGGCATCCCTGCCTCTGCAGTCCGATCATACAGCGCGCCAGCCCCTCGGCGTCCACGACACTTCCCCGCCCGCCGTGGCTGATGTCGTCATTCTGACAGAAGACACAGCGGAGGTTGCAGTGGGTCATGAAGATTGTGCCGGACCCGCGGCTCCCGACGAGCGGCGGCTCCTCCCCGAAATGGGGAAAGGCCGACGAGACCATGGGGAGGGGGCCCGCCCGGCAGGTCCCGACCTTCCCCTCGACGCGGTCGGCCCCGCACATTCGGGGACAGAGGCGGCACTCCCCGAGAATTTCTTCAAGGAGGTCTGCGCGTCGCTCCAACTCCCCCGTTGACAAGAGCGCACGGTATGAAGGGCTCGGCGCATCGTCTTCCATATCGAAAGGATAAATGAAAGGCATGATATTCGCAAGGTTTTTTTCGATCGTCCTTAACTTTCGGACCTATCTGTGATATAGTCTTTCCCATGGAGGCCTATTCATGAGAAGGACTTTTCATCGGTTCCTTGTCTCATCTTTGATCCTCGCGGTCTCTTTCTCGCTCTTCGGCTGCCCCCATAAGGTTCCTGCGCCGGTGGTGCAAAAGCCGAGGCCCAAGATCGGCCTGGTGCTGTCGGGCGGGGCGTCACGGGGTTTTGCACACATCGGCGTCATCAAGGTGCTTGAGAGAGAAAGGATTCCGATCGACATTATCGTCGGGACGAGCGCGGGCAGCCTCACGGGGGCGATGTATGCCTTTTACGGCAACGCGGACAAGCTGGAGAGAGCCACCTGGGGGATGAGGGAAGAAGATATCTTCGATTTCTCCCTCCCCAACTTCCTGGTGGGTGTCGTCAAGGGGGAGAGCATCGTTCGCTTCTTAAACAGCCGTGTAACCGTCAAGAACATCGAGGATCTCAAGATCCGCTTTGCAGCCGTCGCGACGGACCTCAATACCGGAAATAAAGTCGTCTTCAAGACCGGATCGATCTCGACGGCGGTGCGGGCCTCGACCTCGATTCCGGGAATCTTCAAGCCGCTCGTCATCGGGGGAAGGATACTCGTGGACGGTGGGGTGGTAGACAACGTCCCGGTCGATGTGGCGCGTGACATGGGGGCCGACGTCGTTATCGCCGTGGATGTGTCGTCGTCAATGACCAACTACGACGTGACCAACGTTATCGACGTGATCATGCAGACGTTTAACATCATGGGAAACGAGATCAGCAAGTACCAGCTCAGGGACGCCGACGTCGTCATCAAACCGAACGTCTCGGGCGTTGGGCTGATCGATTTTGATAAGAAGACCTACCTGATTAACGAGGGGGAAAAGGCGGCGATAAAGGCCCTGCCGGCCATCCGGGCGGCAATCGAGAAGGCCAGTAAGTAAAGACGCCGCACAATCTTCCCTCCGGCGCTGCGACCGCGGCCGTGACGCGCGACGCCCCGTGTTTACTCATCTGATTTTCTCACAGGGAGTCTTGGGGGCGCCGTATACGGCGCCCGTCTCATTTTGGAGTAATAGGGCCGGAGTAACCGAAAGGCTCTCCGCAACTCGCCTTAGGGATTCCTTACCCTGATGAGAAGCAGCCGCCCCTCGGCAAACTCGACCCAGGGCTCGGGGCCGGATATCTCGTTGCTTACCCCGAGTGGGGACATGAGCGCGAGCGAGGCGGCACTGAGCGGGTACTTGAGGTCGTGGGTCGTGGTCCCCGTCGTCCGATCGGCCAAAGATATGAGGGAGACGGTGTCGCCAACGGCACCCGGAATGTGGTTCCTGATTGCAGGCGTCAGGAGATATGCCTCCTGATCTTCGTCGATCATCCGGAGACGCACCCCCCGGCCCGAGGCAAAGATCAACAGGGACAGATTGGCAAGCGTGTGGTCGATACGGCCCCCGATCGCGCCGAGGAGAACGATCTCGCGGGCACCGCGCTCGATCGCGAGGCGGACGGCCATCTCGGTATCGGTGAAGTCCTTCTCGGGGGAGAGCTCTACGATTTCGGCCCCTTTCTTCTTGAAGTCGGAAAGCGTGGTGCGTCCGATCGAATCCATGTCACCGATCAGGATGTGCGGGACGGTACCGAGCGACAACAGGAGGTCGCCCCCGCTGTCGGCCGCGATGACGAGGTCCGCGTCTTTCAGAAAGTCCCGATAGAATTCAGGGTTTCGGTATGTCCCCCCCGAAAAGACTACGCAGATCATAACCACCTACGTTGACCGGGCGAGCGCAGAAGGAACACGAGGTAGACGCTTATGCCTCGCCCGGCTCCCTTTATAGACAGGCAAACTCCCCACTTGGCAGAGGCCGCACCGGTGCTCGTCCGGTTCACTTTGCGGGCGGCGGGGCGTTCCTCCCCTGAGCGATCGTTTTCTCACGCGTAAGGATCAACGCGATGACGACCAGGGTGATCGCTGTCTCCGGGAGCATGTAGCTCGCGTTATATACCGCCGAGTAGACCCAGACGTTCATCCCCTCGGGGGCGTACTGGCCAAAAAAGATAATTCCGGAGGCAAAATGGGCAAGGAACCTGAGGGTGCACCCTATGACGACGCCGACCAGCGGGGTGCTTCTCATAAAACCCGCCACCCCGAGGAGGGCAAACGCCACGGGATAATCCAGGACCAGCTGTACGGGATGGACGATGTAAGCCCCGAAAAGGAGCTGTCCCAACCCCATCAGGAGGCCCGTGAGGCATCCGAGCGTACCTCCCCGCTTGATCGCCACGTAGAAGACCGGGATCATCTCCAGCGACAGCGATCCGCCCTGGGGGAGGGTATAGAGCTTGAGCATAGAGAGCACCACGGCCAGCGCCGCGGCAAGCGCCACTTCCACCATGACCCTTACATTCTTGAAGTCTTTTTTCGTTTCCACGGGTTTGGGAACCTTTTTCTGTTGAAAGATAACGCGCGTTATTCTATCATAGACAAACACAATGAAAAAGGGAAATAAGCCCTGAAAATGTCGTTGCAAATCGTGCGCTTTTGAGGTATGATATCTATAGTATATTTGTCGTAATTTAAACAATCCGGAAAACCACGCGATAGAGGAGGGAGCCATGGCACAAGGGTCATGTGCGGTAACTAAAGACCAGATCTGGTCACCTTCAGAAAAACTCTCGGGGCGGGTAAAACGGCTCAGGGACGAGTATTTTAATTTCAACGGGCGTCCTTATTTCCAGAATGAGGTTATGCCCCTTACCACCGGGACCGAATGGGATGTCGTATTTCCTTACCATACGTTCGGGGTGGTGCCGGACGTTTACCCCTTCCTGCCCGGCTTTTCCGACAGCCTCTTGGCATGTGCCGAGAAGGTAGATGTCCCCGAGGGATTCTACGAGATGTCCCTGGCCAAACGGCGGGCGACATTCCTCAAGATCGTCGTTGAAAAATACCTTCCCGTACAGATCCTCGAGGGCGAGCTGATTGTCGGCGGCCAGTTCAACACCGCGCTTTCACGCTCCCATACGAAGGCCGAGGCCAAGAAGGCGCAGAAACTCAACGACGCCTGGTGGAAAGCGGCCAAGCGTGTCACCGGCCTGGGCCTCGGAAACGCCGCCGTCGCGCCGGGGCACCTGATCCCGGACTATCCCAAGGTCCTCAAGAAAGGTTTCAAGGGTCTTATCGCGGATTATAAGGCGGAGATTGCCGGCACGCGCGATAAGGCGAAGATCGACTATCTGGAGGCAATGATCATCGCCGCCGAGGTACCGCGCATCCTTTCGCTTCGGTACGCCGAGGCCGCCGAGAAAGAAGCTGCGGCGACAAAGGACAAGAAGCGTAAGGATGAGCTCGTCGAGATCGCCCGAATCGCCCGAAAGGTTCCGTGGGAGCCGGCGGGGTCTTTCTACGAGGCGCTCCAGTCCCTCTGGATGACCCATATGCTGGTCATGACGGACGAGTCGTATCCCGGCCCGGGGCTCTCCCCCGGCCGCATCGACCAGTATCTCTTCCCGTACTACAAGAAGGACATTGATTCCAAAAAGCTCACCCGCGACTGGGCCAAAGAGCTCCTCGACTGCTTCTGGGTCAAGTGCAACTACGTCTACGATTTCCAGGGCCGGATCGGAGAAAACCAGGGGATATCGGCATCCTTCGGGCAGCTCATCACGCTGGGCGGCATCAACGAAAAGAAAGAGGACGCCTCCAACGACCTGACCTGGCTGATGATGGACGTCATAGAAGAGATGAACCTGCTCGAGCCAAAGCCGAACGTCCGCATACACGCCAAGACCCCGGACAAGTTCCTGCGGCGGATCGCGGAGCTCGTTATCGAGGCCCAGGGATCTCCGTTTCTCATCAACTTCGATGAGAACTCCATGCGTGCCCTCAAGTGGCAGGGGCTGCCGGAAGACAAGCTGTGGGACTACGCCCCGGTCGGGTGTCTGGAAAACACGCTCCAGGGCAACGACCGCTCGGGCACCGTCGACGTGAACCTCAACATCGCCAAGGCCGTAGAGCTTACCCTCAACAACGGCAGAGACATGAAGACGGGCGAGCGCGGGGGCCCCAAGACGGGCGATCCCCGTAAGTTCAAGAACTTCGACCAATTCATGGCGGCCTTCAAAGTACAGCTCTCCTCAATACTGAGGCAGCTGATCGAAGTCTATAATATCTCCGACGAGTCCCGCGCGAAATACCAGCCCACCGTCTATCTCTCCACCCTGATGGACGGGTGCGAAAAGAAGGGCAAGGACGTCAACCAGGGCGGCACGGAACACAACTACATCACCGTTGAGGGAATCGCCCTTGCCACGGCGGTCGATTCGCTGGTGGCCGTAAAGAAACTCATCTACGACGATAAGCGCATCACGATGGACGAGCTCTTGACCGCGATAAAGGACAACTTCGAAGGACACGAGAAGCTGCGCCAGACCCTGATTAACAAGGCCCCGAAGTACGGCAACGACGACGACTATGCGGACTCCATTGCCAAGGAGGTCTCGCAATACTGGAGCACCGAGGCGACAAAATACACCTCTCCCGCCACGGGCCGTAAATACCGCGGGGGCTATCTCTCCTGGAACTACTGGATCTCTTACGCCCCCCTGACCGCGGCCACCCCTGACGGGCGCAAGCGCGGCACGTACCTTTCAAACGGCGTTTGCCCGGTCAACGGCACGGACACGAAGGGCCCGACGGCCGTCACCATGAGCGTCGGCAAGCTGGGCCTTGAAACCGCACCCAACGGCGACTCGCACACCATCAGTTTCTCGCCCTCTCTGGTCAAGGATAAAGAGCGGACCGATAAGCTGATGTCGTTTCTGAGGACCTATAACGAGAAGGGCGGGACGGCCCTGCAGATTAATGTGATCGATTCCGAGACGCTCAAGAAGGCCCAGGCCAACCCGGACGACTATAAGAACCTGATCGTCCGCGTCACCGGCTACAACGCCTATTTCGTTTCGATCGGGCGGGAGATCCAGGACGAGATCATCTCGCGCGTCGCCAAGGAGCTGTAGAGAACGGTGACGCACGCGATAGTCTTCAACATCCAGCGTTTTTCCACGGAGGACGGCCCGGGAATCAGGACGACGGTATTTTTCAAGGGCTGTCCCCTCTCGTGTGTGTGGTGCCACAACCCCGAGGGGATATCACCGAAACCCGAGCTGATGTGGTACGACGTCCGCTGCATCGGGGCCAAGGACTGCATCGAGGTCTGCCCCGAGGACGCGCTGACGCTGACGCCCGACGGCATAAAGATCGACCGGGGAAAGTGCACCGCCTGCGGCAAGTGCGAAGACGCGTGCCCGGCCGCCGCCCTGGAAGTCATCGGGAAAAGCTATACACCCGAGCAGCTCTTTGACGAAGTGAAAAAGGACGAGGCCTTCTATCGTAATTCCGGCGGCGGGGTGACGCTGGGCGGGGGAGACTCCGCGATGCAGCCGGAGGCCGCCTCGGAGCTCTTGCGCCTCTGTAAGGAAGCAGGGATAGCCACGGCGATCGACACCTGTGGGGCGTTTGCCCCGAAGGCCTACGCGCGAATGTTGCCCTATACCGATTTGATCCTTTTTGACCTCAAGGTGATGGACGACGGACGACACCGGAAAGCCGCCGGTATGGGAACCAAGAATATCCACGCCAACGCCGAGGCCTTCGGGAAGGGGCCTATTCCCATCTGGGTGCGCACGCCGATCATACCCGGCTATACCGACGACGAGGATAACATCCGCGCGATTTCGCGTTTCATAAAGGAGCGAATGCCGGCCGTGGTGCGCTACGAGCTATTAGCCTTCAACAACCTGTGCGGAAGCAAGTACACGCGGCTGGATAAGGTGTTTGCCCTCGAGAAGGCGCCGCTGATCCCGAAGGAACGAATGGAGCGGCTGGCCGCGATAGCCCGGAAAGAAAATGTACCCGACGTCCATTGGTCGGGAGCGACCAGGATTGAGCAATAACGTACCTATTTATATTATAGATTATAGACGGGGAGGACTTATATGGCGTTGCCGAAAGAAACGTATGACATCTATTCGGAGCCGATGATCGCCAAATTCATGGCGACGGTCGACCGCCAGGGGAAACCCAACATCGCCTTTATCGCCTCCATCGACACCTGGAAGCCGGAATCGGATTTCCTCATCTTCGGCGAGTTTTTGATGGTCAAGACCCAGGAGAACCTGAAACACAACAAGAAAGTCGGAATGCTGGCCGTAAATCTCGGTCTTGCGTTTGCCCAGACGATCGGAGACTTCAACGACGACTGGGTCAACAAGGGGCCTTACTTCGATAAGATCTGCTACAGCGACATGTTCCGCTACAACGCGTATACGAAGATCAGGAAGGCCGGATCGGTCACCATCAGGCGTTGTTTCCAGCCGGGTCAGGTGGGAAAGCTTGGGATTGTCAAGGACCTCGTCTCCGTTAAGGCGAAGATGCGCCGATTCAAGGAGAACGGCGGGGTCGAGATCCCGCTGACCGTCAAGAAGAAATACGACCAGATGCAGGCCATCAAGGCCATTGCCTACGTGCCGGAAAAGGAGGAGTATCCCTTCATCTCACCGGCGATGTCGGTCTACCCTATCGACAGGAAATCACTGGCGTTCTCCGTTTCGAGCTACAACACGGATCTGACTCGTTTGAAAAACGGACAACACGTGGCGGTCATGGTGCTCACGATGGACCCGATCGCCTACCAGGTGAAAGGCACGGTGGACTCGTTTGACGGAAAGTTCGGGAGAATCGTCCTCACCGAGGCTTTCAGCTCCTCGCCGCCGCTGGCGGGCAAGAAAATAGCCTGAGCCTCGTCCCGAAAAAACTCCGTTTCTCGGGTTCAGACGCCAGGCAACTCCCCACAGAGGCGAAAGCCCTACCGGCCGGACCGCACATCTTGATGCGCTCCCGGAAGGCGGGGCTTTCGTCGTTTTGGGGTAACTGTCGCGACCGCCGCGCCGCGCACGTCTACGCCTACGCGGCTCTCCGTACCTTCCTGGTACCATGCTCCGTACGTCCCTTGGCCGCCGCTCTCGTCGTCCTCTGTTCCGGTATCGGCTCCCGTCGCGGATCGCTTCCCTTTACGGTCCTGTTTCCGGGTATCTGAACCCACTCGGTAAAGCTCCCCTCATACAGCTTGACCTTCTTATACCCGAGGTAGCCCGCAAGCAGGAGGAACTCGTTGGTCGCCTCCCTCCCGGTGCCGCAGGTGCAGATGATCGTCTTATCGGGAGTGACGTGGTGTCGTCTGAGAATTTCGGCGACTTCCTTTTCGGGCTTCAACAACGACTTATTGGTATCGTCCATCAGGCTTGCCCACGGGAGGCTGATCGCCCCGGGAATGTGGCCGGGCATGGGCCACGGGCCCTGTCCTTCGTAGAAGGCGATGGGACGCGCGTCCAGCACCATCACGTCTTTACGATCTTTGAGCTTCAGGAACTCCTCGTAGGTGACGTAGAAATCCTCCCGGATAGATGGTCTGAACCTCGCCTTCTTTACGGTCGGATAGCCCTGGGAGAGCCGCCTTCCCTCTTTCTTCCACTGATCCAGCCCGCCGTCAAGCACGTAAACGGTCTTGACGCCGAACCGGGCCAGGGTATAGGCGACCATCGTCTGCTCCAGGCCGTCGCCCCACTTCTTGAACTGCCCGACTCCCGTGTATACAACCACCGGGGTAGAGCGTGTGATCCCCGCGTTGCCGAGGACCGACTTGAGAATCTCGGGCCTCACCCAGACGGTGGGCAGAAACCCCTCGTAGGTGCGGAAGAGCCCCTCGTTGAGGTAGATGGCGCCCGGGATATGCTCAAGGATATAGTCATGAATATTGGGCTGGACGTCCAGGATTACGAGTTTTTCGTCTTTCAGATGGCTCGCCAGCCAGTCACCCGAGACCAGTTTAACCGGTCCCGTCCCGTGTGGATATGTTCTTGCCATGGTAGTCGTCTCCTTTCTTCATTAATAATGTTACCTGTTTCTTTAGATGCGGCTTTTCGAACAAGGATCAGGCCAGGCGATTAAAATCTACTATTTTTATAGTAAATGGGCACGCGACGGTCGGCACGCGGACCGTATCGCACGGCAGCGCTTCCCGCTTTTTTTGTCTGTGGAGTAGCCTACCGTGATATAATAATTGTATACAATGTACAAATAGGGGAGGGGGCCATGGGAGAGAAGGTCAACGTCAACAGCCGGGAGCCCGACGCGGAAAAGACGGTCGCCAACGGCGTGATCAGGATCGTCATGGACGCGACCGAAGAGGTGCTCGGGACCAATGGGCTGAAAGCCCTCTTGAACTTTGCCAAGATGTCGTACCTCATCGAGAACAAGCCGGGCTACGACTACGAGAAAAACTATACCGCCGATGAATATACGAAGATCATCATCAGCTATTACGATCTGCTCGGTGTTTCCGGCGCGAAGTCGGTCTTTCCGGCTGATCGGCAAGGCCATCGCGAAGCAGACGACGGGGCTGGGGCTCTTCGACGCCTACAAAGACCTGCCGCCCGAAGAGCGACTCTTCAAAGCGGTCGAGCTCTATACCGTGATCTCGGGAAGGGGGAAGGTCTTCAGGGAGAACGGCGTGATCGTCTACGACAACCCCGACTGTTCAAACTGCTTCAAAATCGAGAGCAAAAAGCCGGTCTGCGCGATCGTGAGCGGATTTCTGGACGACATGATCGTGTGGGCCGGGATCGGTGGGATGAGGTCGGTTGAGACCGCGTGCAAAGCGAAAGGAGACGCCACCTGCCGTTACGAGGTCCGGCCGGAGTCATGAGAGATCGTTCGGGACTGCGTGCGCCCGCCGGAGAGAAGAAGCAAGGGCTCGAAACCGTGTGTAAGAGGGGCTCCACGAGTGATCTACTTTATTGCTTTTTACCGCTTGCTCAATTCGATCCCATCTGATATATAGTGAGAACCCATCGGGTCTTTCATCCCATGAAATCATACGCGCAAAATATCTCCGCAAATCCTTCTGCCCGTGTTTGCCTGCTCGGCCTTCCCCACGACGAGAACTCATCCTTTATGCGTGGTGCGGCTCACGGCCCCCAGGCGATCCGTGCCGCGCTCTTTTCGGGATCATCCAACCTCTGGACAGAGACCGGCCTTGACCTGAACCAGCAGGATCACCTCATGGACGCGGGCGACGTGGTATTTGACGGACGCGACGATTTCGGGGCGATCGCCTCCGGGGCCCGCGCGGTGTTGTCGGCCGGAAAGCACCCGATCTTCCTCGGGGGGATCACTTCGTGACGTGGCCCATCGTCCGGGGGATAGCCGATAGTGTCGGGGGCCTGACGATCCTTCACTGTGACGCCCACGGCGATCTCTATGAAGAGTACCGGGGCAGCCGCACCTCCCACGCCTGTCCCTTCGCCCGGATCATGGAGGAGGGGCTTGTGCGCAGACTCGTCCAGGTCGGTATCAGGAGCATGACCGGCCACCTCCGGGAGCAGGCGAAAAGATATGGCGTCGAGGTCCACGAGATGAAGGATCTCGCGGCGGGCCCGGTACTTGATCTCGCGGGGCCGCTCTACGTGTCGTTTGACCTGGACGTCCTGGACCCGGGGTGCGCGCCGGGTGTCTCCCACCCGGAGGGCGGGGGGCTGACGACGCGCGAGGCGCTTACCATCATCCACGGCATCACGGCCCCCATCGTCGGGGCCGACGTCGTGGAGATGAACCCCACGCGCGACCCGCTCGGGATCACGGCGCACGCCGCCTCAAAGATCGTCAAAGAGATCGCCGGGATGATGCTCACGACGTCCCCCGGCCGTTAGCGTCGGGCAGAAAGCCGACGGATGGCGCAATTTTATTGTATTTTATGGCGATGTGCGGTATCATTAAACAATAATATGCGGGGTACGTTTATGAAAGCATTTTTCAGGAAGGTCTTATACGTCATCTATCAGCCGTACAAGTATATCGTCTTTGCGCCCTCGGTGCTGGCGTGCACGGCCTTCTTCGGGTCGCTCGCGATGCCGCTGAGGGCCTGTCTTCAACGCCCGGGTGGCCACGAAGTTCTGCGCGGTCGGGTTCGCGCGGGTCCTCAGCTATATGACGCCGATCACGGTGAAGGTCTTCGGCAAAGAGAACATCGACAAGAAGCAGTCCTATATCATTGTATCGAACCACCAGAGCCACTACGATCCGCTGGTGATCTGCGGGTGGTCGGGGCTTGACATCAGGTGGGTGATGAAAAAGGAGCTCAGGAAGATCCCGATCTTCGGCTGGGCCTGTGAGAAAGGCGGGGAGTTTATCGTCATAGACCGCAAGAACATCGACGCCGCCATCGCCTCGATGCGGGCGGCCGCAGAGCGCATCAAGAACGGCACGTCGGTCCTCTTCTTTGTCGAGGGGACGCGCAGCCTCACGGGAGCGCTCGGGGATTTCAAGAAGGGGGCCTTCAAGATGGCCCAGGAGCTGAAACTCCCGATCCTGCCGATCTCGGTGGTGGACACCAGGAAGATCCTCGCCGCAAAGACACTGAAGCTCTTCCCCGGGAGGGCCAAGCTCGTCATCCACAAGCCGGTGAACGTTCTCAAATACAGGCAGAACCAGCTCGATCGTATGATTGAAGACGTAAAGGGCATCATTCAGCGGGGGCTGGACGAGTACACCACGGGAAACACTCCCCACGCAGCGTCGGGCACGGCTCACGGCGGCTCGAGGGGGTAAAAGAGAGAGGAAGAGAAGGAAAGCTTAGCTTCTTATCCTTTATAGGGGCGGCAGATCTGCCGCCTTTTTTCTTTTCCGTCATTGCGAGAGAGTAAAACGGCCGAAGCAATCCCCTGACTGTCACCGCAATTCGTCGCCCGAATTTACACGTGGTCTATCAAGAGCTTAAATAATGTGGCATAAAGAACGAGTTCGTGGGGGAAAGGGCTATCTCGGGTATTTCCTCGGATCGGCGATCCTTCCCTCTATCGCCGAGGCGGCGGCGGGGGAGAGGTAAGTAATACGTCTTCTTAGTTCTTAGACTCCTTGATCATCTCTTCGATGGCTCGTTTCAGGCCCGGCAGGTCCTTTTCGATGATCAACCACACCCGTTCGATATCGACCCCGAGATAGTCGTGCACCAGGACGTTCCGAAAACCGACGACCCTCCGCCAGTCTATTTCGGGGTGTGACGCCTTGATATGATCGGGAAGATTTTTTGTCGACTCGGCAAGTGTCTGAAGGTTGTGGAGGACGCCGTCTTGAATGAGCGGCGTATTGAGGAACACGCCTTTTCCATCTGAGACGTATGACTCTATTCTCTCGATACACTCCCCGATATGGATGAGGTAGAGTCTGTAATCCTTCACAGCCTCACTGCCTCGGCCAGAACACGATCCCGAATATACCAGTGAAGGCCTTTTTCGGTAAGAATATCCACCTTAGCTCCGAGGAGTTCCTCGAGCTCCATGAGAAATCCCCCGAGGTCAAAGAGGCTCCGATCCGGCTCAAGGTCGACCAGAAAATCGATGTCGCTCTTCGACCCAGCCTGCCCCCGCGCGGCCGATCCGAATATCCGCACGTTGGACGCCCCGTAGCGCGCGGCAAGGGCGAGAATTTCCCCTCTTTTCTCGATTATTCGTCTATCGATCGCCATCGGTTTTCTACCTGCATCACATAATCATAGATGTGAGCATTTTAACCGATTTTTGAAGAAATCGATACAAAAAATAGTCATGTAGTCATTCGGAATAAGGGAGATTGGCGGTTTTGCTAAGATGGGACGATCTGCGGGAAACCGTTACCTCAGGAACTTCCTCGGATCGGCGATTTTTCCCTCGATGGCCGAGGCCGCGGCGGTGGCCGGGGAGGCCAGGTAGATGAAGGACTTGGGGTTTCCCATGCGGCCGGTGAAGTTGCGGTTCTGGGTGGAGAGGCAGACCTCGCCGTCGCCCAGGATCCCCTCGTGGACGCCGACGCACGGCCCGCACCCGGGGGCCATGACCGCGGCCCCCGCGTCGACGAATATCGAGATCAAGCCCTCCGAAAGGGCCTCGGTCAGATATCCTGCGGGAGGCGGGGATGACGATGAGCCGGACGTTTGGCGCCTTCTTCTTTCCCTTGAGGATCGACGCCGCCACCCTGAGGTCCTCCAGACGGCCGTTGGTGCAAGTGCCGATGAAGACCTGATCGACCTTCACGTCTACCGACCTCGTCGATCGTCCTGGTATTGTCCACCGTATGGGGGGCCGACACCGTCGGCACGAGCTTTGCCGCGTCAAAGCGCTCCACGCGCGCATAGCGTGCGTCGGCGTCCGGCTTTATCTCCTTGAAGCAAGCCTGGCGCCCGTACTCGGCGAGGTACCGCCGCGTCGTCTCGTCGGTGGCGACAAGACCCACCTTCGCGCCGGCTTCCACCGCCATGTTGCAGAGCGTCAGCCTTCCGGCCGTCTCCATCTTATCGATCGTCTCTCCCCCGAACTCGAGGGCCATGTAGGTGGCCCCGTCGGCCCCGATTTTTCCGATGATGGAAAGGATCAGGTCCTTGGCGTAGACCCCGAGGGGGAGCTTTCCCGTCACCTCGACCCGCAGCGTCTCGGGGACCAAGAGCCAGGTCTTGCCCGTCGCCATCCCCACGCCCACGTCGGTTGAGCCCATGCCCGTGGCGAACGCGCCAAGCCCCCCGGCCGTGACGGTGTGGGAGTCTGCCCCGATGATCACGTCGCCGGGGCAGGCGAAGTCCTCGGCCATCAGCTGGTGGCAGATGCCCGAGCCCACGTCATAGAGGAAGGCGCCGGACTCTTTGGCGAACGCGCGGATCGTTATGTGGTCGTTGGAGAGCTCTTTTCGGGGGCTGGGGGCGGCATGGTCGATAAAGAAGACCGCCGCGCGGGGCATGCGCAGCTTTTCGAGCGAGAGGTCGCGTATGCTCCTGATGGCCAGCGGCCCCGTGCCGTCCTGCGCAAGCGCGAGGTCGACGTCGACCAGCACGATCTGGCCGGGGACGACGTTCGTTCCCGTCTTCTGTGAGAGGATCTTTTCCGCCAGCGTCTGGCCCATGGATGCGCCTACCCCAGGTCTATCTTCATGCACAGCTCTTTGAGCTGTTTCTTGCCCACCGTGTCGGGCGCCCCGGACATGAGGCAGGTCGCCTTCTGGGTCTTGGGGAAGGCGATCACGTCCCGGATGCTCTCGGACCCGGTGAGCAACATGACGATCCGGTCAAAGCCCAGCGCGATCCCGCCGTGGGGCGGCGCGCCGTAGCTTAAGGCCTCGATCAGGAAGCCGAACTTTTCCTGCGCGTCCTCGTCCGAGATGCCGAGCGCCGCAAAGAGGCGCCGCTGCACCGCGGGGTCGAAGATCCTGATGCTCCCCCCGCCGATTTCATTGCCGTTGAGCACGATGTCGTAGGCCTTCGCGCGGGCCTTTTCGGGGTGGGTTTCGATGAGGGGCAGGTCCTCGTCCATCGGCGAGGTGAACGGGTGGTGCTTGGAGACGTAACGCTTTTCGTCGGCGGAGTACTCGAAGAGGGGAAAGTCGACGACCCAGACGAAGCTGAAGGCCGTCCGGTCGATCAGGTCGAAGCGCTCGCCCATCCTGAGCCGAAGGTTGGCCAGCACGTCGTCAACGACGTCGGCCTCGTCGGCCATGAAAAAGAGGGTGTCTTTGACGTGTGCACCTGTCTTCTTCTCGACGCCCGCGATCTCTTCGGGGGTCAGGAACTTGGCGATGGGCGACTGCCAGCCGTTGTCCGTGATCCGGGCCCAGGCCAGGCCCTTGGCGCCCCGCCCCTGGGCGAAGGTCACCGAGTCGTCGAGCTCCTTGCGGGTGAGCGCGTCGCTTGCCGGCACGCGGAGGACTTTCACGATCCCGCCGTCCTTGACGGCCTCGGAGAAGACCTTGAATCCCGACGGCCCGAGGATCTCGGTCACGTCACAGAGCGGGAGATCGAACCTCAGGTCGGGCTTGTCGATCCCGTATTTGTCGCGCGCATCTCTGTAGGTGATGCGGGGAAACGGGATCTTTATCTCGATGCCGGCGACCTCCTTCAAGAGCGTATGCAACAGCCTCTCGGTCATGGTGATGATGTCGTCCACGCCGACGAAGCTCATCTCGATGTCGATCTGGGTGAACTCGGGCTGGCGGTCGGCGCGCAGGTCCTCGTCCCGGAAGCACTTGACGATCTGGAAGTAGCGGTCAAAGCCCGAGACCATGAGGATCTGCTTGAAGATCTGCGGGGACTGGGGCAGCGCATAGAACTTGCCGGGGTTGACGCGGCTGGGCACGAGGTAGTCGCGCGCGCCCTCCGGCGTGCTCTTCGTCAGAAAGGGCGTCTCGATATCGAGGAACCCCTCGTCGGAGAGGTGGTTCCTGACGCTCATGGCCGCGCGGTGGCGCACGATCAGATTTTTTTGCATCTCCGGCCGCCTGAGGTCGAGGTAGCGGTACTTGAGCCTCAGGTTTTCGGCCACGGTGACATATTCGTCTATCATGAAGGGGACAAGCTCGGCCTCGCTGAAGATGATCAGCTCGTCGATCATCACCTCGACCTCGCCGGTCGGGATCTGTGGGTTGATCATCCCCTCCGGGCGGGCTATCACCTTTCCGGTGACGCCGATGACGAACTCTGACCGGATCCGGTGGGCCGCGTCGTGGCTCTTCTGATCGTGGTCGGGATTGAAGACGACCTGCGCCGTCCCCGTCCGGTCGCGCAGGTCCACGAAGATGACGCCGCCGTGGTCGCGCCGCTTATGGACCCACCCCATGAGGGTGACGGTCTTGCCGATGTCGCCTTTTCTGATTTCTCCGCAGTAATGCGTTCTCTTGAGCACGGACATAATCGAGATTCTCAGTAAGATTCCAAAGTTATTAAATCTAACAGACATCCCCCGCATTGTCAATGGAAATGTAGGGAGGCGCCCCTCAAGCCGCCGCCGGCCCTCCCGGCCGGGAGGGCCGCGGACGGGTTTTAGGGCCGGGCCGAGTCCCGGCTCGCGAAGCTTCGTGAGGCCTGGGGCGTCGGCAACGGCACGTCGGTCGTTTCGTCTCATCGGCTCTGCCGGGGTGCGAAAAAAGAGAAGACGAAAGCGCGGTTGCGCGCCCGTAGGACGGAGTTTACGTCCCAGAATCTAAGGAATATCTAATGAAAATGTATATTTTGCTTGACAGTGGAGGAAAATCGGTCTATATTTTGGTAAAAGTGGTATAAAGTGGGATAAAGGGGAGGAGAGCGGGAAAATACGGTGTCCGATGGGAATGAGAGGCAGGGAAAGGGGACGAGGAAGGGCACCGACGGGTAAGTGAAGGCGGCCGGCGGAGGGCGAGGTAACCGATCACGACACGTTCAGAGGAGCAGTGGCAGGGCGATGTTTCGTGGTAACTTCGAACATGTGATCGATCAGAAAGGTCGGATCAGCATCCCCTCCCGATTCCGGGAGGTGCTCCGGGACAACTATACCGAAACCCTGATCATCTCCCGGTGGGACGGGTGCCTGGTGGCCTATCCTGAAGAGGAGTGGGCCAAGATGGAAAAGAAGATCGCGGAGCTCCCGCAGATGAACAAGAACGTCGTGGCCACGCAGCGGTTCCTCATCTCCTCTGCCGCGGAGTGCCCCGTCGACAAGCAGGGGAGGATACTCATCCCCCAGTACCTGAGGAACCACGCGGGTCTCGTCAAAGACGTCGTCTTCGCCGGGATGATCACCAGGATCGAGATATGGGCCAAGGATACCTGGGAGGAAGGGATGAAGAAGACCTCCGATACCTTCGGCGATATCGCCCAGACCCTTGGCATTTAGAGCCGCCGATGGATGAGGCGACCCATCGGCCGGTCATGGTGAGGGAGGTCCTCGAGTACCTCGGGCCGAGAGACGGCGGCGCCTATTTCGACGGCACGGTGGGGATGGGCGGGCACGCCGAGGCGATCCTCGAGGCGTCGTCCCCCGGCGGAATCGTGGTTGGGGTCGATCTCGATGAAGGTGCGGTAGAGGCGGCGCGTAGGCTCTGCGCCCCCTTCGGGGACCGCGCGAAGATCTATCATGAAAACTACACGGAGATAGAGGATATACTCGGCCGGGCAGGCCTTGAAAAGCTGGATGGAATCCTGCTCGACCTGGGACTCGGCTCCCATCAGCTCGGGTCGGCCGACCGGGGATTTTCGCATCGAAAAAGGGGGGCCGCTCGATATGCGGTTTGACCCGGATCGGGGGAAATCGGCCGGCGAGATCATCAACCGGGCCGACGAAAAGGAGCTCGCCCGAATCATCGGCGAGCTCGGCGAGGAGCGAAGGGCGCACGCGGCGGCGCGGGCCATCGTGCGGGCGCGCCAGAAAGGAAAGATAGATGACGCTAAGGAGCTCGCGTCCGTCATCGCCCGGGCGATCGGGCCGAAGGGGAGGTGGCGCATCCATCCGGCCACCCGGACCTTTATGGCGCTGAGGATCTATGTTAACGACGAGCTGGGTAACCTCGAGCGTTTCATCGCCTCCTCCGTCCGGTTTCTCAGGCCGGGCGGGCCAATCGTCATCATCTCGTTCCACTCGCTGGAGGACCGCATCGTCAAGTTACAGTTTCGGGCGCTCGCTCAAAAGGGAGATCAGGGCGGACCGCCACCGTTGACGATCCTGACAAAGAAGCCGGTATCCCCGGCCGCGACGAGGTCTGGGCGAAACCCGCGGGCGCGCAGCGCCAAGCTCAGGGCCGCACAGAGGACGCATGATGGATAACGCGATCTTATACGGCGAGGCCGTCAGGGTCGCCGAGGTCAATCGGGTCAAGAGGATCGAGCTCATCAGGCTGATCGTCCCGTACTTCTTGGCCGCTGCCCTTGTGGCCTTCTCGCTCTTTCTCTATCTCTGGACGCGTGTATCGGTCGTCACGCTTAACTACGAGATCGCAAACCTTACGGAGCAACAACAGGTGCTGGCGCGGGAAAACCGGGAGCTCACCATACAGCTCGACACCGTGACGTCTCCGGAAAACCTTGAGAGGATGGGAAGAGAAAAGTTCGGCCTGATATATCCTGATAGCTCGTCTGTCATCCCGATACGGTGAGGGAGGGTTGTTCAAACACCTTTCGATAAAGGAACGACAGAAAAAAGAGGCCCGCGTATGGCTTCACCTCCGTATACGGATAGTCTTTGTCATCGTTCTTATCCTCTTTGCCGCCTTGATGATCCGCGTCACCAAGCTCATGCTCATCAACCGGGATGAGCTCTATTCTTACGCTGAGAAGCAGCACCGGGTGATCTCCACCTACACGACAAAACGGGGCAACATCTACGATGTCACCGGAAAGGACTTAGCGGTAAGCCTCGAGATGGACTCGATCTACGCGTGCCCCTATAAGGTTACCGATCCGGCGAAAACGGCCGCCGTGCTGGCCGCGATCCTCTCGATGGACCGATCCGAGATCTTCAGGCGGCTCTCCTCGGACAAGAACTTCGTCTGGATCAAGCGGACGGTGCCCCCGAGGACGGCAAAAATCGTAGAAGACCTGAAACTCGAGGGGATAGGATTTGTCAATGAAGATAAGCGCTTCTTTCCCCACCGTACGCTCGGGTGTCACGTCATCGGGTTCGTGGGGACCGACTCCCAAGGGCTGGGGGGCATCGAGTATGAGCTTGATCAGTATCTGAAAAGCAGCGTCAGCCATTTCATCGCCGTCAGGGACGCGAAGGGGAACAGCCTATTTTCTGTCGATCCGACTGAGGCGGAGGCGCTCAAGAACTACGATGTGATCCTGACCATCGACATCATGGCTCAGTATATCGTTGAGCGGGAGCTCGACGCGGCCATACGTGACTACAAGGCCGACGGTGGATGTGTCATTGCGATGGATCCGAACTCCGGCGAAATCATCGCGATGGCGAGCCGGCCGGACTACGATCCAAATAAGTTCCTCGATTACAAAAAGGAGAGCTGGAACGATAAGGCGATCTCACTGAATTTCGAGCCGGGCTCGACGTTCAAGATCTTCGTGGCCGCGGGGGTCCTCGAGGAGGGGTTGGCAAAAAGCAGCGACCCCTTTAACTGCGAGGGAGGCACGTACCGGCTCAACGACGCGGTCTTCCATGACCACGGTGGAGACTTTGCAATTCTCCCTTTTTATGATATTATTCGATATTCGAGCAACATCGGGGCGATCAAGCTTGGGATGCTCTTAGGAAAGGATCGACTTTATACCTACCTCTCGGCGTTCGGCTTCGGAAAGCCCACCGGCATCGCACTCCCGGGTGAAGAAGAGGGGTCGATTCAGTCGCCCAGCACGGTGACTGACGTCGACCTGGCCTCGATGGCCTTCGGCCAGGGGTTTTCGGTGACCCCGATACAGCTGATCATGGCCACGGCCAGTATCGCCAACGGGGGACTCCTGATGGAGCCCCACCTGGTCAAGAAAATCGTGGATGAGGACGGAAAGGTCGTCTCCGAGGCCTCGCCGAAAATCGAGCGGCGGGTGATCAAGCCCGAGACGGCACGGATCGTCACGGAGATGATGACGGGGGTCGTGGATTCGGGGACGGGGATCCACGCCCAGATCGACGGCTACCGCGTGGCGGGCAAGACCGGAACCGCCGAGGTCTTCGATCCCGCGACGAAGACCTACTCGGAAACGGACTATACGGCGTCCTTCGTGGGCTTTCTCCCCGCCGAAAGCCCGCGGCTGTTGATACTGGTGGTGTTGGAGAACCCTCACACGAGCATCTACGGGGGCGACGTGGCGGCGCCGGTCTTCAAGAAGATCGCGGAGGGACTTATGGAGCGCTTCGGGCTCTTCCCGGAGAAACGGTATTACCGTACGACGACAAAGATCGGCACCGGGCGGGACGTCGTGCGCTTTTCGCCGATGATGTAGCGATGATACTGAAAGAACTCATAGCCGATATCCCCGTGATCGCCGCCGGCGGAGACCTGGGCGTGGATATCGCCGATATATTCTATGATTCGCGCGAGGTGACGCCGGACTCCCTCTTCGTTGCGGTAAAGGGGCTGGTTACCGATGGCCACCGATTCGTGGGGCAGGCGCTTTCCCGGGGTGCGGCGGCCGTCGTGGTACAGGACGAGACGCCCCTCTCGAGGGCCGCGGTCGTGAGGGTGAAAGACTCCCGGGCGGCCCTCTCAATGCTTGCCGACACATTCTTCGGCTCCCCTTCGATGAAGCTCAGGCTCATGGGTGTGACCGGCACCAACGGCAAGACCACGATCTGCTACATCATGGAGGAGATCTTTCGAGAGGCCGGAAATACCTCCGGGATCATCGGGACGATTAACTACCGGTACGCGGGAAAGACGGTCGCTCCCCCCCACACGACCCCGGAATCACTGGACCTCGTGCGGCTCCTGTCCGAAATGGTCGGCTCGGGAGTGACCCATGCGGCGATGGAGGTATCGTCCCACGCGCTCGATCTGGGGCGCGTCGACTCCTGCATGTTTGACGCGGCGCTCTTCACGAACCTGACGCAGGACCACCTCGACTATCACGGGACGATGGAGAATTATTTTGCCAGCAAGAGCCGCTTTTTTACCGAGTTGATCGGCCGGAAGAAGAGGACGACCTGTGTCATCAACGCCGACGACCCCTGGGGGGAAAAGCTGCTGAATGTGGTGAAGGGGGACGTGCTTACCTATTCGCTCGGCGACGGTGGCGACATCCGGGCGACCTCGTTTACGGCCGATACCGGGGGAGTGCGGGGCACAGGGGTGACGCCCTTCGGAAAATTCGAGTTTTCATCAAATCTGCTGGGGCGGCACAATATCTATAACCTCCTCGCCGCCCTCGGCGGGGCCCTCGGGATGGGGATCGACCTCGATACGGCGGCCGCCGGCATAAATCGGAAGGTCGTCGTCCCCGGCAGACTCGAGCCGGTCGAGGGGCCCGACGGTTTCACGGTGCTGATCGACTACGCCCACACCGACGACGCACTTAAGAACGTCCTGTCGACCCTCGCACAGCTGGCGAAGAACCGCGTCATCACCGTATTCGGGTGCGGCGGAGACCGGGACAAGAAAAAGCGGCCGCTCATGGCGAAGGCGGCGGCCGATCTGAGCCACAAGGTCATCGTCACCTCCGACAACCCGCGGACCGAGGACCCACAAAAGATCATCGAGGATATCCTCGGGGGGCTGGAGGGCACCGAATCGAGGCGCGTCGAGCCCGACAGCCCTCAGTGGGGGGGAGGCTCGAAGGTCTACTCGGTAATACCGGACAGGAGGGCGGCTATCCGCTTTGCCGTATCGAAGGCGCAGAAGGGTGACATCGTCCTGATCGCCGGCAAGGGGCACGAGGACTATCAGATCATCGGGACGACCAAGTACCCCTTTGATGACCGAATCGAGGCGAAAAACGCCCTGGAAGAAAGAAAACACGATGGTTGATTCGGCCCGCGTAGAACTAAGACTTACGGACTGCGAGAAGGCTCTCGGCGTGAAGGCGTCGGGGGGGGCGCCGGACCTCACCTTCCGGGGAGTCTCGACTGATTCCCGAACCGTCGGCCGAGATGAGCTTTTCGTGGCCTTGAGCGGCGACACGTTCGACGGCCACGAGTTTATCGCCGCGGCTCTGGCCCGGGGCGCCGGGGGCGTCATCGTTCAGGAGAAAAGACCGATTCGGGTGCCCGGGGATGTCGCGGTCCTGAAGGTGCCCGACACGCTCTTTGCCCTCGGGGAACTTGCCCGTTCTCACCGGGCGAGGCTCCGGGCGCGTGTCGTGGGGATCACCGGCTCCAACGGCAAGACGACGACCAAGGAGATCGCCTATGCCATCATTCGGACGCGATACCGGACGGCCAAGACCGAAGGTAACCTCAATAACCTGGTGGGGCTTCCGATGATGCTGCTTTCGGTGCCGGAAGATCGGGAGGTGATCATCCTTGAGATGGGAATGAATGTGCCCGGCGAGATCGAGAGGCTTGCCCGGATCGCGTGTCCCGACATCGGCGTGGTGACGAACATCGGGCCCGTCCACCTCGAAGGCGTGGGAAGCTTAGATGGGGTCATCCGCGAGAAAGGAAGGCTGCTGGCACTGCTCCCTCCCGACGGGGTGGCGGTGTTTGAGGGCGACGCCGAGTATACGCAGAGACTCGGCTCCCTGACGCGGACACGAAAGCTCACCTTCGGGCTGGATGAGAAGTCGGACGTGCGGGCAACCGACATAGAAGACCTCGGTGCGGACGGCACGCGCATGTCGATCGTGCTGCCGTCGGAAACGACCGGGGCGCACCTGAAAATCCCCGGCGTTCACAACCTGAAGAACGCCCTGGCGGCAGCCGCCGTCGGCGCGGCCCTCGGGGTGAGCCCCGCGGGGATCCGGGAGGGGATCGAGTCTGCCGCGGCCGTGAAGATGCGAATGGAGATAAAGGAGGGCCCGGCGGGGACCCGTGTGCTCAACGACAGCTACAACGCCAACCCCGTGTCGACAAAAGCGGCCATCGAGTTTCTCGCGCGCGAAAGCAACAATCATGGGGGCAGGTCTATTGCCGTCCTCGGGGAAATGCTCGAGCTCGGCGACTTTTCCCGGACCGGCCATGCCCAGGTGGGGGAGGCCGCCGCGTCCGCGCACGTACGCTACCTTTTTGTCCTGGGCGACCATGCGAGCGATGTGCGCCGGGGTGCGCTGGCGTCCGGACAGAATGAAAAGACGATCTTCACCTATCCCGTCGGGGCGCACGACCGGCTCATCAGCGACCTGAGGGCAATCGTTCGGCCGGGGGACGTGATCCTCGTCAAGGGTTCCCGGGGAATGAAGATGGAGCGGATTGCGGAGGCGATGCTCCAATAGAAAGGAAAAGGCATGATCTATCACCTGACGCTGTGGCTCTCGAACTATTACTCATATCTGAACGTGTTTCGCTACATCACTTTTCGGGCGATCTACGCGTCGCTTACGGCGCTCGTCATCTGCCTGGTCTTCGGCCCGTGGATGATTCGAAAGCTCAAGGAGCTCCAAGTGGGCCAGCCGATCCGCAGCGACGGACCAAGCACCCACCTCAAGAAGGCCGGCACTCCGACGATGGGCGGCGTATTGATCGTGGGCGCGATGACTCTTTCGACGGTGTTATGGGCCGACGTCGCCGACTTCTACATCATCCTGGTGCTTCTCGTTACGATCTCGTTTGCGGTCATCGGTTTCGTCGATGACTGGCGAAAACAGATTCTGAAGGATTCCAAGGGGCTCCCGGGGCGCTACAAGTTCTTCTGGGAGCTGATAGTCGGCATTGTCGTGGGGGTGATGCTCTATCTTGCCCCGAATTACAACACGGAGCTCTCGGTCCCGTTTCTCAAGAGCCTCCATCCCCATCTGAGCTGGCTTTACATCCCGTTTGCGATATTCATCATCGTCGGTGCGGCCAACGCCGTCAACCTAACCGACGGGCTGGACGGTCTGGCTGCCGGGCCGGTAGCGGTGGTGGCGATCACGTATCTTGTCTTTGCCTACTGCACCGGTAACGTGAAGATCGCAAACTACCTCCTGATCACCTATCTCCCCGGGACGGGAGAGCTGGCGGTCTTCTGCGGGGCGATGATCGGCGCGGTCATGGGATTTTTGTGGTACAACTCATATCCCGCCGAGATCTTCATGGGAGATGTGGGGGCGCTCTCCCTCGGCGGTGGGATCGGGACGGTGGCGGTGGCCACCAAGCATGAGCTCCTCCTGGTCATTGTAGGCGGCCTCTTCGTCGTGGAGACACTGTCGGTCATCTTCCAGGTCGGGTTTTTCAAATGGAAGAAGCGGCGGATCTTTAAGATGGCTCCCATTCATCACCACTTCGAGCTCCTGGGCTGGCCGGAGCCGAAGATCATTGTGCGATTCTGGATTATTTCGATCATATTAGCGCTCTTGGCCTTGAGCACCCTAAAAATTCGGTAAGGAGGCATATTCATGGCGCATCACTACTATCAGAGAGAAAAGGCGATGGGTCTGTTGGGGTATCGGGTTTTTCTGGAAGAATTTGATTTATCCAGCTTCGGAGACTCGCTTGTCTCGGCCGCCGTTATCGAGGCCTCGGATGGGACGGTGGTCTTGAAGACCAACCGTGACTTCGCCGAGGGAACGCTCGTGCGGGTCGATCTTCACCCCTCACGGCGGACAAGCGTTGAGGATCGCGACGGGTTCGTCGTGGTCGGGTGCGTCAGGGAAACGACGAGGATCGCAGCGGGCGAGGTCTATCGGGTCGAGATCGTAATGTTAAGGCTTACCAGCGAACGGTATAACGCGATGCTCACGGAAATCGAGGCGGTCTGACGGCATGGCTCGTGATACGGACGCGGAAAAGATGATCCTTTCCGGGGCGCGGGTTCTCGTCGTGGGGGGCGCCAGGACGGGGCTGTCAACGGCGCGCTTTTTGGCCGCCCGTGGGGCGCACGTAACCCTCACCGATATGGCGACACTCGCCGACAGAAAGGCCGACATTAGGCAATTGAGCGATCTCGGCGTCGCGTTGGAGCTCGGGATCCATAAGAACGAGACGTTTCTCGGCTCGGACCTCATCGTGGTGAGTCCGGGCGTGGCTCTCTTTATCGAGCCGCTCGTGGCGGCCCGCGATCGGGGGGTGAGGATTATCGGGGAGCTCGAGCTTGCGTCACGCTTCATCGCGGCGCCGATCGTAGCGGTGACCGGCACCAACGGGAAGACCACCACGACGGCGCTCTTGGGCGATATCCTCACGGCGTGCGGAAAAAACGTCCTCGTGGGAGGGAATATCGGAACGCCGCTGATCGATTTCGTGAATAACGGGGATGCGGTGGGAGGGACCGCGCGGCCCGTGGACTATGTCGTTGCCGAGATATCGAGTTTTCAGCTCGAAGCCGTCGAGACGTTCAGGCCGCGCGTTTCGGTGCTCTTGAACATCACACCGGATCACCTGGACCGATACCGAAGCTATGAGGAGTATATCGCGGCAAAGCTCGCGATCTTCGTCAACCAGACAAGGGACGACAGCGCGGTCCTCAATCGTGACGATGAGCTGGTCGTCGGACGGACAAAGGGAATCCTGGCGCGGAAGATCTTCTTTTCCAGAAGGCAGGTGGAACACGGCGGGGTCTCTTTCAATGGAAAAGAGATCGTCTCGCTCATTGAGGGCAGGAGCGAGAGCTATGACGTGGCCGGCTCGAGACTGACGGGCGTCCATAATATCGAGAATATCATGGCTGCGCTGGCGGCGGCCGCCGCCGTGGGGTGCGGGGGGAGGGCGCGGCTCGCGCCATCCGGGATTTTATCCCGCACGCACACCGTCTCCAGCACGTCTTGACGACACGCACGGGCGTGCGGTTTTTTGACGACTCCAAGGCGACCAACGTGGGGGCAGCCCTCAAATCGATCGAGAGCTTCGACGGAAACCTCCACGTCATCATGGGTGGGGTCGACAAGGGTGGCTCCTATGAGCCGCTGAGGGAAGCACTGGCCGGACGCGCAAAGGGTATCTACCTCATCGGAGAGGCGGCGCCGATCATCCAGCGGGAGCTTTCCGACGTGGTCGTGGCCGTCGTGGCCGGCACGATGGAGGCGGCCGTGCGCGCCGCGGGCGATCGAGCCGAGCCCGGCGACGTGGTGCTTTTGGCCCCGGCCTGCTCGAGTTTTGACCAGTATAAGAACTACCAGGAACGGGGACTCGACTTCGCCAATCATGCCAAGAGGTACTTCGGCGATGGGAAATAAGTTCGAATACGATAAGGTGCTCATTATCGCCGTGCTGTTGCTGGTCGTATTCGGCGTCATGATGGTCTTTTCGGCCAGCTCCATCGTGGCCTACTCCGACAAGGGAGACGCGTACTATTTCCTCAAGCGGCAGCTCCTCTGGGGGCTCCTCGGGCTGGGCGTCATGGCGGCGATGATGAGGACCGACTACCGCCTCCTGAAGACCTATGTCTATCCGATATTCCTCGTCACCCTCTTCCTCTTGGTGCTCGTGCTCATCCCCGGCATCGGGAAAGAGGTGAACGGCGCCCGGAGGTGGATCAGCTTCTTCGGCTTCAGGTTCCAGCCGGGAGAGCTCATCAAGCTCACCCTTGTCATCTATCTGGCCTATTCGCTCACGAAGAAATATGAGAAGATAAAGACCTTTACCGTGGGGTTTGTCCCGCATATCGTACTGCTGTCGATCGTGGTGGCGCTCACGATGCTCGAGCCCGATTTCGGCACGTCGGTCACGATCGGCCTCATCGTCATCATTATGATGTTCGTGGCCGGGACGCGCTTTTACTATCTTGCCGCGACGGCCGTGGCTGCGGTGCCGCTCGTCTATATCTCGATCATCCATTCCCCCTATCAGCTCAAGAGGATCATGGCCTTCCTCAATCCGTGGACCGACCCCGGCAACTCGGGCTATCAGATCATCCAGTCGTTTTTAGCCTTCGGCTCCGGGGGGATCATGGGGACCGGGCTCGGGGAGGGGACCCAGAAGCTCTTTTATCTCCCGTTTGCCTATTCCGACTTCATCTTCGCCGTCATCGGCGAGGAGCTCGGGTTTATCGTCGCGGTGGCGGTTATCCTCGCGTATGTCCTGGTCTGCGCCCGGGGGATCAAAATCGCCCGAGGCGCCCCCGATCTTTTCGGGACCTATCTGGCCGTCGGGATCACCGCGCTGATTACGATAGAGGTAATCCTCAACGTTGGTGTGGTAACGGGGCTTCTCCCCACGAAGGGGATGACACTCCCGTTCATCAGCTACGGCGGGTCGTCCCTCCTGACGAGCATGGCGGCCGTCGGAGTTCTCCTGAATATCTCATCGCAGGGGGAAGACGGGTGAGAGTAGTCATCGCGGGAGGAGGCACCGGCGGACATCTTTTTTCGGGGACGGCGGTCTACGAGCTGCTCATGAAGGAGCGCGGACGGGAGGTCACCTTTATCGGCACGAGGGACGGGATCGAGGCCGACGTGCTGCCGAAGATGGGGGTCGACGTGAGGTTCATCCCGGTGGGCAAGTTCCGCAGGAGCGGGCTGGTCTCCGAAGGCCTCGGCGGTGGCGATACTTCCCGTCTCCGGGATGAGCGCTCTGGCAAAGCTTGCGGCGATCAGGCCCGACGTGGTGTTGGGCGTCGGCGGGTACGCGTCGGGCCCGGTGGTCTTTGCGGCGGCACTCTTCGGCATCAGGACGGGCGTCGTCGAGCAGAATTCCGTCGCCGGCTTCACCAACCGGCTCCTCGGGAGATTCGTGAAGCGGGCTTTTGTGGGTCTGCCGGGGGCTTTGGGCGACTTCCCGAAGGATATCGGGCTATTTGTCGGCAATCCCGTGCGGGAGGCCCTCTTTGCCGTCCCCCGCCGAGGCGGTGACGGGTCCCTTTACGATACTGATCTTCGGCGGGAGCCAGGGCGCCAGACCCCTCAACGGTCTGGTCAGGGACGCGCTGCCTCACCTCGGGGACATTAAGAAGGAGGTCTCCTTTATCCACTTGACCGGCCGGCATGACTATCCGTGGGTAAAGAAGGCGTACGACGAGTCGGGCGTCAGGGGGGAGGTCTTCGAGTTTCGCGACGACATGGAGCGTCTCTACGGGAGGGCGCACTGGGTTATCGCCCGATCGGGCGCGATGACGGTCTCGGAGCTTGCCGCCGCCGGACGCCCCTCGCTCCTCGTGCCTTATCCCTTTGCGGTTGACGACCACCAGGCGACGAACGCCGGGTACCTCGTCGACGCGGGGGCGGCCGAGATGATCCGCCAGGAGGAGCTCTCGGGAGAGCGACTGGCTCAATTGATCGGGCGGGCGTACGGGGATCGGACCAGGCTCTTCGAGATGGGAAAGCGGGCCAGGGCCATGGGAAGGCCCGATGCGGCGCGCCGGATAGCGGAATGGATTATAGACGTAGGAAACAAGGCATCATGATCAAGAACCAGCGCACGGCATATCGGGGGTTTCACAAGGTTCATTTCATCGCCATCGGGGGCATCGGGATGAGCGGGATCGCGGAGGTTCTCCTCAACCGGGGCTACGAGGTATCTGGCTCGGATATCAGGAAGAGCGAGATCACCGAGAGGCTCAAGTCGCTGGGCGCGACGATCAACTACGGCCACTCGGAAAAAAACCTCGGCGAGGCCGACGTCGTGGTCGTCTCCACGGCGGTGAGAAAGGATAACCCCGAGGTCCTGGAGGCGGTCAGGCGCAACATCCCCGTCATCCCGCGCGCGGAGATGCTGGCGGAGCTGATGCGGATGAAGTACGGCGTGGCGGTGGCCGGCACGCACGGCAAGACCACCACCACGTCCATGATCTCGACGATCATGGGGGTGGGAAACCTCGACCCGACGATGGTCATCGGGGGTAAGCTCGACTACATCGGCTCCAACGCCCGGCTCGGGGAGGGGCAATTCCTGGTGGCCGAGGCCGACGAGAGCGACGGCTCGTTTCTCTTTTGACCCCCACCATCGCCGTCGTCACGAACATCGAAGAAGAGCACCTGGACTACTATCGGGACCTCGACCAGATCAAGGAGGCCTTCGTCGCGTTCGCCAACAAGGTGCCGTTCTACGGGCTCATCGTGCTCTGCCTCGATCACGAAAACGTCCAGGCCGTCATACCCGACCTGAAGCGGAGACACGTCACCTATGGCTTCTCGCCGCAGGCCGATTTCACCGCCACGGGGCTGAGGTTTACGCGGGCTTGAGTCGGTCTTTACGGTCGGCTACCGGGGCGAGACGTGGGGTGAGATCAGGCTCCCGATACCCGGCTCCCATAACGTCCTCAACTCGCTGGCGGCGCTGGCCGTGGGGATGGAAGTCGGCCTCGACTTTGAGACCGTCGCCGACGCGCTTTCCCGGTTCGTGGGGCCGCACCGGCGCTTCCAGATCAAGGGAAAGGCCGCGGGTGTTACGGTGGTGGACGACTACGGCCACCACCCGACGGAGATCACGGCGACCCTTGCGGCTGCCAAGAACTTCTGGGAGGGACGGATCGTGGCGGTCTTCCAGCCGCACCGCTATACGAGGACGCGCGACCTCTTCGCGGGCTTCCTGACGGCTTTTTTCGCGGCCGACGTCCTGGTTATGACCGAGATCTACCCGGCCTCCGAGGACCCGATTCCGGGCGTGGACGCGGAAGGGCTCTTCGAGGAGATCGGCAAGCGCGGCATGCGCGAGCGCTATTTTGTGTCGAAGAAGGAAGATATCCCCGCACGCCTGATGAAAATCGTCCGGCCCGGCGATATGGTCATCACGCTGGGCGCCGGCGATATCTACCGCGTGGGAGAGGAGTTCCTCGGACTGCTCAAGGAAAAGGATGCGAAGGCTTGAGGAGAAGATCAGGGGAAGGGTATTGTGTGATGAGCCGATGGCGCGACATACGTCCTTTAGAATCGGAGGCCCGGCCGACATCGTCGTTGAACCCGTCGACATCGATGACCTCAAGGCCGCGCTCGAGGCCGTTGGGCGCCGGGATATCCCCGTGGTTATCCTCGGGATGGGGACGAACGTGTTGGTCCGCGACGGCGGAATCAGGGGCTGCGCGATCCTGATGGGCGGTATGAAGAAGATCGAAAAGAAGGAAGCGGACATGGTGTTCGCCGAGGCGGGCGGCACCCTCATGGCATTGATCAGGCAGTGCGCGCGATGGTCGCTTTCGGGCCTCGAAAACCTTTCCGGCATTCCCGGAAGCGTCGGGGGCGCGATTATGATGAACGCGGGGGCACACGGCTCGGAGATGGGGGGCGTCGTCCGGTCCGTGACCCTCATGGGCGAAAACCGAGAGGTGTACGAAAAGCAGGCGCAGGAGCTGAACTTCGCGTATCGCATGTGCGGGCTCGAGAAAAGCGAGATTATTCTCGGCGCACTCCTTTCTCTGGCGAGGGGCGATGAAGACGAGATCTCCCGCGTGATCTCAGAGCGGCTGTCCTGGCGAAAGGAGCGACAGCCCCTCGCGCTCCCTTCCGCGGGGTCGGTCTTCAAGAACCCCCCGGAAGGGCCGGCGGGCAGACTCATCGACGAGGCGGGGCTCAAGGGACGGGCCTTCGGCGCGGCCCAGGTGTCGTCCCTGCACGCCAACTTCATTGTGAACCGGGGCGGGGCGTGCGCCTCAGACGTCCTTTCACTCATCGAGCAGATTAAGGGAGAGGTCAGGCAAAGGAAGGGAATCGACCTCCAGCTCGAGATAAAAGTCATCGGGGAGGATCTGTGACAAGGGACCTCAAAGACATCGGGCCGTCCGGCTACGTTCGGGAAAACCTCAAGGGGCCGCCTGTAAAAGCCGAAGGGAGCCGAAAGGTAACCTCCGTCTTTATGGGTCTCTTTCTCCTGGCGTGTATGGGGTGCGTCATCTATGGCGTTTCGTGGGCGCTTCCCCTCGTTCATAACGCGATATCGGGGTCACCGTATTTTAAATTGAGCGGGGTGGACGTGATTGGGGTGAAAAACGCCGATGCGCGAGAGATCGACGAAGCTGTCGGGTTTCAGGCCGGCAGCCCCATCTTCGAGACGGACCTCACTGCTGTACGGAACCGGGTAAAATCGATCGACTGGGTTAAGGATGCCCGGGTGCAGCGCCGGCTTCCCAGTCGGCTGGTCGTCACGGTCATCGAGCATACGCCCGTGGGCGTGGTGGTCACCGACGAGGGGTACCGATTCGTAGACCCCGACGGCGAGCTTTTCCGGATCGACGCGGACGTTTCCGCCTATCCGGTTTTCTTCGGGATGAAGACGAAGCGGGAGTTTGCCGATGGAGCTGCGCTCGTTCTATCGCTCTATAAGCACGGCATCGTATCGGGCGGGTGCGTCAGCTCCGTGGAGCTTAAAGACGCGATCGGGTACACGGCTTTTACCCGGGAGGGAATTCGGCTCTGCTTCGGGCGGCCCCCCTTCGAGAAAAAGATCCAAGAGCTGATCGCGGTGCTCCCCGACGCCCAAAAGAGGGGCCCGATCCAATATATCTACCTGAACATCGAGGGACGCATTATTGTCAAGAACGGGACACCGACGATGTAGGGTACCTCACTGGTTAGGAGGTGAGAAACGATGACATCAACGAACAATGTCTTTGTCGGACTCGACATTGGGACCACCAAGATATGCGCCATCGTGGGCGAACAGGTGGACGGTGAGGTCGAGATCATCGGCATCGGCTCCACGCCCTCGAGGGGCCTGAGGAAGGGGGTGGTCATTAACATCGAGAGCACGGTTTCCTCCATCAGAAAGGCCATCAGCGAGGCGGAGCTTATGGCGGGCCTCGAGATCAAATCGGTTTACGTGGGGATCGCCGGCGGCCATATCAAGGGATTCAACAGCCACGGCATCATTGCGGTAAAGAACCGCGAGGTGACGGACAGCGACGTAAAGCGGGTCATCGATGCGGCGCGGGCCATAGCCATTCCGGTTGACCGGGAGGTTATTCACATCCTCCCCCAGGAGTTTATCGTCGATGAGCAGGACGGCATCCAGGAGCCGATCGGGATGAGCGGGGTGAGGCTTGAGGCCAAGGTGCATATCGTCACCGGAGCGGTGACGAGCGCCCAGAACATCATCCGCTGCGTCAACCGGACGGGCCTCGATGTCTCCACCATCGTCCTTGAGCAGCTTGCCTCGGCCGACGCGGTGCTCTCCGAGGATGAAAAGGAGCTCGGCGTGATCATCATGGACATCGGCGGAGGGACAACCGACGTGGCCGTTTTCTCGCAGGGGAGCATCAAGCACACGACGGTGCTGGCGCTGGGCGGCGACCACCTGACCAACGACATCGCCGTGGGGCTGCGGACTCCCGTGATCGATGCGGAGCGGATAAAGAAGAAAGAGCGGATGCGCGCTGGCGTCCCTCGTGGACAAGGATGAGACGATCGAGGTGCCGTCGGTGGGAGGGAGAAAACCGAGGGTCGTCTCGCGGCAGATCCTGGCCGAGATCATCGAGCCGCGCGTGGAAGAGATCCTGTCGCTTGTCCATCGGGACATCACACGGGCGGGATACGTCGACGTCCTGGCATCGGGGGTCGTCTTGACGGGTGGGTCGTCGCTTCTGGAGGGCATGGGCGAGATGGCCGAGCAGATATTTAACATGCCGGTGAGGATCGGATATCCCACGGGGATCGGCGGACTGGTGGACGTGGTCAATAACCCGATGTACGCCACCGGCGTGGGACTGGTTCTCTACGGGTTCAGGAACGGTGCCCAGACTCGCTTCAAGGTGGGCGAGAGGAACATGTTCAATAAGGTAACCGATCGATTCAAAGAGATTATAAAGGATTACTTTTAATCCCGGAGGGCTTGATCATGGATATGTTCGAGTTTGTCGAGAATAATCTTGGCGGCGCGAAGATCAAGGTCATCGGCGTCGGCGGGGGCGGCGGCAACGCCGTGGACAACATGATCGAGATGGGCTTGGTGGGGGTCGACTTTATCTGCGCCAACACCGATGCCCAGGCCCTCACGGCCTCGAAGGCCCCCCTGAAGCTCCAGCTCGGCGTAAAGCTCACCAAGGGGCTCGGCGCAGGCTCCAACCCCGACGTCGGCAGACGGGCCGCGGAAGAGGACAGGGACAAGATCAGGGACATGCTGTCCGGCGCGCATATGGTCTTCATCACGGCGGGGATGGGGGGCGGCACCGGGACGGGCGGGGCGCCCATCTGCGCCGAGGTGGCCAAGGAGATCGGGGCGCTCTCGGTGGCGGTGGTGACCAAACCCTTTGCCTTTGAGAACAAGAAGCGGATGGAGCAGGCCGAAACCGGGATCATTGAGCTGGCAAAACACGTCGATACCCTGTTGTGCGTCCCCAACCAGAAGCTCTTGGAGGTCTCCGGCAGGGACGTGACGCTTTTACCGCATTTAAGAAGGCCGACGAGATCCTCTACTTTGCCGTCAAAGGTATTTCGGACCTCATCACCGTTCGGGGGCTCATCAACCTCGATTTTTCCGACGTCCGGACGGTCATGGAGGAGACCGGGATGGCCATCATGGGCACGGGCCGCGCCGATGGAAAAAACAAAGGCGTCGAGGCGGCAAAAAGGGCGGTCACGAGTCCACTGTTGGAGGAGCTCTCCATCAGCGGCGCACGAGGGGTGCTTGTCAACCTGACCGGCGGCGAGAGCCTTACGCTGGAAGACGTCGAGGGGGCCATGACCCACATTCAGAGCGAGGTCCATCATGACGCCCACATCATCTTCGGCGCCGTAATCGATAGCCAGCTGAAGGACGAGCTGATGGTCACGGTGATCGCCACCGGATTTTCGAAGGCCGACGATTCGCTTGCCCGGGAGCTCATCAAGATCGGTCCCGCGGCGGTGATCGGACAGACGAAGAGCGATCTCGATATGCCGACCTTCATCCGTAAGGAGCGCGACAGCATCGCCATCGATAAGGTAACACGGAAAAACCTCAGTGTCGACGGAGAGGATTCCGAGTACGACATCCCCACCTTCCTGAGGAAGAAGGCCGATTGATCATGATTGAGGGGGGTGGGTGAGAAGACGGGCCCTTTCGTACGAACAGCATCTTGTCGAGCTGCGTGCACACGAGAAAGGGCGGCGGCCCGCGGAGCGGCGGACATCTCTCGGCCCTGATCTATCCCAACATATATCGGGTGGGGATGAGCAACCTCGGCTTCCTCTCGGTCTTTCGGGAAGCGGCCGACACTCCGGGTATCCTCATCGAGCGCGCCTTTCTCCCCGAGCCCGAACATCAGATTTCCCTGGAGAAAGCCGGAAAATCCGTTCTCACGCTTGAGTCCGCGCGACCCCTGAGAGAGTTTTCCCTCCTCCTGTTTTCCATATCCTTCGAGAATGACTTCCTCAATGTCCTCAAGATACTGGATATCTCAAAGATCCCGTTGCGCCGCACGATGAGGGACATGCGCTATCCCCTCATCGGGGCGGGGGGGGTGGCCGTCCAGATCAACCCCGAGACGCTCTCGCCGTTTGTCGACTTCTTCGCCCTCGGGGAGGGGGAGGGGCTGGCGCCCGAAATCCTGGGCCTTCTCACCGAACATTCGGTCGGCCGAGAAGACCGGGAAAAGGTGCTTGACGCGCTCTCCGATATCGCCGGCGTCTATGTGCCGGCCCACTTCGTGGACCGGTACGATGACCGGGGAAGGCTCGCGTCTTTTCGGAACGTCAAGGGGAAGCCCGATCGGGTGGTCCTTCGAAAGAGAACGGATCTCTCGGGGTTGTCCCTCTGCTCACCGATCGTGAGCGCCGATACCGAGTTTGCCGACATGCTGCTGGTGGAGCTCGAACGTGGCTGTCCGTTTGCCTGCGCCTTCTGCGTGGCTTCGTCGGTCTACTCACCCGTCAGGATGAGGCCGGTCGAGGACATCCTCTCGGACATGGAGCGGGGGATGGAGCTGACCGATACGGTGGGGCTGATCGGTCCCGCGGTATCCAGCCACCCCGGCCTCATCCGGATCCTGGAGAGGATCAGGGAGAAAGGGGGCGCGGTGGGCCTGCCGTCCATCAGGACCGAGCTCCTCACCGACGCGGGGATCACCCTGCTTTCGGATCTCAAGGTCAGGACGCTGACCATCGCGCCGGAAGCGGGGACCGAGCAACTGAGAATGGCGCTCGGAAAAATGATGACCGACGAGGAGATTTTCTCCCTCATCGAGCGGGCGGCGGCCTCCGGGATCGTTAACCTCCGCCTCTATTTCCTGGTGGGGATACCCGGCGAGACCCACGAAGACGTGGCGGCGATCGCCGATTTCTCCAGGAGGGCGCGGCATACCGTAATCGCCGCAACGAAAGGCGGCGCCGCGTCGGGGAGGGTCACGGTTTCCCTTACCCCGCTTGTCCCCAAGCCCCATACCCCCCTCATGTGGATGGGGATGGAGGAAAGAAAGAGCCTCTCGGAAAAGATCAAAAAGGTGCAGTCCGAGCTGAGAAAAACGGGCGGGATCACCGTCGTCTTTGAGCCGCCGAAGTGGTCGTATATCCAGGCGCTCCTGGCGCGGGGAGACCGGCGGGTTGCCGATATCCTCGAGCACGCGGCCCTAAACAACGAAGACTGGGGCGCCGCCATGCGACGGACGCCGATCAACCCCGATTTTTACGTCCTGAGGGAGCGTGACAGAGATGAGCTCTTCCCGTGGGATTTCATCGATCTTTCGCTGGACAAGGAGAAGCTCTATGCGCGTTATCAACGTATCATGACGGAGCCAGCCCACAAATAGACGGCCCGACCGGCTCCGCTGCGGGATATCGATTATCCGACCTTGACGAATTCACTCCTTTTTGTTATCCTGAAAAACAAAGTTGAACGAACGACACCCTTTTGCGACAGGGATAGGCTGCGCGGGACCTGCGGCAAATCCTTGATTGACGGCGCGGCGAGGCTCCGGGAAAAAGACATGAACGATGTGTGGAAGAAAGTCACGGCCTCCATGACGGGCAATGCGGATATGGGAAGAGTGCTGACCGGATCCATCGTGCTGTCGGCGCTCGGGGTGATCTCCATCGTTCCCTACTTTTATTATCTTGTCTTCGTGGTCCCGTCGGCCGGGCCCCGTGTGGGCCATGACCCGTTAACATTTCTGGCGCTTGAGCTCGTGCTTTTATCGGTCCTCCTTTTTCTCTCGTCGCTCATCGGGTTTTCGTTCTCCCGGCGGTTTGAACTGCCCGGTTTCGGAGAGGTGAAAGGCCTTCTCAAGGCTCTCCCGATCCTGGTCGTGGCCGGGCTTCTTCTCGTGGCGGCTTCGTACCTCATCTTTGACCGTTTCTTTGTTGCGATAAGCCCAATCTCCTTTCCAAAAGGCATCGTCTATCTTATCAGCCTTCCTTTCAAGGGAGCGCTGGCCGATGAGACGATCCTGCGGCTCGGGCTCGTCACGATCGGGGTGGGGCTCACGAAGAACAAGGGCGCAGGGGTTGTCCTGATGTCCGCCGTCGCCTCCCTCTTCACGGTCAAATATTTCGAGTTCATCGGGATACCGTTCGGGCTGAACTATCTCTTCATAACGCATCTATTGTTGTCCTTCATCGGAAATATTATCCTGGGTTGGCTCTTTGTAACGCGCGGTCTGGCCTGGGCGATGACGCTGAAGTTCATCATCGGCCTGAAGTATCTCTTTATTTTTTGGATCGGCACGTGAAATGAGAAGTCGGGCCGTCATTTGTTGCATCATCATGGTCTGTGCCGTGTCCACCGCCCGCGCCGAGGACGCGCGGCTTAGGTCGGAGATACTCAAAGGGATCGACCTGATCTTCAACGCGGACATATCGGGCGGCGAAAAGGCCTTTGCCGCCATCGAACAGAGTGAGCCGGAAAATCCCGCCCCTTACGTGTATCGGGCGATGGCCCTCATGTCTTACCCGCCACGGGAAGGGATGAAAGGGATCGACCGGCGCTGATCGATGGGCTCCTCACAAAGGGTATCGGGCTTGCCGGAGAGAAAGAATGGGGAGAGGATGAGGGGAGGGTGAAGCTGTTGCTTGCCACGGCCTATTCACTCCGCTCACAACTCTTTCTCGAGCAGAAGGACTACCTAAAAGCATCACGGGCGGCCCTTGCGGCAAAGAAATATCTCGATGAGGCCTCACGGATCTCGCCCAACGATCCCGACGTGCTGTACGGCGTCGGGCTGATTTCGTACGGGATGAGCGAGCTTCCTGCCTACGCACGGGCGATCCTGTCGGTCCTGGATATCCCCGGCGACAGGGAAGAGGGGCTCAGTGATATTGAGAAAGCGGCCTCCGACGGCATATACACGAGGGCAAGCGCCCGGATGGCGCTCCTGGTGATCTTTGCCAACATCGAGCACGACTATCGTGGGGCAATCGCCTGCGGCAAGGAGCTTATCGAGAGCTACCCCAACAACCCCGAGATATATTTTCCGTACGCCTACGCGCTCTCCGAGGCGGGGGATTTTGAGGGGGCGCTCGCCGTTGCCGCGGCTCTGAAAAGGAAGATGGATGCCCGGGCGCCCTATTTCGACGGAGCGATCGTGCCCCCGCTATCATCACCTCATGGGCAAGATCCTCATGGACAAGGGACGGCTTGACGAGGCCTCGGCGGAGTTTGAGCAGGCGCTCGTCGTCACCGACAAGAACTACGACTGGGTAAGGCCACTGGCGCTCGCACGGCTGGGGATGATCGAGGACCTTTTAGGCAGGCGCGGGGAGGCGATAAAGCGATATCATAAGGCGGTCGACACGGGGATCAAGGGGGCGGGCATGGAAATGGCCGAAAAATATCTGAAGGAGCCGTACCGCAAAGAGAACAAATAGTCCAGAATCTGGTATAATGGGAGCGTCATCGAAGCGACTTCATTTTGGGACGGGCCCGACGACTTTACCGTGACGTAATGAGGAGTTATTATGCAGCGGCTTAGTTATGATCCGAGACACCCGGTCTATACGATCTTCGGCACCGAGTTTTCCGTTGAAATATTCACCCACGAAAACGTCTATGGGGTTGATCCGGAGCGAAGCGAGCTCAAGGTTGAGGGGGAGCGCGCCATCCTCACCGCCCGGGGCCTGACCTGGGCCGGGGGGACGGAAAAGTCGGAAGGGGGGGCGATGCTGATGGTGGAGCGGGACGAAAAGGGGCTCAAGTTCAAGGTCGATGCGGCCCACCGGGAGAAGCTCAGGGCCGTGAAGGTAATCGTGCGGGGCCTCAAGGGAACGACCGTCACGAGCGACCACTCGGCCGATTTCCCGATCCTTGCCGACGGCATGACCTTCGACTATCCCCACTGGAACATCTTCATGCTCAAGATGCCCATCGTCTTCCTCGAGGGAGGCGGCGAGCCGATCGCCTTCTCGGCGTGGGACGACGAGGTGACCCCCAAGCGCTTCTCCTTCATCCCGCGCGGCGACGTCGTCGACGTGGAGCTGATCTACGAAGCCCCCGGGACGCGCTTCTCCACCGCGATCGCCACGGCGCCCTGGGAGATGACGAGGGTCAAAGACCCCAAGAAGGAGGCCGCGCGCCTGCTTGACTGGGTTGCCACGACCTATGGCTTCTCACCATTTGAGTCGCGCCCGGACGTCCCCGACTGGGCGCGTAAGATCAGCCTCGTCCTCTCCATCCACGGGATGCATTTTTCGGGATACGTCTTCAACACCTACAAGGAGATGCTCACCGTCGTCAAGTGGTTTGCCGACCGGATGCCGGGCGATCAGATACTGGCCTACCTCCCGGGATGGGAGGGACGGTACTACTGGCAATACGGGGACTACCGGCCCGATCCCCGGCTCGGGGGACCGGAGGGCTTCAAGCGGCTGGTCGAGGGCGCGCGCTCTCTTGGGGCCAGGATAATGCCGATGTTCGGGGCCAACTGCACGAACCGGGAGCACCCCGATTTCCCGGAGTACGGCCCGATATCGCTCCTCCATGATGCGAGCGGGACGGTCTTCTTGGGCAATAAGCCCGACTGGAGCGGGGATCGCTCGTACGACCCGGGGTGGCAGATCTGGCTCAACCCGGGAGCCCCGGCGTGGCAGGAGAGGCTCCTGGAGTCGCTTTCCGGGTTGATCCGTGAGTTCGGGTTTGACGGCGTCTTCCTCGACACCGACGACACCTGGACAAACGACCCCTATTACCCGATCTATGAGGGCTACAAGGTGATCAAGGCCGAGCTCAAGGCCGCGTTTCCGGACCTCCTCATCGCGGGTGAGGGGTGGTACGATGCGCTGCTCGGGATCGCTCCGCTCACCCAGATGGGGGGACCGGCCCACTGGCCGGGGCTCTTCGAGAAATACGCTCGGTCCACTCCGCACCTCTCCTCCCCATCGCCGTGCCGAGGGAGCACCGGCGTGCACGAGCTCGGCTACGCTCCGTACACCAGGCCTATGCTCAAACCCGGACAGATCCCGATGGCCACGATTGTCGACGGCACGCTGGCGGCCGCGCCGGACCAGCTGATGGAGTACGTGAAGCTCGCCGAGGAATACGCCAAGAAGAACTTTTAGGAGGCGGCTGTTTCTAACGGGAAGCTGAAAACCACCCCTATGCGGGTACTAATAAAAAAGGCCGGTTAAACCGGCCTTTTTCGTGTGTGTTGGGTGCGTCTACCAGATGCCGAGGAAGTGCCATCTGTGATGACCACGCTCATGACGCCAACCGTGGCCCCAGTCGCCTCTCGCCCTGTCGCCGCCGAAACAGCGGCCGAAACCAGGGCCCATACCGAAACCATCACGGTGACCCATGAAGGCATATGGAGCGGCCTTGAGCTGGTCGGGGGTCAATAGCGCCCGCGCGCTGTCCCGGAAACTCCTGGAGAGGTCACGGTTCTTGCCGCGGAGATCCTTGATCTGATCCTGGACCTTGTCGATCGCCTTGACGTCCGGAGTCGGGGCAAGATAGAGCCTCTTCATATCGAATACGTTCTTCACGATCTCGTCTCTGATCTTCTCTTTATCCGTGACGTACTTCTCCTGGAGATCGATGAGCTTACCCTTTTGCTCCGTGGTCAGATTGAGCTTGTCGGCGTACCCGATAAATCCCGGCTTATCGTCCTTTCGATTCGCCGCCAGGGCGACGCCCGCGATGATGAGCACTGCGGCCAGAGCCGCAAGCCCGAACATGTATCTCTTCATTTCTTTTCTCCTTCTTTCTCTTTTTGTGTTACTTCACGCGTCGACATGTCGAAATTCTCTGCATAAGTATGCCTGTCCGTCCTATCTATCCGGAGGTCACCATCTCCACCAATGCCCCTCCCTCCCTTTCATCATGCCGCCGCCCTCGGGTGGCGGCGGGGGGGGCGCGATGAAGCGCGACATGTGCTCGAAAAGAATCTGCCGCTGCTCCGGGGTAAGGACTCCTCTGATGGCAATGACTTCCGAGACGATCAGCTTCTCCATTTGGGTATGGAGATCGGAGATCTCGTTGATCTTCTGATCTATGGCCGCGAGGTCGGGCTCAGGCGCGGTGATTAAGCGGGAAAGCTCTCCGCGTTTCTGTGTTATCTCCGACCTGAGTTTTTCGACCGAGCCGGCGTTGTTGCTCATGATGGTGCCGATCTCTTCCCTTTGCGCGGGACTCAGGCCTTGCATCTTCTCGATCCACCCCGGAAAGGGTGGTACCCCCTCAAACCGGTGATGGCCTTCCCTGAGCGCATCAATGACGAGGGCCCCGAGAAGTCCTACGTTTAACCCGATCGAGATGATAAGGACGATCATCAGTGCTCTTCTACTCATTGGCTTCCTCGCTGGTACTTCCGAAATAAAGCGTGACGAGCGAATACGGCGGCTTTTCCGAAAGGTAGGTAACCGGGAGCGGATCGGATGCGGCCGTTGTCGCAGGGCTTACGGTATTCCAGATCAGGACACCGACGGCTATGCCGAAGGCGGCGGCCGCAGCATACGCGAGGGCGGGCCTCAGGGACGGCGCGAAAAGCCGGGAGAAGACACCGGACCGTTTTTCCTTTTGGCGGTCGAGCGCCGAGAGCACGTCACGGCGTATGTCGGGGACCTCGATCTTCCGCAAAGCGTCGCCGAGGAGAGCCCTCAACTCCTTCTGTGCGGCCATTTCATCCCGGCACCTCGGGCAGGTCTCGAGGTGGGAGAGAAACCGATATTCTCTCTCCCCTTCGAGCTCGCCGTCGAGATAGGCCGACATCAGCCGTCTCATCCTGGATTTGCTGTGTGTGTTGAAAAACATCTCTCACGTCCTTCGTGTCGGAAACCTGTCGGTTTCCCGGAAAGCCGGATTTTACTCGCCTTTAGGAAACTTGCCGCTTCCCATCTTGGTCGGCTTGGCGTCTATCCGTGTCGGGGAAAGCTTCCGGCCCTCATCTGTTACTATTAACCGATCTGTGTAAGAAATCCTTCGATGTTTCGGCATCACTCTTCCTTCGTCTGTCGAGACAGCGTCTTTCTCATCTTTTCTTTTGCGCGGCTCAAGAGCGACTCAACCGCCGGGACGCTCGACCCGATCGCCGCGGCGATCTCGGCGTAGCTCATTCCTTCGGTATATTTCATGATGAGCGCTGAGCGCTCGCGCGGGTTGAGATGCCCCAATGCATCGTCGACTCTCTTCTTTTCCTCTTTGGTGATCAGAGACTTTTCCGGCCCCTCGGTCGGAGAAGCTGCGGTATCGATAATGGGATCGGGGTCGGCGCCGGACTCGGCCCTCTTCTTTACAAAGACCTCATTGATGAGGAGGTTATGAGCAATGGTAAAAAGGTAGGTCGTAAATTTGGTATCGGGCCGATAGCGCTGCCGCGCCGTGTAGAGCCTGATGAAGACCTCTTGGGAGAGCTCCTTGGCGGATTCTATATTGCCGGTGTACCTCAGGAAATAGTTGATCAATGCCCCCTGGTACTTACCGACGAGGTACTCAAAAGCCCACCGCTCTCCCCGGGAGGCGGCCTCCATCGCGGAGTGGTCTTTCTCAGTTTCTTGTAAGGCCGGCTTTTTCACATTAATTAGTTTAACAGGGTAGTCGAGAGAATCCTTCGCTATTTTACCGCAAAAGCGGCATTGCCGCAAATCTATTGATAAAATAATATGGGTTGTAAGAACCGGCGGACGATGCTAAAATAAATACTCATCGATGTCTATGAGGATCACGATGGTAAACTCAATGGGACGGCGTATCACCGCGGCCCTTTTCATTATCTCGTTTCTCCTGCTGCCGAGCAGGCTCCTTGCCGACGATTATGCGCGCGTTCTCTCGGTCCTGAAGAGGCGCGCAGAGCAGCGCCGAGGCCCTTTCCGACTACACGCTAACGCTTGAGAAGCAGGAGCGGGTGACCGGAACTCTATTCCCTCCGGAGACATCCCTCGTCAAGTGGAGGCGGCCATTGTCAATATACAGTAAGGTGATTTCGGGGAGCCATAAGGGGAGGGAGATCATCTACGTCGAGGGGAAAAACAGCGACAAGATGATCGTGAGCCACGCCCTCCTGGGGACGCTGACGGCGCGGATATCGCCGGATAATGTGCTGGCGAAAAAGGAGACCCGTCATACCATCAAGGAAGCGGGGCTGCCCTCGGTTGTCTCACGCATGATTTCGATACTTGAATGCGAAGGGAATAAACCCGGCTGTAAGCTTGTGGCGACCTATCTCGGGGAGGAGTCCGGCGCCGGCGGGAAGGTGATCCGGCTCAGGATCGAACATAGCAGCTACGCCGCCCGGACGGATATTACGCTGGATGCAAGAACGTTCCTGCCCGCGTCTTTTGCGTCCTGGGACAAGGACGGTGCCCTCATCGAGTCCTTCAAGTACTATAATATCAAGACAAACGTCGGCCTTACCGACGCGGACTTCGACCCGGATAATCCGCAGTATCATTTCTGAACCTGAGGAAGGGCCTTTATTCGAGATTTGACGACAGCTCGCTGCGGTCGAGGTAAACGTCGCAGTAGCTCCGAAAAGGGTCGAGAGTGGGATCCGATCGAAGCGTCTCTTTTGCCTGAGACAGTCTCTTTTGACACGTTGCAGCGCCGACAAATTACCCGGTTTTATTATCGGACCCGTTCTGGTATAATAACTCTTGAGATAACGCAAGCGGGCGGGTTTACCGCCTTTTCATTTAACATCGATTGTCACCCGGGGGAGGCTCTCATATGATTGTCACCGATCTTCCCGTAGAGATCAACCTTGAGGCGCTCCTGAAGCTCTCGGGCTACACGGAAAAACGCCCCGCCCCGAAGAGGCTTGTTGATGCGGCCCAGAAGATGATTGATCGCGGCCGCGCGCTTAGCCGGCCTCGGGCGGTCTACGAGGTCTATGAGGTCGCTGACGAACAGGGTGGAAAGATTAAACTCGGCGGCGGAACCTTCACCGGGAAGATCCTCCACACGGTGCTGGCCGGCTCCGAGCTTGCCGCAGCCTACGCGGCCACCCTCGGGGATGAGCTCGACGCCGAGTCCAGGAGGCTGGGCTCCGAGGGGGACGTCCTCTCATCGGTTCTCCTGGATACGGTTGGCTCGTTGATCCTTGCCAACGCGTCCGTCTCATTTGTCGGCAGGCTCTACGACACCGAGGCGCGGCCGAGGGGCTACGCCGTCACGGCCCCCTTCGGCCCGGGCCAGTGCAAGTGGGACCTCACCGAGCAGCGGGTCCTCTTCGATCTCATCAAACCCGAGTCAATAGGGATCGCGCTCTCCGATAGCTGCCTGATGATTCCCAAGAAGAGCGTCTCGGGGGTGCTCGGGTTCGGGCCGAAGGAACGAATCTTTACCTCAACGCCGTGTCGGCTCTGCAGCAGGAAAGACTGCCCCGGAAGGAATATGTTCGAGGTCATGGGGGTGCTTGCGTGAAGCAACGCGGCACCCCGCTCCTGTTGGGGATCGACACCGGCGGCACATTTACCGATTCCGTCCTTTTTGACCCCGAAAAGAGACGGATCGTCGCGAGATCCAAGGCCCCCACCACCCACGGAATGCTGATCCACGGGATCGTCGCCTCCATCGAGGGGCTGGGGATTTCCCGGCCGGATTTGATCGGTCTTGTCGGGCTTTCCACGACGCTTGCCACCAACGCCCTTGTCGAGGGGAAAAACCGCCCGGTCGGCCTGGTCATCGTCGGCTATGAGAGGGACCTCTCCGTCCCGATCCCTGCCGTACGATTGAGGAGGGTGGCCGGAGGGCATACCGTGCGCGGTGATGAGGCCTGTCCTCTCGATGAGCGGGCGGTCAGAGAGTTCATCGAGGCCTCGGATAAGACGGTGGAGGCCTACGCCTGTGCCTCGTACTTCTCCGTGAGAAACCCGAGGCATGAGGATCGGGTCGAGGCGATCATCACCAAGATGACGGATAAGCCCGTCGTGCTGGGTCACCGCCTTTCGATGGACCTCGACGCCGAGGTCAGGGCCGTCACCGCGGCGCTCAATGCCGGCCTCATCCCCCTCATCAATCAGCTCCTGGACGCGGTCACGCAGGCCCTGGCCCAGCTTGCGATAGGTGCTCCCCTCATGGTGGTGCGGGGCGACGGATCGCTCATGAACGAGGAGACCGCGCGCTCCCGCCCCGTGGAGACGATCATGTCGGGACCGGCCGCCTCGATCGTCGGCGCGCGGACGCTGGCGCCCACCGGTGACGGGGCCGATACCGTGGTCGTCGACGTTGGCGGCACGACCACCGATATCGCCGTCTTGACGGATGGGGTGCCCCGTCTTTCGGCCCGCGGAGCCCGGGTGGGGGAGTACCGGACGTTTGTTGATGCGGTGGATATCCGCACGACGGGACTGGGGGGGACAGCCTCATCGACTACCTCGATGCGGGATCGGTCACCGTCGGGCCGGAGCGGGTGTTGCCCGTCGGGAGGCTTGCCCACCAATACCCCTCGATCGTTGAGAGTCTTTCCCTGCGGGGCCGTGCCGTCGCGGGGCAGGGGCGGCTCCGTCCTACCGATTTTTACTTCGTCTCGGCGCCCCTCCCCGACACGGTAACAGACGACGTGCGGGGCGTCTACGACAGGATCCGGCGGGCTCCCCTTTGCGAGGCGGAGGTAACGGACGCGCGGGAAAGACTTCACCTCGAGCGCGCCCTCGACCGGCTCATGGGAATGGGGGCCGTCATACGCGCCGCGCTTACCCCTACCGACGTTTTCAACGCGGTAGGGCTCTCGTCCATTGGGGACGTCGACGCCTCGGCCCTCGGGCTGGAGGCGGCGGCGCGGTTCGTGGGGGTAGCTGCCGACCTCTTTGCCCGGCGAGTATTTTCGGCGATAGAGGAGCGGCTTTTCTTCGAGATTATCGGTTCCTCCCTCGGGGCTGAGGGCAGCCACGGACTTTCAGACTTCGGGATACTGTCGGCCCCGATCTCCGAATGGCTCCGTACGAAGAAAGACGGCCGGGGTGTCGATCTCGACATAAAGCTCAAGGACACGATCGTGGGCGTCGGTGCTCCGGTGGGCCTTTTCGTGACGCCCGTCGCCGAGAGGCTCGGTGCCCGGTGTGTTGTTCCCCAGGACGCCGCGGTCGCCGGTGCCGTCGGGGCGGTCTCAGGAGTCGTCTCGGCGACCCGGGAGGCGGTGATCCGGGCCTTTGGGGATGGGGGGTTCGTGCTCTTTACCCCCACCGACCGCAAGACCTTTGCCAAGCTCCCCGAGGCTCGCGCCGCGGCGATGGAAGAGCTCTCCGCGCTGGTGCGGGAGGAGATCGAGAAGGGTCCCGGTTTCGAGGCCAGGATGACGGGCGACTGGGACGAGCACTGGGGCGGCCAGGGGGAAAACAAGATCCTCATCGAGGCCAGGCTCACCATGCGGGCGATCGGGAGGTATTCGGCGGCATCGAGCTCCCGATGATGGGGCACCCCTCATGCCAATCCCCCCTTGACATCGATTCTTTTCCCCTTATATAATTTTCACTGATCATCCGTGTAGCCGTCAGGAAACGTATGTTATCATAAGAAACTAGACGCCAAGAGAAGCGTCCGGGGCGGTTGAGAGTCTTTTCTTATTTGGCAACGTTTTTTGAGAGGTCGGTGTGGAAGAGCGGATCTGGCACAAGTATTACGATCAGGGGGTCACCCCCACGATGGAGATCCCCGAGATCACGATCTACTCCATACTCGCACGCTCCCAGGCGAAATACCCGAAAAACCCCGCGACCTACTTTATGGGTCATGTCCTTTCCTACAGCGAGCTGAAGGACCAGGTCGACCGGATGGCCGCGGGACTCTCGAAAATGGGCGTCAAAAAGGGCGACCGCGTGGCGATCATGCTGCCCAACTGCCCCCAGTCGGTCATCTCGTTTTACGCATGCTTCCGGATCGGCGCCGTGGCGGTCGGTTTCAATCCACTCTATGTCGAGCGGGAGCTGACCTACCAGTTCAATGACTCGGGGGCCGAGACCCTCGTGACACTGGATATCCTCTGGGAAAAGCGGGTGAAGGGCATCATGGATAAGGTCGGGCTGAAGCGCGTGATCGTCACCTCTATCCGCGACTACCTGCCGCCGCTCAAGGCGCTCTTCTACCCGATCGCCGCACGGCGGCAGGGGATGTGGGTGACCGTCGCTCCGGACGCGCGCGTGACGTGGTTCAAAGAGATCATCAGACAAAACCTCCCCGAGACGGGACCGGAGGGAGCCGTCCACACGGACCTCGCGCTGCTCCAGTACACCGGCGGCACCACCGGCACGCCCAAGGGGGTCATGCTCACGCACCGGAACATCGTGGCATGCACGGTGCAGATCGGTAGCTACTTCGTCAACGCCGTCGAGGGACAGGAGCGGCACATCTCGGTCATCCCCGCGTTTCACATCTACGGTCTGACGATGTGCACGGTCATGCCGATCTATCAGGCCGCCCAGATCCAGCTCATCCCCCGCTTTGACGTCGATATGCTGCTTAAGGCGATCCCCAAGCTGAAACCGACCTATTTCAGCGCCGTGCCGACGATGTACGTGGGGATCGTCAACCACCCCCAGCTGAATAAGCACGACATCTCCTCCATCAAAGGGTGCTTTTCGGGGGCCTCCGCGCTGCCCGTCTCGGTGATGAACGAGTTCGAGCGGTTCACGGGCGGGACGTATCATCGAGGGATACGGTCTTTCGGAGGCGGCCCCGGTGTCTCACGCCAATTCGTTCTTCGGCAGGAGAAAGGCCGGCAGCGTCGGCTTTCCGATCCCCAATACCGACTCGAAGCTCGTCGATATCGAGGACGGCGTGTCGCCGGTAGCAACGGGACAGCCCGGCGAGATTCTCATCAAGGGACCCCAGGTGACGCTCCGGCTACTGGAATAAACCCGAGGAGACGGCCGGGGTGCTCAAGGACGGCTGGCTCTATACCGGCGACATCGGGGTGATGGACGAGGAAGGGTTCTTCTATATCGTGGACCGCAAGAAGGACATGATCATCGCCGGGGCTACAACATCTACCCGAGGGAGATCGACGAGGTGCTCTACGGTCACCCGAAGGTGAAGGACGCCGTGGCGGTGGGCATCCCCGACCCGTACCGCGGCGAGACGGTCAAGGCCTTCATCGTGCTCAAGGAGGGCGAGACGGCGACGGCCGAGGAGATCACCGCGTTCTGCAGGAAGAACCTCGCCGCCTACAAGGTCCCCAAGATCATTGAGTTTCGGCCGGAGCTTCCCAAGAGCATGATCGGAAAGGTGTTGAGGAAAGCGCTGAGGGAAGAGGAGATGGCGCGGCGCGACGAGCAGGCGGAGAGCTCGACAACGAAACGATGAGCGGGTCGGGCCCGCAAAAGACTAAGATTATGATATAATATTAAAACCTGAGGAGGCACCGCGTCGATGAAAACCGAAACCATCATGTGGCTCTTGCCGATCGTGTTTATGATCCACGACTTCGAGGAAATCATTATGATGAAGCCGTGGGTAAACAAGAACGCCGCGTTCATGACACGCCGATTCCCGCGGCTGGCGGCCCGGATACTTCCGCACTTTAAGGGACTCTCCACGTCCGCGTTCGCCCTTGCGGTGCTCGCGATGTTCTTACTCGTTTCCACCGTCACTCTCATCTCGGTACAGCTCGGGCTCTACGCCCTCTGGGCGGGCCTCCTAATCGGCTTCTTTGTGCACCTCCTGGTGCATATCGGCCAGTTTATCGTCGTCAGGCGCTACGTACCGGTCGTCATCACGAGCATCCTTGCGGTCCCCTACTGCATCTGGGCGCTCTTTACCGTCTATGCCCGCACCGGCTTCTCCCGGAGCGGGGCGATCGTCTGGGCGGTGGTGGCCCTCATTGTCATCACGATAAGCGTCCCCCTTGCCCATGCACTGGCGGCGCGGTTTGAGCGCTGGCTCAAGAAGCGATATAGCCCGCAATAAATGAATGCGGGCGCGAGTGCCTGCCTCTCTCTAAGAAGACACATACCGATTATAATAATAAATTTTCCTCATGGTATTTGCTTGACATGAACGAGGCGATTGTATATACTGTTCATCATTGATATTAATATACGATAATATTTCTCCCGACCCTCCCAAAACGGAGTCGAAAAGCGGGTACATTATTAGTTCATAGAGACTGAAATCTAACTGTCCACCCTGAGCGTGTACTTCTTTTAGTAACATGGTAAGTTATTGGAGAAAACGATGAAACGAACTATGATAATTTCCGTAGTGACGGGATTAATGCTGACGCTCTGTCTTGTCTCAGCGGCGGTTTCTCCGGCGGATGAGGCCGACTTCTGGTTTCAACAGGGGCTGACCTATTTTAATCAAAATCTATATGGCAAGGCGTTGGACTGTTTCGACAAGGCGGTTACGATAAACCCGAACGACACAAAACTCCTGTTTCATCGGGGACGGGTAAATTTTGAACTCGCAGAATTCGAAAAGGCTCTCGCCGATTTTAACAGGACTATAGAGTTGAGGCAGGATATTGCAGGAGCGTACTATTGGAGAGGAATGACTTATGAAGAACTGAAACAAACGGAAAAGGCGATAAAGGATCTTGATAAGGCCATTGAGATTCTACCCGAAAACACGTTCTACTATTCCGAGAGGGCAAATCTCTATGCTGACCACAAAGATAAATACGGAATCGAGCCAATAATAAGGGATCGAAGGAGAGCCTGCGAACTTGGCAGCTATTACGACTGTCAAATACTCCAGCACCTGATGAAGAAGAAATAAGTCTGCTCTACCGACACACTTCTTAGAACTTCAAAGCATATATTTCATACTAGTTATTCCATTTTGATATATTCGTCTCCGAGACAATAGACGTATCGTAGAGCGTCTGCGCCAAGTATCCGCGACTAACCTATTCCAATGGAGATGATCGAAATGGATCCGGTAATCACGGCATTTCTTGTTGGCTTGATAGTAAATGCACTTGTGGCACAGATCAAAGTTCTCTCTTCAGTTACTGATAGGGAGATAGAAGAGACTTATCAAGCTGTTAAGAATATTCTGGAAAACCTGAAAGTGCAAATGGGCGATGAGTATAAGGAAAGAAGATTTCCCGACCCTCAAACCTTCTTTCAGAAATTTACTGAACAACTTGCTCAAGGCGGTGAGACATTTCTTGAAAAACTAAATGAAATCGCAGAAGCATATAGAAAATCGCAACTCGATCCATATTATCCCGGTAAAAAGGAATGGAATGAAGAGTCCTATAGTCCGAATGACATACAGCCAATGATACAGATCTTTAAGGAAATCACCGACAAACTTTCGAGCAATGACTTCATCGGCGCGGCGGCGTCTTTGGCGAGTTTCACCGAGCAGGTAAATAAGATGACCGAGCGTGCGCCGACGGGGGGCGGGCTCACGGAGGTATCCGGTGCGGTCGCGCAGCTGGCCGAGATCGGGGGGAGGCTGCTGCCGGCACTGGCATTACTACACGGCAAGAGCCCACAAGACATCGTGGCAGAGGCCGTGGAAGGCGGCGGGCGCTTGACTACCGCCGGTAAGGGAACGGGCGAACGGGCGGGCTCGCTCGACCCAGCCGACGCCCAGTCGATCCTGGCCGCTATCGCCGTCCTTCAGGAAACGGTAAACGGCCTTGTCGGCGCGGGTTTAAAGGGGGGGCAGGGCGGATCGGCGCGGGCAGAAGAGGCCCTCGAGGGAAGCTCCGATTTGAGCGCTCTTCCCGTCATCGGCGAGATCGCCAAGATCAAAGATATCCTGATGACCCAGCTGATAAAGAACGGCGACGCTCTGCTCGACGCACGTACCTCCATGGCGACCGTCGATGAGCGAGTGAAGAATATTATCTCGCTTATTCGGGAACTGGCCGAAAGCATGCTCAAGAACGCGGCGTCAGGTCAGGAAATCAAATGGGGAAGGGCAACCGAGGGCGACGACACGAGGAATAGCCAAAACATCAGGATAAAATACAGGCCCAAAGATTCCGTCTGAGGCCGGATCGTCGGTCACGACGGGAAAGGTGAGATGTATCCTTCATCCCGAGCGACGCCTCCGCCGTCGATGATACCCCCTGACCCCAACGGCAAGCCCCCCTTTACACTTATCGAAAACCCACTACGGGACCTTGACGAGGCCCAGTAAAGAGAAAACACGCGCGACAGCCTGAAGGGACGTCGCACCCGTGTGAGCCCCCGAGTCCTATCCTTCCCTTAAACAACCTCATACGTAATCTTGAACGTGCACTCCGGGGCCCCCATGAGCTTGCATCGGGTTTCCTGGACGGTAGAGAGCAGCAGGTCCTGGCGCATGTTCGCGAGGCGCGTGAAAGCCCCGACGATGAATGCGCATCCGGGTTTTGTGATTTCCCCCGTTATCTCCGTGTTCTTGCAGATCTCGAAGCACTCGTTGCACTGGGGCCGGTGGACGACCACCGTCTTTTTATCCGGCGCGTGCTCCATCGATTCCTCGGGTTTCATCCCGATCGCGTAGAGATAAGCGGACAGGAAGGTCACGAGCTTTTCAACCGGGTCCTGCGGGCTCTCGATCAGGGCCTTGTAGGCAGGGTTACGGTCCCGCGCATCGTCGATCAGCGTCAATCCCGTCCGATAGACGATCGAGTTATACCCCTTGTTACCAAGGATGACCCGGACCCCGCTCCACAATCGCTGGTATTCCTGTGTGGATATCCGTTGTTCCGTGTCGTAATCGGGAGGGCTCTTGATGTACTTTTCGAGCTTGGTGTAGTTCAGGATCGCGTTCTTCCCGTTCTTGCCGATATTCTCCTGAAGCGAATCCAAAACAATCCGAAACCCGAGATGGGTGATTCCCTGAAGCTCGTTCATATCCGCCTCTTGCATAGGTGCGCTTAGTTATGTAGAAAAGAAACCTAACGTGGTGAAGGACCTAATCCTCCTTACGTTTTCCGTCCGCGTGTCATTCGAGATCCGCGACGAGTCGGTCTCTTGGCCATGAGTGAAAAGGTGGAAAAATTTTCCCATCGACGGACAAAAAATAACGACCACTCCACCCTACCCGTTTAATCCTCTTCTCCCGACACACCTCACTTTCGCGGGAGCGAGAAGCGCCTCTCTACGGGCTCGGAGCGCGGGAGCGGGGGCACCAGGTCGTCTTCCCAGCGCTCGGTGACGGGATCGTCCCACCACGATGCCGGGATATCCCTGTATACGCCGTACTCTTTGAGGCCTCTCTCGAATGCCCTGATGTTTTGCTTCGGCACGCCGATATGATTTGGTTGTGGGTACAGGTAGGCGCCGAAGCCGCCCCTCTCGGTCCCGAGGTTTCTAACCATATGCCAGACCTCCCGACGGCACTCCTCGGCGGTCCCTCGCGGGTAGATCGTCTGGATATTGACGCACCCCCACATCATGATCCTGCCGCGAAACAGGGCAAGGTCCGCGTACCCGGTCATGCGCGGGGAGTCGAGCTCGAGCGCGTCCAGGCCCCATCCGATGAAGATGGGGATCAGCGCGTCCATCTTACCACAGCAATGCAGGTGCATCTCGCAGCCCATGGAGTGGGCCGCGTCGATCAGCGTTCGAAAGACGGGCTCGTAGAATTCCGCAAAGAGCGCCGGGCTCATGAACGGCCGGTGCTGGTCGGCCAGATCGTCATAGAGGATAAAGCCGTGGGGGCGTGCTCCACACGCGACCCACATATCCATCGCCTTGAGGTAAAAATCCGTCAGGTGTGAGAGGAGCTTTCTCAACTGCTCCGGGTTTTTTCGATGATCGATCAGGAAGTTATTAAACCCACGGATATTTGCTGCCTCGCTGAAAGGCCCGAGATCGCCGAGGATTCCCATCCGATACCGATTCCGTCCGAAGATACGGGCGATCCTGACGAAGAGCCGGTAGCGGTCGGCGTCCGTCGGGTCGGGATTATAGCGGCCGAGATACCGGCCGTACGACTCCCAGTCGGAAAGCGCCGGCTTTTCCGGATGGCCGATGGTGGCGATCTTTCCGTCCCGTTTCCAGGTCACTCCCCACTCGTCGATCTCCCGGCGGGACAGCGTCATCCACTTCCGGTATTCGGGCGCTTTCGCCCACGCGGGCTTCTGCCATTTCCAGAGCCCGAGTCTCACGAACTGCTCGTCGCCGATATAAGGAAAGAGGCCCTCTTCATCCTCGGCGTGTCCCGGCCGCCACCTCTTGGGGGGGAGCATCACCAGCGGCAGCACGTCTCCGAGCCCCGCCCGATAGACCGGGACCCTGTCGGGTCCCCCGAAATGCAGGGCAGCCTTGACCCTTTCGATCGAGTTCATCGGTGAACCTCTCTCTTGACCGCATATATGCAAGAGACGAAAGCTGTTGTAATCATCCCTTAAAAGAGACTATTTATCAAGCATTTTCGGGCGGTTTGAGCTGATGAGCGTGGGAGGGTCACGGGGGACAGGAGTCGGTGCGTCCTTTCGATGGGTCCAACAAGGTAGGGACCTTTATAGAGTCTTGCGGGTTGTCAATCGGCGGGGTCTGAAAAATGCGCAGGGGAAAAGTCCGATAGAAGGACTTAATGCCTCGTCGCCTTGATACACTCGGCGGAGATCGCCTCAAGGGCCGTCATAACGTTTTTGCCCGTCAGCGCGACGGTGGAAAAGTCGGGGAGGCCCCGCTTGTTGAGGGTGGCGCGCAGCTCTTCGACCGGCGCGACTTCGGGGAGGTCCCTTTTGTTGTACTGGATGACCGTCGGAAAATTCTCCGGGTCTTTGCCGTAGAAGGCAAGGATATTGTGGAGATCTCTGAGGGATTCGATATTCTCAGGCATTTTGGCCTTTTGGGAGTCGGCCACAAAGACAACGCCGTCGGCCCCCTTCATGACAAGTCGTCTCGTCTCGCCGTAGGTGACCTGCCCGGGGACGGTGAAAAGCTCATACCGAACTTTGAGGCTGCCCCCGGCGACCTTCGTATTTGTGGCCAAATCGAAGAAGTCGAAAAAGAGGGTGCGGTCATCTTTCGTGTTAATGGACATGAATTGGCCCTTAACATCCGGGGCGAGCTGGGAGTAGATGGCGCGCAGGGAAGTCGTCTTGCCGCCGAGGCTCGGTCCGAAATAGACGATCTTCATGATCATCTCTTTCTTGTCGAAGTTAAACCGCATGGTGAGAAGGGGCCCCATAAAAAAGTATCATGTATATCGGACATTTATATACTATAGACACTTCTTTGTAAATAGGTATCTTTGTCTTAGGTGTAATTATTTGATAGAAAGCATCTGTTATCGACGAGCGGGTGCCCCGCCGTGGCACAAATTCGCCACCGGTCTCGACTTTATGGTCGGAACCGGCGGAGGGTAAAAATGAATAGGGCGGCCGTCCAGCCGCCCGATTCACGAAACCACGGCGTCTCAAGAGATACCCGGCGCTAAGCCAAGACCGCGGCGGGTTTCGCCTTAGGCGGCCCCATCCGGTTTTATCGCCGAGACCTTGATGCTCGACACGAAGGGGCTCCCGTCATCGAGATGGGCGTATTTCTTTTTTACGCTCTCGATGACCGGTTTAAGCTCGGAATCCCCGGAAAAGAGATCGGCGGTGACAAACGTCTCGCCAACCACGCTCACGTCGGAAAATCCGGCCGCGCTGATCGAGGCGAGGTAGTCGTCTTTTTTAAGCGCCCCGGCGATGCAGGCGGCATAGGCCGAGACCGATTCCATGATCTCCTTTGGGAGCTCCTTCAGGGTCACCATGTCCGAGATCATGAGCCTGCCGCCCGGCTTCAAGACACGAAAGGCCTCACGAAAGACGCGCCCCTTATCCGTCGAGAGGTTGATGACGCAGTTTGAGATGATCGCGTCCACGCGAATTATCGGCGGTGGGAAGGTTTTCGATCTCGCCGAGGCGGAACTCGACGTTTTCAAACCCTCCACTTTTCGCGTTCCTGCGTGCCTTATCCAGCATCTCGGCGGTCATATCGACCCCGATGACGCGGCCCTTCGCGCCGACTTTTTGTGCCGCCAGAAAGCAGTCCAGACCCGCCGCCCGAGCCGAGGTCAAGAACGACCTCGCCCTCTTTCAGGGAGGCCAGCGCCACGGGGTTCCCGCAGCCGAGCCCCATATTGGCGCCGTCCGGGACCGCGGAGAGGTCATCGGCGGTATAGCCGATCTTTTTTGAGAAGGTGTCGGCGCTCGTCTCCGGGCCGCAGCACGACTGCACCGTGGGCTGGGGCGAGCAGCCGCAGCTCGTTCCCGTTGCCGCGATATTCCCATACCGCTCCCTTACGGCCTTCTTAATCTCTTCATGTTCCATCTTTTACCTCACTTTTCTTTATAGTATCTTCAAAACGAGCACCGGCTCCTTACAACGTCGCCGGTGGCTCCGTACGCACAACAGAATGCGGGAGAGTCTTGCCGTCTTTCGGCGCCCTCTTCGGCCAGACGAGGCCGGGAATCAGCATGGGCACCTTCCGCCGGTATTCCCGGTAGGTGTCGCCGAATTCCGTGATCAGATCGCGCTCCTCCAAGAGTGTGCCCACCACAACCCAGAGCGTCCAGAAGATATTGAACAGCAGCCTGTCGGCCGTCAGATCGGGGCTTGCCCAAATCATCAGCAGCATGAACAGATAGAGCGGATGGCGCACCCAGCGATACGGCCCCCCGGCGACAAGAGGTAGCGGCCTCGGAGTCTTGCCCCGCAGACGGTTGAGGATCGGCCTGAGGCCGAAGGGGTCGAAGAATTTCAACGACCTGATGCCCCAGACGAATCCGACCAGCGCCGCCAGAGAGACGGCACGCAACAACCACCGTCCCAATCCGTCAAACGAGACGATGGTCACACCCGACCCCTGCCACAAGACAACAACTGTCAGTAGAATGACGCCCGAAACGATCGTATACAGGGCGCCGCTATAGACTTCCGGAACGAACCGCGTCAGCCATCGGCGGGAAGGCCTCCGGATCATGGCGCTATGCTGGACGAAGAACAGTAGGGAAAGCGCCGGTATCAAACCATAAGACTCCGCTCCGGTCCAAACCCAGGTTCACCAGGTGCAAAGAGCCCACGAAAAGGAACACGAGGAAGGCCAGGAGTGAACCCCAGCCCACGAGATCGGTAAGCCCAAGTACGAAATATGCTTTATGCCTATCCATTAACTCCTCCCGAATGGAAACTTTCAGGTACCGACCGTCCGGACTCCGAGACGGAAACGGTTTCTTTGCCTCATGCCTGAGGGGGAAAATAGCACAGCCGAATATGCGACGGCCCATACTCACCCGACTCATCGAAAGGGCCGGACCGGGGCTTAAAGTATGTCTTTCATGACGGGGCCGAGCACGCCTTTTACCGTGTCTGTGAAGCTTTCGATCTTCATGAGGGCGATGCAGCAAATCTTCCCGTCCTTTTCCATGCTGACAACGGCCAGCTTGTCGCCGGGACGAATCTCGGCCTGATCACGGATATCCTTGGGCAGCACCATCTGTCCCCGCTCGTCTACCGTAACAATCGACTGGATCTTGCAGCACGAGGCGACGCCGCTCACTCCACACGCTCCCTTCTCTGTGCTGTCGCTTTTTGTCATGTCTTTCTTCGTCATTTCACTATTCCTTCTTGTCGACATATTCAGAATATTCAGAATAATCAGATTATACCTACTTTCCGACATCCTGTCAAGGAATTTCTTCATCCTCTTAATCCTGTCGTATCGAAGAGGGACGTTCGAGCCGGAACGACCGAAGCCGCGCCGCCGCCGGAGGACGCGACCGAGGCGATAAAGTGCGTTGCCGAAGCCGAGAAGTATAGACTAATCGCCGTGGCCCAGGGCGAGGGAGAGCCGATTCAGGCGGTCTACGGGGCGATCCACCAGGGCAACCCGACAAAGGACCTCATCGCCATCCGCGACCTGGAGACACTGGCAGGATGTCCGAGGGCCAGGCCACGAAGATTTTCCTTCCGTATGAGGCGACGGCGATACTCTCGTCGGTTGTCGGTATTGGGAGCTGTGGAAGGGGAAGGGGGAAGGGAAGAAGTAGGATTACCGCCCGACAGAAAGCCGGATCGCCCTTGGGACGAGGATCCTCGGGGCGATGCTTTTTTTCGGCTTATCCCGTTTCAACGTATACCGGATGAAAGCTCCTTTACCTCCCTGATGAATTCTCCCCGAATCTTAAAGATCAGGTCGACCGCCGAGAGGATCATCCGGTCCGGGTCCGTGAGGGCGGCACGATTGCCCGCTTCGATGAGCGACTCGCGCGCTTCCCGGGCTTTTCCGAATCGTGAAAAGATCACCCCCCGGATGGCGTTGAGCGTCGCGTAGATGCCCTCCCTGACGGGTCCCTCGGGGGGGCGATAGGTGGTCAGGGCGCGCTCAAGATGGGCGACCGGATCGTTACCCGTCGCCTCGCCGATCCGCCACATCAAATAGTGCTCCCTTGTCCCCATCTTTTCTCCGACTCGCCTCTCCAGCGCTTCACGAGCCGCGGCGTAGTCTCCGATATTGAACAGGCAGAGCGCGAGGTCTGCGGCCACGTCGCTGCGCTTCGGTGAAAGCTCGAGCACCTGAAGGAAAGCCGCGACGGCGCCGGCAAAATCACCCCGCTCCATCTTGATGAACCCGATCGCGTCCCATGCCACAGCATTGTGCGGCTCGTAATCGACGATTTTCTGGAAATAGGAGAGACCCTCATCGAACCTCCCGAGCTCGTAGAGCATGAGGCCGCAGTGCCCCCATGCCGGGACGTTAACCGGCTCCTTTTCCATCATCAGCAGGAAGTAGTGGAGAGACCGCGTGTAGAATTCCTTTCGGCCCGCGGCCTCGGTCGCCTCGGAATTTTCTCGGGGGTTTGGGGTCATGAGGATTTCTCCGAGATTAGGGGAAAATGGAACAGGAAATCAGTAAAGCGGCGTGGGCAGGCCGCGATCCATTCCGTGCCGGGATGGGATGTGTTTGGCCGCTTGTCGGCGTCGTTACGCTTCAAAGCATCCATTTCGTCCGATTGTAGCCCGCCCCGAGGTGTCAGTCAAACACTTTCGGACTCGGTGACTCATTTTCAGGGTGGGACTCTATTTCTATGAAGTTTAATATTATGCTTGAAAAAGCGAAAGATTTTTGTTAAAAATAATATCATTAAAAAATTCTTTCGGATTGACTCATGAAGACAATAAAAGCGCTCATACCATTTTTCGTTGTGCTCCTCACGGCGGTCCCCGCTCTCGCACAGTTTAACACGACGGATTTCGGAGACACGAAGATCCCCATCATGCTATCGGCCGACATGCTCTCGTACGACCGGGAAAACAAGATCTATACCGCCGAGGGCAACGTCGAGATTACGCGGGGCAACATGGTGCTCAAGGCCGACCGTATCAGCATGAACGGGGCCACAAAAGAGGCCGAAGCCGACGGCCATGTCTACTTCTTCAACGGCACCGACGAAATCAAGGCTGATCGCTTCAAACTCAATATCGATACCCAGACGGGCATTGTCTACAAAGGGATGATCTTTTACGCCGATAAGCACTTCTACGTCACCGGTGACGAGCTTGAGAAGCTCGGCGAAAACACGTACCGTGTTCGCGAGGCGAGCATCACTTCGTGCGACGGTGAGGTCCCCGATTGGAAGTTAACCGGCAAGGAGTCGGAGGTGACGCTAAACGGATGGGCCAAACTCCGGGGTGGCGCGTTTTGGGTCAAAAACTTTCCGATCATTTATATCCCCTATGGGATCTTCCCGGTTAGGACGAAACGTCAGTCGGGGCTCCTCTTTCCGCTGATCGGGGCGTCCGATAAGAAGGGTTTTCGATTCCGGGACTCGTTCTTCTGGGCGATAAACCGGAGCATGGATGCCACCTTCACGGCGGACGTCATGACCGATCGGGGGGTGATGGGAGGCCTTGAATACCGCTACGCTCTGAAAAATGACCTGCGGGGCGAGATGAGCTACAACTTCATAGACGACAGCGGGATCACCAACGCCGACGGGACCAAGAGCGAGCGGGGCTTCCGGTGGAGTCTCGACGTCTATCACAGACAGACTCTCCCCGGGAATATCCAGGCCCTTGTCGACGTTAACATGGTCAGTGACAATTCCTTCCTCGATGACTTCTCCGATGACATCAATATACAGACCAACAGCTACCTTGAATCTCGGGTGTCTTTCCTCAAGGAGTGGTACCGGTCGGCCGCGCTCCTGGACGCGAGCTGGTTCGACGATCTTTCGGGGGTCAATGATGACCTCACCCTGCAACGATTGCCGCGCTTTACCTATTATGTCCGACCCCTGCCTCTCTTCGGCACCCCAGTGTCATTCGAGATGAGCCCATCGGTAACCAAATTCGTCCGCGATGAGGGAGTTGAAGGTGTCAGGCTCGATCTGAACCCCCGCCTCGCGGCGAACTTCACCAACGGATATTTTTCACTGACCCCATGGGTGGAGGGCGACCTGAGCTGGTGGTGGCTTGACGGCGATAAAAACTTCCCCTCGGAGACGGACCGGGCGACCTACACGGCCGGCGTTGAGCTCTCCACGTATCTGGCCAAGACCTATAAGAGCGGCTCCGACACCTACTCGTCGATCAAACATATCATGAAGCCGGTCGTCGGATACTGGTACTCACCTCCCCTCGGTGAACAGGATTATCCGGACTTCGACTCCAAGGACCATGTTCGAAGCGGGAGCCTCCTTTATGTCGCGCTGGTCAACCGGATCCTCGGTGAGAGGAGAACCACTGAGGGACGGGGCACGGTCGATGAACTCCTCTATGCCGAGATCGGCACGGGAATCGATTTTGAGCCGGATATCCCCTGGCTTGGATACCAGGTCAAGGACCCTCACTTAATCAGCTATTTCGACGTGAGGTTCTACCCGATGTCCTATGTTTCGGTGCAGGGCAGGGGAAGGTATGACCATGAGCTGAGACCGGTTCTTGTATCTGAGCACGGACATGAGCTTTACCGACAAGCGGGGGGACGCCCTCACGATCGGCTATGTCGTCGAATCGGACGTTATCTTCCCCACGCCCTATGAACACCTCTTCGGATCGGTGACGGTCGCTGTGAATAAGTCGATAGACTTCTCGGTCGGGGCTCGATACTCCTTTGACCAGGATGACTTCCGATATCTCAGCTGTCGGGTCGGCTATCACCGCCAGTGCTGGGGGCTGGACCTTACCGTCTTCAATGACCGTGATCCCAACACGAATCAGCCCAACGAAATCGGCTTTTACCTGAGTGTTAGCTTGTCGGGCCTGGGGACGATTCCTTCTATCGAGCTCGGGTCGACAAAATATTAGGCTCTTGGCGAGCCCAAACGACCCGGGATATGCCGACTCCTCGTAAACGACTCCTCGAGAGGACGACCGTATGATATCGCTCAGGTTCGAGAAACTCGGCGGGCTGATCCCCGCCGTGATCCAGGACTATCAGACGCAAGAAGTGCTGATGTTAGGCTTCATGAATGCCGAGTCCTGGGAGCGAACCCTACGGGAAGGGGAAGTGGTTTTCTTTTCCCGCTCACGAAACACTCTCTGGAAGAAGGGCGAGACCTCCGGACACGTCCAGATCGTCAAGGAGATCCGCGTCGACTGCGATGAAGATGCCGTTCTCATCAAAGTCGAGCAGGTGGGTGGTGCGGCCTGTCATACCGGGCATCGCTCCTGTTTCTACCGGAGGGTGACGGCGTCTGCTCAGCCTGGTCATCGTGGGGATCCTGGCTTGCCACCTGGCCGGCTTGCGGTTTCAACAGCTCATCCAACCCAAGCTGCTTAACGCCCAGTATGAACGGCAGACCCTTGGCGGGCTCATCGAAGAAGTGCGCTGCGCCAATTCCCTCCAGGTCGGCACCGGTTCGCTCAGCGCTTTCACCGCCGCTGGTCCCACTAATGTCCAGGCGGGCAACGCGCTGCGCATCTACACCTCCACCAACACCGCGCAATACATTTGCTATTTCACGACCTGGCGACCGCGACTGTCCGGCGAGTTCCTCTTCAGAGCACCAATGCGACCATCATCGCCAGCGCCGTCACCAATGACACGATCTTCACGATGCAAGACTTTGCCGGCAATGCCTGACCAATAGCCAGAACAACGCGGTAATGACCTTATTGCTCCAGTTCTATGTCGCCTCGGCCTGGCAAGGCATTGCCAACTCGGCGCAAGTGCGCGCCAAAGTCACTCGGCGCAACCTCCTTTGACCCATGAAACCGCCGCTCTATCTTCCGGCTGACCGAATGATTTGCAACTATGCGTACATGGG
>CAWBYW010000005.1:0-97063 GCA_963792965.1 uncultured delta proteobacterium | reverse complement strand
TGGCTTTACAAGAACATCCAATGCACGAACTCCGGAAAGAAGGTCGTCTTCTCGTTTGACGGCAGCGGCCTGGGCCTCTTAAAATACTGGGTGCCGGCGCTCGTGATCCTCTGGATATCCGGTTTCCTGTTCTGGTGGGGGATCACGGGCACCGTGACGGGGATCGCCCAGGTCGCCCTCGTGCTTGCCTCGGTGCTGCTCCTCATCCCCCTGGCGTGGCTCTGGGCCGCCAAGAAGCGATATACGGTGGGGCACACGAAGATCCAGGTGGACTCCGTGCCCTACACGCTCACCTTTTCCGGCAAGGGGCGCACGGCCCTCTGGCACGGGCTAAAGATCATTTTCTCGTTTTTTGTCGCGGGGCTGCCCCTCCCGTGGGCCGCGACCGCCGCGTTTCAGTGGTGCCTTGAGAGCACCCTGATCACGGGAAAGGATACCGAGCTCAAACCGACCTTCTCCGGGACGGGGGGGAGCCTCTTCTGGTACGGGATCGGCGCCGTGATATCACCGCTGTTCCTCTTCCTGATCCTCCCGTCGCTCCTCCGCGGGGTGATCGCATGGCTGTTGAGGTATACGAACGTCATCGGGCTGGACAGGACGATCGAGTTTGAGTTCTCCGGCAAATCGAGACCGCTGTTCGGATACGTCTACCTCCTGCTGGCGATATGCATTTCTGCCCTCGTGATCAACTATATCCTCGGCGCGGCCGGCCTTAACCAGTGGATCCTCCTGCTTGCCGTGGCGGGTTTCTTCGTGGTAACGATCCCCTTTGTAAAGGCGTCTTTTCTGCGCTGGTGCGCCCAACATATCGACATCATGGTGAAGTAAGGGTCGGCGACGCGTTTGATACCCGGCGTCGCCGCCGCCAAGAGTACGACTGAAAAGCTCCTACCTGCCCTCGGGGCGTCCGGTTGGCGCGCCGCGGCCCGCGTCCGTCCTCACTGCAAGAAAATAAACCAATCCTTCCATTACCATCCGGATTTCCGCCGCATGGGCGGGCCCGTCGGCCGAGGCAGCGCTTTGGCCCCGCATACCGGCGCGGCCGCGTAAGATTAGAAAGGCTCAATTAGATTTCTTTAATTTTTTTCTTGACTTCGCTTTTTGGGGGTGGTAAAAAAGGATAAATTTGTGACTATTGTTGGATATTCCCGGGTTGCCGGCACCCCCTCTCGGATGTGAACACCCCCGGCGGCCCCGAACTAAATAAAATAACAATATGAAAGGAGGTGATGATCAAGGCCGGCTGTCATGAATGGAAAGAGACAGCCGAAACTTTTCCTGGTTGGAAAACGAACGGTTTTTCAAATTTACAGCCGGAAATAACATTTAGTGGAAAATCAGGAGGTATTTAATGAGGAAATTATGGATTTTGGCAATAGCCGCCCTTGTGGTGGTTGTCATTGCCGCCCCCTCCTTTTCGGCGGAGACAACCTTCACGGGTAGCTATCGAATCCGCTCAGTGATGGACTTTAACCTGCAGAAGCAGCCGACGGATTTCGACAATGCTTTGTACACCGGCTACTTCGACCAGAGGTTCCGTCTGACCATCACCCACAAGCGGAGCGAGTACCTCAAGGCCGTCGTGATCATCGACCTTGCCGAGGACATCTGGGGTAACCAGAGAGGGTTCCGGTTCAACAACAGCACCGGCACGACCGATGGTTTCATCAACACGGCCTACATCGAGGCGATCACGCCTGTCGGGTTGTTCCAGCTCGGTACGAACGGGACGAGCCGCTTCGGCTTCGGTATCTGGTCGGACAGCGGGATCAACGGCAACGGGACCAACAACCCCGGCGTCACCTACGGGATAAAGGTCGGCAATTTTATCGCCACGGCGAGCTACATCAAGTATCTGGACTACTGCCAGAACGTGCTTGACAACCTCGCGGGCCTGCCGGCCGGATTCTTCCAGGCGTGGCCCCATCGCGGCGCCATCGACGCCGCCGGCGGACCGGGTTCCCGGTACTACAACTCGGATACCGACACCTACGTCGTGACCGCCCATTACGTGACGGACAAATACAAAGTCGGCGGCCTCTTCCAGTGGATCCTCGATCCCAACGCCATCGCGGCGACGCTCCTGGTGCGGGGGATCAACGGCATCAACCTCTTCCCCGGGTCCTTCAGGGGTGAGTTGAACTTCCTTAACCCGGCATTTGGGGCGGACCCGATCGGCGGCCTGTGGCCGAACCCGCTCGGAGTGGGTCCCAACGCGGGCCTCGGCCGCATGGGCCTGTACGGCGCCAACCTCTACATCGCGGGCCTTTACGGCGAAGCGAAGTTCTTCAACGATAAACTCGACGTCAAGGGCGAGATCACGAAGATCTGGGGCTCGGCGAAACTCAATGCGACCGGCGAACAGTTCAATGCAGTCCTGAATGCAGAAGTCGGCGGTGCTTTCCCCACCCAGCGTCTGCCCCAGGAACTCGGTGTTGACGGCCTGAACGCCTACGCCGACATCTCCTACGATTTCGACTTCATGAAACTCGGACTGGCATTCCTCTACGGGTCGGGCGAAGAGCACTGGACCCCGTTCTCACAGAAGCACTTCAACTTCAACACGACCGGCAACGACGACTTCCATTTCGGCAACATCATCGTCTGGGGTAACCAGCAGCTGTTGGCCTCCATCGCCAATTCGCCGTTGGGCCTGGGCGACAACGAAGAAAACGTCACGGCCGTCAAGATGTACTGGTCAACCGACCCCATCGAGAAGTTGGACATCCACGGCGCTTTCATCTGGGCCAAGTACACGGAGCCCGTTGGGCGGTACGCGCGTAACAGCGCCGGCGCCCTCGTCCACAACTGGAACGCCTTCTACGGCCATCCGATGAACTACATCACACCGAGCCCCCTCTCGGCGGGCGAGGAATTTGTCCCCGCGGGGGTCAGTGATCAGCTTGGTTGGGAAGTCGACCTTGGCGCGACCTATCAGATCCTGGACGGCCTGAGCCTCAATTCGGAGTTCGGCGTCCTGTTCACCGGGTCCGCCTTTGATTACCGCGAGAACGGCATCGCCGGCGGCGACAGAGAGAGCTGGGGACCGATCTTCCGGTGGATCAATACGCTTACCTATGAATTTTAGGCGGGCGTTTTGTGCGTTGGTTTTTAAAGGGTTAAAAACCAGGAATAAAGGGAGGAATTAGATGAAAAAGGCATTAACACTTTTCATTGTGACGCTGTTCTTGGTCGCGGTCGCGGGCGTTGCCTACGCGGCAGACACGACCTTCCAGGGACAGTATCGCGTCCGGGCATGGACCGAGTGGAACTTCGACAAGAAGCCCGGGAATCTGTCGTTTGACGATCAGCATCCGCTCTACACGGGTTATTTTGACCAGAGGTTCCGCCTCACCATCACCCACAAGCGGAGCGAATTCCTGAAAGCCGTTGTCCGCCTTGACCTCGTCGAGGACACGTGGGGACAGCAGCGGAACATGAGGATCAACAACGCCACGGACGGCAGCTATGTCGACTGGGCGTACCTTGAGTTCACCCTGCCCAAGATCGGCACATTCACCGTTGGCAAGCAGCCGTTGGAGCTCGGCTATGGCCTCATGCTCGCGCAGACTGCCCCCGGTGATGAGGGCATCAGATGGGCCAACAAGTGGGGCCCGGTAGGCGTTTCCGCATTCTATTTCAAGTTCCATGACGATGTTACGAACGGCGTGGGTGACCCCACCTACAACCGTGACGCGGACCTCTGGGGCGCAGACCTCACCATCACCCCGAACGACAAAAACACCATCGACCTGTGGGGCGGCGTGCTGACGGATAATTCCGGCGGCATCGGCGGCTGGTTCGCTGAGGTTGCTGACGACATTTACGGCACCGGCGAGCTGGTTAACGCGCACACGACCCTCGGTTACGCGGGCGTGGCCTACACCGGCAACATCGCCAACATGATCGACCTCAAGGGCGAGATGAGCTTCCTGTTCGGACGGACCGGTTTAACACCACCGGCGCGTTCAACAACCCGGCATACGACAATGAGATGACCATCCAGGGCATGAACCTCTACCTCGACGCATCGTTCTACATGGACGACCCGGCGTTCAGGGTCGGCCTGGCGTTTGTCAGAGGCTCAGGCGAGCATCACCTGTGGGTGAACGGCGCTGGTGTTCCGGCCGCCGGCACGATCAGGGACGTCAACATGAACTTCATCGCGGACCAGGAACACTTCATGACCACCGATGACTTCGTCTTTGCCAACATTATCGGCAACGGCGGCGGCGGCAATACCAACTCGGTCTGGTTCGGCCCCGGCTTCGGCGACGACGTCGAGAACCTGACCGCAGTGAAAATGTACTTCGAGTTCAGCCCGATCGAGAAACTGACCCTCAACGCGGCAGTCATCTGGGGACAGTGGACGGAAGAAGTTGGGTCCGGCCCGAGAGTTTTGGCGGCAGGCCCCGCTTATCCGCACCCGATCAACGGGATGAGCATCTTCAACACGAAGAACTACAAGTTCAACTCCTGGGAAGCCAGCAAGGACCTCGGATGGGAAATCGACTTCGGCTTCAGGTATCAGATCATGGAAGGTCTGAGCTACACCCTGGCAGCAGGCGTGCTGCTCCCCGGCGACTCGTTTGACTATGTCAACGCAGCCGGTGGAAGGGAGACCTGGGGACCAATCTGGTCGGTCAGCAATACCCTCCTGTATGAGTTCTAAGTCGTAAGACGGTGAACGTAAACCCCTGGGGGGAAACCCCCAGGGGTTTTTTTATCTCCGCACCGTGTTGATGGGGGAAAAGGGTTGATTTTGTCGGCGAAATGACTTAGACTATTTTATTATATCCTAAGGAAGTGGCGATGCTCGAAAAATTCCTCTACAAGTGCCCGCTATGCCTGGCGCAGGAATCGATCGTGACCGATAAGGGCGGTGATATACGGTGCCGAAAGTGCGGGGCCGTATACTCGTATACGGAGGACTATCGGGTGAAGGTTGCCTCGGCGGGACGGGAGGAGATAATGACGCTTCGCGAGGCCTATGAGAGGATCGCAGCGTCGGGCGTGCCGAAGGCACAAGACGACGGCTTCACGCCGGAGAAGGGTGAGGTGCTGTGGGCCAAGAGCAACAGGGCCGAGCTTTTCTTCGAACAAAAGGCGGGGGTCTTTCGCGGGTATAAGAGGATCAGGGCGCAGCTCTTCCGGTTTTCCCTTATTGACACGGGCAATCTCTATCTCACAAACAGGCGCCTCTTTTTCCGGGGCACGAAAGAGTACGAGATCGGGCTGGAGGAGCTCTCTTCGGTGACGATCGAGTCCCATAATGTCCTTATGAATACGAAGAGGGGATACGCCGTCTCCGTCTCTTTTCCCAACGAGAGCGGCAAGAAGTGGGAGGACTACATTCGAAGGGTGGTGCAGGAATTTTATGGGAACAGAAAAGTCAAGGAATTTCATCCCCGGATCACATTTCATTAAGAAATCCCCTGATGGAGAAAAGCCGTGCTGCTGGACGCCGTATACGCAATCATCCTCTTTCTGGTTAAGACCGGACTAAGACTCAAGTACACGATACACTTAGAGGGTATGGAAAATATCCCCGAGAAAGGGCCGGCAATATTCCTCTGCAACCACACCAGCCTCGTGGATTCCTTTTTAATCGGGTGCTATCTACCGCGGAAGGTCTACTATATGACCAAGAGCACGGAGTTCGAGTCGGCCGCGCGGAGGGCGTTCTTCTATCTCTCGCGGACCTTTCCGGTCCGCCGGTATGACATCGACCCGATCTCGCTGAAGAACGCGATGAGAGTGCTCCAGTTCGGGGGAATGGTCGGTATCTACCCCGAGGGCGAGCGAACGTGGGACGGAGAGCTCCTCCCTTTGAGGAGGGGGACGATTCGTTTCGTGCTGGCGGCAGGGGTCCCGGTGGTTGTGGCGGCAATCTCGGGCGCGTTCCAGAATCAACCCCGCTGGGGAGGGAAGATCGGGAGCCCTGAGGTCTACCTCTCGGTGGGACGGCCGATATATGTCGCGAGGCTGAAGGGGAGAGACCAGACCGAGAAAGATATAGTGTCCCTCAATAAGCTGATCGTCGGGCGGATTACAGAGCTCAAGAAAAAGGTGTAGCGGCTCGGTTTGACTCCGGCCCTGTCCCCCGTTCCCCATCGGAGCATTAAAGGCGATTCGACCCCCGTCAGAGGGGTCGCAAGTAGTGCGATAATCTCAGGCTGTAAGGGCCGAGTGTGAGCATCTCACGCGGCCGGGACTGCGACTAAGATACTACTGTATTGTTACATGGCCTCCTCCGTTTCCTGCCCGAGCGGCTGTACAATACCCTTTGCCTGGGTATTGATTGACAAAGTAATAATATTGGTCTACTATATATAACTCAAAGGGGGGCTCATGCCGTTTCTTATCATCATTATCTTGGCCGTCATACAGGGGCTTACGGAGTTTCTCCCGGTCAGCTCCTCCGGTCACCTCGTGATCGCCCAGCACTACCTCCCCTGGTTTACGTCCACCCCGTTGCCATTTGACGTTCTCTTGCACCTCGGGACGCTGATCTCGCTGGTCATCTACTTCTACAAGGATATCTGGAAGATCGTATCCTCGTTCTTCAGCTGGCATGCGCCCGAGGCGGGGGAGTGGCGCCGTCTGGGACTTCTCATTATCATCGGGAGCATTCCCGCGGGAATCGTCGGGGTTCTATTCAAGGATCGGATCGAGGGCCTCTTTGAGAACGCGCGGATCATCCCCTTCATGTTTCTTGTCACCGCGGCGCTGTTGTTGATCGCGGAGAGGAGGGCAACGGCAAACAAGAACGCGCGGCCGATAGGGTCCATGGGTATAAAGGAGGCGCTGATCATCGGGCTCTTCCAGGCGGTCGCAATCACGCCGGGCATTTCGCGGAGCGGATCGACCATCGCGGGGGGGCTCTTGACCGGCATCGAGAAGGAGGCCGCCGCCCGGTTCTCCTTTCTGCTGGCGATACCGGCGGTCCTCGGCGCCTTCATATTGAGCGTCGGCGATCTTGCCGCCTTCGATATCAGGTATGTCGTCGGCGTCGCGGTCTCATGCCTCGTGGGGCTGGCCGCGATATGGCTGACCTTCCGGTTTGTCGTCAACAAGAAGCTCTGGATCTTTTCGGTTTACCTCGTCATACTCGGGGTATTCCTTATTATCATAAATTCTCTGTAGGCGAAATGGCGAAGTTTCTCATCATCAAGAACATAATTCTTCGGGACGCGATCGGCCTCTTTCTGTTGGGCATGTCGCTGTTCCTGGCCGTGAGCCTGGTCTCGTATCATTATACGGACCCGTCATTTGTGACGACCGGCTATTCGGGTGCCGTCCAGAATTACGGTGGGGTCGTGGGCGCCTACCTTGCGGCCCTTGCCCTTGTATGGCTCGGTGTCGCGGCCTTTCTTATCCCTCCGGCCCTCTTGATCTGCGCGATCCACTTCTTCAGGAAGGAGGGAATCCCGTATCTCATGTTTGACCTTTTGTGCGGCCTCTTCATCGTGCTTTCGGCCGTGACGATACTTGGGCTCGTCTTTGGATCCAAAGAGGTGCTGTTCGGTGAGACGATCCTTGCGGGGGGTACGGCCGGCCTTGCGTTGGCGGGTATCTTCAAGGGGCTCTTTAACACAGCCGGGGCGCTGATCTTTTCGGTCCTCTCCTTAGTTCTCTTCGTGATCATCCTGTTGGGGATCACGATGAGAGAGATCGCCTCATCCGTGGCGAGGGTCGCGACGTTCTCCTGGGCACTCGTGAGAGGCATCGGGTCGTTGGCCACTCCCAAGGAGAAGGGCCCGGAAAAGGCGAACGCGCGAGAGGGGAAAAGAGTGCACGCAAAAGAAGATGAAGAGAGGATCAGTGCGGGCCCAGAGACGGAAGAGGACGAAGAGGAGACGGAAGAAGGCGAAGATGCCGAGCCCGCCCCCGTCATCGATCATGCCCCAAAAAAGATCGGTGCGCAAAAGACGGCCCACGAGGAGGTCGTCAGGCTGCCCCATGCGCGCGCCGCGGGGGATTGGCACTTTCCACCGATAGATCTCCTCACGCCGGGCGATATCGAGAATGATTCGGTCGATCGGGATCTTCTCGTCTCGACGGCCAGAAACCTCGAAAAGAAACTCCTCGATTTCGGCGTCAAGGGGAGAGTCACGGAGGTGAGGCCGGGGCCGATCATTACCCTGTACGAATTTGAGCCCGCGGCGGGTGAGCGGATCAATAAAATCGCGGCGCTGGCTGACGACATCGCTATGGCGATGTCGGCCTACTCGCTCAGGATCATCGCCCCGATCCCCGGGAAATCCGTGGTCGGATTCGAGATCCCCAACAGCACGAGGCAGACCGTGCGACTGCGGGAGATCATCCAGTCCGATAAGTTTGAGCAGTCAAAATCCAAGCTGACCTGCGCGCTCGGGAAGGATATCTACGGGAACCCCGTGATGGCCGATCTGGCCAGGATGCCGCATCTTCTTGTCGCCGGAGCGACCGGGGCGGGCAAGAGCGTCTGCATCAACACCATCATCCTTTCGATCCTCTACAAGACGACGCCGGAAGAGGTCAGGTTCCTCCTGATCGACCCGAAGATGCTTGAGCTCTCCCTCTACAAGGGAATTCCGCACCTCATGCTCCCGGTGGTGACCAATCCAAAGCAGGCGGCGCTGGCGCTCAGGTGGGTAGTCGAGGAGATGGAGCGGCGCTATAGAATCATGGCGGAAATGGGGGTAAAGAATATCTCCGGTTATAACGCCAAAGTGGAATCGGTGGGCTCCGCGGAGCACAAGGAGCCGGGGGACGGGGAGGACAACGGAAAGATGCCGCTGCTGGTGGTCATCATCGACGAGCTGGCGGACCTGATGATGACCTCGTCAAAAGAGGTGGAGGAGTCGATTACCCGGCTTGCCCATATGGCACGGGCCGCCGGCATTCACCTGATCCTGGCTACCCAGCGGCCGTCGGTGAACGTCTTGACGGGGGTTATCAAGGCCAATTTCCCGGCACGTATCTCATTTCAGGTCTCTTCGCGGGTCGATTCGCGTACGATTCTCGACACGTCCGGCGCGGAGCACCTTTTGGGCAAGGGAGACATGCTCTTCCTGCCCCCGGCGACCTCAAAACTGATTCGTGTCCACGGGGCCTTCGTGTCCGAGGAGGACATAGTGCGGGTGGTCGAGTTTATGAAGGAACAGGGTGAGCCGCAATACGAGGAGGTCGATTTCGAGGCGCGAGAAGAAACGGCGACCGGCAACGGCGACGAGTATGACGAAAGGTACGATGAGGCGGTGGCTCTTGTGTCCGAGACGGGGAAGGCCTCGATCTCGCTGATACAGCGGCACTTGAGGATCGGCTACAATCGCGCGGCGCGAATCATCGAGAAGATGGAGGATGACGGTATCGTCGGGCCTTCCGACGGCATCAAGCCGCGGGAGGTGTTCATTAACAAAACATAAAGGAGCAGACACGTGAAACGTATAGGTGTTATCACCCTTTTTCTGGTCCTTATGGTCTGTCTCGGCCTGAGCGCATATGGTCAGGAAGCGGTGGGAGATGTCGTCGACAAGTTGCAGGCACAATACGACCAGACCAACGACTATAGCGCGCTCTTCACGCAGGAGACGATATCAAAGAGTCTCGGAGCGCCGGCGGTCATAAACGGAAAGGTCTATATCAAGAAGCCCGGGATGATGCGCTGGGAATATACCGACCCGAAGAAACAGCAGATCATCAGCGACGGACAGACCCTCTGGTTCTACATCCCTGACGACAAACAGGTGAGGATTTACAAGACCGCCGAGGCGTTCGAAAACCTCCCGTTCCTGAACTTCCTCTTCGGAAAAGGGAAGATCAAGGACGATTTCACAGCGACGTTGGGAGATCCGGGAAAAGAGAAGGCGAACGATTACTATCTCATCGTGCTGGCGCCGAAATCCCAAAACAGCAGCATTGACAAGGTCCTGATCCTCGTTACCAAGAAAGACTATATAATCAGTCAGCTCAATACGTATGACGTGCTGGGGAACGTCACGCGGATCGCGTTCAAGGATATCTCCGTTAATTCGGGGCTCAAGGATTCGATGTTTCATTTCATCGTCCCGGATGGGGTGGAGACGATCAAGATAGAGACGAAGACGGCGCCGAAGCCGAAGTCCGACGTCAAGATCGAGATCGAAGAAAAAAACAAGTAACGCTCCAAGCGAAGACGAACCAAGAAATGGGGCCGTGAACAAGGCCTCATTTATTCTTTTCGGGTTTGACGTATGCGCACCTTCTGTATCGTCGCCCTCGGGTGCGATAAAAATATCATCGACGCCGAAGAGGCGGCCGGAACGCTCATCGATGCGGGCTATCGATCTGTCGAGTCCGTGGGTGATGCCGACCTCATAGTGGTGCAGACCTGCGCCTTCATCCGGGAGGCCAAGGAGGAATCGATTGACGCGATCCTCCGGTCGGCCCGGGATAAGAAAGAAGGTTCCTATCTTGTCGTCTCCGGATGCCTTGCCCAGCGCTTTAGCGCCGAGCTTGCCCTCGAGATGCCCGAGGTCGATCTCTTCGTCGGCGTCGGAAGGCACACCCGGCTCCCCGAGCTCCTCGGGGGCGAGCGGGTTTCGGTGGGATTGCCCGATGACTGGTCCCCTGGCACAACACGGCGCATCCCCTCGACTCCGTTCTTCACCGCCTTCGTGAAGGTGTCGGAAGGCTGCAACAACCGCTGCTCATACTGCGTGATACCCTCCATACGAGGTAGCCTCAGGAGCCGGCAGATCCCCGACATCGTCAACGAGGTCCATCGGCTGGAGGATCGAGGGCTCATCGAGCTCAATCTCATCGCCCAGGACCTTGCGGCATACGGCATGGACCGGGACGGCGCGGGGGGGCTTGTCGGGCTCCTGCGGGCGATTCTCGAAGAGACCGACGTCCCCTGGATCCGGCTCCTTTATCTCCACCCGCGCAATATCACCGACGAGCTCATCGAGATGATCGGGTCCCAGCGGCGCATCCTCACCTACGCGGACATTCCCATCCAGCATATCAACGACGAGCTGTTACGCTCGATGGGACGCAAGATCGACAAGAAAGAGATCATATCGCTCTTAGAACGGATGCGGGGCGGCGTCAGGGACCTCTTTGTCCGAACAAGCCTCATCGTCGGGTTCCCGGGCGAGGACGAGCGGAGATTTGAGGAGTTATTGGATTTCGTGGGGGAGGCGCAGTTTAATCACGTAGGAGTCTTCCGCTATTCCCGAGAGGAGGGCACGAGGGCGGCGGACCTGAGGCCGCGCGTTTCACAGAAAGTAGCGCGCGAACGCCGGGACCTGATCATGGCTCGCCAGCAGGAGATATCGCTTATCCACAACGAGCGGCTAATCGGGGCCGAGCTTGAGGTGCTCGTGGAGGGGGCATCCGACGGAGGGACGGCGGCCCTCAGGGGGAGATTTTTCGGACAGGCGCCTGAGGTAGACGGCATGGTAATCATCACGGGCTCCGACGCGCCGCCGGGACGGATCGTCAGGGTGAAAATTACCGACGCGCTTCCCTATGACCTTGTGGGGACGATTGTTTCATGACGTCAGGTGGGGGTGACGCCCGCGAGAGGGCCTGTTTTCCCTTGACAAAGGGATAAAATGGTATATATTTTCAAAGCTCAATTTGCTTGAATAGCGAGATTTCGTGATTATCTTACTGGATAGCGGTTTTCTAAAGACGTATACCATGGAGCCAATATGGACGAAGATAAAAGAGAGATTCGGGACCTTCTTCTGAAGATGCGGGACGATCTGATAAAGGAAATCAAGGACAAGGCCCGCTCGGAGAGTGACGACACCATAAAGACCGAGGTCGGTGATATCTATGATCTGGCCAGCAGCGAGCGCGACCGCGAGCTGAATCTCTTGATTTCCGATAGGGATCGTGAAAAACTCCTTGAGATAGAGGACGCCATCAAGAGGATCGATGAGGGGACTTACGGTGTCTGCGAGGAGTGCGAGACGCCCATACCCAACGAGCGCCTCATGATCATGCCGTTCACGCGATACTGCGTGAGCTGCCAGTCGGAAATGGAAAAGGCGCTGACCATCGAAAAGGAGTTCAAGGAGGAGCGGGAGTACCGTAAGCTCGCGTTCACCAGCTCCGACGAAGAAGAGCCATAAACCGGTGAAGCTCGGTCGGATTATACTCTACGCCGCCGTCCCAGTGATAATCCTTTCCCTGGTGGTGTGCTGGTATATTAAGAAAGATACCGTGACGGTCACCGATTCCCGCCTTACCCTCGGCACCGTCGTCGAGATCACCATTATGGGGGAAGACAGGAATAGGCTCGAGGAGGCGTTGAGCGCGGCGTTCGCGCGAATCTCCGAGATCGAGAAAGTTACGGACCGGTTCACCGCGGACAGCGAGATAACGCATATCAACCGACGTAAGGACCCACGTCCGATCCCGGTGTCGCCGGACATGCTCGAGATGGTTCGTATCTCAGGCAGCATCGCGGACCAGACCGGTGGGGCATTTGACATTACGATCACGCCGGTTTTTGACCTCTGGGGCTTCGACATCGGGGGCAGGCTTCCCAAGCCGGAAGAGATCGCCGGGCATCTGGGACTCGTCGATTACCACAGGGTAACCCTCGACCCGACACATAAGACCCTTACCATTATAGATCCGGCGGTCAGGCTCAATCTGGACGGCATTGCCCAGGGATACGCGGCCAGAGCTGCCCGAGACGTTCTTCTAAGATTCGGCGTGACGAGCGGCGTTATCAACGTCAGCGGCGACATGGCCATTATCGGCGATAAAGCCGGCAAGCCCTGGCGTATCGGCGTGCAGGACCCACGGAACGGAAAGAAGCTTGTCGCCGTCATCAAGGCCGAGGATATCGCCATCGTGACCTCCGGTGACTACGAGCGCTGCTTCTTCGTGGACGGCGTCAGGTATCACCACATCATAGACCCGCATACCGGCTACCCGGCCCGTGGCTGCGCATCGGTAACCGTGGTCACGGAAGACCCCGCCATAGCGGACGCCCTCTCCACCGCTATCTTCGTCCTCGGCCCTAAAAAGGGAATCGAGCTTGCCGAACGGCTCAAGACGGTAGATGTACTCATCGTCGCCGACGATGGAAAGATCTCGTTTACGCCGGGGCTTGCGCCTATCATTGAGCTGGTCAAATAATACGGTGTTTACACGGGCCGACAAAATCCTCATTATCGTGTTGATCATTCTGTCGACGGTCAGCTACCCCGCCATAAAACGTCTTTCCCCCGAGGGCTCGTTCGTCCAGATAGAGGTAGAGGGCGAGACTGTGGCCGTGGTCCCCATGGATCAGCCAGGCGATATCACGGTCTCGGGGAGACTGGGCCGGACGACCATTCGTATCGACGAGCACGGCGCACGGTTCATCGACTCGCCCTGCGCCGATAAGAAATGCATCAGCTCTGCCCCGGTCAGGGATGCCGGGGAGATCGCCGTCTGCGTCCCCAACCGGGTCATGATCCGGGTCCTTGGCGATAACAGCGAGGGGACCGACTTTATTTCGAGGTGAGCCCGGTGAAAGACGTCAGAAAGCTCGTGATCGTTGCGCTGCTGGCCGCGATGGCGGTAGTCATCTACGCCGTTGAGTCCTTCATCCCGTCCCCGTCGCCGTGGCTCCGGTTCGGCTTCTCCCATATCATCACCCTCTTTTCCCTCCTCTTTTTCGGGACGGGAACGGCCTTCGTGATATTTCTCATCAGGACCATCGTGGGATCGCTCCTCATCGGCAAGCTCTTCTCGCCGACCTTTGTGCTTGGGCTCGGCGGCGGCGCCTCGGCGCTCATCTCGATGTCCGTCATCCTGGACCTCCTCAAGGGGAAGGGGCTGGGGGTCGTGGGGATCTCCGTGGTGGGGGCCTGGGTCAATAATCTCGTCCAGGTGTTGCTCGCGTTTGCCCTCTTCGTCCGCCACGGCGAGATCCTGCTGATCCTGCCGGCCTTCCTCCTCTTTGCGGTGGGGACGGGGGTCATCAACGGGGTCGCGGTCTTCTTCTTGGAAAGGTACGGGAGAAACGTGCTGAAGCTCAAGGAGCGGTTTCACCTCGCCGGCCGGTGAGGGGGACACTATCGCTTTTGGGCTTGGTACCCTTCGAGGAAAGCGCCGATTCTTTTCATCGCCGTCTCGATATTTTCCAGCGAGTTCGCGTAGCAGAACCTGATGTATCCCTCGGCATTGGCGCCGAAGTCGATGCCCGGGGTCACGCCCACCTTGGCCCCTTCTAAGATCTCGAAGGCGAAACGATACGAGTCATCGGTAAACCGTCTCGCGTTGGCCAGGACGTAGAAAGCCCCATGGGGATCGACCGCGATGCCGAACCCGATGTCCCTGAGCGCGCCGACTATGTATTTTCTGCGGGTATCGTAAATTCCCCGCATCTTCTCGACTTCCGGCTCGGCCGAAGTCAGGGCCGCGATCCCGGCCCACTGGACAAAGGTATTGGCCGATATGAAGAAGTTTTGCTGCATCTTCTGCATGGGCCGCACGAACTTCTTAGGGGCGATGGCGTAGCCGAGGCGCCAGCCCGTCATGGCGTACCGCTTAGAAAAGCCGTTCATCACAAAGGCGTTATCGGTGAACTCGAGGATGGAGTGTTCCTTTTGTTCGTAGACCAGACCGTGATAGATCTCGTCGGAAACGATCGGAACGCCGAGCGCCGCCAGTTCCTTCATCCGCTCGGGGGAGAGGAGTGTGCCCGTCGGGTTGGAAGGCGAGTTGATCAGGATTGCCTTTACCCAACCCTCGAGGCGCTTCTTTACGTCGCCGGGATCGAATTGGAAGCCGGCGTCCTCGAAGACCGGGACGTATTGCGGGACGGCCTCGACATAGGTGATGAAGTTCGGGTAGCAGGCGTAGCCCGGGTCGGCAAGTACGATCCCGTCGCCGGGGTTCAAGAGCGCGGAGAAGATCAGCAACATCGCGGGCGACGTTCCACTGGTGACGAGCACCTGATCGGGTGATACGGTCACGCCGTACCGACTTGCGTAATCCCGGCAGATCGCCTCTCTCAGCTCCAGGACGCCGAGGCTATGAGAGTAGCGGGTCTTCCCCTGGCCGAGCGCCGTGACGAGCGCTTCCTTTATAACGGCCGGGGTGTCGAAGTCCGGCTCTCCCACCTCGAGATGGATGATATTATGGCCGGAGCGCTCCATTTCCTGGCAACGCTCAAGGACGTCCATGACGATGAAGGGATTGATTCTTTCGGTCCGTGATGCGATCATGGGCGGTGCTCAGCGTTTTTCAAGAGCGAGGCGCATACGGAAGTAAGGCCCGTAGTGGATACTCGATCCGCTCGGGATGAAGTTGACGCTTGCGACCTCCCACCCTTGGCCGAGGTACTCCTCGATGTTATCGGTGATGCTATCGTTGACGGTGATGACTCTATAAATCCACATACGATTCGGTTAACCCCTTAAGCAAAGGAAGAACAGGCGCCTCGAAATCCATCCGCCCGTCCCGGCGCCACGGCCGAGGGGGAGGTGAATCGACGCGCCCGGCATAGTCGTCTCATTTGACCCTGATGTTCCCATCCCCCTCGAAGGCAACGACCTTATCCTTAAAGTCGTGGGGTATGAGCTTGGTCTTTCGGGTGACGGAATCGAGGAACACGGAAACGGTATGCCCCTGGGCCGCGATAACATCGCGCTCGGGGACGAAGATGAGATACTGCATGTGAAAACTCGAATCGCCGAGGTAGTCGATGCGGGCGTATGTCTCGATCACGTCGTCAAAGAAGAGCGGCGAAAGGAACTTACACGCGGACTCGACCATCGCCATGCCGGTATTGTGCTTCTTGATATCTGCAAGCCTCAGCCCGAGACTTCGGAAGTACTCAAACCTGGCCTTTTCGAGATAGATGAAGAAGCTGATGTTGTTGACGATACCTTCCTGGTCGGTCTGGGACATCATGACCCGGTCGGTCACCTTGAATTTGAACTTGTCCAGGTCGTCTCTCGTTAGGATACCGGGGGAAGTCATTAACGCTTCTTCTGTCCATTTTTTAAGTTGTAAAAGACGTCGCGTCCGATAAACTGGGCCGAGTCCCCGAGGGTTTCCTCTATCCTCAAGAGCTGATTGTACTTCGCTATACGGTCGGTGCGGGAGGCCGAGCCGGACTTGATCATGCCGGTGTTGGCGGCAACCGCAAGGTCCGCGATCGTTGCGTCCTCGGTCTCTCCGGACCGGTGTGATATGACGGCGGTGAAGCCGGCCTTTTTTGCCATCTCGATTGCGGCAAAGGTCTCCGTCAGCGTGCCGATCTGGTTGACCTTGATGAGGACGGAGTTGGTCGCGCCCATCTCAATCCCCTTGATGAGCTTTTTTGTGTTGGTGACGTAGAGATCGTCGCCGACGATCTGGACCGTCGAACCGAGGCGCTTGGTCATCTCGCAGAAGCCATCCCAATCATCTTCAGCGTGTCCGTCTTCGATGGAGATGATCGGATAGTCTTTTGTAAGGGAATCATAGAAGTCGACGAGCTCTGAGGAGGTAAGATCCTTGCCCTCCGCCTTAAGGCGGTATTTGCCGTCCTTATAGAATTCGGAGGCGGCCGGATCAAGGCCCAACAGGACATCGGTCCCGGGCTTATACCCCGCCTTCTCGATGGCCGAGACGATCAGGTCCAGCGCCTCCTTGTTGCTCTTGAGGTTCGGGGCAAACCCGCCCTCATCACCGACGCCGGTGGCAAATCCCTTTGCCTTCAGGACGCCCCTGAGGCTATGGAAGACCTCAGCGCCGATCCTGAGCGACTCGGCAAACGATTCGGCGCCGACCGGCAGGATCATGAATTCCTGGATATCGACATTGTTGTCCGCATGCTTTCCGCCGTTCAGAATGTTCATCATCGGCACCGGCAACAGGCGCGCACTCACGCCGCCGAGATACTGAAAGAGCGGCAGGCCCAGCTCTTCGGCGGCCGCCTTGGCGCACGCGACCGAAACGCCCATGATGGCGTTGGCGCCGAGCTTTCCCTTATTCTCGGTGCCGTCCAACGCGATGAGCGTGTTGTCTATCTCGATCTGATCGGTGGCGTCCATGCCGATGACGTTGGGGGCGATGAGGTCGTTGACGTTATTCCTGGCGTTCAACACGCCCTTGCCCAGGTATCGGGACTTATCGCCGTCACGCAGCTCCACGGCCTCATACTGGCCGGTCGATGCACCGGAAGGGACGGCGGCGCGTCCCATGCTTCCGTCCTCGAGGATGACGTCGACCTCGAGCGTCGGATTGCCGCGCGAGTCAAGGATTTCTCTGGCAAAGATATCTAATATGGTAGTCATAGCTTTAATAGGACATATAATGGGGTGGGAAAAAGGGCCGGATCAGGCGATCCGGCCACAGTCGTTACTCCTCGGCTGGAACACACGCGTCCACCGGGCAGACGTCGGCGCAGGAGCCGCAATCCGAGCAGACGGAGGGGTCGATCTTATATTTATCTTCGCCCTCGCTGATGGCGGAGACGGGGCATTCCGATTCGCAGGAACCGCACATAATGCACTCGTCGGTAATCTTGTAGGCCACGGTAAACCTCCTTTCGTAGACTTCAAACCATGAATCTCCATTTTAAATGAAATTATCCCGACATGCAACAATTTTATTATTTGTCCGCGCCTTTTTTGTTGTCCCGGCGGCCCCGTACCGCGGCGGGACGGCCATCCGGACGGGCGGCACGTGAAGGGGCACATCATCATCCGTCAACTATCCCCTTGATATATCGGTCCTCTTGGGATACTATAGTAAGAGAGAAGACGACGCGCGGGAAAGAGGACAGGGCCACGTCCCCGATTATAGGGGCGCTCGGCGGCATGGTAAGGACGCGATACCCTAAATGGTGAGGTGGATATGATACGAGATATCGAGAAGATGGCGAAGAAGCAATATGACATGATCATTATCGGCGGCGGTATCACGGGCGCGGCGGTGGCCTGGGACGCGAGCCTCAGGGGCATCTCGGTCTGTTTGTTGGAGAAAGACGACTTTTCCCACGCCACCGAGCTCCGCCACCTCCAAGCTGATCCACGGGGGGCTTCGCTACCTCAAGAACTTCGAGCTCGGCCTCGTGCGCGAATCGCTTTCCGAGAGGCGGATCATGGAGGTGATCGCGCCGCACATCGTATCCCCGATGCCCTTTATCATGCCGCTCTACGGGCACGGGATGGAGAGCCGCCTCCCGATGCAGGCGGCGCTCACGGTCTATGACATGCTTGCCTACGACAAGGAAGACCTCGAGGATAAAGACAAGCGTATCCCGAACCACAAGATGCTCTCATCGGCCCAGGTCAAGAAGCTGGTCCCGGGCATCGGCACCGAGGGGCTGAACGGCGGGGCGATCTATTACGACTGCCAGATGGCCTACCCCGACCGGCTCGTGCTGGATTTCATACAGTCGGCGGCGGACTACGGTGCGGACATGGCGAACTACGCGATGGTGATCGACTTCCTCAAGAAGCGCAACACCGTCACCGGCGTCAGGGTCCGTGACCGCAACGACGGCCGCGAGCACAACATTTCCGGCAAGGTCACCGTCAACGTCACCGGGCCGTGGGGCGATATCACGCTGGGGATGCTCCACCAGAAGAAGGTGGAGACCAAGCTCATCCGCTCGAAGGGGATCCATCTGGTCACCCGACGGCTGACAAAGGACTACAGCGTCGTCTTGCGCACGAAGGACGGGAGGCACTTCTTCATTATCCCGTGGCGGGGCCATTCCCTGATCGGGACCACCGACAGGGTTTACAAGGGGGACCCGGATCATTTCAAGGTATCGGAAGAGGACATCATGGGGCTCGTGAACGAGACCAACGAGAACTTCCCGGGGGGAAAGCTCAAACGGAAGGACGTCGTTTACTTCTACGGAGGGCTTCGTCCGATCGTCGAGAAGGACACCGACGTGGACGTCTATGACGCCTCGCGTAAATACGAGATCTACGACCATGAGAAGGACGACAAGGTCAAGGGCATCGTGACGGTCATCGGAGGAAAATTCACGACCTCCCGAAACCTCGCCCGCCAGGTGGTGGACATCGTCTATACGAAGATCGGTAAGGAGCCGGTGGAGTGCATGACCGACTCGACGCCGCTGTATGACGGCGGCATCGGACCTTTGAGACGGTACCTCGAAAAAGAGACCAAGAAGCACGCCAGGAAATATCCGAGGGAGGTTATCGAGAACCTCATCTCACTGCATGGGACGGAGCATGGGAGGGTGCTGGTTGTCGCCGAAAAGGATGAGTCGCTCAAAGAAAAGATCACCAAGAACCGGCCCGATATCGCCGCCCAGGTGGTCTATGCCGTCACCGACGAGATGGCGCTGCACCTGGATGACGTGGTCTTCCGCAGGACGGGGCTGGGCACCATCGGAGACCCGGGAGACGCGGCGATCAAGAAGTGCGCCGATATCATGGGGAAGCTGCTTGACTGGAGCGACGTGCAGAAGGGGAAGGAGATCCGCTGGGTCAAGACCTACTACCTGTCGATCAAGAAGGACGGTGAGATCCCGCCGTTAAAGGATGTGACGAAGGCATAAAGGTAAGTCCCTCTCAAAGACGGGCCGATCGAGTATCAGTTCCTCGATCGGCCTTATATTATCCGGGGATGGAGATGGCATATCGTGAATCCACATCGTTACTCTCCGAGCTTAAGCTGCCGGGCGAGCAAATGTGGCCCTCTCTAATTTCGCCCGATACAGGCGTCTCCGGAGTACGGGACCGGCGACTACTTCAGGTCGTCGGGAGAGAACTTCTTGAGCTCCTTTTGTGCGAACGCGCGAATATCGTGCGGTGACGGGTACTTCTTGATCGCCTCTTTGGGGACGTAGGTCTTCAACAGCGGTGTGGGCTTGCCGCCGCAGGGGCAGTCGGGCTTCTCGCCCGTCGGGGCGACGAAATGCCCGGCGCACTTCGGGCAGGCAAAGAGGTCCTTTCTCCCGGACTTCTTACCGCGCTTTGCGATCGGCGCTCCCTCAATCTCGACGATATCAAACGAAAAATCGACCGTAACGGCGCTCGATATCGATGTGCCGACGCCGTAGGCGTCGCAGACGCCGTTGAGCTCCTTTATGGAATATTCGTTTAGCCCGCCGCTGGCAAAGAGCTTGACGTGGGAATATCCGCGCAGGTTTAGCTCCCAGCGTACCTCGGACAAGAGCTCCCTAAAGTTGCCCCGCCGGGAGCCGGGGGTGTCCAGCCGGATACCGAAGAGGTCCTTTCCGAGCGCCTCGGCGACGCTGAGTGCCTCGAACTTTTCGTCGTTGAAGGTGTCGATCAAGACGATGCGGTTGACCGCCTTATCAATGATCTCGTTGAACGACCGTGCGGCATCCACCGTGTCGCCGAGGATCAGGATAAGGGCGTGGGGCATCGTCCCGGAGGGAACGAGCCCGAGCTTCTCGGCCGAGGCCACGGAGCTTACGCCGTCACAGCCGCCGATGTAGGCGGCGCGATCGATCATCGGGGCGACCGCCGGGTGCATCCTCCGGGCGCCGAAGGAGAGCAGCGGCCGATCGCCGGCCGCGACACGGCAGCGCGCCGCCATCGTCGCGATGCCGGTCGCCTGGCAGAGAAAACCGAGGATGGCCGTCTCGTGGATGCCGAAGTCCGTATACTCCCCCTCGATCTCGAGCACGGGCTGGCCCGGATAGAAAATTGACCCTTCGGGGAGCGACCTCACCGTCACGTCATGGGACGACAACAGGTCGATCACCTCCTCCAGGCCGCACAACACCGCCCATTCCCAGTGCCTGGGGAGCGCCTTTGCGAAGACCTCGGCGACGACGCGCCGCTTGATGTTCTTCTTATCGAGTATTTGTTTTGTGCGGATGAAGTAGATATCGGTGACCTTGCCCGCTCGTATCTCGTCTTCGGTGAGAGTGTAGATCATGCTATACCTTCGATAGGGTCATCGTGATGACGTAGGATAGCCCTGCGGCGACACTTTGTCAATGATGAAAAACCATGCGAATAGATATTTGGAATTGGTCTCGGGTATTATAAAAGCCGTGTTGCCGTCGGCTGTGGGCGGTCACTTCATGAGGCCGATCGACGTGAGATAGCCGACGAGCCGGTCATAGATCTCACCCTCGGCAAGGAGCTGTTCCGTGATGGAGAACTCGTATTTGAGGGATTGGGTGATGTCGCAGGGGAGGCTGGATATCGAGGACTCCTTGATTCCCGAAAGGGTCCTTCCCCCTATCCGTGCGATCTCGGCGGCCCTCTTCCTTGCCGAGGCGGTGAAATCTTCATGGGGGAGGATTTCGTTGACGATCCCAAGAGAGCGCGCCTCATCGGCGACAACGACCCTTCCGGTAGCGCAGAGCTCGACCGCCCGCGCTATGCCTACCCGCTTGATCAAGGGGAAGACGAGGGGATTGATCCGGAAATTGACCTCAACGTGGCCGAAGGAGCCCGACTCTGATGCCCAGATGAGGTCGCCGGCCAGCGCGAGATCAAAGCCCCCTGCCAGGGCGATGCCGGAAACGGCGGTGATCACGAACTTCTTTGTCTTGTAGATCGCCTCGTGAAACTCAAGGATACGATGGCGGAAGGAGCCGAGATGCGTCTGGACGGCTTCCTTGAGGTCGAAGCCGGCCGAGAAGACGTCCGCGCCCCCGGTTAGCAGGATGAGATCGACGGAGGGGTCGTTTCCGACCCCTCCGAGAAAGTCTTCCAACTCATCCCGAAGGCGCATCGAAAGGGCATTCATCGCCTTCGGCCGCGATAGCATGACCTCGGCCACGCCACCGTCGCGGAAAACCGAGATATCGTGATAGTCCATCCGGCCTCCCTGGCCTGGGACCTCGCCCCGCCCGAGCCGCCTATAGGTGGGCGCTCGCGCGTCGGCCGTCTCTACTGTTCGACGATGAACGGGAACGTAAAGGTAATCCCCTTTCCCGTCGAAAGCAGGGGCGTTATCGTCAGCGTCACTTCCCGGGCCGAGGACGGCAGATTCTGGAGATAGATAAACCCGGCGGTACGCGCCCCCGCGGTGACCGGACCGAACCGATAGCTCATGGGGATCACATCGGAGCTGTAACGGCCGCCGTACGGGTAGTCCCCGTAGAAACCGATGCCCCCTCCCCATCCAAATCCGCCCCATCCCCATCCGCCCCACCACGGGTAACCTCCCCCGTAGAAGACGACCGGAGGATAGGAGTAATAGCTGGAGACAGCCCGGTCGACGGCCTCCGCTTTGACCACCCCGTACTGGGTGTTATTCTCGTCGTACATCAGTATCGAGTCTTCGTTTATGAGGATGTCTTTACCGGTGCCGTTTTGAACCGTGAGGTAAAACGGGGTAAAATTATCCCGCACCTCGATCGGATCAGACTTCCATGCATCGGCATAGACGATCATGGTAATGTTTCCCTTCGATAGGGTGAGGCTCCTTGCCTTGACGTTCGCCGTCCCCTCCGAGACCGGAACGGGAATCAGGGTCGGGGCGCACGAAACCAGGAGAAACATCGCGAGCAACGCGAGCGACAGCTTCATATATCTCATCATGGTCTCCTCCTCTCTTTATGTTTCGTTCTATGGTAAAACTTTTGTCTCTTCGTTTTTCTTCTTAGGGTCAACAACAATGATGCCGTCTTCATCAGGATTCGTTTGACCAAGCTCATCGGCGTCTTTGTCCGGAGTATTATCGATGTTCGTCAGATCCTTCGGAGAGAGAGTGGTCAGGAGGCTCTTCGCGTTCGAGTCGGCAGGGTCGTACTTCAGGGCCAGCTTGAGCTCGGTTATCGCCTCGTCCTTCTTTCCCATCGCCAACAGGATCCTCCCCCTTACCTCGTGTCCGCGCCCGTATCCGTGGTAGGCCTTGAGCGATGTGTTGACGAGATCGAGGGCCTCGTCGAGGTCTTTGACGTGGGTCTTGTTCGTTTCGCTGTCGGCCGAGAGGATCAGCTCGGCAAGGTCGACATAGATCTCGTGGAGGTCGGGCTTGATTGCGATGACACGCCTCAATGCCGTCTTGGCTTTCTCGACGTCCCCGGACTCACGGTACATGACGGCCATGTTGAGGTAGGGCTCATAAGAGGTGGGGTCAAGCTCCACCGCCCTGCCGTAGGCCTTCTCGGCCTTTTCCTTGTCGCCCTTCTTCAGATAGGTGTCTCCGATTCCGACGTAGGCGTCCGCCTCCTTTTCGTTGAGGTCGATGGCCTTGTCGAAGCTGTCGAGCGCCTCCTTATAGTTGCCGGTCGTCTTGTATAGGTTGCCGAGGCTGACATAGAGCTGGGGGTCTTCCGGCGATGCCTTGATGGCTTCCTTCAGGATGGGGAGAGCGCCCTCGGCCTTCCCGAGCTTGATCCGGGTCATGACGAGATACTTGAGGGCCTCGGGGCTGGTCGCGTTGATCCTCAAAGAGCGGGAGAGGTACGCGTCGGCCCGATCAAGCTGATCCTCGTCGTAGTAGAGTTTGCCGAGGTTGAAGTTGGCGTCAAAGTAGTTCGGCTCGATCTCGAGGGACTTTCGGAAGTTGGCCTCCGCGTCGGTCAACAGGGCGGTCTCCATGTTAATGAGGCCGAGATCGTTGTAAGCCTGATAGAGGCCCGGCTCGATTTCAAGCGCCTTGTTATACCACTCCTCGGCTTCATCGTAGATCTCCATGAGCATCAGACAGTGCCCCATGGCGTAATAGGGCTCAACCCTGTTCGGGTCAATCTTCATGGCGCGCCCGAAGAACCCGATCGCCTCGTCGTATCGATTGAGGTGAAAGTAGGCAAGTCCGAGGTTGTAGCTTGCGTCGAAGCTTGTCGGGTCCGATTTCACGGCGTTCAGGAAATAGTCGCAGGAGTCCGCATAGTCTTTCCGACTAAAACAGATCCTCCCCATGTCGTAGCAAGAGATAAAATGATTCGACTTGATCTTGGTTGCCTTCTTGAAATACTTCTCGGCCTTTTCGACCTTTCCCTGCCTGTAGTAGATATCTCCGATCCTGCCCAGGGCATCGTAGTTGTTGGGCGAGATATCAAGGACCTGGTCGTACGCATCGATGGCCTTGTCCCACTCCTGGAGGTCCATGTAGATTTCACCCATATCGATGTAGGCGGGTATGTAATCCTCACCGTATTTCGTGGCTTTCTTCAGGTAGGCCAGCGCGCCGTCATTATCCATGAGGATGCGGGAGATCTCGCCCATCCGGGTGAGGGACTTGTATTCTTTCGGGTCCTTTTCGAGGATTTGCTCGTATGCCTTTTTGGCCTCGATATAGTTCTTGTCCGAAAAGAGCGCTTCGGCGGCAAGGTAGCTGTCGACCAGCTTCTGGTCCATCTGCTCCTCCGGCTTTCCGCACGAGGACGGCAGCCAGGCCAGGAGCAAAAGGATGACAACGGGGCCGAAAATCTTGTACTGTGTGTAGCTGTCTTCTTTCATGGTGTCAAAAATCGTAATCATCTATATTATTTATGATACTCTACCTATAGTTTTTTCGTCAAGGAAAAAGACGAAAAGGGACGCTTTTGACTTGCACGGGCGCGCTAAACGCGATACTATTATTGATAAGAAGTCTATCGACAGGTGTTGAGAGATGAGCAGAAAACCGGCAGTGGCGGGTCAATTTTATCCTCTCAATCCGAGGACTCTCGATCGCGAGGTCGCCTCCCTCCTTGAGGAGGTGCCCAAAAAGAAGAGGGCGATCGGGGTCGTCTCACCGCACGCGGGATATATCTACTCGGGGAAAGTAGCCGGGCAGGTTTTCTCACGGGTCAGGATTCCGAGAAGCGTTGTCGTCCTCGGTCCCAGCCACCGGGGGCGGGCGTGCATATCGCCCTTCAGAGCGGCGGGTCCTGGGAGATGCCGCTCGGCGACGTGCCGATTGACGAAAAGCTCGCACGCGCGATCCTCGACTCCTCGACCAACGCCGCCGACGATCCCCGTGCCCACGAATTCGAGCACTCACTGGAGGTCCAGCTCCCGTTCATCCAGAAGCTGCGGCCGGGTTTTTCGCTCGTCCCGATTTGCCTGGGGTCCCTTTCACTCGGCGAGTGCCTGACATTCGGCTCCGAGCTTGCGGAGGGGATCAAGGGTGCGGGCGGGGACGTCCTGATCGTGGCGAGCTCGGATATGACCCACTACGAGCCGCACGATACAGCCAAAGAAAAGGATATGAAAGTCGTCCAGGAGATTGTCAGGCTCGATCCCGAGGCCGTCTACAAGACCGTTCGGGAGGGTAGAATCACCATGTGCGGCGTCATACCGGTAACCGTGATGATTACCGCGGCAAAGGCGCTCGGGGCAAAAAACGCCGAGCTTGTCAATTACATGACTTCGGGAGAGACCTCGGGCGACTATAAGAGTGTCGTCGGATATGCGGGAGTGATCGTCTGGTAGCTATGCCGAGCGTGTAGACTCTCTTTGTGAGAACAGGTCGGAAGTCCGTTACCTCCGACCGGAACCATGCCCGGCGGGTATCCGTCGCACATTCTTCTCCTGTCGGGGCGCACGCGAGATCCTCGACCTTGCGTTGTGACCTATTCCTTCACGTCACAGGGAGGCGCCTCCGGCTTTTCGGCCGCGATCTGTTCCAGGGACCTTCCCGTTTTGACCGAGTCGGGTAACGTCTCAAGCACGTCTCCCTGTTCGATTTCGTTGCCGTCCTTCATCTTGATGAGGAGCCAGTTCTTGTCGCCCCTCCCCTTCATCTGAACAACGGCGTACTTACCCTTGAGCTTTGTCCCCGAAAGGGAGACTTCGATCCTCCCCTTCTTCCACCCATCCGGCTCGAGGTCCTTGTAGCTCCCCGTATCCCAGACCATGACGGGACCCGCGCCGTAGAGCCCTTCGGGGATTACCCCTTCCCACCCGGCATAGCTCATTTCGTGATCGTCCACGGCGACCGCGAGGCGTTTTTCCGACGTCTTCATTGACGGCCCCTTGGGGATGGCCCAGGATTTCAGCACCCCGTCTTTTTCGAGTCGGAAGTCGTAGTGAAGGCGGGTCCCTTTATGTTTCTGTACCACGAAGATGGGCATGGGCCACCTCCTACCGTGCCGAGTCCCTCTTCTTGAGCAGAAGCTTGAGCGCCTCGTTCTTGATCGACTCGCGCACGTGCTGGCTCTTGGCAATAAAGGCGAGGTCCTTGACCTGTACGTAGTTCAACTGGTTGAGCGCGAGCGGGGTGGGAGTCCTCGGGTTCTTGACGATAGCCAGTCGTATCTCCGGATTCAGGATCCACTTTCTGTTCTTTACGATGGCTTCCAGTACGTCGGCGGGCGTCGCGAAATCCTTCGCGATCTGAGCGATCTCCGTATCGGTGATGCGGGGATTTCTGATAATGAGACGGGCCACGGATGCGTTGAGGTCCCGCAGCAGGATAGCGCGCTCGGCCTTGTCTGCCTTAGGCGCGAGCATCATTTTATCCTTGACGGACATGTTCTTTATCTGGATGGCCTTGATCTCTATATGATCCGAATGTTCTTCCTCGACGCGTGATCGATCGTGGGTATCCATCGGGACCGGGGCGTTTGGCGCGGGCGGGCCGAGCTGAATAACGGCCTCTTTCGTCGTGGGCGGGATCGACGAGGACTTCATCATGGATTCAAATATTTCCTTCTTCTTTTCCGAAAAGTCCTTGAACTCGAGGGCAAATCCCTGCGCGGTGCCCCTCGTGTCGGCTTCGTGCTGCGATACCGTTCTCACAACCTCCCCGATCAGCGTTACCGGCCGCTCTTCGTTGGGGAGGGACAGGGAGACCTCGACGATTGTGTGGACGGCCAGGGGATTGGTCGATTTAATGAAAATACCCCCGTGGCTGATATTTTCAGTCCACTCTTCTTTTAGTCTTTCGATGTTCTTGTATTGGATTTTGATCTTGACCCGATCACGAGTGGAATCCCGTCGGTCGGGAAAGAGGCTCTTTTCGCTGGGTCGGTCTACCATACGGATACGTTCCCTTCCAAACTTCCAGTATTATATCACCTCCGTCGAATACATGTCAAAAAGAAACACTCGGAGGTAATTTGCCGTGGGACGATAGTTCCTATTGACACGCTTGACCCACCTTGATAAAATATTTCTGGGTAAAGATCCTATTGAGCGGGTTCGATAACCGTCGGTACGCCACGCGGCCGCCATAGATGAGCACGAGCGTTTCTACGAGATCGCCAATGGGTGACCGATCAGCGGACAAATAATAAATGGCGGGTCGTGCGAAGTGAAGAGAGAAACCCGCAGACATCGTACGGGGGTGGGAAGATGGCACGAATCCTTATCGTTGATGATGATGAGAATATATGCGCCCTCTATGAGGAAGATCTCAAAGAGGAGCAATACGAGGTGGCAACCGCATCCAACGGCAAGGAGAGCATCGAGAAGCTGAAGACGTTTGCCCCCGACCTGATCATCATGGATATCCGTATGCCCGAGATGGACGGCATCGAGGCCCTCGGGAAGATTATCGCGATGCGTAAGAATATTCCGATCATCCTCAACTCCGCTTATTCTTCCTATAAAGATGATTTCAGGAGCTGGGGCGCCGACGCCTACGTGGTAAAATCATCCGACACCACCGCCTTGAAAGAAAAGATCAAAGAGATCCTGAGCAGGAACGCGAAGGGGAATAAATGAATATACTGGCCGTGATCCTGGCGGGGGGCAAGGGGGAGCGCCTCTACCCCCTGACGAGGGACAGGGCCAAACCCAGCGTCCCGTTCGGAGCAAACTACCGTATTATCGATTTTACCCTCTCCAATTGCGCAAACTCGGGCCTCAGAAAAATCGTCCTGTTGACTCAGTATAAATCCTTCTCGCTGGATCGACATATCCAGCGGGGATGGAACTTCTTCTCCCACCAGATGGGCGAGTACGTCCAGATCGTTCCAGCCCAACAGCGCGTCAGCGACGACTGGTACCAGGGGACGGCGGACGCCGTCTACCAGAATATCTACGTCCTCGAGCAGGAGCGTCCGGATATCACGCTGATCCTCTCCGGCGACCACGTCTACCGAATGGATTACCGAACGATGATCACGTTCCACCGTAACAACGGCGCTGACTTGACGATCGGGGCCATCCCAATGCCCAAGGAGATGAGCACGCAGTTCGGTGTTATGGCGGTCGACAAAAAATATCGTATCGTCGGTTTCCAGGAAAAGCCGAAGAACCCCGTGACGATCCCCGGCAGACCCGATCAGATACTGGCCTCAATGGGGATCTATATCTTTAACACGAAAACCCTCGTGATGCGACTCATGGAAGATGCCAAGCTCTCCAGCAGCTCCCACGATTTCGGTAAGAACGTCATACCCGGAATGATTGAGCGCGATCGGGTTTATGCCTTCCCCTTTGTCGATGAGAAGACCGGCGCCACGGCATATTGGCGAGACGTGGGGACCATCGAGGCGTACTGGGAGGCTCATATGAACCTGATATCGAGCGATCCGGGATTTTCCCTTTTTGATCGCTCGTGGCCGGTCTACACCTACGATCCCCCCGTCCCGCCGGCAAAAATCGTCTCGAGGGGGGTCGAGGGGGAGGGGATCAGAAACTCGATCGTCTCCGGCGGGACCCGGATCATTGGTGCCCTGGTGGAAGACTCGGTAGTCGGGAGGAACGTCACCATTCTCGAAGGAAGCGAGGTCTATCAATGTATTATCATGGACGACGTGGAGATCAAGAAAGGGACAAAACTCAAGAATACGATCGTCGATAAGCGGGTTGTCATCCCCGAGGGGATGACCATCGGGCTTAATCAGGAAGATGACGCGAGACAATTCGACATCCGCCCCTCGGGGATCGTCGTTATTCCTAAATTAATGAGATTTGAGTAAGAGTATCTCGAAGTAATTCCTTTCGATCAGACTAATCATCATCACCACATCGATATCCTGCCGCTCGATAGACGCTGGGCCCAGCCGTTTCGCCGCCCGCCTGATCCGTTTCCGTAAAGGATAACCCATCCGGGATGTCCTATTCTCTCATTAAGGCGTGGGTCTGGGGCGGCTTCCTTTTTTGAGAGACCATAAAGAGGCTATGGTCCGGCGCCTTTTTAACGCAAAATTTTATTGACATATTATAACCACTATGCTAAAGGGTTAAGCACAACTTTATGCTTTAAGATATTCACGCACGTCGGCACGTCAAATCATCCAACCTCCCGGTGAGGCGGCCGTGTTCAAGACCAGGATCACCGAGCTTCTGAAGATACGCTATCCCATCCTTGTGGGAGCGATGCACCACATCACGCTGGCCGACATGGCAGCCGCCGTGGCCAACGCTGGCTGCATCTGCTTTATCCCGGCGGCGTCGTTTTCGGACCCCGAGCGTTTGAGGCGCGAGCTCAGGAAAGCCAAAGATCAAACCGACGGTCCCGTCGGTCTCAATCTCTCCATGCTTCCCAATGCCGATACGGCCGCCCTGACCGCCGATTTCGTCGAGGTCGGGATAGAGGAGAAAGTCGGCGCCTTCGAGACCGCCGGCCGTCCTCCCGACGTAGTTGTCGGCGCCATCAAGGGGGCGCGTATTCCGCTGATTCACAAAGTTCCCCAGGTCAAGTATGCACGGCACGCGGAGCTGGCCGGTGTTGACGCCGTAACGATCCTCGGATTTGAAGGTGGAGGATTTGTCGGGACGGCCGAGGTCGGGTCACTCGTCCTTGTCAACAAGGCGGTGCGCACGCTCTCGGTCCCGGTGATCGCGGGGGGAGGATTCGTGGATGGGAGGGGGCTCGTCGCGGCGCTGGCCCTCGGCGCGGAGGGTGTCCTCATGGGCAGCCGCTTTCTGGCCTCTAAAGAAGCGCCGGCCTCCTCCCGGCATCAAACGCTGGATCCGGGAAGCCGGCGAGAACGATACGATGGTACTCTTCCGATCCCTCGGGACTCCAATTCGGTCGATAAAGAACGAAGCCGCACAAAGGATCACGCAGATGGAAGCCGAGGGCGCAACGCTCCAAGAGATACTCTCCTTCGCCGGAGGGAAAATGGCCCCGAACGCAGGCACATCCGCCGACCCCGATGATCTCCTCTTTTCTTCGGGCCAAGGGGTGGGACTGATCGATGAGATCGATACGATTGAACACATCGTCCATAGCATCACATCGGAGGCCCGGCAGGTTCTCCTGAGGCTCAACGGACTCATTGGGCACGGCAACGTGGGCGCCTGAAACGGCCTTCTCGAAGACGGATCGTACGGTCGTTCCGGTATAAGTCCAACCACGATACTACGGACTGTACGTCAACCGGGAAAGCATCTCTCACCGACGCACAATAGCATCAATTATACAAAGAGGAGGTATGAGCCATGCTTATCGGTGATTTGGTCTCGAGGGCAGCTCGTTGGTACCCCGATAAGGAAGCCGTCGTTTTCGAGGGGACACGGCTCACCTATCGACAATTCAATGAGCGGATAAACCGGCTTGCCAACGCCCTGGTGGGCATGGGGTCCAGGAAGGGCGACCGGATCGCGATTATCTGCCATAACTCAAACCACTTTGCCGAGGCTTTCTTCGCGATCGCCAAGATCGGGGCAGTTTCCACCAACCTCAACTGGCGCCTCTCGCCCAAGGAACTCGCCTTTCTCGTGAATGACGCCCAATCGGACATTATCTTCTTCTCCAAGAGGTTTTCCCATCTCTATGAGCCAATGAAGCAGGAGCTGAAGAAAAAGGTGCGGTTTATCGCCATCGACGGCGCACTTGACGGTGCCTCAATAGACTACGAGCAGCTCCTGGGTCGTTATCCAATAGAGGAGCCGAGGGTGAAGATCGATGAAAGGGACGCGTTCCTTCAGCTCTACACGAGTGGGACGACGGGGAGGCCCAAGGGCGTTATGCTCACCCACAAAAACATGATGGCCAACGCGTTTTCCACCCTCATCGAAATGGAGATGACCAGGGACTGGCATATCCTCGGGTTCCTCCCGATATTCCATATCGGCATCTTCATGCTGGTCAACCTCGTCCTGATCGGGGCCAAGGTGACGTTTGTCCACAGCTTCGACCCGACGGTTATCTTTTCGCTCATCGAAAAAGAGAAGCCCACGGCCACGGCCTTTACGCCGGTGATCTTCAAGTTCCTCCTGGATCATCCCGACGTCGATAAATACGACCTGAGCTCACTCGAGAAGATCATCTATGCCACGGCCCCGATGCCGGTGGACCTCCTCAAGCGCTCGATAAAAAAGTTCAACTGCGATTTCATCCAATTCTTCGGCATGACCGAGACGAGCCCGACCCTCACGATGCTCCTGCCGGAAGATCACGTGCTGGAGGGCCCGGAATATATGGTTAAGAGGCTCGCGTCCGCCGGGAGGCCCGTCATCAACGTCCAGGTGAGGGTCATAGACGAGAAAGGGGCCGACTGTTCCCCGAATATGGTGGGGGAAATCATCGGCAAGGGCGACAACGTCATGAAGGGATATTACAAAATGCCCGAGGCAACCGCACAGGCAATCAAGGGTGGATGGTACCACACCGGCGACATGGGGTATCTGGACGAATATGGCTATCTCTACGTCGCTGACCGCAAAAAGGACATGATCATCTCAGGCGGGGAGAATATCTACCCCCGGGAGGTGGAAGAGGCGATCCTTCTCTTGGACGGCGTTGCCGACGTCGCGGTGATCGGGGTTCCCGACGATACCTGGGGCGAGGCGGTTAAGGCGATCATTATCAAGAAACCCGATGCCGACCTTACCGAAACGCGGGTCATCGAGCACTGCAAGGAGCATATCGCGAGCTACAAAAAACCGAAGAGCGTCGATTTCGTCGATGTCCTTCCCCGCAGTGCCCTCGGCAAGGTACTCAAACACGAGCTCAGAGCCCCCTACTGGAAGGGGAAAGAAAGAAAAGTCTGATGTGAACACATTACCCTTTGCCCGGTTGTTGCGTTGAAAAACGAAAGGAGTGACGATGCAGTACGATCTCTTCACGAGCGAACACGAGCAATTCCGTACCCAGGTAAGAAAGTTCCTGGCCCAGAAAGTTACGCCGAACGCCCTTCAGTGGGAGAAGAACCGCGAGATCCCGCGCGCTGCCTGGAAAGAACTCGGGGAGATGGGGTTTCTGGGCTTCTGCTACGAGCCGGTCTACGGCGGCTCCGGGGCCGACGACCTCTTTCGGGTCGTCATGGCCGAGGAGCTTGCGCGCTCGATGTCGGGAGGGTATGGGATTTCGGTGGCGGGACACAACGACATGGCAACGACTTACATCAATCTATTGGGAAGCCATGAGCAGAAGCGTGAGTGGCTTGTCCCCTGCTCTTCGGGCGATAAGGTCTGCGCCATCGCCGTGACGGAGCCGGGCGCGGGCTCCGACGTTTCGGCCCTGACGACCCGAGCGGAAAAGAAGGGAGATCGCTACATCATTAACGGGCAAAAGACCTTCATCACCAACGGTTACTACGGCGATCTGTTGGTGACGGCGGTCAAAACCGACCCCAAGGCCGACCCACCGCACAAAGGGATATCGCTGATCGTCGTTGAAAAGGGAACGCCCGGGGTCACCGCGCGAAAGCTCGAGAAGATCGGCGGCCACGCCTCGGATACCGCCGAGATATTCTTCGAAGACGCCGCTGTCCCCGCCGCGAACCTCCTCGGCCAGGAGGGTCAGGGGTTTTACGCGATCATGAAGAACTTCCAGATGGAGCGACTTATCGCAGGGGTCCTCTGCGTCGAGACCGCCCAGTGTATCCTCGAAAGGACTATCGACTATACCCGGACCCGGGTCGCCTTCAAGCGGCCGATCGCGAAGTTTCAGGTCGTGCGGCATAAGATCGTCGATATGGCCACGGCCGTAGAGATGAACCGAGCCTTCGGCTATCAATGTGCAAAGAACTATGCCGGCGGGATCGATGTGACCAAAGAGATATCGATGTTCAAGGCCCAGGCCGCCGAGATGGTCAATCGCATGGCCTACGACGCGACGCAGCTCTTCGGCGGCTACGGGTACATGGCGGAATACGAGGTCGCCCGGCTCTACCCCGATCTCCGGGCCGTGACGATTGCCGGGGGCACGACCGAAATCATGAAGGAGATCATCGGCAGGCTCATGGGACTCTAAGAGATCCGACCGATCAGTGTACCCTGTCTGATACCGTCGGAGTTGTGGGAAGGAGACTTTTTGAGATACTCCAGAGAAAATTTACTTGCTATTGTAACAGCCATATTCTATTATCAAGAGCTTATGGGTGAATATCAAGGAGCAACGGGAAACAGCATATGGAGTATGACATATTTGGCGAAGAACATGAGCAGTTTCGAACACAATTAAGGAAATTCCTCGCCGAGCGGGTGACGCCGTTCGTTACGGAGTGGGAAAAGAATCGTGAGATTCCCCGCTCCATCTGGCAGGAACTGGGGGCGATGGGTTTCCTCGGCTTCTGCTACGACCCCGTGTACGGGGGCATCGGGGTGGATGAGCTGTTTCGGGTGGTCATGGCCGAAGAGCTGGGCAGGTGTGGGTGCCTCGGGTTCGCGGTATCGGTCACGGTTCACAACGATATGTCCTCCACGTATCTCAACAGCCTTGGGACGGACGAACAGAAGAAGCGGTGGCTTTCCCCCTGCATCGCCGGCAGCACCGTCTGCGCCATCGCGATAACGGAGCCGGGCGCGGGCTCCGATGTGGCCGGGATCGCCACGAGGGCGCAGCGTAACGGAGACTCGTACGTCATCAACGGTCAGAAGACCTTCATCACCAACGGGCACTATGGCGATATAATCGTCGTCGCGGCAAAGACTGACCCGGGCGCCACTCCCGCCCATCGGGGAATCTCGCTGTTCGTCGTGGAAAAGGGAACGCCGGGCTTCTCGTCGCATAAGCTTGAGAAGATCGGATGTCATGCGTCCGACACGGCCGAGCTCTTCTTCGACGACGTGACGGTACCGGCCGAGAACCTCCTCGGGCACGAAGGAGAGGGTTTCTACGCCCTCATGAATAAGCTGCAGCTGGAGCGTCTGATCCTCGCCGTCGAAGGGCTGGGGGCGGCGGACTACGTTCTTGAAAAGACGATCGACTACGCCCGCGAGCGGAAGGCGTTCGGGAAGACGATCTCACAATTCCAGGTGATCCGGCACCGCCTGGCGGATATGGCCGCGGCTATCGAACAAAACAGGGCGCATGCGTATGCCTGTGCATCAGCATTTGCCCGGGGCAAGGATGTGGTCAAAGAGATCTCGATGCTCAAGGCCTGTGTCGGCGAGATGGCCAATCGGATCGGGTACGACGCCACGCAGATCTACGGCGGATACGGGTACATGGCCGAGTACGAGGTCGCGCGACTTTACGCGGACATTCGTGCGCTTTCCATCATTGGGGGCACCACCGAGATCATGAGGGAGATCATCGCCAAGAAGATGGGTCTGTAAGGGCGCCGGAGGTTCTTCTCGGAGGGCGGTACGGAGGGCGCTCCGGGAGGTGGCCCTCAATGCCCGCAAGGTGGGGATGAACAGACAGAGGGGCGGCCCTTGGGCCGCCCCTCATTGTATCTATTCTCCGATTAAATGATCGTCAGCCATTTTCTGTACTTCTCTATCTTCCCCCCCATGGCGTCCTTCATCCGCTCCTTGATGGCGCACGTAATCGGGCCGGGGCATGATGCACAGAGGGTCTTTCCGTCGATGGAGACGATCGGCTGCACCTTTACGATGCTCCCCGAGTAGAAGGCCTCGTCGAACGTATAGAGTTTTTCGGGCTGGATGTCGCCCTCGATCATCTCATGGCCCATATCCCTGATGATCTCGATGAGAGCGTGACGTGTGATGCCGGGCAGGGCCGATCTCAGCGTGGGCGTCGTTACCTGATTGCCGGCCACGAAAAATACGTTAGAGGTCGCCCCCTCCGCCACGAAGCCGTCTGTGTCCAGCATAATCACGTCATCAAAGCCCCTCTTCTTCACCTCCATCTTGGCAAGATAGGCGTTAACGTAATTACCGACGACCTTTGCGTGAATAGGGACGGTCTGGGGGTGGAACTTCTTCAGCGCCGAGATCCCCACTTTCACCGGCGAGGAGAGGATCTCCTGTTTGACGCCGAAAAGGTCATAGTCGAGACAGAAGATCGCCACGTCAATCTTTGGATTTGTGGGGAGAACCGAAAATTCGATGAGGGGATAGTACGCGAAGAATTTCGCGGCACCGTTCTTGACGCCGTTCTCCTTGGCTGTGGCCAGGACCGCCTCGGTGAGCTCTTTTTTCGCGATGGGGAGCTCCATGTAGGTGAGGGCGGCGGAGTTAAAAAATCGGTCGACGTGCTCGGGAAGTCCGAAGAGGGCAGGGCCGGCCTCGGTGTTGACGATATCCACGACTTCGAAGATCGCCGAGCCGCGGGAAAAGCTGTGTGAGAGGAGCGGAACCGTGGCAGTTTCCCACCCGGTCATCTCACCGTTTATCCATGCCTTCATGGGGTCTCCTTTCTTCTGTTAGATGATATACGGGGTCCGTTGCATGGGCGCCCCGCCAATAACCTCCGAACCCGGCAGGTAAAACGATAGTACGATAGCATACGACGGCCGCCTTTACAAGAAGTATAGTGCAAAGAGGGTGATCACGAGACCGTTTCGATGCGGCCGAGCCGAGGAAAACCGTCCCTTGTAGGGTGGCACCGATAAAGGAAGCCCGTCGACGATTCGGCCTACCCGGTGACAAAAGGGCATCCGGGTAAGCCCGGATGCCCTTTAAGCGATAGTCAGAGATATCAGTTCTCGATCCGTTATGGCGCCGGATTGAGAATCAGCACTCTCTTGAGGTCCTTTCCGGTGTCGTAATGCATCGGTATCTGCCGACCGTCCGCCCAGAGCCGCGCCTGATCACCGTAATGCGGGCTCTTGAGGAGTCCGGACTGGCCCGGTGGGGAGACGAAGGTGGAGTTTTCGATGTTGGAAAAATCGACGATCATCCTGATGACGCCCCCCGAGGTCATGTCGTAGGGGTGCGCATTATCCCAGGCGCCGGCGCCGATCGTGAAGTCATCCCCGGAGATCGGGATCGGTGAGAGGTTGAAGAAGGGAAGTTTCTTGCCCATCGGGTGCTTAAAGGTCATCCGGTGGATGTCTCCCCATCGCCACTCCTTGGGGTTTTTCCCGATGCGGTCGGCCAGCTCCGCGACTGCGTCCTTCATGCTCTTCACGATGATGTCGTCGCGGTTCTCCTTCACGCCCGGTGTCGTGATGTCGTCAAAGAGGATGAAGTCGCGGTTACCGATGTTCTTGGTCAGCATCTCGTCGATCATATAGATATGATAGTCCGTCGAGAGCTGCATGAAGAGGTCGCCCCCGATCTCGTCCTCGATGGTATTTTTCATCATGTGGAAGTAGAAGGCGTCAAAGAGGGCGGCAGCCGCACTCTTCCTGTCGATGGTGAAGTCCCAGCCGTCAAAAAGGGCAAGGGGATCCTTGAGCTCCTTGACCTTTCCGCATGCGGCCGTAATGAAGGGAACCCACCGCTCGGCCACGACCGATCCGGTGTCCGTCTGAAAGCCCCGTGCCTGTTCAATGCTTACCTTTTCGGTGCCCTTCATGATCTCATCGAAGCGCATCGCGCGTTCGAAGAGATAGTAGTTGGTGATGGAGTAGGACAGCGCCTTAGGCAGGTTGTTGAAAGCGCCGAGGTAACCCTTGGCCGGGTTATAATCATAGGGGAGCTCCTCGAAGGGAACGTAACCTACCCACTCGGATTTCCCGTCCCATCCCGGCACGGGCAGCGTACCGTCGCCCTGCATGCGGATCGGGACCGAGGCGATGTACTGGTAGCCGATGTTACCGTTGATGTCCGCGTATCCGATATTGAGGGTGGGCGTTTTCATGACGGAGAGGGCTTTGCGGAACTCATCGAAATTCTTTGCCCGATCGAGCTCAAAAAACGCCTGGAAGACGCCCGCGGGCTCAAATCCTACCCACTTCATGGCGGTGTTCGGGGGGGCAAGGGGTATCACGTCGGAGATAATCGGGCCGTGTCGCGAGAGCTTCACGGTCATCTTTTCCTCCCTGATCCCTCCCTTCGTCTTGATCTTCAGCGTTTCCTGGATCAGCTCAAAGTCCTTATAGCCGTCCTCGGTCAGGTACTGGTTGGGGTTTGTGGGGTTGATTTTCTCGACAAAATAGTCGAGCTCGTCTCCTCTCCCGTTGACCGTGCTCCACGCGAAAGTGCCGTTGAAGCCCAGCACGGTAATCCCCGGGGTCCCGGGGATCGACCCGCCGATGACGTTATAGGTAGGCGAGCTCAGGTGGATGAGGTAGAAGAGGGCCGGTATCTTCGGTTCGAGATCGGGGCTTCCGGTAAAGATTGCCCCGCCCGTTGTGGTCTTTGAGGGAGAAAAGATCATCCAGTTGCTTGCAGGCACCTGTGGAGGGTACAGGGGGGTGTAGTCAGTGCCAGGGGGAGATGACGGTAGCGAGACCAGGGCGACAGTGCCGGTAAGGTTCGTACGAGCCGGGGAATCGGTCTTCATTGAGACGGTCGGCGCAAAGTCCGGGAAACTCGGCTTCAGATACCTCAATACGTCGGGTCCCGCTTTCTCGCCGATCTGATAGAGCATAAGGTCGGCCTTCACTGAGCGGGTGAGACTGTACGCCATGAGCGTCCCACAGACGACTGTGTCTTCGGGCGCCCATGGCACCGGCTTTGTGCCGAGGATTGCGTATTCGCGGGGGAGCCTCTTGACGGTGGCGAGATAGGTATTGACACCGTCCGTGTAGGCGACAATAAGGTCCTTGTCCTGTTGGCGCATACCCGCCCACTCCTTCTTCGCCACTCGATAGAAGCCCAGTGTCTTAAGGTACTTGTCGCTTTCGAGAGTGGCTTCGCCAAAGAGGGTGGACAGCTCCCCCGGCCGGCGAGCCGCGTCGCGTCCATCTCGAACATCCTCTCCCGGGCGGTAATATAGCCCTGGGCGAAGAAAAGGTCGTGATCGTTTTTAGCGAAGAGATGGGGGACGCCGTAGTCGTCGGTATGCACCTCTACCGGGGCCGTGAGCCCTTTGATCTGGATGGTACCGGTGTAGTTGGGGAGAGCCGCACGGAAGAATATCTGGTAAAAGGCGTATCCCGCGATGACAAGGGCCGCGACAACGATAAGGAATACTTTGAAGACTTTCATGATTGACCTCCCGTCTGAGTGATACGGTTACAGATAAGAAAAGTGGTGATGATTTATCGGATATATGCAGCGCCGTTACTTTTTCGGAATCGTTGTTTCGGCCTTAATCTGCTGGAGGCCTTTTCGGGCTTCATCGATATTTTTTTTGACGCCCTGGGGAAGGAGTTTGACAGCAATGTCGGTGCCACGCAGGATAGGCCCAGAAAGCCTTGACTTGCTGACCGCGTCGGGCATGAAGATAGAAATGAAGAAGAGTATGACGGCGGTAAGGACGAGCCCCTTTAACAAGCCAAAACAGGCGCCTGCAGCCCGATCATAGGGAGAGAGTTCGGAGCCCGCGATCGTCCGAGAGAGGAAGTGGCCGATGATTGAGACGACGGCTGATACGGCAATAAAGATTACGGTAAAGCTGATGATCCGCGAGATCGTGGGCTCATTGATGACCGCACCGACATAAGGCGCGCCGTCGGCATAAAAGAAAAAGGCGACGATGATTCCCGTGATCAGGGCGATCACCGAAAAGATATCCCGGATGAATCCCTTCATGGCGCTGAGGATGGAGCTTGCACCGACGACGACGATGATGATGATGTCGAGCGTACTCATGACATATCCTTACCCGGATCGCATACGGACCTATGCTGCGGCCTCAAACGAGCGGTCGGGTTCTCACTGAAGGAACCAGGCCATCTCCGTAAAAAGCTCGTCATCACTATCGGCCTGAAGATAAATCTTATCGGCCTGAACGGCGCCTATGGAGAGCTCGCGCATCCGGCGAAAGGTGGGCATCTCCCAGATCGAATTTTTTCTGACCCATCGCGAGACTCTCTTCTGGGTCTTGAGGAGGGCGACACCCGCCGCGTCCACCGCGACGACGTCCGGCCCCGCCAGCATCACGCCGGTGTACGGGTTCTTTCTCATAGAGGGGAGCGGTTGTATCCGGTTGTTCGAGTCCGGCCCGCCGGTGATGATCGGCTCACGTCCGTCCAGGATTACGAGCTTAGGGAGCGGGGTAAGGCTCAGGATCTCGGCGATCCGCTCCTGGAGGTGTTCCTTGTCGAACGGTCCTATTTTTGCTAATCGGAGGAAGTTCTTGCGAGGGAGCTTGTGGAGGAGGCGGCGGCTCGGTTTGTCCATGAAACCGACGTAGCTCTTCATCCCCATGGAGATGCCCGCCAGGAAATGCGTCTTGACGTTTGCCAGCACGACGATATGATCGATCTTTGCCGGGAGCTTCTGCTGTCTCAGATAGGGGTCCGGCTCGTAGAGCATCTTGGGCATCCTGAAGAGGTACTTGTCGGGCAGGATCTCCCACTTATCCTCAATCTCTTTGGGGAGGTTACGGTCTCGATATATATAGTCGTCAAAGGTAATGAGCTTGATAGGAATCTCGGGATATTTCTTCGCCGCCTCGGTGACGGCGGCGGCGATCCCCGTAGACTTGAAGGTTTTCTTCGTATTTCTGAAGAATGCGGATTTATCGGCGACAAGAATCGCCGACGGGGCCTTCTCCACCAGCAGATCAATGAGCATCGAGATAATCTTAGGGTCGGACGTGGCGGGGTAGGGCCTGCCGGAGTTTACCGACGGCTTTATGAGGACGCTTTGGCCGCGGCTGACGAACGAAAGGCCCCCAGCCATCTCGATGAGATGGGAAAACTTATCCCTGATCGCGTCATTATTATCCTTTTTATGTTCGGGCACCCTCACGAGGGCGACCTCAATCTCTCTCATAATCGTATCATTCCTCCTGTTGCCATTGAAATCAATCATATATACCACTTTTGTTATACGGGGGAAAGGATTTTTTTCTTTTTGTGCTCACTAGAGGTCGATCGTAGACGGCTCGACCTCGCGCTTCTCGCGGCTCGATATCTCCGGGGCCAGCGAGAACTGGAGAACCTTGAGGCCGACCTCACCTGAAAGCGTGGGCTCTCTTTCTTCTTTGATACAGCGGAAGAAGTCGCGCCCGGAGTCGATAAAGGAGTTGCCCCAGTCGTCTCTGAGCGCTTCAAACGATCGTGTCTCTCCTTCCCGGTAGAGCACGAGCGACGGCTCCTGGAGCATATTACCGTGGAATCTGTTGATCCAGATGATACCTTCGCTCCCGACGAGCTCCATTCTGTCGTCGGCGGGGTAGTAGCGTGAGTTGATGAAGAGGTTGGGGGCAAACGTCATGTCGTACTGCCCGTAGCGCGCCGCGACGCCCTCCCGGTATTTCCAAAGGACGAAGGATGGGGCGTCAACTACCGTGTCGGTATAGTCGATCCAGGCAAACACCTTCTCGACCTCTCCCCCGATGTCGTAGGCCTGAGAGAACTTACGATAGCCGTCGTCGAAGATGATAATCCCGCCCCCCGATTTTGCCTTGTCCAGACGCCAGAGTCAGGACTCGCCCGGGACCGTCCACCCTCCGTGTCCGGCGGAGATCATCTTCATCCTCACCGTGATGAGCCTCCCGATGGCGCCTGAGGCTACGAGCTCTCTTGCTCTTACGTATGGGGGATAAAAGACGAAGTTTTCGAAGACCTTCAACAGGACACCGTTCTTTTTGGCGGCGGCGATCATCGACCGCGCTTCGGTGACGGAGGTTGCCATCGGTTTCTGGACGCTCACGTGTTTCTTAGACTGCGCGGCGGCAATCGTCATCTCGGCGTGCAGATGGTGGGGGACGAGGAGCTTGAGGGCCTCGATCTCGGGATCGGCCAGGAGTTTTTCGTAATCGGAATAGACCTTCGCGGCGCCCCACTCCTCTTTTTTCCGGCGCGCCCGCTCCTCGTCGACGTCGCAGACGGCGAAGATCTCGGCATCCGGGGATCCCTCATAGGCCCGGGCGTGGAGGTCACTGATCCGTCCGCAACCGACAATCGCAAATCTTATCTTTTCGGTTTTGTCCATTGAGTGCTCACTCTACGTGCGCTCTTGGTGGAACAGAGCGATAGCAGCTATCGATCTCCTCTGTGCTGTTTGATTCACGGCGCCCCGGCGCGGTCACGTATCCCGGCCGTGCCAGATCGGGCATGGGTGAAAGAAACTTAATTATCTTATAGGCAGATCGTCTAAGAAGTCAAGGAATTTGGGACGATAGGCCGCATTTAAGGGTTGAGCGCTTTTGTCCCGGTCTCGTTTCTTTTTCTTGTAAATCGGTATTAAATATATTACCATCTCAAAATGAAGTTTTCGATCGCTGTTGCCAGCTCGGCAACGAGGAGGACCGCGATCTCCCTTGAGCAGGAGGCGTGCTCGATCGACGGTGCTCCGATGGTGGGGGATGTCGTCCTCGCGAGGGTCCTGTCGGTAGGCCGACACCGGGCGATAGAGGATGCGGTCGGGACGGAGCATCCGTTGTCTCCGGGCACTATCTGCGCCGTCGTCCTTGGGAGCCGCTATTCCACCGCCGAGTTTCACGGCGAAGTACCGGCCAGACTGAAAGAAGGCGATAGCTTCGATCTTCTCAATACGGGCGGCGTGGCGGGGCATGTGATCCCCCGGACGAGCGCGGCCTCCGGTCCCACGGTGCTGGGCTACCTCGGCCACGCGGTGGACGGCTCGGGAAAGAGACTCTCGACCTTCGACTCCCCGATCGCGGCGCAGCGGCGGGGCGCCGCCCCTGGTGTAATCCTGGTCGTTGGATCGTCCATGGATTCGGGAAAGACGACGAGCGCCGCCTTTGCCATCCAGATACTGTCCGCTGCCGATTTTCCCGTCGGAGGGGCCAAACTGACAGGTACCTCTCGAATGAAAGATCTCTTCAAGATGAAGGGCGCTCATGCCGTCGATGTCGCGGACTTCCTTGATGTGGGCTACCCTTCCACCTCGGGCTGTTCTCAGAGTGATCTCGAACGTATTTTCGAGGCGCTCACGGGGTATCTTGGCGATCGAGGCGCCCGGACCATAGTCATGGAGGCGGCCGACGGGGTGTTCCAGCGTGAGGTCGAGCTCGTCCTTTCCTCGAAGAAAATCATGGCGAACGTCAGGATGATCATCGCATGTGCGACCGACAGCGTCTCCGCGTACGGAATGGTCACCTATCTCAAGAAGGCGCACGCCCTCGTCCCGGACTATATCTCGGGGATTATCAGCTCGATGCCGCTCTTCATGGAAGAAGCGGCCGAGCGAATGAAGGTCCCCATTTTCGACGACTCACGCACGACCCGTGATAGATTGATCAAGGTCGTGAAGGAGAACAAGGCCCGTGTTCGACGATCTGAGCTACCAATCCGGTAAGAGAGTATCCGGACGATTCACTATCGCAGAGAGTGCCAACCGCCAGGAGATATGCCTGCACTATTTCGGACTGTGGGGGAATCGTAAAGGGCCGACGTTGTTGTTGAACGCCGCGGTACACGGCAACGAGGTGGTCGGCGTGGAAGTCGTGCGTAAGATCGTCGACGAGATCGATCCCGGGGCCCTTTCGGGAAACCTCCTTGCCGTTCCGATTGTCAACCCCATGGCCTTCAACTCCGGGCTGCGCTGGGACCCTTATGACAACGTCGACATGAACCGCGTTTTCCCCGGCGACCCGGAAGGAACGATGACCGAGCGGATCGCCCACCGCTTTTTTCTTACCTTTGTCCGCCGGGCCGATTATATTCTCGACATCCACTCCGCCGAATTTCCCGACGAGCTGATCCCCCATATCAGAGTGCGCGTTGAGCGTCCAACAAAGCAGTTTCTGGCACAGGTAGCATCCACGGGCATCAACGCCGTCTGGAAAGGACCGTCCATCAAGGGGATGCTCCAGACCGAGGCGTTTAAAATCGGGATCCCCTGCGTCACTATCGAGATCGGGGCCGCCGGAATGATCACAAGGACCGATGTTCTGGTAGGAACCACGGCCGCCAAGAACGTGATGACCGTCCTCGGGATGATCAAGGGGACCGCCCAGGTCCCGGACAGACAGATACTCCTTGCCTCCAACGAGGCATGGATCAGGAGCCCCATCGGTGGAATCTTCAAGCCCGCCGTCACCCTCGGGCACTTCGTCCGAGAAGGAAGCACGATAGGCGATATCATCGACCCCACGAGCTTCGATTCACGTGATATCCCCTCGCCGCTTTCCGGGATCGTCACCGGCGTCAGTCATCAACCCATTGTCCGCTCCGGGACACGCCTTGCGATGGTGGTCGATTTTGATAAGGCAAATCTAAGAAAGCACCTTATACAGACCCCCAAGCTCCCTCACACGGAATATCGGCAGAACGAGTATTTAGGCACATTGATGAGGGATATCCCGTGATTTGGAGGATGTTATGAAAGGAACGCGTGTTGAGGTTCCGAGCAGAGATGTCCCCCTCATCGGGAAGGCCGACGTGGTGGTGGCAGGTGCGGGGCCGTCGGGCCTGGCCTGCGCGCTCACGGCAGCCCGGAACGGACTTTCGGTTATCCTGATAGAGCGGTACGGCTTTTTCGGCGGCCTCGCCACCGCGAGCTCGGTGGGCACTATCTGCGGCATCTACCTCCATCACCCGGATCGTATCGAGTATATTATCGAGGGTTTCGCCAAGGAGCTGACCGACGCCCTCGTCAAACGAGGCGGGGCGTTCGGCCCGTTCATCCGTCAGGGTTTTACCGCCCTCCTCTATAACCCCTGGCATATGAAGCGACTCTGTGACGAGTTGATTGCTGGGGAAAAGAAGATCACCCCGATGCTGCACAGCTATGTGGCCGATGTCGTCGTCTCGGGAACAGAGATCAGGGCACTCCTCGTGGCAAGCCCCGAGGGGTTGTCGGCCGTTGTCGGAGACATCTACGTCGACGCCACCGGAGACGCCGCCGTGGCGCTGGCCGCAGGGGTAAAGACTAAAAAGGGCGACTTTTCGGGACTCGTCATGAACCCGACCATGATGTTCTTTGTCCAGGGGATCGATCTGATCGCGTACCAGCAGAAGGGTATGGACATCCTCAACGAAAGAATAGCGCAGGCCATAGAGAAGAAGACCTATCCCCTTACCGTAGGTCAGGGGTTGGTCATCCCAACCTTCCGGCGGGGCGAGGCGATGGTCAAACTCTCGTCGCTTGAGAGGGGCGGCCGCGCGCTGGACGGGAGCACTATTGCCGACATCACCTACGCCGAGATCAGGGGGAGGGGCGACGCCGAGGCCGCCGTATCGTTCCTCACCAACGAGATCCCGGGTTTTGAAAACGCCTTCCTTGCCGACACGGCCGTCCAGGTCGGTATACGGGAGACACGGCGTATCGTGGGGAAATACGTCTTGACGGAAGAAGACGTACTTTCCGGAAAGAAGTCCGACGATGCCGTGTGCCTCTCGTCCTGGCCGCTGGAAAAATGGGAAGACGCCGCGGGCCCGACCATGGTCTTCCTCGAGGAGGGGCACTACTACGGCGTCCCCTACCGCAGCCTGCTTCCCAACGAGGTCGATAACCTTTTCGTCACCGGAAGGGCCATCTCGATGGATCACGGGGCGCTGGCGTCGGCCCGCGTGATGGGAGTCTGCATGGCCGAGGGGCAGGCCGCGGGAATGGCGTCGGCCCTTGCGATTCAGGGCGGCCATAAAATAGCTGAGATAGACGTCAACCAACTGCGCGACCGGCTGAAGAAAGACGGGGCGCGGCTCGAGTGATCGTGATATGGCTGGACGTACCCCACACAGAAAGGGGGAATTCCGGGGCGGCGTGGGTTTCGAACCTGTGATGGACATGGTGTGAAGAATTCTGCCTATAGATCCCTGAGCTATCTGCTCATTATACCATTATTCTTCCTTTCGGCTTGTACGACGCTGCTGCCTGAAGGGAGGGGCGTCTTCCATACCGTGGGGCCGGGTGAGGACATCTGGAGGATCAGCAGAACCTACCGGGCAGACCCGAGAGTCGTTGCGGAGGTCAACGGGATCTACAACCCCGAGGATATTTCCACCGGAGACACGTTGTTCATCCCCGGGGCAACCAAGCTGCTCGTGGTGCCCCCGTTAACGCCAGAGGAGCTGACGGAGAAGATTCGAAAGGGCATCTTCATTTGGCCCGTGCAAGGCATGATATTCTCGCTCTACGGGCCCCGCTGGGGAAGGCTCCACGAAGGGGTGGACATATCTGCCCCGAGGGGGACGCCGATCGTGGCGGCAAAAGAAGGGGTGGTGGTCGTCGCGGGAAGGAAAGAGGACTACGGGGGCTATGGGAATACGGTGGAGATAAAGCACGACGATGATTTCTCGACGCGCTACGCTCACCTGAGCGAGACGGTCGTGAAGGAGGGGGACATCGTGAAGACCGGCCAGATCATCGGTTATGTCGGCTGCACCGGCAGGTGCACCGGTCCCCACTGCCACTTCGAGATCCGCTATCACGGTATTGCCCTCAACCCACTTTTTTTCCTCCCTTGAAGCGACGCCGGGCGCAATACGGATGTTGTCCGGAAACGGGCGCTTGACATGTAATGCGATACATCATAGGATGAAAGACAAAGAGGACGCGGCCTTTTATCTGGTGAAAAGATGTTGGACAAGGTAACTGTCTATATCGTCTCAATGGGAAATTCGTCCGAGGAAGTGGGCGAGTTTGTCGGCAGATTTTCCGCTCGATTCGGGATACCCGAACCCAAGCTCCTGGCCCTGAGTCGGAGACTTCCCGGCAAGATCGGGAGCTACGATGCCGATAAGGCGAAGCTGATTGGGATTGAGATCAAGAGGATGGGCGGGCAGGTGAGCCTCCGACGCGAGACGATGCAGCAACCCGAGCCGATACCAGCCCCGGAGCCCGCCGCCGATGAGGGTGATCAGTCCTGGCTCGTGCACGGCCACGGCGAGTCCCAGGATGAGCTGGTGAGCATGACACGGACCGGCACCGAAGCGGGTTTACCATCTTCCACCGTATACGATTTTACCCCTTCTCCGGGGGAAGAGGACCGGCCTCCCGCTACGCTCCCTCCCGAGCGAAAGATCGCGGGTAAATACGAGGCCAAACAGATCTATACAATCGCCCAAAGCCGCGGCATGGACGAAGAACATTTCCAGAAGATGAAGGCGCTCTATGCGGACCGGAAAGAACGGCGGCACGTGACGCAGAGCCCCATTTTCAGAATCGGGCTCGTGATAGTCTTCTTATTGTTGGCCGTTTACCTCTATATGGAGAGACAGACGATACTTGCTCGTTTCGCGGGTATCGAAAACGTTACCCTAACCGATGTCTATGAGTATCGCCTGCCGTCGAAAATCGTCGTCGGGCCCGACCTTACGGGGAGCTATTCGGGCGAGATGAAGTATACGACGAAGGCGGGGGACATCTCCTACGTCGGGGTAACCCTTTTTGTCGACGGGAGAAACGTCCATGACGTGGTCGTCGATATTTCGTCGAGCAGCGCCGAGGTCGGGAAATATCAGCTAAAGATTGAGTACGCCCCGGGTTACGTCAAGTACCTCAGGACGGTGAACGGCAAGACGACCTACGCGGTGGAAAGCCCCTTTCCGGTAACCGATGAGGCCGTGGCGAGAATCGACGAGGGGGGTCGGTTCAGCATGACGTTGAGCGCGATCGACGCTAAGATCGACCCGGCAACGGTTCCCGGCACAGAGAAGGATCGGCTCGGTAATATGTTGTTCCTCAAGATGGAAGGGGGCTATGCCGGCAATGACCAGTTCTACGGCGGACTCCTGACCTCAAGCACCCCCCCTATGGGCTGGGAAGCGAAGAAAAAGTAAGGTAAGATACGGGTCTCACCTTTTGCGTTCCGATCGAAAGACTAATTAAGCGACCCTGGCATCTTGTCCGCTCTATTACGACTTTCGCTTCTTCGGTTTGAGATAATCCGCTCGCCACCGGGCTCGCTCGCCATATAATCTTATTGCAATTCATTTGCGTTTGTACTAGCATGAGAGTGTGTCTATTCCTTAAGGAGGATGTCAAGGACGAAAAAATATTGGATCATTCCCGGCCACCAAAGGAAAAGGGACGCGATCGCGAGCGAGGGAATCCTCAAAGACCGGAGGCCTAAAAAGGACCGTCGGTCGGGTCAAAATCATCCAGACCCTTATGACGGCGGGGCGGCCGATGAACGGCGGCGAGCTGTTGGCCGCACTCGGTAGGGACGCGATGGACCCCGCGTCGATATATCGCGCCCTGCGCATCTTCTGCGAGCGCGGGATCGTCCATAGGATCGAGGGGGCCGATAAAGTCAGCCGCTTTGCCCTGAACACGAGGCGGCCTCGCCACCCCCATTTTAGCTGCCGCTCATGCGGGAGGATGGATTGTCTGGACGACGTGGCCGTTGCGCATCTGGATATTCGTGCGAAGGGATATATCGTCGAGGAGGAGAGCGTATTGCTCTCGGGGCTCTGCGCCCGCTGCAGTAAGACGGTTTGAAATTGCCGAACAGAAGTACGATGGAGGTGTCTTATGAACGGAACTATTAAACGCTTCTCATGGGCGACCGTTGTTGTCGTTTTCGTTTCTCTCGTCATCGTGCTGGTCTCCTGCCAACCGGAGAAGAAGGCGGAGGGGAAACTCACCGTGGTTGCGAGCATCTTTCCGGTCTATGACCTGGCCCGCGCCGTGGGTGGGGACAATGCGGTTTATGAAATCATAATCCCCCCCGGCACCGAGGCCCATACCTTTGAGCCGACGCCCAAGGACATCCAGAAACTCGAGGGGGCCGATATCTTCATTATGAACGGGGCGGGGATGGAGAGCTGGGCGAAAGATATTCTTTCGGGGATTAAGAACCCGAATCTGCTCGTAGTGGACGCGAGCGTCGGGATAACCCTCATGTCAGGGGCCGGTGAGGGGGAGCCCGAAAAGGGCGGCGCAGCCGGCGAGGGGGCCGTCGATCCCCACATCTGGCTCGACTTCGATAACACCAAGAAAGAGATTGATACCATAACGGCGGCGTTTATCAAGAAGGACGGCGCGCACGAGCAGGCATACCGTGAGCGGGGGGAGGCTTACAAGAAGAAATTCGACGAGCTGGATGCGCTCTATCGGGACGCGCTCAAGGACTGCCAAAACAGGGAGATCATCTCTTCGGGACACTTCTCGTTTGGCTACCTCGCTCACCGTTACGGACTTACGCTTGTCTCGGTCTTCGGGATCTCGCCCGACGCCGAGCCGACGCCGGAGCGGGTCCGCTCCGTCATCGACCTGATAAAACAAAAGCACGCGAAATATATATTTGCCGAGGAAATGATCGAGCCGCGGGTGGCGGAAACGATCCAGGGGGAGACCGGTGTCCAGATCCTTTTCCTGAATCCGGGGCACGAGCTTCCTAAGGACAAGTTCGATCAGGGTATCACCCTCGTCGATCTCATGAGGGACAACCTCCAACAGCTCAAGAAGGGTCTTCAATGTCGATAGGATCGATGGGAGAATCGCCGAACGTCCTTGAGGTCAAGAATATTACCTTCGGCTATAATCACTGGCCGGTCATAGAGGGAATCACGTTTACCCTCGGCAGAGGAGACTATCTCTGGATGATCGGCCCCAACGGTTCGGGCAAGACCACCCTCGTCAAGGTGATCCTCGGGATCCTTCGGCCCCAGTCGGGCTCGATCACGCTTTTCGGGCGCTCCGTGCGGGATTTCGACCGGTGGGATCGGATCGCCTATGTTCCCCAGAAGATCGCCTTCTTCGACCCCTATTTCCCCGCGTCGGTAACGGAGGTGTGCGAGATGGGTCTCCTGGCCGAGAAGGGGCAGCCCAAACGGCTCACGCGGGCCGACAGGAGACGGGTCGAGGATACCCTCGGGCGGGTGGGGATATCGGCTATCAAGGAGCGCCGCATCGGAGAGCTCTCGGGCGGTCAGCTGCAGAGGGTGCTCTTGGCCAAGGCCCTCGTTGCCGGTCCTGAGCTGCTCTTTCTTGATGAGCCGACCGCCGCGGTGGAACCCACGATCAGGCAGGACTTCTTCGCGATCGTCGACGATTTGAATCGAGCGGGAACGACCATCGTTCTGATCAACCACGACATCGCGGGGATGAATATCCATAACAACAAGATCCTCTACATCAACAAGCAACAGGTCTTCTTCGGCGACGGCGGGAATTTCTGCATAGCTGAGGACATGAGCGAATATTTCGGCAGCTACCAGCACATCATATGCCATCAGCACCCGGAAGACGAGCTAAAAAAGAAAAGGTAGCGGCGACTCCGGGCGACACCGGGCGTTCAGGTGAGGACGATCCATGTTTGATATCTTTACGTACGGGTTTATCCAGCGGGCCCTGTTCACGGGGATCTTTGTCGGGACGGCCTGCGCGCTGCTCGGTGTCTTCATGGTGCTCAGGCGTTACGCCCTGATCGGCCACGGACTGACGCACGTCGCCTTCGGCGGGGTTGCGGTGGGGCTCCTCTTTTCCCGGCAGCCGTTCTGGGTGACGCTGATCATCACCCTCCTTGCCTCGATGGGAATACTCAAGATGCAGCAACGGGTGAAGATTTACGCCGATGTAGCCATCGGGATCGTATCGGCCGTGGGGATGGCCGTAGGGGTCGTCATCGCCAGCGTTGCCAGGGGTTTCAACGTCGATCTCATGAGCTACCTCTTCGGCAGCATCTTGACGATCGGCAAGACGGAATTCGTCGTGTCGATCGTAATCTCGGCCCTCGTGATCCTCTTTGTCATATTATTCTATCATGATCTTTTTGCGATGACCTTTGACGAGGAGGCGGCGCGCGCCATGGGGATTCGTGTGGACCGTTATAACTATTTTTTTGCCGCCATCGCGGCCTTCGTAGTGGTGGTGGGGATGCGGGTGGTGGGGCTCCTCCTTGTATCGGCCCTCATAATCCTGCCCGCGGTAACGAGCCTTCAGATCTCTCAGAGCTTTAGAACGAGCCTCATCCTTTCGGCGGCGTCGGCGGTGTTGTCGGTCGTGATGGGGGTTTTGATCTCCTTCCTCCTTGATCTCCCCACGGGCGGGACGATCGTCCTTTTCAACTTCTTCCTCTTTTTGTTGGCTTTCTCGGCCAAGAAGCTTTTCATCGAGAAGCGGAATACCTAATCCGCTTTACTTCCGCACGAACGAAAAGACCGCAAGAGAAAGTGAGATGGGCAACGAGGCACCGACAATGAGAAACGGCTGACCGACGTGCTCAACGATCCGTCTCGCCGAGCTTATCCGTTTGCGGTCGAGCTGTCGCCTCGTTTGTCATAGGTTGTCTATAGAATATCGCATGCCGTCGGCCTTATGAAGCAGAAGGATGTTCATCCCTCTCTCTCAGGCAGTACGCGCCTTATCAAGACCGATAAGAATATCAGGGGAATTCCCTACTGTCTTGCCGGCAAGATGATCTCAAAAGTGCTCCCGGTCCCTTTCGTCGGGATCAGCCGGACGATCCCGCCGTGCGCCTCGATTATTTCCTTGACGATCGTCAGCCCCAGTCCCGCGCCCTTCTCTCCGGGGGGTACGTTCTTGCCGCGATAGAACTCCTCGAAGATACGTCCCCGTTCATCCTCCGGGATACCGATGCCGGTGTCGGCCACCGTGATCGTTATGAAAGGGGGTGTCGCGTGGCGAGGGATCGACGTGTTAGGAAGATCGTAGGGGCTGCGGTATCCCGTGAGGGCCATCGTGACGGCCCCGCCCGGAGGGGTGTATTTGAGGGCGTTCTTGAGGAGGTTATCCAGTGCGCTCTCCAAGAGCGTCAAGTCACCCTCGATTCTCAAGTCGTCGGAGCTGTGGCTGATCCGGCAGTCGATCTTCTTTTCTTTGAACCGATCGGCGAAATCCCGAAAGACTTTCTGGACCAGGATAGAGGGATTAACCTCGTCCCGCTTCGGCCTGATCTTGCCGGACCTGAGCCGGGTGATGTCGAGGAAGTTCTCCATAATCACCTTGAGGCGGTCGGTTTCCGCCAAGACGGCCTGGAGGTGCTTCATGTTCTTCTGGTTGTCCTTCATTTCCTCCATGAGGAGCTGGGTATAGCCCATGATGGTGCCGAGGGGAGTCCCGACCTCGTGGGTGAAGACATTGATCAGGTGAGACTTGAACTGCTCGTTCTTCTTCGTCTCGAAAAAGAGCCGGGCGTTCTCCATCGAGAGGGCGGCCAGGTCCGCCACGGACGTAAGCACCGTCGAGTCCGCGGTGGAAAACGGCCTGATCTTCCCGAGTCGAGCGAGGCTGATGATGCCGTAGACGTGCTGACCCATAACGATGGGTACCAAAAGGACGCTTCTTACCCTGGCCTTCTTGATCCGCTCCTCCTGGTCGGCCAGTATCGGGGTCCGGCTTGCGTCCTGTATATGGAGAAACCTCCTTTCTTCTATGACCTTAAGATATTCGGGATAACGGGAGAGGTCGATGGGATGGGGGAGGTAAAAATCGTCTCGCCCCATCCTCGTGGTGGCCCGTATGACGGCGGAGCCGTCGTCGTCAAGCGTGATGATGCCGATGCGGTCGGCGTCCACCGCCTCGCGTATGGAATCGGTGAGTATCGGAAAGATCTCTTCGATATCAAGCGCGGCCGAGAGCCTGCGGGACGTGTCATACAGCAGGGTAAGGCTCGTGGTAAGGGCAATCCGATCCGTGACGTCCCGGGCCGTGACATGGATAGAGTCAGGCATCGTGTCGCGTATGAAGGCCCCCCCATTGACCTCCATCCAGAGATACACGCCGCCCTTATCTCTCATCCTGATAAGGCGTGGGCTTTGGGGCTCTAAGCTTGTGGAGAGGTCGGTGATCATCTGCACGGTCGTCTCTCTGTCGTCGGGGTGGATGAGGTCAAAGAGCGTTGGGCTCTTTTCGGTCGCAACGTCGAGTATCGTACGGGCGGCATTGTTTGCCTCGATGACCGAGCCCTTGTGGTCAAGGATGAGGGTCGGGTCATTGTACTGCTCAAACAGGAGCTGGTAACGGCGGCGTAGCGACTCGATGCGCTCCTTGCCCTGTCTCAGGCTGATGAAGTTCTCCACTTTCTTGAGAAATATGTCGGGCTCAAACGGCTTTATGATATAGTCGACCGCGCCCAGACCAAGCCCTCGGACCATTTCGTCGGATCCCGTATGGATGGCCGATATGAAGATGATGGGGATATCGGAAAGACGTGGGATTTCCCTCAAACGTCGCGAGGCGTCAAACCCGTCAATGGAGGGGAGGTTAATATCGATGATCATAAGATCGGAGGTAATAGGCGCGCGTTTCGAGAGGGATTCCACTGCCTTCAAAGGCTCGGTAAAACCGGAGACACCGTATCCGTCCCTTTCGAGTATTCGTCGTATCGCCGAAAGGACCGAGGGGTCGTCCTCGATGAGGATGATGTCTCCCTTGAGCTTCACGATCGCCTCCTTGGGCGACATCATAGCACCTTTCGGCCCCAAACGCAACCTGAACGGTAAGATAAGGTATTGATAACGCTCAATAATTGATATATAATACGCAAATCTTTCAGGGAGATGAGCGTGAGGGGCTATAATAAAATACTGATCGTCGAGAATGACTCCTCGATGGCCGAAATGCTCTCGGATTTTCTGTCGGATAAGGGGTTTGTCGTGACGGTAGCCGAAGACGGTGCGGTGGCCCTCTCAAAGACCGAAACGGAGCATTATGATATTATCCTCTCGGACGTGGTGATGCCCACCATCGACGGGATTGAGCTCTTGCGGCGGCTTAAAGCCAGGAAAAACGACGCGGTGGTGGTTATGATGAGCGCGTATGGGACGATAGACAACGCCGTGGAGGCGATAAAGCTGGGGGCTTATGATTATGTCTCAAAACCATTCCGGCTCGACGAGATTATTCTTACGCTGGGCAAGGCCCGGGAGAGCCGCAACCTCAGGGACGAGAACATCAGGCTCAGACGGGAGCTCGCCAAGAGATACACCTTCCATGACATCATCACCAAGAATAACGTCATGCACAAGATATTCGAGACAATCCGGAAGGTGTCCGGATATTCGACGGGAATATTGATTACCGGCGAGAGCGGAACCGGGAAGGAGCTAATCGCCCGTGCGATTCATTACGAGAGCTCCCTAAAGCACGGGCCGTTTGTGGCGGTGAACCTGGCGGCGATCCCCGAGAATCTCCTCGAGAGCGAGCTGTTCGGCCACGTCAAAGGGGCCTTCACCGACGCCGTGAAGGACAAGCCGGGGCTGTTCGAGGAGGCCGACGGGGGGACCCTTTTCCTGGATGAGATCGGCGAGCTTCCGGTATTGCTCCAGGTCAAGCTCCTCAGGGTGCTGCAGGAAGGCGAGATGCGAAGGGTAGGCGCCACGGGTTCCGTCAAGGTGTCGGTGCGCATCATCGCCGCCACGGCCAAGGACCTCGAACGGGAGATGAAAAACGGCACGTTTCGTGACGACCTCTACTGGCGGCTCAACATAATCTCCATCAAGCTTCCCCCCCTCAATGAACGACGCGAGGATATCCCGCTGCTCGTCGAGCACTTCATCGAAAAATTCAACGAAAAACTGGGGCTTGCGGTAGGCGGGATAGAAAAGGATGCCCTCTCGGCCCTCATGACCTATCGGTGGCCGGGTAATATCCGGGAGCTGGAGAACTGTATGGAGCGGGCGATGATCCTGGCCGATTCCGAGACAATTAAGAAAACCGACCTTCCGCCGGAGATCGCAGAAACAGCAAAACCTCGGGAACAAAAGGGCGACGGTATATCGCCGCAGACGTCCTTTTCGATCAAAGACGGGACGAAGACCCTCGAAAAGCGCTTAATCACCGACGCCTTATCCGTAACAAACGGCAACCTCACGAAAGCGGCTAAGATGCTCGACATCAGCTACCGGGCTCTGTTATATAAGATCAAGGACTACGGCATTCGATCGTGACAGACGATGGCGGTCGAAAGTGTGCAACTATTTCACATTTATTGTGTAATTATTGCGCAGTCTGTATCTATCCTTCGCCGGTAAAAAAGATCGACGGAAAAGAGCCGTGTTTTCAAGACGTTGTATGAAGCTGGTTCGGCTTGTGTTCTCAAGGGTGGTAAAAGATATGGCATATAATATGCAAGTATCCTTAAGGGGGAACTCTTTATGATGTGGAAATACGCGACAAGCAGGTTCTCATCTATGGGCATCTTCCTGGGGCGAAAAAGGGACCTGCTGCGGCGCTTTGAGGCATATATCGACGGTTTTACTCTCATCGAGGTGATGACCGTGGTGGCCGTCATCGCAATCATGTGCGGGATTGCGATCTACTCCATCAATATGAATCTCGATCGAATCAGGGCCGATAGCGGCGTGCGGGAGGTCTCGCTCGCTCTCAATTATGCGCGAATACGGGCGGTTTCCGAAGATACCAACTATGTCATCACGTTCAAGGTCCGTCCAACCATCACGGCGTCCGAAAGCAAGTGCTACATTGAGATGTTCGCCGATACCAATAAGAACGGCACCTGGGATCCCGGCGAAAAAGAACACACCGAGGACCTGCCTATGGGGATCGTATACGACCTGAACGGCCCCAAGGACATCTATAATCTCGCCGTCGCCACAGCTGACAAGGACGGCGTCATCTTCCCGAATAAAAAGGTGACCTTCACCGCACGCGGCAACGCGGCCGACAGGGGGGAGATCTATATCATCCCCTTTACTAACCTTGATAAGAAAGTAGACAACAACCGCAGGGCCGTTTCCCTTGAGAGCCTGTCCGGCAAGACAATCGTCTGGTATTACGATGTTGACCGGGCCGCGGCGGGCAAGAACCCGTGGAAACTGGAGGGGGAATAGGGAGCAGTCATGATGTTTTTAAGAAAAAGCATAGAGATTATCCGGATAGTGGCAGGCCGGGTCTGCTTCGGCAGGCGTTCGCCGTCGCCGGGGCTTCACCCTCATTGAGACGATGATCGCCCTGTCCATCTTTACCGTGGGCATCATGGCGGTCGGGGCCATGCTGGTATATTCCACGAGGGCGCGGGTCCTGAACCGCCAGATAAACAACGCGATATCCCTGACCCATGAGCGGGTCGAGGAGATACGAAAGGTCGCCACCCTCGAGGAGGACATACGGTTCAATACCGTGCTGAACTTCAACTATATCCTGTCCCGTGATCCCGCCTATGGGACGGTCGAGGGCTATGCGGCGCCGGGCCTGCTGTCGGGGGCCGCAGGATATACCGTCGCAGCGAACAGCATCAATACCCATGGCATCTCGGCCGCGGAAAAGCAAAAAAGAAGAGACAGCATAAAGATCCTCTACGATGACGGAAACATGGCCCTTCACGGAGATGAGGCCGCAGGAGACGGGATATGGTCGTGTCTCGAGTATATCAACATGGATACGGGCGAGGTGAGGCCCCAGCCGGAATTTGCCGCGCTCACCAGGGCCGAAAAGTCGAAGTGGCGATGGATACTGACCCGGAGGACCGTGCTGGAGCCGGTCGTCCTCAATACCGTTGCCGGGAGCGATTCCAAGCGGACGATAGCCCACGTGACGCTTCCGGCCAGCATAACCGACACGACCGGCGCGGACGTGATTCGGCTGATGGTGGAAAGCACCTGGGTGGACATGACCGGGAAGAAGAGAACGGTCTCGTTCAATACCCTTATCGCCCGCAGCACCATGTAGGCGTATGCGGGGGACACTAACGGAAAGAGCAAGAGAATCAAGAAGCGGAGGCCAGAAGTGCTGAGAGACAAAAAGAGCTTCAGGTTCGTTTTAAAGGGTGACAACGGCTATATCATGATGCTGGCGATGATCATCATGCTGACACTTACCGTGATCGCCGTGGGATATGTCACCAACGTCATGCTGGAGACCTCGATCGTCAGGAACTACCGCGTCAACCGTGACACCCTCAATGCCGCCGAGGCGGGGCTGGAAGTCGCCATGAAGATCACCCACGAGGAGATCACGACCCAGCTTGAGCCCTTCTCCGGGACGGCGCGGACGACCTACGTGGAGTCAAACGATACGAAATACGGGTACTCATTCCAGCCGCTCTTCGACGACTTCAACGGCGTCAACGTGAAATACCGGGTTATCCCCGAAAACCCCGACCCCCAGAAGAACCAGTTTCTCTACCGGACCTACGTTTCCTGCTCGGAGATGATCCACTTCGCGTACCCCTACGTGATCGAGGTGCTCGCAACACCCAACGGCTCCGAGGGGCGGCACGGAATACCTGAAGCGGCAGATACGGGTCCTGGAGACGCCCCTCGTGCAATACTTCATCTTTTTCGATAAGGATCTCCCCTGGCATCCGGGCCCGGAGATGAACTCCTGGGGGAGGATTCACACCAACGGCAACATCTGGTTTTCCCCCGATGGGAGCACCATCTGGATAAAGAATTTCACGATCACCGGCAGCCCCCCCGAGCTGAAGGTTCAGCATTTCGTCACCGCGTCCGGCGTGATCTACCAGGACAGGATGCTCGGCCCGAGCCCCTCGCCTGCAAGGAACGGGCACATAGGGGTGAAGGTTTACAATCTCAATACGGATGACACCTCGGGGACTCACAAGTGCATGCGCCCGACAGGTGGGGCCAACTGCGACTATGTGGAGATCAGTAACGACATCACCTCCGCAACGGCCGGGGTCGAGCAGCCCCGCTTCACCGATGCGAGCGGCTGCTCCTACGTGATGGTGGGCGTCCCCAAGTCACCGGCGCTCTCGTTCAACTCGCTTTTCCGAGAGGGGTTCTACGAGAAAAAGGCCCGCACGCCCGACCGGAGCGAATATTTCGGGCTGGCCATCGTGGTCGAGGGAGGGGCGGGGGGCACCTGGCCGCCCCGCAACATCGCGGGCGACGTCACGGGGACGATACACATCTACGCCGCGACGAAGGATTTTGCCTGGGACTCCACGGCCTTTCCCAACGGGGTGAAGATCGAGGACGTGACCGACCAGGTCTTCAACGCCGGCAGTACCTTTTCGACCGCCAACGGGTGCCATCGTCATGTCGCCGGAGACCGTGAAAAATCCCCACGGGGGGGCGGGTTTCAAGTTCCCCGCCAACGACACTACCGCCGCCTATCCCGTATACCTCGAGCGCAACGACCAGCGGCAGGACATGAAGGGGGTCGCCCTGACGGTCGTCAACGTCGAGGCGCTGGAGAAATGGTTTTACGAGGATTACCTCGACTTTCAGTACGATAACAGGGCGGACAACCAGAACATGGACGCCTTCCGCGTCGATGCGACGACCGGGAACCCGACGAAGCTCGTCATCTATGTCAGCAGGACGCCCACCGTGGCCGAGGCGCCGGGGTGGGCGGGGTATACGGTCGACGGGGGCCCCCCCTACCCGTATTATGCGCGCCCGAACCTCCCGATGACCTGCCCCGCCGGTACTACCGGATGCGGTGCCGGGATGATCAACCAGGGCACCGAGATCCTCCAGGCGATAAAGATCTGGAATACGAAGGGGCTCGTCTGCCCGACCACCATCGTGTCCGACAACCCGGTCTACGTCGAGGGGGACTTCAACGTAGGCGACACCTACCCGACGATGGGGTGCGCCGTCATCGGCGACATCGTGACGCTCCTTTCCAAGCGCTGGGATTCTACAGCATTGAAGCGGAGAAAACCGGCGGGAGGCCAAACCCGAACGTCAACAATACCATTAACATGACGAGTGGCCGCGAGCTACCAAGATATTGCGCGGCCTTCTTCTCCGGACGGGACGACCTGGCCACCTTCGCGGTAAACGGCGGCCCGTATAACGAAGAGACCGAGGGGATCCACAATTTCCTCGGGTTCCAGGAGGACTGGACGGGCGGCGAGGCACCTGCACGATAGACGGATCGCTCGTCAACCTCTGGTTCACGCGGCAGGCCATCGGGCTGTTCAGCAGCAACGGTTACGGGGGAGGCCAGGCCAGGCGGACGGTGTCTATACACCTCCTACAAGGAATTATCGGGTGGGACCCGGGATACTCGGACCCGCAGTACTGGCCGCCCTACTGCCCCTCGGCCTACAGCGTCGAAAAGGTCGGCTGGCTTGAGGGCACGGACTACGATCAGGAATTTATCTGGGATCCGAATAAACAGTGAGGGATATGATGAACAGGATCAAAGCAGTGATAGAGAGGATCCGGGGACGCAGGGGGTTTACCCTCGTGGAGCTCCTGATCGCCGTCCTCATCTCCTTTATCATCCTCGGCGCTATTTTTGAGGTCTTTATCGCGCAGCGCAAGAGATACGTGACCGAGGACGCCATGCTGGAGGTGGAAAACCGCGGGGACTTCGCCATCGAATACCTCACGCGGACGATCCAGAACTCGGGCTTCAACATCAAGCAGGGGATGAAGTTCGAGACGGCGTCCGACCACTACTTCACCACCGTCATGGATGAGAACGATAACGGGGTCATCGAGCCCAACGAGGTCCTCACCATATCCCTCAACAAGCCCGTTCGGGACGTTACCGCGACCGAGCAGCCGACCGAGCTCGTCCGCGACCCCGATATGGACGACTTCACCGGCGGCAAGCGGAGTTTTGCATTTGACGTCTTCTTCGACATGGACGGCGACGGCAGTGTGTCGGACGCGGAGAAATTCACCTCCGGCTATAACATGAATGTTGCGCGCGACGACAACAGCCTCGACCAGAAGGACGCCATAAAGCTCTACCTGACGGGCCCCCCCTACGACATCTACCGCTACAGCTATCGGCTCCTCAACGAGAGCCAGCCGTACAGCGCGGGCAATCCCTACATCGTGAATCCTCAGCCCGATCTGGTGGCCGACAACGTCGATAACTTCACTATCCGCTACTATGACGAGGAGGACCTCCCCCTTCCGGTATCGTATGACTCGGCCGGAAACCGGATCGCCCCGACCCCCCCGTACATTCTGACGAGGGAGGAGATGGCAAAAATAAGGAGGGTCGATTTCGAGATGCTCCTCAGGACCGCCCGAAGGGACGCCAAGTGGACCGACACCGGGACCTATCCGGTGGGCAGCGTGGCAACCTTCGGCTCGGACGGCAAGCCGGTCGGGTGGTCGTGCGGCGACCCGAAGTTCCGCGCCGCAGAGCCCTACCTGACCAACTGCAACGGCCTTTCAAACTGGGATTGCTTCATCAAGTACTGCACCAATAAGCAGTATCCGACCGTCGCGGGGGGCGCCGTCCCTTACCAGGACAACTACCGTCGTCTCCTGTTGACGTCGAGCGTCACCCCGAAAAACCTGACCCTCAACCCGTACGGCCAGCTGATCCTCACGGTCAGTCCCACCATGGTCAGGTGCCCGGATACCTTCGCGACGCTCACCGCTACCCTGAAGGATCGTGAGGGGCATCCAATCCCCAATGCGACGGTGAATTTCTACTCGACCGCCCTTGTGTCGACCCTGGACTATTCTGGGGTCTCGAACACCGACGGGAGCGGGAAACCGATGACGGACGCCAACGGCTCCGTTACCGGCATCAAGCTGAAGGCTATCCCGGGGGCGGATGGTACGAAGAGGCCGGTAACCGCAACGGTTTCCGCCGACTCCACCATCATTCGTCAACGTCGCCGGCGTAAACAATTCTTTTCCGGTCTATTCTTCGCTCGTCGTCCCCTTTACGGTCGGCGCGCCGTCGAGCCTGACCTTTATAAACCCACCCACCTCGACAAATGCATGCTCCACGGCCGACGGCGACGTCAAGGAATTTGTCCTCTACGCGGAGGACTGCAATGGATTTGCCGTCGAGGGGGCCAAGATCGAGCTGACGCCGTATGACCCGGCGCATCCCAGCGTCGTCATTTCCGGTTCCAGCCCTGTCGACCCCGGCAAATTTTATTCGAAGAAAGCGGGGAGGACGGCGGCCGATATAACCAGTGTCGCGGTCGACTTTTCAGGTGCGAGCCTCGACAACGGCAAGTACGTCTTCTATTACGAGCCGCCGACGGTCGTGTCCCCGAAGACCTCCTATCTCCAGAGCCTCGGGATCAAGGCCGCCGCCACGATGTTTGATAGGCAGAAACTTACCGACCCGGTGCCGGAGGGGTGGGGCTTTGGCGCGGATCCCAATGCAAGCTGCTACCTTGTGATCCAGCCCGGCGGGATATCCGACCTGACTGTTACGCCGTCGAGCTATACGGGCGCGGGCTGTCGGAACAACTACCTTACCGTTCGCGCGAGCGGCTATGACTGCGGCCACATGAACACCTACAACACCGGGTCCATATGGTCGTCGATTCTGGCGCTCGATGGGTCGGAATGGAAGACGTCGCCTCCGCTGGCTTCGAGCCTGGTCCTGGGGACGCTCACCAAACCCGATAGCACCGACCTTGGAAAATACAACGCCGTGATGGTGTGGGATACCGAAGATCAGAAATATCGCATTATCTTCCTGAACACGGGCTGCGCAACCGGCGTACAGCACGAGAGGATCGAGTTTCAGAACTACAGCCGCACCGGCAGCCCCCCGTCGAACGCGAAAATCGTGGCGCTGGATCCTCTGGACCTGAACCAGTGCCCGACGGGGCTCAGCATCTCCGTGCGGGCCCGGGAGCCCCACACGTCGCCTACGATCGGGTTCGGGACGCTGACGGACGGCTTCTACCAGAACGGGTGCAGCTACGACAATCTTGACATCCAGGCCAACGTCATCCTCAACCTTCCGCCGAGCACCCTCTGCAGCGACATCGCCCTTGAGCCGGTGAAGTTTACCATCGTGAGCGGGGGGGCGAGGTTCCTGGACTCGAGCGGGAACCCGACACTTACCACCGTTAACGTCAACACCGACTCGACCGGCAAGGCCGTCGCGGGCATAAAGCTCTTGGGCACGTCGCTTGCCAACGTGATCATCAGCGCATATTCGACCTACGGGGTCTCTCCGGCTCCGGTCTACACCGCCACGACCAACTTTACACTGCCGGTGGGCCCGCCGAATATCGTCTTCGCCTACCGGGACAGCTGCTACACCGACCTCCTGAGCCCCGCCAACGGGATAAGGAACGGCGATTACGTGTACGTCGAGGTGAGGGACTGCAACAGGAACATCAGCACCGGATCGGTCGACACCACAACGGCGACCGTCTATGAGGGCCTCGGCTCCGCCACCGATTCTGAGACCATCACCCTCACGGAAACGGGCAACAGCACCGGTGTCTTCAGGGGCAGCATCCGGACAAGGGCGCTCCCCATCGGGTGGACCGCGACGCCCAACGACGGGATCCTTGACTTGCCAAACGCGGGTCTCGTCAATGTCCGCTACCAGGACGGCGCCGGGAACATCTTCCTTGCCTATGCCGATCCCGGGCCGTACATCCCCGGCATCGTCGATCTTTGCGAAGGGGGGATCAAGTTCCTCGAGGTATTCGCCAACACGAGCTACAGCGGCCTCACCTCGGATATGACGAACTTCCCCGTCGCATCGCCGGCCAGCTGGCGGGCCTTCTCGACGGTAAATATGATACGAAGGACAACGACCCCCACGCTCAACCCGAGCGGCAGCACGGTCAAGAAGCTTATGCTCCAGTTCTGCGACGAGCTCTATCTGTCCGGCTCGGTCTTCACGAAGTTCTTCTACAACGGAAGCGCCGTCTCCACCCCGCCGTCCTCGACGCCCGATGCGAAGTGGAGAAACAGCGAGAGCTTCATGTGGGTCGATCTGGATGAGTCGGCCGTCGGGGCGGCCGGTCTCGGAAAAGAACTGGGGGGATCTCGTGGCCAGCTATCGCTTCAAGTATCTGGGCAACCCCGACGACGGCGGATATGGGAGCGGCCCCACCATAACGGTTCCCGACTCCTATCTGCCCGGCGTCAATAAGGCGGTCTGTTTCTTCTTCAGGGGGGCAACCTCCAGCAAGACGCTGACGACCCTGTACGGCTCTCCGACGATGGATATGATCGACCGGGGCTATATCGCGGTATGGACCAAGGATACGAGCGGAAACCCGGTTGCGAGGCTCCTGCGTGTGGACGGGGTCGACATAACGACAACCCCCCCGACGATGGACGTCGTCCAGATAGGCGGCGATATTACGGCGCCGGATTTCAACATACAGTATGACAGCCCCGGCTATCACAAGGCGGAGATCATGCTGCAGGGCAACGATTTCTACGTCTATTTCGACGACACCTTCCTTGATTTCGACGGTGCGAGCGGGCCGTCAGCCGTCGGCGGGGCGTCCGCCATCGACAGGAACTATACGACCGGGACGATCGGCTTCGGCGTCAAGGACGTGCTCGTCAAGTTCGATAATATCCAGGTCTGCGGGTGCGCCCCGATGAAGATCACGAGCACCAGCACGACCTTCCCCACCGGCACCCCGGTGACCCTGACGATGAAGGACAGCATATACAATTCCAACACAGTAGGGCCGGTGAGCTGGACGGTAACACCCGGTACCTCGGGCACGTTTGACACGAACCCGTCGACCGGCGCCGCCGCGATCTTCACCAGGAGCTTCTTTGCGGTATTCCCGGACGAGTTCGATGCGGTCGACGCCCTTGGCTGCGTGGCGACCTTCCTGACCACCCGGCCGCCGGATACGTGCGTAGCCCGAGAATTTGGAGTCGTACTCCACGTCCAACCCGCAACCGCCATCCGGCTTCTTGTCCTGTGCGTCGGGACATGGAAGTCGGCAAAAACCGGCGGCAGCGGCAAGGCGCTGACATACAATGGGACCGTCAGCGGCAGCATCAAGCTTATCGCGGCATCCACCACCTCCCCCACGGCCGCCGCGTTACGAGGGATCTGGCAGAACAGCTCGCTGGACCTTTACGACGACTATACCGCTGAGACAGATGTCTACCCGAGCAATACGGCGACGGTCGCCGGGCTGACGTTCAGGAACTCCAACGCCACGTGCGGCGCCTACTATTATCTGAACGTCGGCAAGAACACCTCAACAGCAGCGTCAAGATCGATCTGATGTATCACCCGGCAAGCGGAAGCGATGTGACACTCGATACGTATGTGGACCCAAGCACAACTACAGCACGAGCGTGATCTATCACCTCTGGGTGCAAGTAAACGGGCCGACGATCGACTATACGGTCAAGGCCGGCGGCACCACGCTCAAGACGGGAGAGGTGATCGACACCAGCCAGAAGACCGGCGCGCCGGGGTTCAGGCTCAGTCGGCAACAACGCCTTCTTCGACAACTTCAATATCTGCACCCTGCCGTAAGGGCTCGTCTGAGAACGAAAAGGGGGGCTTTCGGGCCCCCCTTTTTTGTATAGATGGAGTAATGCGTCCTTTCTTCGGATCTTCAGATGCTACGTATCGGGCGTCAGCTGCACGGCGTCCATCTCCTTCCACTCGCCCTCAAGTTTCGCCCAATCGATCGCCTTTTCGTCCGCCTGTTTCTCGACGATGAAAAAGGCGCAGTAGGCGTCTCCCTGTGCGCCGCACTTCACCTCGCGGGATTCGACCGGTCTCTGTAGATACATCTGGGAAATGCTCTCGCCGATCCCCTCGAGGTAGCTCTGATGGACGATACACGAGGGCCTTGCGGACGTGACGCCGTCCATCTCATAGGTGTTCCAGCACTTGAGAAAAAAGATGCGCCTGCCGTCTTTCGCCTTCTTTGTGATGGTGCGGGTCCTGCCCCATCCGTAGAGCGGGAAGACGTATGAGAGGACGCCGTCCATCGAATCCATGGCGCCGTCCAACTCCTTCCAGGAATAGTCGGCGATGGCCTTGTTTCCCACCGCGAAACCGCCGCGCTTCGAGACACGGTGAAGTATTGCGGCGGCGCCGCGTTCGGTCAGTATCTCTGCCATCGCTTCCTTGAATTTTTGAAGGAGTCGCACGGTCTGAAAAGTAAACATCGTGTTGCCGAAGGCCGAAAGCTCCCTTTTCCTTGGATAGGACGTAAAAATGGAAGGCATATTGCCTTCGGTCAGTCGATAGGGCGAAATGAGGCCGTCGTGGAATCGGGTCACCTCATCGAGGGTGGGATGGTCCGCCGTATCCTTGGGCGCACCGAGCTTTGTCAGCAGGCCGCGGAAGGTCATGGTGAGAACGTCCTTTCCCTCCACGAGCTCGATCTCATCGAAAAACGCTTCCATAAATCCCTTTCTGGTCAGGATAATGCGCTCTGTGCCGCTTTCCGAGACCAGGTGGATGGCGCCGCTCTTCTGTTCCCAGATGATCGACTTCTCTTTTTCGGACATAGTAGACCTCAATATTTTAATAGTATTGGCTATGATTTCAGTCCGCTCATTATAGACAAAGGGTAGGGGGAAACTGTGAGCATGATAACAAAAACGCTCTTATTTGAGAAGTAAAAATAACAATTCAAGAGAGCGCGCCGGGGGAGGTCGTCTTGGTAAAAAAAGGGCAGGCCCTTCGGGCCTGCCCCATGTATCCTCTCTTTTTCTTATCCTCGAACATTCGTCGGAGTTAACCGAGGACCCTCTTTACCTCTTTGAACGCCTCGTCGGCCACGTTGACCGATTTCTCGATATCCTTCTTTTCATGTGCCGCCGACATAAACCAGTTGTGGTGGGGATGGAAGAAGACGCCCCGCTTCATCGCCTCCGCGCTGAAGAGCTGGTTTTTGCGAAAGTCCTCGCCCCCCACGAAGGTCATGAAGGGGATCGCCGGGGGACCGGAGACAACGATCTCCAGATCGTGGGCCTGGGCCATTTCCTCAAGCCCCGTCTTGAGCATCTCACCCATCTTCCTCATCTTCTCGACCGCGTTGTCGCGTTTGAGTATCTTGAGGGTGGCAAGCGAGGCCGCCATCGGGGCCGCAGAGAACCAGTAGCTCCCGGTATAGAAGACATTAGTCGCGCTGATGCGAAGATCTTCCCTTCCCACCATCGCCGAGAGGGGATAGCCGTTGGCGATCGCCTTGCAATAGCACGAGATGTCGGGGGTAAACCCGAAGTACTTGTGGGAACCCTCGATGTCAAGACGGAATCCCGCCCGGATATCGTCGAGGATGAGGATGATCCCCTCCTCGGTGCAGGTCTTGCGCACTCCGGCCCAGAACCCCTTCGGCGGCATTTCCTGTACCGCCCACGTGGGGTGGTGGTACGGCGTGAAGATCGCCCCCGCGACATCGCCGCGATACTCGTGGGCGATCCGGTTGAACTCCTCGAGGTCGCCCCATTTGATCTCGATGATGTGGGCGCGATCCTCCGGCAGGATTCCGCCGTGCCCGGTCCCGGTCCAAGGGGCGGTGCCGTGATAAGCCCCCTTGGCCATGATAATTTTCCTCTTCTTCGTGCGCTCCCGCGCGATCAGAAGGGCGTGGTTGGTCATATCGGCGCCGTTCTTGCCGAAGACGACCCATTCGGCCATGGGAATGAGCTTCGTGATATGCTCCGCGAGCTCTACCATGATCTCCCCGGGGTGGTTACAGGTGTTGGCGAGCTTGCGCTGTTTATCGGCCGCCTCATCCACCTCGGGATGGTTATGCCCAAGTACCATCGGTCCGTAGGCGCATATGTAGTCGATGTATTCGTTGCCGTCCACGTCCCAGTAGCGGCACCCCTTGGCCTTCTCGACGTAATAGGGGGAGACCATCGGCCCTGCGAGCACCGGGGTAAGGTGTCCGTAGATCCCCTGGGGGATCACTTTCGAGGCCCGTTTGAAGAGCTGAATGGATTTTTTATATCTCTCTTCCGTCATACTATCCTCCGTCTATTCTCAACCTCGGGATGTCCGAGGCGTGATGATCTATTGGGTATACTCTCCCACCTTGAGCATGAGCTGGGAGAGCTCGCCCGCCATCGGCAGGGATCCTGAAAGCTCGATGTCCCCCATCGGTATCGCCGCCATGAAGTCGAGCTTACCGGTGAACATATCGTAGGCGATCTCAGGCGTGCTGAAGGACATGAACATGTTGTAATCCGACGGCTTTCCCTTCTTGCCGGTAAACGTCATCCCCCGCTTTTCGATATAGATGGACGGCCCGCCTTTAATATCGAAGTTGGCGATGCCGTCGGGGATCTTGGAAGCGATCTTTTCGGCCTCGGCTTGGCCGACGATCGCGGCGCCGAGAGACGCCACCGTGAGAAGGAGCGTTGCCGCCATTTTCTTTTCGTCGGCCGAGAGGGGTTTTTTTGGGGCGGGATCCATATAGTAAGTGAGCCGTTCGGCGAGCTTCGTGAACCCTTTTACCAGCCCCATGTTCCAGATTCCCCAGATCGGGAGTGGGAGCGCAAAGCCTTTATTGGAGAAGAGGTTGTTGAGCATCTTTACGGTGGGGAGAAAAAGGGTGATCGAACTCTTCTTTCCCTTTCCGGGGGTGACGGTTACTGTTCCGTCTCTGATTTCGACCTGAGCTGATAGGCCGCCGGGCGCGGCAAACCGAATGACACCGGAAAGCCCCTTGATCGCCTTCCTGGCCGCTTCGTCCCCCTTGGGGAGTTCCTCCATGAGGGGAAGAACGGCGTTAAGGAAGAGCCGTGCAGTCGTTAATTCTTTTGACATAGATTCCTCCGAAGAAAAAGGTAGAACCTTATATGTGTTGCGGGAAAGTCCGCTACTTTCCGGTGAAGTTGGGTTTTCTCCTCTGGGTAAAGGCGGTGATCGCCTCGTAGAAATCGTCCGACGGGAGTATGTTCGCGCTTCGGTTGGCGACATAGTCCAGGCCGTCGGCCACAGACTTGTCGCGACAGTAGTGAATAACCTCCTTTGCCGCCATGACCGCCAGTGGTGACATATCCACGATCTGCTGGGCCATTTGCTCTGCGCCGGCGTAGAGGGCCTCCTTGTCGGGGTAGACCTCGTTGACAAGGTTGATCTCTTTTGCGCGTTGGGCGGTAATGTCCTTGGCCGTGTAGGTCAGCTCTTTGGCGTGTCCTTCGCCGACGATTCGGGGAAGCCGCTGCAGCGTCCCAACGTCGGCCACGATGGCAATCTTTGCCTCCCTGACCGAAAAGACGGCGTCCTTGCTGGCCAGCCGGATATCACAGGCGGTTATGATGTCGACCCCCGCCCCGATGCACCAGCCGTGGATTGCCGCGATAATGGGTTTTCTGCAGCGATCCAGACTCGTGATGGAGCCCTGGAGGCGCAGGATATCCTTGACGAACTTGAACCGCTTGCCTCCCTGTACGTTCGGTTCGGTCAGGGCGGGTACCTCGCTGGTCATCCCCACGAGGTCTATTCCCGTGGTGAAAGCCTTGCCGCGCCCGGCAAGGATTACGACGCGGACATCGTCATCCTCGTCCATTTCCCCCATGACATCGATGATCTCTCTCCAGAAATCCGGCCCGCAGGCGTTAAGCTTTTCGGGTCGGTTCATGAAGACCCACGCGATATGCCCCTTCTTTTCGATGTCAAAGACCTTGTACGACTGTGCCATTCTCATCCTCTTACGAATTCGTGGTTGAAATCAGGTAAATCCGAACAGATGCTACCAACGCATATGGCATTGAGTGGCCTTCAGGGGAAGCCGAGGATGCAGACCAAACGTCCCAATTCCCCAAACTATTATCAGATATACTATACTCCTTTTTGCGCCATAAATCCCTAAATATCGTCAGGGCGGGGAAATATTTTTCGGCTTCTTACGCTTCCTGCAGGAGCCGTTTGACCCTGTCGGCGACCGACGCGGGATCCGGGATCATCGCATTTTCGAGGTTCTTGGCATAGGGGATCGGCGACTCCGGCGAGGCGATCAGGACCGGGGCCTTCTTGAGGAGTCCAAACCCGGCCCGGACGGTCCGCGCGATCACCTCCGAGCCGATCCCTCCCGTGGGCGGCCCTTCCTCCACCGAGACCAGCAGCCCGGTCTTTTGGACGGACTGCAGTATAGTTCTTCATGTCGAAGGGGTAAAGAGTGACCAGATCAATCACCTCCACCTCGATCCCCTCCTCACTAAGAAGCTTTGCCGCCTCAAGCGATATCCCGACTCCCAAAAGATGCGTAACGACGGTGACGTCATCTCCCCGACGCACCACCCTGGCCCTCCCGAGCGGGAGCGTATATTCCTCTTCGAGGACCATGCCGGTATGGGGGTAGAGAAGCTTGTGCTCAAAGACTATCACCGGGTTGTTGGACCGGATGGCGGACTTGAGTATTCCCTTGGCGGTGTAGGGGTCAGACGGGGCGACCGCTATCAGGCCGGGGATCCCGAAGAAGAAGCGCTCCATCGACTGTGAGTGCTGGGCGGCCATGCCGATCCCTCCTCCGACCGGAGTCCTGATGGTGAGAGGGACCCGCACCTGCCCCCCGGTCATGTAACGGATCTTGGCGGCCTGGTTCAGGATCGGATCCATGCAGCAGGTCAGGAAATCGGAAAAGAGGATCTCCGGCACGGGGACAAGCCCCGTGATCGCGGCCCCCACCGCGCCGCCGATGATCCCGTTTTCGGAGATGGGGGTATCGACGACCCGGTCCGGCCCGAAACGGTCGACCAGGCCCTCGGTGACGCTGAAGTACCCGCCGAGAGTCACGTCCTCTCCCCAGATAAAAACGCGCCCGTCGCGCTCCATCTCTTCGGCCAGCGCCTCGTTGACGGCCTGGCCCACGGAAATGAGCCGTCCCTTGGGCTCATCGATGAAGTCTCCCTCGAACAATGAGCGCTCGTCCGGGGCGTAGGTATGGGTCATGAGGGCCGACATGAGGGGCTCGGGCGCAGACTCGGCGGCTGTTACGGCCTGGGCGACGACCGCCTCGGCCTCGTGCCGGACCGCGTCGATATCCTCTTTGCTCATCCCCTGCTTCGTAAGATAGGATGAGAAGCGCCGGATGGGGCACTCGTTCTTGTACTTTTCTTTCTCGGACGCCGTCCGGTAGAGCTCGGGCTCGCCCTCCATGTGGCCGTGCCATCGATAGGTCATGAGCTCCACGAGGCGGGGCTTCTTGTCGCGGCGGATTTTTTCGATTACCTTACCCACCCCTTCGAAAACCTCCCGCACGTCGTTTCCGTCAAGCCTGACCGATTCGATGTTGTAGGCGGCGGCGCGCTTATAGATATCGGTCACCGCGCTGTGGCGCTCGACGGAGGTGAACTCGCCGTAGCGGTTGTTCTCCACGACGAAGAGGACCGGCAGCTCAAAGACCGCGGCCATGTTGGCCGCCTCGTGGAACATCCCCTGGTTGACCGATCCGTCGCCGGCGATCACCACCGAGACATCGTCCCGCTTCTCCCTCTTGATGGTCAGAGCCGCCCCCATCGCCAGCAGGTAGCCCGCGCCGACGATCCCGTTGGCGCCGAGGATACCGCGGGACGAGTCGGTGACGTGCATCGAGCCGCCCTTCCCGGCGCACAGTCCCGTCGATTTACCGTACAGCTCGGCCATCATCCCGGTGATGTCTGCTCCCTTGGCGATGACGTGACCGTGTCCGCGGTGGGTCGTGTTGAGGTAGTCGGTGTCCCTGAGGTTGAGGCAGACGCCCGCCGCCACGCCTTCCTGACCGATGGAGAGGTGAATGGCCTCCGTGGGGATCTTCCCCTCCCGGAACGCGGAGGACAGGTGCTCCTCAAAGGCGCGGATGGTGCACATCGTCTTGAGTATGTCGAGGTCGCCGGCGGGCCGCAAGGCCCGCTTAACCGGCGGCTGAGTGCGCTCAGGATTTGCGTCGATCAGCTCAATTGGAAATTCGGGAAGGGCCGAAAGGTCGTATCCTTTTTTCTTCCGTTTTCCGAACAGGGAGAACGAACGCCTTCTTTTGGCCTTCTTTCCCGTGACAAGGAGGTCGCCCCTCCCGGCCTCCTTCAGCACGCCGGGGTAGAGGGCAAAGGCGGGCTTCAGGGCGGGGAGGAGCTTAAGGGCCTTTTGGATGGAGCCTTTTGCGACGATCTTGCGCGAGGCGATGGCAAGCGGCACGTTGAGCTGTTCCATCCAGAACAGGTGACTCGTCGAGGACGAGAGGATCATCTCCACGTCCGGATCATCGGGAGTCTTCGGATCCCAGAAGAAGCGCGGTGTCTTTCCCCTGATATCGATGTAGAGGTTCGCGTCGGGGTCGGTGAGGCGGAATTTGACCAGGATCTTGGCCCGGCCGACACTTGCGACTATCTCCCGGTTCGAAAGGATTTTATCCCAGAGCGCGGAAAGGATAGCGACCATTTCCTCTTTATCACGGAAGGGCGTCATGGCATAACTCCGAATAGAGGAATAATGTAGGGTACTTCTAAAAATATATGAAGAGGCCCGATATGTCAAGACGTTTTGTCTGGGCAGTTCGCTCGGTTTTTTGTTTTCGATCCGGTCGGTCTATGGTATGATGAGCTTTCGTGAATGGGAGAAGCTCCGTGATCCTGGCGGGGGATATCGGTGGAACCAAGACGAAACTCGGCCTCTTCAGAGAGGGAGGGGGGCGTCTGGTCTGCATGAAGAAAGAGACGTTTCTCTCCCGCGAGCATACCTCGATTTTTTCCATACTCACGGATTTCCTTAGAGACGGCACGATCGTCGATGCCGCCTGCCTCGGGGTCGCAGGTCCTGTGGAGGGGGGGAGGGTGAGTGCGACGAACTTGCCCTGGGAGTTTTCCGAGGACGAGATCACGTCATGCACCGGGGCGCGGGAGTGCACCCTCATCAATGATCTCGTGGCGCTCTCCCTCGGAACGGCCGGGCTCTCGCCGTCGGACCTGACCGCGCTCAAGGGCGGCACGGTCGAGCCAAACGGCGTTCGCGCGGTAATAGCGGCGGGGACGGGATTGGGGCAGGGGTATCTCGTCCCGGTCCTGGAAACCGGGGCCTTCCGGGCACTGCCGTCGGAGGGGGGGCACGCCGATTTCTCACCCCGGACGGATTTGGAGACGGAGCTCTGGGGGCACCTGAAACAGAAGTACGGGCGCGTCAGCACGGAGAGGGTCGTATCGGGCAACGGGATGAGCGCCATCTATGAGTTCCTTCGTGACGAAAGGGGAATGGAGCCCGACCCGAAGATAGAGGAGACCATCGACGTCTCAGACCCGAACCCCGTCATTGCCCGGCGGGCAAGTGAGGGGGGCTCGCCGATCGCGCGTAAGACGATGGACGTCTTCCTCTCGGCCTACGGGGCCGAGGCGGGAGACTTAGCGCTCACCCTCTTTGCCACGGGAGGGGTCTTTGTCGGCGGCGGCATCGCCAGGAAAATCCTTCCCCTGATCCGGGACGGCATCTTTATCGACGCCTTCCTGGACAAGGGAAGGTTTCGTCCCTTGATGGAGAAGATCCCCGTATACGTCGTGCTCAATGAAGACGTCGAGATCATCGGGGCCGCCCGGTGCGCGGCGAAGATGTAGCGCCTAAAATCTATTTTCGGCTTTTATACGGACCGAGCCATAATCACCCGAATTTACACCACCGTACCGGTTACATAGAGAGGAGGGAGACATGCCACTTACCTCAACAAAGGAAATGTTCGAGAAAGCCTACAAAGGCTCCTACGCGGTCGGCGCCTTCAACGTCAACAACATGGAGATCATCCAGGGAATCGTTGAGGCGGCAGACGAGCAAAGGGCGCCCCTGATCCTGCAGGTCAGCTCCGGGGCCCGTAAGTACGCCAACCCGGTCTACCTGAGAAAGCTCGTCGAAGCGGCGGTGGAGACCTCGACGATTCCCATCGCGCTGCACCTCGATCACGGTGAGACCTTTGAGATCGCCAAGTCGTGTATCGACGGGGGGTTCACCTCGGTGATGATCGACGGGAGCAAGCACCCGTTTGAGGAAAACATCAGGCTCACAAAAGAGGTGGTGGACTACGCGCACCCACGAGCATACCCGTCGAGGCCGAGCTGGGGAAGCTTGCCGGCATTGAGGACGCGATCAAGAGCAAGGAGTCGGTCTTCACCGATCCCGATGAGGCGGTGGAGTTCGTGAAGAGGACGGGCTGCGATTCGCTGGCCGTTTCCGTGGGCACGTCCCACGGGGCATACAAGTTCAAGGGTGAGCCGACGCTCGACATGGAGCGTCTGGAGAAGATCTCAAAGCTGCTGCCCGGCTATCCCCTCGTCCTGCACGGCGCCTCCTCGGTGCTGCTCCAGTACGTGGAGGAGGCCAACAAGTACGGCGCGAAGCTCCCCGGCGCCAAGGGCGTGCCGGAAGACCTGATCAGAAAGGCGGCGTCGATGGGGGTCAGCAAGGTCAACATCGACACCGACCTGAGGCTGGCGATGACGGCCACGATCAGGAGGGTCTTTGTCGAGAGTCCCGCCGAATTCGACCCGCGAAAATACCTGGGCCCCGCCCGGGACGCGATCAAGGAGGTCGTTCGGCACAAGCTCGTGGACGTTCTGGGCTGCGCGGGGAAGGCGTAAGATTATCCCGTGAAAACTTCACCTTCGCGGGGTCTTATGTTTTGCCTTGAGACGAGGTTTCGAGCGCGAATCGGCGCGCGGAGGGCTGAAACAGGATACCTATTAGTGCGGGCTCAACGCGATGTGGCGAATCGGAGGCTTGTGCGGGAAGTGCCGCTCGAAATCGCCACGGGCCTTACAAGCTCCCGCGCAAATACAGTTTGCGCGGGTGTCGCTCTTAGGGGTGTTACTGCGGCGGCCGCACCTCTCCCTTGCCCCAGCGCGGGGCGGTGGTCTCTTCCTCACGCTCGCAGGCGCCGGGGAAGAGCAATTGCGCCCGTTCCCTGTCACGTGAGGCCATCTCGGCGTTACCGAGCATCAGAAAGGCGCGGCCCCGCCCGCAGTAGGCCTGGGCGAGGTATCTCTTCTGCAGGTCGGTATAGCGGTCGATCGCGCTCGAATAATCGGTAATGGCCGTCTCATAGTTGTTCACCGCCATCTCCACCTCGGCCCGGTTGAAGTAGGCGGGGGCAAACGTAGGGTCACCGGTGATGGCATCGTTGTAGGCGTTGAGGGCCCCGGCCAGCTCGCCCCGCTCCTTGAGGATGTTGCCCTGGAGGTTATGGGCACGGGCAAAAGCGGGGTCAAGCGTCAGGGCCTGTTCAAGGTCGCTCTGGGCGCCGGCGAGGTTCTCGGTCTTATAGTTTACCAGCGCGCTCACGAAATAGGCCTCGGCAAGGCCCGGAGACGCGGCGAGGACCTCCCTGACGCCGCTTTCGGCAAGGTCGTAATTGCCGAGGTCCGCGTATATCTCGGCCCGCTTGAGGAGCATGGTCGTCCGTGTTTCGGCATTGGCTGCGGACAGCGCTATCGCCTGATTGATATAGTCAAGCGACACGTCGAGGTTGCCCGAGTTATAGGCGATCATGCTGAGGTTGTAGAGATCGGCGGCCTTGTCGGCCTTGCCCGGGGGGGGGGCGGACGTCCGGTCATCGTCGTTGTGACGCATCCCATCGAAAGCGCGGTCACGATTATCAACATCACGGTCACTATTCTCTTCACGGTAATACTCCCGTACGGCGTGTTTACGTTCATCTGCATAGAAACCGACGGACAGAGTCGGGAAAACGTCCATCATATTAGCATGATCCGATCCAATTGAAAAGAAGATAGTATGGACGGAGGAGGCGCTTACGGGGGGCCGCCCAAGAAAGGCGCGGGGCCTTTCCGCACCCCCAGACTACCCCTTGACCGGGGGACGTCATGTCTCTATAATGAGAAGGTACACAGGACGGACCCACGCGGGAGGATGCCATGGGAAAATCGATGGAGCTCTACGATGCCTGCCTGAAGAAACGTTTTACGGGGCTCGATCTCCTTTCAAAGGATGAGCTCTCCTTCCTGCTTGCCGTTCACGCGAAAAAGGTGGACTACTTCAAGGAAGAGCGGAAGATGCACTTTCTGGCCTTCATGCTGGTGACGATTCTCTTCTTCGTAGTCCTGCCCCAGTCCCTCGCGGGACAATACCGGTTCGAGTTCATGCTCCTTGAGGGTTCCTTTTCGTCCTCATGGTGCCCTACATCTTCTATTACGCGTGGTATGAGAACCGGCTGAGAAAGCTTGAGGGCTTCTACTTCGTGATCTTCGAAGCCCTCTCCCAGAAAGGGAACAAATAGGTTTACACATTCCCAGAAAGCTGGTACGATTAAAAAAATGGTATTCGGGGGGCATCCGGGGGCCTTGAGAGGGTTTGTTGGGCCGGGCGTCCGGGCTGTGCCCAGGCGGGTGTGTGTCCAATAGGATGAGTATTTGTCATTACGCGTGAGAGGGGGATAGGACGATGTTGAGGGCTGTTATTTCCGGCGCGGCCGGGAGGATGGGAAGACAGGTGATCGCCGCCATCAGCCAGGACGATACGATAACGATCTCCGGGGCGCTGGAGGCGGCCGGCAGCGGATACGTCGGGCGCGACGCGGGGGAGCTCGGCGGCACAGGCTCGATGGGGGTGGTTGTCACCGACGACGTCGCGCAGGCGCTGTCCGGCGCCGATGTCGTTATTGACTTTTCGACGCCAGGGTCGGCGCTGACCCTCCTTACCGAGGCCTCCCGGTTAGGTGTGGCCGCGGTCTCCGGCACCACGGGGCACCCCGAAGAAAATATAAGACGGATCGAGACGCTGGCGAAAAAAATCCCGATCGTCATGACCCCGAATATGAGCGTCGGGATAAACCTCCTGTTTGCCTTATCTGAGGAGGTGGCGCGCACGCTCGGCGACGATTTTGACGTGGAGATTATCGAATCCCACCACAACCAGAAGGTCGATGCCCCAAGCGGGACGGCTAAACGCCTTCTTGAGATCATTGCGCGGGCGCTTGAGCGGGATCAGCGCGAGGTCGGCGTCTATGGGAGGCAGGGAATAGTCGGGAAGCGCACGAAGAAGGAGATCGGGGTGCACGCCATCAGGGCGGGGGATATCGTCGGGGAGCACACGGTCCTCTTCGGGACGACCGGCGAGCGCATTGAGCTGACCCATCGGCTGTCGAGCCGCATGCCCCTCGCGAAAGGCGCGGTGCGTGCGGCCAAGTGGGTCGTCGGGAAAAAGCCGGGCCTTTACGAGATGCTGGACGTGCTTGAGCTGCGCAAGTAAAGGTGACAAACGCGCATCGAAGATGAAATAGTCCTCGTACGCGGCGCCATACCTGAGATGCCCACCAAACGGGGCGCGCCATACGAACCATTCATGAGGAATCATACCCATTATGAAGATAGCCCGATTCGAATACAAGGGGGCGGTTCATTACGGCATCATCGAAGGTGACGTGATCGTGGAGCTGACCGGCCTCACGTCCGGCACGGCGAAGGGGGGCGAGAATACCTTTTCGATGAGCACGGTGCGGCTGCTGTCGCCGACGGCACCCCTCAAGGTCGTGGCCGTGGGGCTCAACTACCTCGACCACGCCAAAGAGGTGGGGATGGAAGTGCCGGACGAGCCGATCCTTTTCATAAAACCCTCCACCTCGGTCATCGGCCCCGACGACGAGATCATCATGCCCAAGGCAAGCCGGCGGGTCGACTACGAGGGAGAGCTTGCCGTCATCATGGGGAAACGCGCAAAGGACGTCGCCCCCCAGGACGCCAAGGGCTATATCTTCGGCTATACCTGCCTGAACGACGTGACCGCCCGGGACCTCCAGATAAAGGATGTGCAGTTTACGAGGTCGAAATCGTTCGATACCTTCTGCCCCATCGGCCCCTGGGTCGAGACGGAGCTTGACCCATCTTCCGTCGATATCGAGACGCGCCTCAACGGGAAGACCGTCCAGAGCTCGAGCACGAGCATGATGAAGTGGGGGGCTTACGCGCTCGTGTCGTTCATCTCAGGCGTGATGACGCTTTTCCCCGGGGACGTCATCGCGACGGGAACGCCGCCGGGGATCGGCCCCATGGCCCCGGGGGACCAGGTGGAAGTGATCATCTCGGGCATCGGCACCCTCAGGAACAGAACGCGCGCGGCATCCTAAGAACCAGCACGGAATATCGCCCAGGAGTTTTCGCCAATGAAGATCAGTTACGCCGACCGGATCGTGAAAATCCCTCCCTATCTCTTCGAGCAAATAGACCGCATCGGAAATGAGATGAAGGCAAAGGGCGCCGACATCATCGATCTGGGCGTCGGCGACCCGGATATCCCCACGCCGAGGCCCATCGTGGAGGTGTTGCAGGAAGAGGCGGCAAAACCGGAGAACCACCGCTATCCCTTTACCGTGGGGCTTTTGGCCTTCCGGCGTGCCGTGGCCGACTGGTACAAACGACGCTTTGGGGTGGCGCTCGATCCCGCCAGCGAGGTGGTCTCGGTCATCGGGTCCAAAGACGGGATCGCCCATATTCCCCTTGCCTTCGTCAACCCCGGTGACGTGGTGCTTGTGCCCGAGCCGGGGTATCCCGTCTACGGCATTACGACGGCGTTTTTCGGCGGGCATCCCCACTACATGCCGCTCGCGGCGGATAACGATTTCCTGCCCGATCTCTCGGCGATCCCCAGAGACGTGTCGCGCCGCGCCGTACTTATGTTCCTCAACTCTCCCAACAACCCCACCTCAAGCGTCGCCCCCCGTCGATATTTTGAGGAAGTGGTGGCGTTTGCGAAAAAGAACAATATCATCGTCTGCCACGACGCGGCCTATACCGAGGTCTATTTCGACGACAAAAAGCCGATGAGCTTTCTGGAGGTCGACGGCGCGCGGGAGGTCGGCATCGAGATACACAGCCTCTCCAAGACCTTCAACATGACCGGCTGGCGTATCGGCTTTGCCGTGGGCAACAAAGAGATCGTCGGGGGGCTTGGCGAAGGTAAAGTCGAACATAGATTCGGGCGTCTTCCAGCCGATACAGCTTGCGGCGGCGTTTGCGCTCGGCCACGCTGAGGAGCTGACGCCGCCGATCAGGGAGGTCTACGCCCGGCGGCGCGGGGTGCTGGCGGAGGCCCTGATGTCGGCGGGGCTCGAGTTTCGGATGCCGGAGGCGACCTTCTACTTTTGGGTGCGGGTGCCCGGGGGGATGAGCTCCGAGTCGTTTGCCGCTATGCTCATCCAAAAAGCCCATATCGTGGCGACCCCCGGCTCTGGATTCGGGCCGAGCGGAGAGGGATACGTCAGGCTCACTCTCTGCGCGCCGGAGGAGCGGCTCACCGAGGCGGGTGAGCGGATTGTGGAGGCGTTGAAATAAGACCGCCCTTACGGGTACTAACACGATAGTAAGGAATAGCAACGGAGGAAATTATGGCCAAGAAATTCATAGACCTTTCGATCGCTATCGAGGACGGGCTCCCCTCGGACCCCCCATGATGATCCCCAAGATCCAGTATATCGACCATAAACAGGGCGCGGCAACGATGGTGCCTTTCTTCCCCGGCATCGATCCGGATAAGGACCTTCCGGGGGGGCTCGGCTGGGCGGTGGAGCTGTTGTCGGTGAGCACCCACGCCGGCACCCACATCGACGCCCCCTGGCACTACCATCCGACCCAGGACAAGGGGAAGCCGGCGCTCACGGTCGACCAGATGCCGCTTGAATGGTGCATCGCCGACGGCGTGGTGCTCGACTTTCGGAAGTTCCCGGACGGCTACAAGGTGTCGCCGAAGGACGTGGACGACGAGCTCAAGAGGATCGGGTACAAGATCAAGCCGAACGACGCCGTCCTGATCATGACCGGTGCCGATAAATACTGGGGTAAGTTCGAGTACCTGCTCAAAGGGTGCGGCATGGGTAAGGATTCGACACTGCACATCCTGAACATGGGTGTCAACGTCGTCGGGACGGACGCATGGAGCTGGGACAGGCCGCTGCCGGCCATCGCCCAGGATTATGCCAAGACGAAGGATGCATCGCTCATCTGGGAGGCGCATTTCGCCGGCATCGAGAAGGGTTATTTCCAGATCGAGAAGCTCACCAACCTCGACAAAATCCCGCCTTTCGGCTTTACCTTCTTCTGTTTCCCGATCAAGATCAAGGCCGCTTCGGCGGGGTGGATACGGGCCGTCGCGATGTTGGACAAGTAGACTGAAAGGCCGTGATAGTAAGACGAGAGTAAAATCGATCTACAACAAGAACGCCCCGTCATTCGTGACAGGGGCGTTCTTGTTTTAATGCGTCGTCCCGGGGAAGGAGGCGAGCTACGTCTTCTTGATCCTCTTACCGTTATAGCACCTCAGGGGCCCGAGCCCGAGATAGAAGAGGCAGAAGTTGCAATGGATGCAGCCGGATGGGTCGCGGCTGCCTTCCTGGATCTTCCTCGGGAAAATCGGGCTGAAAACCAGCGGGCGGCTCAGCGATATGTAGTCGGCGTCCCCGCTCTCGATGATCTCTTCCATCGTCGAGGGTCTAATGATGCCGCCGACGACAAAGACCGGTACCTTCACCCGCCTTTTTATCAGTCGAGCGGCGGAGCGGTTATAGCCCTCGGTGAAGGGATCGACTTTCATGATCCTTGTGCCGAAGTGGCGAAAGACAAAACGCATGAGTGCGTTGTTCCTGAACATTCCGAGGTCGTCGATGATGAGATCGACGGGGAGCTCGCCCCTGAGGGACGACATGCCGTCCTCGGCGATTCCGCAGCTCACCTCGATGCCGTCAAACCCCATCGCGGCCATACGCTCGGCCATGATCGTGGCCTCCTCGAGCGACATTCCCTTTTTCCCGTGCTTTGCCATATGATCATAGGCGCTTATCTTGATGAGGATGGGGAAATCCTCGCCGACGAGGCCCCGGGTCCGGGAATAGATCTCGGCCAGGAAGCGCATACGATTGTCGATCGAGCCGCCCCATCGGTCTTGCCTCAGATTGGTGTAAGGATTCAGGAACTCGTTGACGAGGTATCCGTGGGCGCCGTGGATCTGCACGGCGTCAAAGCCGCTCTTCTTGACCCTGAGCGCCGCCTGTGCGAAGGCCTCGATAACGCGCTCGATGTCGTCCTCGTTCATCGCGCGGGGGGTCACAAAGGACGACCGATCCTTTACCGTCGATGGGGCCATGGGCTGGACACCGGCGGCGGCCCGGGTGGTCTGCCTTCCCCCGTGGGCGATCTGTACGGCCATCTTGACGCCCGTGCCGAGATTGTGGACATGGTCGGTCAGGGCGCGGAAATGCGCGATCGCTTCGTCGTGCTCGATGCCGATTGCCCCCGTGGGATAGGTCCTCCCATCGGAGGAAACGTAGGTCATACCGGAGATGATGAGCCCCACGCCGCCTTTGGCAAGCCGCTCGTAGAGACGGAAAAGGCCCTCGGTTGGGAACCCGTTGTCGTCGCCCATCCGCTCCACCGTCGCGGAGCGCACGAGACGATTTTTCAAGTCCATCGACTTGATCGAAGTCTTCTCAAACAAGACAGACATGGTCGTTCTCCTGATCCGCGCGGGGCGGAAAATGGCACGGGGGGAAGAATGAATAGTAGTATCTCAGAAATCGGCTCTGAAGGGAATGAAAAAGGGGAAACCTGAACAAGAAAAGGGAGGAGGGACCATGTCCCGAAATCCTCCCTGAGCCGGCGCCGTCGCTTATTGCTTCGGAATCGGTATGCCTCCCGGAATCGAGATCCCCATCTCATTCATCATGAGGGCATTCATCTCGCTTTCTGGGGCCTTGGTGTAGCCCGCCGGGATCTCGAAGGTCTCCTTGGCCGGATCGCCGATGGTGATGTTGGTAAGCTGCATCACATACGTCTGCCCGGGCGTCGTCTCGAACTCCTGTTTGATGACGAGGTCTTTGAGGTCGGTGGCCGACCAGGCATAGTAGGTGTCCTGCTTGCCGTCAGGATGGGTGAGGGTCACCTTCCACTTGATGCAGGGATGACCATCCACCGTCTCCGCGCCGAGGTTTTCCTTATCAACCTTGACGTCCTTGGGTTGGGCCATCAGTGGGGCCTCCTTGAGACCGGTTTCGGGCTTGATCGGGGTCTCGATGTACTTCATGCTCTTGGGGAAGAGCTGCCAATTCACCCCGAGGTCGGGACGCCTGATAAAGATCATTGTGTAGGCCGGCACCCCCGGCTGGACGATCTTGTTTTCCATCCTGGTGAGCTCACAGTTCGTCGCGATGTTCCCGGTCATAACGGTGTTCGTCACCCCGCCCTTGACGATCGACTGGGTGATGTCCGCCTGGTATTTGCACCAAAATCCGAGCGGTCCCCCGGCCCCTTCCTTGGGCCCCTTTGAGCAGGCCGAAAAGGCCAGGGCCAGGATCATTGTCACGATTACAAAGGGAACGACGGCCGCAAGCCGTGTTTTGTTTCTCGTCATGTAATGCCTCCTGACATAATAATTGCCCATCAGTATACCGTTTTTCGCCTTGAAACGCAAGCGTGGCCGCCAATTATCATTGATTTTGCCGACGATGTCCCGTATTATGTGTGCACTTGTTGTGTCCTTTCATCGTTTTACGAGGTGAATCATGGGTGACAACTACCTGTCTATTGCAAACGGCATGGGGATGTGGCTCGCCTCTGCCGCCATTATCCTGGTGGTCTTTTTCCAGGCCATTCGGATATCGGCCATCGCCTTTCGGGCGGGCAAGGACATCGGCATGACCACAAAACAACTTTTGAGCGCCTTTCGGACGGGGGTGACCACCGCCATCGTCCCCTCCATCGCGATACTGCTGGGCCTTGCCGTGATGATCCCCAAGCTCGGCCTGCCGTTCCCGTGGATGCGGCTTTCGGTCATCGGGTCGGTATCCTATGAGCTGATGGCGGCGGGCATCGGGGCCGGGGCCGTGGTAAAGGACGGCCTTGCCGGAAACATGAACGGGATCGCCTTTTCCTGCGCGGTCTGGGCCATGTCCATCGGGTGTATCTTCAACCTGATCATGGTGGCCTTCTTCACCCCCCATATCATGAAGCTTAAAGACAAGATCGCCGGTGGCGACGAGGGGTGGCTCAAGGTCATGACCGCGGCGGCCTTTTTCGGCGCGGTGGGCTACATGGTTGCCCAGCCCGTTGTGAAAGGACACGCACCTCTGGTAGCCCTCGTCGGCGGCTTTGCGTCGATGCTGCTGGTCGGGGCGGTCATTACGGTCGGCAAGCAGAACTGGCTCAAGGAATGGGCGTTGGCGCTGGCCATTATCGGTGGGATGGCGGCAGCGGGATTGGCATACCTCTGGTTCGGGATAGGAGTGTAACATGGCGGATAAAAATCAGATATTTCAGGATCGATTCATCGGCCCGGTCAAAAGCGTCGGGATGATCACCCTGATCGTCGCGATCATTTGTCTTTTCATCCCGGGCCTGTACCTCTATTTCTTTCACGGTCTCATCCCGCCCTTCTGGAAGATGATCTCGGCTATCGTGGCGGTCTGGTCTTTCATGGCCATCATGGGCGTCGTGGAGCCCATCGTCTATTATCCCATCCTCGGTTTCGGCGGCACCTACATGTCGTTTCTGGTGGGAAACGTTCTGAACCTTCGGGTGCCGGTTTCCGCGGCGGCCCAGCAGGTGGCGGGGACCAAGGAGGGTACGCCGGAGGCCGAGATCGTCTCCACCCTCAGCATCGCCGGATCCATCATCGGGGGGCAGCTCGTGATGATCGTCGGGGTCCTGGCGTTCCTCCCGTTCATCAATAAGATCAGCGCGGGCGGCGGCTCGGCGATAAAGGTTGCATTGGATCAGGTGCTGCCGGCCCTCTTCGGGGCGCTGGGCGGCGTTTTCCTTTTCCGGGTGCCGAAACTGGGGATCGTCCCCTTGGGCCTGGGCCTGATAGTCGCCCTTATCAAGCCGGATCTGCCGCCGTCAATCGTCATTCCGCCGACGGTGATCCTGTCGATCATCGCGGCACGCATCATGTACAAGAAACATTGGGTCAAGGGCGAAGGGATGATGTAAAAGGGAGGTTGCCGTGAAATACGACGAAGCGTTCAGGGCCGTTGAGAAGAACGAGGACTATATCGTCGATATCCTGAGAAAGATCATCGCGGTGGATACGAGTGTCCCGCCTGGAGAGAACTACGGCAGACTCATCGATATCGTGGAGCCCCAGTTCAAAAACTTCGGGTTTTCCACCAAACGGGTAGTCGTGCCGGAAGAGAAGGTAAAACAGATGCCGTGGGAGCTGAGGGGGGATCGGCCCAACCTCGTGGCCACCCTGAACAACGGGAAGCCCAAGGCCACCGCGTATGCCCACATGGACGTGGTGCCGGTGGATGAGCCCTGGACCAAGGACCCCTTCGGGGGCGAGATCGAAGAGGGCAAGCTCTACGGGAGGGGTACCGTGGACATGAAGGGCTCCATCGCCTGTTTCCTGGGCGCGATGAAGGTCCTGCATGACCTCGGGATAGAGCCGCACTATGACGTCGGCTGTAACCTCTGCACCGACGAAGAGCTGGGCGTCTATCCGGGTGCGCGCTACCTCGCCGAGGAGGGCTACTTCTCGCCGCACCTCATCTGGCTTGAGCTCGGTGCCATGGAGCCGATCGTTACGATCGGTGCCGCCGGCTCGATCCGCATCGACGTGACGGCCGTGGGCAAGAGCGCCCATTCGGGGATGAACTATCTCGGCGTCAACGCCATCGAGGAGCTGGTGCCGGTGATGCAGGAGCTGCTCGTCCTCAAGAAGGAGGCGGAAAAGCGGCTCTCTCGGATCCCGACCTTTCCGCTTCCCGGGTGCCCCTACGACAAGATGACCCCGATGTTCAACCTCGACATCATACGCGGCGGGACAAAGGAAAACATAGTGCCGGGCGAATGCCGGCTTACGATCAACCGCCGCTACATCGTTGACGAGCGGTTCGATGATGTCGTCGCCGAGATCAAGGCCGCGCTTGAGCGCGGCAGGAAGAAGTCAAAGCTGTTGGACCTTATCGTCAACGTCGTCCACGCCTACCCGCCGGTGGAGGTCGATCCGGAAAGCGCGGCGGTTAAAAAGATGAAGGAGGCAAAGAAGGCGGTAAAGGGATATGACTTCTTTCTCGCCGGTGGCATCTCCGGCTCGACCGACCTCGGGTTCGTGGCCGAGGCACTCAAGCCCACGCCCGTCGAGGCGGCGGGGTTTGGTCTCGTGCGGGCAAGCAACATCCGGGCGCACGCGGCCGACGAGTTCGTCTATGTTGAGGACCTCGTCTCGATGACAAAAGAGCTGGTACATTACGTTGGGTTTTAGGAGAAAAAATTAGATCGGGCGTGAGCCGGAGCGAAAAAGGAAACCGTAAGTAGCGAGGGGGGAGCTTTCCCCCCTTTCGCATTGCGGAGATCATTTAATGGCTTTTCATCATCGGCCCGTTATGATACACTGAATGCCTCTTTTTCGGGGCGAATATCGGTCATCCCATGAAAGCGGTTTGTTTTCGACAAGAAGACAAGGAGCCTGGCGGTGCGCATGGTAGAGCGGCCGATCGCCGGCCCTTATGATGTCGTCGTCAGGGTGGCGGCGGTGGGGATATGCGGGTCGGACCTCACCCTCTTTTCCTCGGGTGTGCTGCCGGACAACTATATCATGGGCCACGAGATCGCGGGGGTCGTGGAAGAGAGCGGGGGCGCGGTCACGCGCTTTCGCAAAGGAGCCAGGGTCGTGGTGCGTCCGAATGGCTGCGGGATGTGCGCCATGTGTCGGCGGGAGATCCCGCATCTTTGCGACGCGAAGCTTGCCGTCGGGACGGGATCGCTTCAGGGCGGGTTTTCTGAATATGTCAGGGTACCGGAGCGGATGCTCATGGACGTCCCGGGGGACGTCACACTCAGGGACGCGGCGCTCGTCGATACGATCGCGGTCGGCTGCCACGGGATATCCCGTGTCTCTTTTGCGCCCGGCGAGGACGGCGTGATATTCGGCGCCGGCCCGATCGGATTGGCGACGCTGTTGGTCCTCAGGGCGTCCGGAGCCCGCCGCATCGGGGTCGTCGAGGTCAACGAGACAAGGCAAAGGTTTACGCGGGAGTTCGGTGCCGACGTTGTCGTCTCCCCGAGGGATAGTGATTACCGCCAGCGCCTCAATGAGACCTTCTCGGGGACCGGCCCCGACGTTGCCCTTGAGTGTGCCGGGAGGGTCGACGCGATGAAAGACGCCCTCGACACGGTGCGCCCGGGGGGCAGGGTCGCGCTCGTGGGGATCACCTTTGAGTCGCTGACGATACTTCCCATATCCCTCACCATGCGGGAGGTCTCGATCTTTCCGACCTTCTCGACCCGATGGGCGGACAACGAGGCGGCGCTGGACTTTATACGGCGGAGCCGTGAGGAGGCGCGCGGGCTCGTTTCCGATATCATCGGTATCGACGAGCTTCCGCACGTCTTCGGCGAGCTCCTCGCGGGAGCCCTCAAGAAGAAGGTGCTCGCGGAGTTCTTCGAGGGATAGCGAGTATGCCGGAGCCCAAAAAGATTGTCCTCATCAACCCGCCCTCCCATGTCTGGGGAGAGGAGACGGAGCATCTGCTGCCTATTCTCAACACCCTGCCGCAAATCGGGATCGCGTCGCTTGCGGCGGTCCTCCAGCGTGAGGGTCTCGATGTCTCCATACTCGACGCCCAGGCCCTCGGGAAAAGCCCGGGGCAGGTGGTCGAGTGGGCCGTGTCGCAAGCCCCGGAGATCGTGGGAATGACCAGTTATACGTCGTCGGTGGATTCGGCTGCGCTCATTTCCGGAGAGATCAAAATGCGCCTCCCCCACGTGGTAACCGTCGTCGGGGGGCCTCATGTCACGGCTGTTCCCGAGAGGACCATGAGCGCGTTCGGACAATTCGACTGGGGGATCGTGGGTGAGGGAGAAACCTCGGCGCCCTCGCTGTTTCGGGCGATCCTCGAAGGGGGAGATCCCGCCGCGATCGAGGGGGCGTGTTATCGGATAGACGGCGTGGTTCATGCGAACAATCGTGCGCCGCTCATCGCCGATCTTGACTCTCTTCCGCCGCCCGCCTACGAATTGTTTCCGGGGTTCCCGTTGTCATACCGTCCGCCGATCTTCCATTCGCCCCACGGCCGGGCGGTTACGCTGATGACATCCCGCGGATGTCCCTTCCGATGCACCTTCTGCGACCGCGGGCTGTTCGGAGAGCGCTATCGTTTTCACAGCGTCCCCTACATCATCGAAATGATCGGTCGCCTCAGGAAGGAATACGGCATCGACCATTTCATTTTCTATGACGACAACTTCACGGTAAATAAAAAGCACCTGAACGACCTCTGCGAAGGCTTGCTGGGGCTCCCGTTCAAAATCACCTTTTCGTGTGACGCGCGGGCCGACCTCGTCGACTCTGAGATGCTTGCGCTGATGAAGCGGGCCGGGGCCTGGATGATCAGCTACGGCATTGAGACCGCAAACGAAGACCTCCTGGCGTTTCTTGATAAAACCCTCTCGCTGGAGAAGGCGGCCGAGGCCGTCAGACTCACCAGTGCGGCAGGGATTATCGCCAAGGGTCTCTTCATGATCGGAGTGCCTGGAGAAACGCGAGAGACTATCCAGCGGACACGCGATTTTGTAAGGGAAGTTCCATTTGACCTCATCAACCTGTCCAAGTTTACGCCCTATCCCGGCTGCGAGATATACGCCGACATCAGAAAATATGGGGAGTTCGTGGAAGAGTGGAAGCACATGAGTGGGATGAATTTCGTCTTCTGGCCCGACACGGTGAAGAGAGAGGTCCTGGTGAAGGGAAACAACGCCATACTCGAGGGCTTCTACAGGAGCCCTCGACGATGGCGGGGGATCATCCATCTCATAAAAACCCCGAGCGACGTATACCGGATATTGTTGACGCTTTCCCTCAAACTAAAGCAGGTAATTGCCGGCCTCTTCGGACAAAAAAGAACGGGACGGCCGGATCAATAATCTCGTTATCCATCATAACGGAGCACCGTATGAAGAACATGAAACTTGAAGTCCTCAGCGCTAAGGAGATCGAAGAGATCAGGGAGGCGACCAGTGAGGTCCTCCAGGAAACCGGCGTCAAGGTCGAGGTAAAGAAGATGCGCCAAATTCTTTCCGACCTTGGGTGCAAGGCCGATGAGAAAACGAAGATTGTAAAATTTCCTCCTCGGGTCGTCGAGACCTACGTCAAGAAGGCGCCGCGCCAGTTTGTCCTCTGTGGCCATGACCAGAGCCTTACCTGGACGATCAGCCCCGAGACCCGCGTATATGGTGGGCTGGGGACCGCCGTCAACATGTATAACCTCGAGACCGGGGCATACGGCCCGGCCACCCTGAAGGACTTGATCCGACACCTTATCATTCTCGACGGCCTGGACTTTATCCAGTCAAACCAGATGGATATCTGGCCCTCAGATGTCCCGATGCAGACGATCCCGGTGGAAGCAATCCGTGCCTGGGCGAGAAATTGCCGCAAGTCGTTCGGGATGGGGGCTTACGGGGTCTTGCCGACGAAAGATATGATGGAGCTCCTTATTATCGCCATGGGAGGCGCGGATAAAATCAAGGATAAGCACCCGTATATGACCATCGTCAATACGGTGAGCCCACTCTCGACCGCGCAGATACAGCTGGAGGGTTTGATGATACTTGCCGAGTACGGTCAGCCGGCGCTCTTCTCGCCGGAGGCGATGGCCGGCACGACCGCCCCGATCACCCTTGCGGGGCTCCTCATCCAGCACAACGCCGAGGTATTGGCCCATATCGTTATGGCGCAGGCGATCCGCGCGGGGACTCCCGTGATGTACGGGACGGTCTCCACTATCGCTGAGATGCGCCGCGGTACGGTGGCGCTGGGCTCCGTCGAGACCGGCCTCATTAGCGCCGCAATCGCCCAGATTGCCCACTCCTATAATATCCCGTGCCGGGGGGTGGCCGGAGGGACTGAATCAAAGCTGTTGGACATGCAGTGCGGCGTGGAGCGATCACGGACGATGCTCATGGCGGCGATGGGCGGGGTGAACTACATCACCTGCGTGGGCACCATCGAATCGACCACGGCCGGTGCCCACGAGCTGGCGGTGATAGACGATGAGATCATCGGATCGGTCGAGCGGGCCATCCGGGGTATCGAGGTCAACGAGACGACGAAGGCTCTGGAAGTCATCAAGAGGGTGGGCCCGGCCGGGGACTACCTGATGCAGGAGCACACCCAGAAATATTTCAGGACGGAGCACTTTGTGCCGGGACTGGCCGACCGCGATAAGCGGGACATCTGGGAAAAAGCGGGGAAGAAGGACATGGTCTCAAAAGCGCGAGACAAGGCGTTGGCGATACTTGGAAGGCATAAAGAGAAAGACCTCGACCCGGCGACTGCACAGGGGATGGATGATTTTATCGAGATGGTCAAAAAGCGGAGCCTCGACGAATACTACGCCGCCGAGTGGGAGGGATAATCGGTCAGGCACGGGTGTGGGAGGGTGTGTCAGTGTCGGGAAACTTAGGTCCGCCCACGATCAGCCGTACGGAGATGAGTCACCGACAGCGAGCAATGCGAACGTGGGCCGCGTGCCTTCGCCCATGATTATAGACTTACAGGGAGAGAGGGGAATCTGATGTCACAAGAAATAGTGGAAGAACTCAGGCAATCCGTCATCGACATGAAGTTCGAGGATACCGAGGAGTTGACGAAAAAGGGACTCTCGTCGGGTATTTCCGCGGTGGATATCATCAACAAGGCGCTCCTTCCGGCGCTGGATCGGGTGGGAATTCTTTTTCGGGAGGGAGAATATTTTCTGCCGGACGTGTTGATGAGCGTCAAAGCGTACAGTAATTCGTTTAAGATTCTCGAGCCGCTCCTCAAAGAGGGGGACTACAAGTCACGGGGCCGGATTATGCTCGGGACCGTCTTCGGGGATATCCACGATATCGGCAAGAATATCCTCGCGGCCCTGTTGATGGGCAATGGGTTTGAGGTGATCGACGTCGGTGTGGACGTGAAACCGGAGGTATTTCTTAGCAAGGCAAAGGAAGAGAAGCCGGATATCATAGGGCTGTCCGCACTCCTGACGACGACAATGCCGGGCATGAAGGACACCATCGACGTCTTCACCGAGGCGGGCGTGCGAGGTCAGTTCAAGTTCATTATCGGCGGGGCGCCGCTGTCGCAAACGTTTGCCGACGAGATAGGGGCCGACGGCTATGGCGAGGATGCGCAATCGGGGGTCGAGCTGGTAAGAAGGCTCCTGGGTACATGACGTACAGCCACCGTTTCTTCGGCGGTGGCAGCAAACGCCCGCGTCCTTGCGTCTCTTGCCGCTCGGAAAGGATAACGCCCCGTTGTTTAACGGGGCGTTTTATTCGCTCGGCGTTTGGCTTACTTCCCTCCGAAGGGTCGGTCGCCCTTCATCCCAGTAAGGACGAGTTTTCCGCCGGGGGTGATCGTGAAAATGAAGGCGGCGATAATCATGAAAAGCATAGAAATCCCAAACATAATCCAAGGATATAAAATTGGATGCGCTTTTGAAGGAAGTTGCAAAGCATATATTAGATTCATTACGCCCATTCCCATCCAGAAAAAAATACCCCACTCCACTTGTCTTTTGTTTTTCTTTATCATCTTTTCACCTTATTCTTTTTTAATAATAAAGATAATACATAGGTTTACAGCAAATACTACTAACCCAAATATCAATAAATGAGTTAAATCCCAGCTCGGATGAACAAGTCTCGCTATCCCTATCGCTATAACCCCTATAAGTAAGGAAAAAAATAGTTTGATTGTGTTGTTCATTATCATCTTCTTACTCTTTTCAATAAAATTATATTTAAAATCAAGCCAATAACAGCAACCCCTGTTATCAAATAGTTATAAAATAAAATATTACTCTGAGCAGCATTTTTATAATTCATAATCATATTTATAATACTGTAAACACCACCACCTATCCAAAATCCAATACCATACCTATTAATATCAGTCATAAACGATATAGGATAAACTACTATTTAAATTATTCTGAAAAGTCCCGAAAGCGACAGAAGAAGAAAAAATAACCAAAAGACCCTAATCTGCGACAGTATCTCAAGCATATAGTCCCTCCCCACGTCCGCCATAAATGACGAAACGTCCTTCCTCTCATAGGAATCGGTGAGGCGGTTCATCTCGGTGTTGACTCTCCGGGCGCTGTCGGGGGATTCCTTAACGACGGGGCCGCCGGGCCGGACGCAGGTCGAGAGGGCAAAAAAAGGCCGACAGTGAGATAAAGACCGTGGTAGGCGATCTTCTGGGCATGTGTGCCCTCCATTTATCGGATGGTTGCGGCCGCCTCGCTCGAAAGCAGTGCTTCTGCCGCTACGGGGAGGGGGAGGTTTCGCCGGTCTCTCCCGAGGGAGATTCGCCTCCGCCTTCTTCGGGGGGGGTGGTTGCCCCGGGGGGGGGAGGGGTGCCGGTGGCGTTTTCAATCGCCCCGGGGTTGGTCGTTGATTCGAGAGGGGCTTCGCCGGTGTTTGCCTGCGGAGTCAGCTCTTTTCCTTTGCCGTACTTGTCGATATCGAAGGTTTTTTCATCGTACGTGCCGGTTGTACCGGTTGTGCCGGTCTCTCCGAGAGTCTTGAGGTCCAAGAGCTCGGATGGTGAGAAGACCGCCGCCGGTTTGGCCACCTCCGGGGGAACCTCCGGCCTGATCCGGGAGCCGGTCGCGACAAAATCGCCCGAGGGCCTTCCGGCCTTCTCCCAGATGGTGGTCCATGTGTCCACAATAGAATTTACCGCGACGTCATAGTATTGGTCGTCGGTGGTGTTTTGATACCAGAAGTTCTTTGCGATCGTCTTCAGATCGCCGGAGAAATCGTCGATGGGGTTATATCCGTTATAAATGACCGGGAGATAGGTAACGTCTTTGCTCCGGAACTGCTCCTTGATGAAATCCTTAGGGTAGTTGGGAGCGAGGCCGACGTATCTCTTGGGCTCCAGCGAATCACCGATGAAATGGCTGATCATGCCCATACGGCGGCCGATTAGTTCAGTGTCGGGGAAGTGCCGAGAAAGGAGGTCGATCGTTGAGACGGACAGTGCCTTGACCTCATCCGGCCCGTCGCCCCGGTCCCCCTCCGGAATGTAATAGTGTTTACGGTAGCCGTAGGCATAGCCGATGGGAGCCGATATCGTGATGTCGGGGTCCTTGGCGCCCGTGATTACGGCATCACTATTATTGTTGAGGAACTTCTTGAGCTCCGTGGGGCACAGGGCGATGGCGTCCTTGACCATCTGGACGTGAAATTCGTTATCCCAGGCCGAAGCGAGGCCGGGCAGCGAAAGGAACGCAATGAGACACACGCCTATTAGTCTTTTCTTCATCACGTCACCCCATGGAGAGAATGATAGTGTCGAAATAGTGCCGATGTGAATAGAAACTATATATAATTTCCTGTAAAATTATATATAATAAATTGTAATATGTCAACTTTTTTTTCGACAGAGCTGGCACGGCGCTATAATGCCGGGCATCGTCCCAGGGAATGGACGCGTCAAATGGCCCCGGCATGGGCGATTGCCCGTATATGTCGTGCCAATATAGGGGGGACGCCGGACGGGCAGTGTGCATCGAGACTCGTTGCCGGAAGCATCGACGCGGTGCCGGGCGACGATTGCCGGACAGCCGCCTGGGGCGTCTATCGCCTCCGATCGGCTTTCCTCCGGTGACGGACCGACCAGACGATCCTGGAACCGAAGGCATCGGCCCCGGACGTCGTCCTTGAGGTCCCGCCACCCGGCAACGCGGCTTACCCGCCGATGTCTTCCACCTGGACCCCCCGGGGGATGGTGACCTCGAAGAGCGAATCGTTTACCGGCGTGTTGATCTTCTGATGCGTGAATTCGAGGGTGGTGGTGTCGCCACGGGGCTCGACGATGGTCGTGTAAAGTGGGGTGTAGTCTTTTCTGAAGACGATGACGACTTTGGCGATCGCATCATTTTTCCCCTTTGGGACAAAGGTCATCTCGATCGTCCCGTTCTTCTCCGAAACCGCGACCGAAAAGGCCTCTTTGAGCGCCTTCGTATCTCCGATCGGCCCCATCCCGAATGACATTTCCCTGGGGACCTCCGCAGCGCCCGAAAGGTGGATGCGCTTTGCCTTCTTGAGGCTCGGGAAATAGATGGTGACGAGCCCCGGCCTGATCCCCATGATTGTGTCTTCGGGGGGGGCGTAGCGAAACACCATGAGCCCGGGGTTCTTATAGGCGAACGTGCCGGACGAGACGACCTCCCCGGAAAGCAAGGCAAGCCGCTTTTTCTGAACGAAGTCGCAGGTAAGTGTGTCGACTTTCTTCCAGTAGTCCGAAAGCCCGTTAAGGGCGCGGTCCACGTCCTGGGCGTACGACAGAGAGCCGCACATCAACAAAAGGAAGAGGAAAGCGAGAGATCGTTTCATTCTTTGTCACCGTCCCTTGTTCTGTAATTCAGACAGCGTCACGCAGCGAAGACCGAGCCGGCCAAGCCCCGAGAGGATCAGGGGCAGGGCGTCGATGGTCGCGGATCTGTCGGCAAACCTTTTTTTAAGCGAGGATGAGTCGTGCAGCAGGATAATGGTACCCCGCTTTGCCCGCGAAAGGATATGGCCGGCTATCCTCTCCGGATCGCGGAGCACCGTGTCCCACCCCTTTATCTTCCATCCCACGACACGGAGCCCGAGGCTTTTCGCAGCACGAAAGGTCTCGGGCGTCTTGTACCCCATCGGCGGGCGATAAAGGCGGGGGGCCGTCCCCGACAGTCCCTCGATGATCTCCTGCGCCGCCCCGATGTCCTCATACTGCACGGTGAACGACGAAAGCGACAAGAGGTGCCGGTGGGAGAGCGAGTGATTGCCGATTTCATGACCCTGAGAGATGATTTCGTCTATGATCTCGGGGTATTGCCGGGCCCTTTCGGCCACCACGAAGAAGGTCGCGTGGGCCCCGTGCTTCCTGAGGATGCCGAGGATCTGTCGCGAATAGGAGGGATGCGGACCGTCGTCGAAGGTGAGGGCAATCAGGGGTGCGTCTGTCCGTATCCGGGTTACGGCCCGGGATAAAAACGGGATTCCTATAAGAAAAATTCCCGTGCCGATCCACAGCGAGAGCAGAAAAAAGGAAACGGCCCCCGCGAGCCAGGACCGGCTCACGAGGGCCACACAGATTGATATGATCGGGGCGACGAATAAGTACCACACGGGTGAAGACCGAAAAAACCGTCTACTTCGCTTCGAGCACGATCTTGAAGTAGGTGGCTTCCGTATACCTCAGGTTAACGGGGCCGAAGACAACGTCTTCTTGTTTACTCTCGGCAGGATTGAGCTTGCCCACCTGGGCGTAATCCGCCGCGGTGATGAGATTATTGTTCTTATCGAAGAGGGCGATGGCCACCCCGTACTCCATGTCGTGGCCGGAATTGTTGACGATGGAAAACGTGGCGTAGGGACCGCGGGTGACCCCTAATCCGAAACGCCCCGTCTTGGCCTCGGTATCGGTCTTGAAGATGATATCCGTGACGGTCAGTCCTTCCCGTGTGAGGTTTATCGTCATCCACTTATCGAAGGAGATGGACCTGGTGAGGGAGGCGTCGCCGGCAAAGGCCGCGACGGCCACCGCCAGCAGAAGAGTCAGGAGCAAAGGTAACATAACGATCTTCTTATTCATTTTCTCCTCCTTTCCAAACGCGCTATGGGATTAATACTCTATACTCTATACGTCGCATAATTTCCGGCACATCTCTAAAAGTCGGGTGGCGCAAAACTTCCCAGCGGCGCCTCGGTGTACGGGGGTTTTACCGAGGGGTCGAAGACATCGTCGCTGATGCCGGTGTTTACTTTCGCATCCGAGAGCCCGATCTCCATCGTGCCGCCGGACGAGGGATCCTCGATCGTGATCTCGCTTGGGATCGCGATTCCGTCGATGACGTCGTATTTCTTATACGTGACCCGCCAGGTCAACAACCCATCCTCATATCCCTCGCGCACGAGGGGACGCATATCTATCCTCGAGAAGATGATTTTCTCGGAGAGGGCGTATTCCTTCTTATCCGCCTTGTCCTGAGCAATCGCGTAGAGTGTGCTCTTGTCGCCGTCGTGCTCGATGGCGAAGAGCCGGCCCTGGAACCGAGTGAAGGGAGCCCTCAAGAGGTTTGCGGAGAAGAGTCCGCTGCTCGGGGTCTCGGTGCTCCCCTTATATGCCTTGAGCTGTTGGGGCAGGAAGAGGATCATCGTCTTGTCGTTGACGAGGGCCTCGAACAGGACGATACCGAGGGGACCGACGTAGGTGAATCGAAACTTGTCGGGGCGCTTGAACGCCATATAGCCGGTGACGGAATTGGCAAGCTTACCGTCCGGGTCGTATGTCTTGAGGCTTGCCTGCCCACGGATATCGATGACCTTATTCTGTGCCTTTTCAAGCTCCGCGACGGCCGTGTCCGCGCTGATGTAGGGAGCCATTACCGCCAGAGGGGTCGGCCTGACGGGTTGAAGGGCGCAGGAGACAAGAAAAAGGGGAAATACCGCGCCGACTGTCAAAAACAACCGCCGCTGCTTAGTCATGCTCGTATTCTTCTCTCCATGCTTTTTCCGAGTAGAGGGCGTAGTCGGAGGAGTACTTGTCGAGGAAATCGGATATTTCCGTTACGACGTTATCGGCGCCGTCGTGTGTAAAGTAAACGCCCTCCATCGATATCGCCTCGCGAAAGACCTCGGGGTGATCGATGATCATGCAGGGCCGAAGAGGATTTGGATTATTTCTCTGGGTCTCCCGAATAAACCTGAAGGTTTTGGAGTTGAGGGCGACCTTCAGGGGCGTGTCTTTTATGTTGTGCTCGGCGAAGTGACAGAAGACGCACGGCTCCACGTCGCCGTTGGCGTTGATGTGAAGATACTTGCGGCCGGCCGCGATACAGCCCCCCACCACGGGTCCGTCGTTCCAGAAGTCGGCCACGAGGATCGGCTTGGTATTGCGGACGTGCCTGACCCACCGTCTCAGCTTATCGCGCTGCTCGGGCGTGGGCATCAGGTCGAGGTTGGGATCCCTCCCCACCGGCACGTAGGTGAAGTACCACCCGAGGGTGCAGCCCATGTCCACCATATGGTCGACAAAGGCATCGCTGGTGATGAGGTCGGCATTGAGGCTTGTCTCGGTAGACGAAAAGCCGAAGAGAACCCCGTTCTCTCTGAGGAGCCGCATGGCGTTCATCACCTTCTTATAGTGGCCCTTGCCGCGCCTCTTGTCGGTTTCCTCCTCGAACCCCTCGATGCTGATGGCCGGCAGGATATTGCCCGCTTTGATGATCCGCTTGATCATCTTCTCGTCCAGGAGGCCCCCGTGGGTGTAGACGTGGAACGCCACGTCTTTGTGTTTTTCAAAGAGCCGCACGACGTCGTCTCGGATGAAGGGCTCGCCGCCGGAGATGACGGCAAAGAACATCCCGAGCTCTTTTGCCTCATTCAGGACCCGGTCCATCACCTCGATCGGAAGGTCTTTGCCTTTGTCGTAGCTCCCGGCGTAGCACCCGAAACAGGCGAGATTACAGCGCATCGTGGGCGAGATGACCATAAAACCGGGAGGGTAAAAGCCCCCGGGGCTTTCGGAGAACGCCTTCCGGCGGTTGCTGCCGATCAGAAGCTGGTTTATGAAGAACGCCTTGACGAGCCGTTTTCGGTGATGGGTATTGGTATTGCGGAGGATCTTCTTGAAGACCTGAAAGCTCGGATGGTTATTCTCAAACATGTTTCTGATCTTCGAGATCGCCCGCTTATAATGGTCACGGGTGGTAATCTTCTCCATCCAGTAGGTCGTCCTGATGAGGTTTCGATCGGAAAAGGTCGAGAGGACCCCCAGGCCGTGGTGAAGCGCCTGAACGAGGAGAAATCGTCGAGTATCATCATAAATTGACATGGGCATAATACCTACATACGATAATAAAAATTGTAGTACGCTTTTCTTCAGGCGTCAAGGAAAAAGGGTTTATACTTTAGCCTTCCGCTCACCTATATCGTAAGCCTTTTAAAGTGGAAGTTTCACGCCCGCGTACGAAGGCCCGCTCAATTTTCGGAGATTCGGATGTAGAAATCCGGGCCCACGAGCTTTCGACCCGGGCCGATGCCGAGATGAGGTGGAAAACGGGGCGACAGACAAAGGAGACTTGACCTGAGAAGGAGCGTCGAGAAGGACCGTCAACGGCCATCCCCGCCATCCTTCTATAGACCATCTTACTGTCCGGCTGTTTCGTCTATTTCCAGAAAAGGCTCTTCAGATATATAAGCGAGATCAGGTACGTGTCTTTAACCGGCAGGAAATTGCTTTTCGCCCCCTGCCGGTAGATGGTCGTAATGGGGACGAAGGCAAACGTAAAACCGAGCCTGCCCGCCTTGACCAGGGCCTCGGCCTCGGTATCAAAACGTGAGGAGACAAGCGTGATCTTTCTCAGCACGTCGGCCCCGTAGATCCGCATCCCGCACTGGCTGTCCTGGACGAATTGCCGTGAGGCGCGCGAGAGGAAGAAGTTCCCCACGAGGTTGGGGATCAGGCGGTAGGCGGGGATCTTTTCCCGATCCTCCATCCGCGACCCGATGACAATCCCGGCCTTGCTCCCTTGATAGCGGGCGATGAGCTTGGGGATGTCACGGGGATCGTGCTGACCGTCGGCGTCGAGCGTCAGAACGGCGTCAAACCCCCGACCGACCAGGAACCCGAAACCGGTCTTGAGCGCCTCCCCCTTCCCACGCGGGCTGACATGGCTGATGACCGTCGCGCCGGCCCCGGCGGCCTTGTCCCGCGTGTCGTCGGCGGAGCCGTCGTTTATCACCAGGACATAGTCGACGTAGCTCTTTGTCCCGGATACGACGGCCCCCACCGTTGCGCCGGCGTTAAGGGCCGGGATAAGGGCCGCTATCTTTTGAACGACTTGCGCTGCGCCGGGCCTTTTTCCGGAAATACCCTGCTCCATTCAAGCACCAGTGGTGAGGCGACAAATATCGAGGAATAGCACCCCATCATAAACCCGACCGTAAGCCCGAACGCGATCTCTCTTATGACCCCGCCTCCGAGGATGAGGAGGGCCAGCACCGCCAGCATCGTCACGCCGACCGTGATGACGGTCCTTGAGAGGGTCTCGTTGATGCTCTTGTTCATCACCTCGCCCAAGGGGGCCTTGCCGGCCTTGCGCAAATTCTCGCGAATCCGGTCGAAAATGACGATGGTGTCGTTGACGGAATACCCGATGACCGTGAGCACCGCCGCGACGATCGGGAGGTTTACCTCCATGTTCGTTATCGAATATGCCCCGATGACGATCAACGCGTCGTGGAAGAGCGCCACGACCGCGCCGACCGCGTAGCGAACCTCGAAGCGCACGGCGACATAGATGAGGATACCCCCGCATGCAAAGAGAACAGCAAGGAGGGCCTCTGTCTGAAGGTCTTTTCCTACCTTGGGCCCCACCATCTCAACGCGCCTGACCTCAAACGAGCCCACGCCGAAGGCTTCGGTGAGGGCCTTCTTCACGTTGTTTGACAAGCACCGTATTGTCGATGTCGGTCTTTATCACCCTGATGATGTACTCGTTTCCCTGTCCCCCCGAGAATTCCTGGACGATGGCGTCCGTGAGCCCTATTGGGGCCAACGCTTTCTTGATGTCGGGTATCGTCACCACCTTGGCGAATTTCACCTGGATGAGGTGCCCCCCCCTGAAGTCGATGCCGTAATTGGGGCCGCCGTGATAGATCAGGGAGCCGATACTGACGAAGGCAAGAATCAGCGAGAAGACATATGCCGTACTACCCGCTTTCCAATGAAATCTATATTCGTTCCCGGTCTTATCAGTTCCATGGGTCGTCCCCTTTTATACGCTCAGACGCTTGACTCTGAAGCGTGAAAGCACGAAGTCAAAGATGGCATGGGTGACAAAGATGGCGGTAAAGAGGCTGGCGATGATACCGATACACAGCGTCACCGCGAACCCCTTAACCGGTCCCGTCCCGAACTGGAAGAGGACCAGCCCCGCAATCAGCGTCGTGAGCTGGGCGTCCATAATGGTCACAAAGGCCTTCGTATAACCTCCCTCGAGGGCGGCCCGCGGCGTCTTGCCCAGCCTCGTCTCCTCCCTGATTCGCTCGTTGATGAGGACGTTGGCGTCAACCGCCATACCGATGGTCAGGGCGATACCGGCGATGCCGGGCAGGGTCAACGTTGCCTGAAAGGCGCTGATGCCTTCTTGTCCACGATGATGTGGTCGGAAGAGGCCAGCACGGACGAGTAGGGGATGACGAGCAGCCCGTCCTCCTTGTTGAGGGCGCGCGCGGTGGGGTTGTCGAGGTTGGGCTCCACCAGCATGGATTTGAGCTTGCCGCTCACTTCGTGCACGTTGAGGTCGATGAGCTTGCCCAGCTCCTCGCCGTCGTTGGTTATGACTTTCTTGCCGGCCAGCTGTTTGGCAATGACAATTTTGGGCATGAAGACCACCTGCATTTGATACTGCTCATGCGCTAGCACCTTTTCAAAGGCTTTGCGCCTCCACGACGCAGAATCAGCGTGGAAGTTCAGGCAATTGTGGGTACTGGTCTGGCTCTTGACGCGGCCGGGCGGGCCAACAGCCATATAAATGTGTTTATATATAACTTTTTGTGATTTTATGTACCGACCCTGTGAACATTTCGTCAGACCTGCCCAGGACACCCGCGCCATGAAATACGAGCTATTTTGTGCGAATACCCGTCTTCAGGCGGTCGAAGTGC
>CAWBYW010000004.1:0-289079 GCA_963792965.1 uncultured delta proteobacterium | reverse complement strand
ACTTAGGGACAGGTCATTACCATTACTGTCAGTTATGACCGAATCGGCTTCTATTCCCGCAACTCCGAATGGAGCAGCCGGATTTGAAGCCAGCGTAGTAAAACCATTTTTTTCAGCAGAATAGGCTCTCTCATCGGAAAATTTAGCATAAGAGAATAGGGCATAATGCAGAACAGTTCCCAATGGATATGGAATATTACATCCTCATATGTTTCCGTTATTCCTAAATCCAGTATCAAATCTCCGTCATTTATTCCTGTCGGAGGAGATCCTGTGTATCTTCCTGACTAGATAAACCCCATCGAAATGAAGCCCTGAATTCTGGGATCCTTGGATGCCGATGGTCATGTTGCTGATGCGCCGGCCCTTGAATTGGATCAAGGAATATGATATGGTCGAATTAGGATTCCAGGTTGTCAAAGCCGAATCTATGTCATTGACAAGCCCCTCAAGGAAATCGAAGCGCGTTCCTTCGTTGTCATTCCATGTCATGGATCCGGATTGGTCGACAACTAAAGTAATCAGGAAATTGCCGAAATTTATGGCGACCGTATCCCCTTCGATTGCTGTTCTGTCCATTTCGACTAGAGAGAACTGATTCTGCCAATCGGCGCTGCTGCTGTCGAAACCAACAGTCAAACTTCCGGGCGCTATGGCAGCCGTTTGCCCATCAGGATCGACAGCATTCGGGATCAAACTGAAGGTTTTATAGGCGAATTTCTTCGTATTGTCAGGGATCCATGTAACCCCGATCATCGGTACTTATAAGCATCTCCTCGCCTGTAGAGGATGTTGAAAAATAGCGCCAATCTGCATGGAGGGTTTGCGTCCCGTTCTCGACATGGACAACCAGAGCCGCGATTGGCATCGCATAGCCAGAAGGCCCGACAGAAGGGACATCAGTTGAGATCCTAAAATTGAAAAATCCTGAAACAACGATATCCGAGAGCAATTGGGAATCTGAGGCTAATGGAGAGCCAATGGGAACCGGAAATGGGCCGGATTCAGTAAAACAATCTTTTTTTTGCACAAGCTTAACACTTCTTATCCTAATCACTCGCAATGGTGAATCGGACCTCGGGGCCTCCAGGAGAAACCCGATGATGACGAACTCCTTATCCACACCATTTTGATCCCTGTTGGTGATCTGCATGGAATGGGCCGCCGACCTCATGAGCTCATCAAAGAAGGGGTCGAATTTGTCTTTGCTATCCTCATGGAGGACCTTCGTGACTCTCTGCCTAAGAGCTCTCCTTCCTTGAAACCGAAAGACAGCCTCAAAGGCGGGATTGGCCGCGACGATTATTTTTGAATGGTTGAGTATCGATATACCGACGGGCGAATGGTCGATGATCTTCTCGAACTTCTTCCTTGTCTTCTCTTACTTCCGAGTCTTTCTCCCCGACGCTCTTGCTGAGAAGCTCGCTGAGTCTTTCGAGGTGTCTCTCGAGCTTCACCTTGTCGAAGATATTCCTGAAATGGAAGATCGCGCTATTCTCCCCCGCGTCGGGATAGGGATAGATCGTCAGCTCAAAGATGGAGTCTTTCCCCTCGCGCGACAGCTCCATGAAGTTACATTCCAGATAGCGCGTGCTCCCGTTATTACGTTTGAAATAGCAGAGCTGACACGGCTCGTCCCGCCCCACGAGATGTTTATAGCACCGGCTCCCGAGTGCGCTTTTGATATCCAGGCCGATGATCTCGGCCATCGCCATATTCAATCGCTTTATTGACAGGGATTCATCAATGATACAGATGGGCTCCGGAATGCTGTCGAATATTGCGAGGAGCTCTCTCTGGGCCTTTATGATTTTTTCCGAAATCGGCATGAGCAATGAAAACCCTTGAGTAATGCAGAGTTGATATGTGATCAACGCCTCGAGACGATAGTCAGATTCCTGATATTTTATAGCATGTATATCTCACCACGAATGTGATGCAGATCAAGTGGGGTTAATTAAGGGCCTTTTTTGCGCCCTCGCCCGGGGTGTCCTCGCCTCCCCATGATCTTCTAATTCCTTGATTATATAACGATTTTGATATTAAACTGAAACAGTAGGGTAAATGAGCATTATATTTTGAACATTATAAGAAAAAATATGTTCTCTTCTTTTTTTTAATGCGCATTGGACCCGCACGCCGGCATCGTGGACCGGATCAAAGTGAATAGTCACCCCAACGCTACCCTTTTCGGAAGAACTTCCAAATATCCTTGATCGTCGAAAGACCTACCCCGCGCCCTCTGAGTGGGCTGAGAAGGGCCGTCACGACACGCCTCGGGGTAAAATAGAATGAGAAAAAGGCACGCTTCAGGAGACGCTGAACCTCTCTCGGTTTTAGGTGATCAAGGGTCATCACCGCGTGAAAGCAGTCATATTTCTCCCAGTCGTGCTCGAAGATCCTGTCCCGGTATTTCTTATAGAGCGCGGTCCCCGGATAGGGGGTGAGGATGGAATATTGAGCACCCCCCAGCCCGATTTTTTTGGAGAGACGAATTGTTCGCCGTACCATCGCCCTGGTCTCCTCCGGCCAGCCTATGATGAAGCTTCCCATGGTCTCGATCCCGTATTCCTTCAACAGCTCAATAGCCCGGGCGGAGTCCGCTGTCTTCATTTTCTTGCCGTAGTCCTTGAGGATCGGGTCGTCTGCGCTCTCGATGCCCATGAAAACGTACCGACAGCCCGAGCGTGCCATCTGCTTGACCATCTCTTCGTTCTTGATGATGATATCCCCCCGGGAAAAACACCACCAATAGATGTCGAGGCGGCGGCGTATGATCTCGGCGGTGATCTCAACGACACGGGCGGGGTTCATCGTGAAGTTGTCGTCCATGAACGAGACCGCCCCGAAGCCGAGATCTTTGACAATCGACTCCACCTCGTCGACGACGTTTGACGGCGATCGGCTTCTCCAGCGAGCCCCAGAAAATACCGTCGATGAGCAGAAATCACAGTTAAAGGGACAGCCGCGGCTGGTTACCATCGATGTAATAAACCGACCTCCCAGCCGAAGCTTCTTGTAGCGCTCCATTGAGAGAAGATCCCCGGGCGGGAAAGGCCAGCGCATCGAGCTTTTCCGGAGGCGTCCGGTCGGGGGTATGGCTAACCTTCCCGTTCAACAGATACGATATCCCCGATACGTCGCCGACGGTTTTCCCCGCCGATAGCCCGTTCAGGAGCTCCACGAATGTCTCTTCCCCTTCGCCCCGGACGATATAGTGGGAGAGTCCGCTCTTGAGGATTTCTTCGGCGACAAACGTCGCGTGAGGACCTCCCATGATAACCGTTGCTCCCTCGGAAATCGCACTCCGCGCAATCGTGACCGCGCTATTGAACCGTGAGGTATCCAGGGAAATCCCGACCACATCAAAGGGGGCAAACCGAGGGACACCTTTTCCCTCCGTGATGTTCAGGTCACAGATCTCGACCTCGAATCCGCCTTGTTTTGCGGCGGCGGCAAGATACCCGAGGCCGAGAGGGGGAAGGATAAACCCGAGCTTATGATAGACATCCCTCATGTAGGGATAGACCAACAGTACCTTCACGTGCTTTCCTTTCTTGATACGTGTGCGTTTTTTTCGACGACGGGCGCCCTTCTACGATAGACAAGAGGCGCGTATATCACACCGCCTCCTCCTTATTCTTCTTGCCCTCTTCCCGTATCGCGATGAGGGCGGGAAGGACAAAAAGGGCCGTTACGAGACAGAGGCTCAATCCAATCACCGCCAGGATCCCGATGCTTTTCAGCCCCCCGTAGCGAGAAATGATGAGCGATCCGAAGCCCGCAAGCGACGTGAGCGTCGAGATGATGACCGCCCGGCCCGTAAACGAAAAGGTGGCCGCCACCCCCTCATGACGTCTCTCCTTGAAGCGGTGATAGAGATGCGTGTTGTTGTCGATGCCAAACCCGATCACCATGGGGAAGACGACGATATTGGCGAAATTCATCGGGATATTGAAGAGTCCCATACAGCCTACCATCCAGAGGACCCCCATACCCAGAGAGATCATACAGAAGATGATACCCGTTACCTCCCTGAACTGAACGATGAGGATGATGAGCACTCCGACGGCCGAGATGACCGTGGCGACGAAGAAGTCCTTGGTGATGATTTTCTTTAGCTCCGCGATGACCATCGTTATGCTGGCTACCGAGATCCCGGGCGACAGTTCTTTCAGTTTGGCCACCAGAACTCGGTCTATATCCTTTTCCCATACACCCGCCTTCGGATACGCAAAGAGAGAAACGTACCAGGTACTGTCCGATCCGGGAGATATATTTCTTTGTCATGTTCTCGCCCGACGTCCCGGTTAAGTCCCCATAGGTAACCGGTCTGACGTCTCCGCGAGAAAACCGAGAAAGCGTGTCCAGAAAGGGCGAAAAAGGCCCCATCTGAAACCCGTTGATCACCAGCGTCCTCTCCAGCCTCAATCTCGCATTGCCGAGGTCAAGGTCGTGCACCCTCTTGATGTTCTCAGCCTGTTTCGACAGGGAAGGCAGGAATGCCCCCGGGCCTTCTATCTTGCTGATCTCCGGGTATTTCCTCATAATACCCTGGGCTTCTTCCGAGACGGCCAGGGTCTTCTCCAGGTCACCGCCAGCGGCGGTGACAATTATCTCGGGCGAAGAACCCGAAAAAATACGCATGATCTTGTCCTGTACCTCCAGGGCCGGACTATTCTTCGGACGAAGGCTGTTGGCATCCGTATCGAAGCCGACCCTAAAGGCAAAGATACCCATGACGATCGTCATGACGGCCGCAGCAATAATGATGCCCCTCCTCCTTTCAACCGCGAGCCTCCCCAGCCTCCCCATGCCGAAGGTCGGGATACGAAGATATTTTACCTTTTCACCCCGTATCTTCATGAACCTGACGATGATAGACGGGAGCACGACTAAATCGGACAGGAGCGTCAACAATATCCCGAATCCGCCGATGATCCCGAGCTCCGAGAGCCCCGCGAACTGGGTGAAGACCATGGAGAAGAACGCGACGGAGTTTGTCAGCGCCGCGGTGAGTATTCCTCTGCCGGTAGTCGTGAAGGTATTCTCAAGTGCCTTCTCCAGGGCCTCTCCTTTGAAGATCTCACCGAGAAATCCATTGTAGAAGTGGATCGAGTAATCCATCCCCAGCCCCGCGAGAATCGCGCCAAAGGCCACCGTTACCATATTGAGATGGCCGAGTGCGAATCCCGCAAAGCCGAGCGTCCACAGAATCCCAAGGTTGAGGCACGGCCCGACGAAGAAGAGCAGTGAGAAGCGCCTGAAAACCAGATAGAACAAGAGGAGCACAAGGATCGACGCGATGGTCAGCGTCTTGCTGAGATCACCCCTGATCATCGACTCGTCCCCGACCGCAATCGGGTATCCACCGGTATATTCGACCAGGACACCCCGATACGCCGCATCTTTCTTGATCTCATTCTCGAACTGTTTGAGATCGGAGAAGAGCCTATGGTCAAACTCGATATCCTGGGGCGGCCTGACCGGACGCGCAAGCATCAAGAGGTGCTTTCCATCGATAGAGAGATAATAACCGGAGGAGGTATCGATGGAGAACCCACCTTCATCGGAAGATGTCTTATCCCGAACGATCGAAAGGAAGTCCAGGGGGTCCCTGACGACAAGATCGGACGAGCCCGAGGAGATCGGCGTCAGCAGCAGGCTCTTATCCATCCTGACGGCATCATCCATCGCCTTCGGTTTGAGTTTTTCTTTTACCCGCGCGAACTCCTCGTCATCGAGATAAAGAAAAATATTCGACAAATAGTTTTCTAATATATACTTCTTGTCTCTTTCCGTAACGGTATAGTTGACCTCGGAGACAAGCTTTGAGGCGAGCATCCTCTTCGAAAAATCGTTCGAGAAGCCCGTCAGGGCATCTTTACGGGGCGCCGAAACGAGAACGACCAGATAGTCGAGCGTTCCCATACGTTCCAAGGACGTGAGATAATCGGAGACCGCCGGATTATCCCTCGGGAGCATGAGCGCGACATTGGAGACCATGCTGATTCTTGTGGTGCCGAATATCGCAAGGACAGTTAGCAGGGCCGCCGTGAGCAGAACGAAGAGGTCATATCGATAGATGAGGCGTGAAAGCCACTTCATCAGCTATTCCCTTGGAGTGTCGGACTCTCGCTGTTTTGGGACACCGCAAGCCGACCGAATGGCAAAAACGATGGGGGGAGGGTTCTCTTTTTAACGATCCTCCTCCTTCTATAGTAGCGAAAATAACTGCGTTGTCAACCGGAATCGGGCTCCACGGAAGAAAGGAGGCCATTTGGCGCCCGCTCGCGGACCGGGCGCATGATTGCCGGACGAAGAGGCGCTTGGGAGTACCCCTCTTCATGGACGGATAAGACTTGACTATCGCCTCGGGGTGGTGCATAATCTCTTGTCGATTCCGACGCTGATGCCACTTCTTAATGGTTACCGTACGATGAGCCGCCTGTCGCCATGATAACGAGACCGAGACTTCGGCTTTCTATACCGATTCTGATATTCGTCGCCGCGATTTCCCTTTTCCCGCGGGCAAGTGGGGGCCAGGAAAATTCCTGCACCTTCTCCGGCTACCTCTGGGGCACAGGCGCCCGGGCTTCCTTTGAAGTATATGCCCTCTCGGAGGAGACGACGGTCCTCTTCAGCTGGCCCGGGGGCGGCGCCGATTTTTGGGTCAAGGCGACCGACAAGGACAAAAAAGAGCCGCTCATTGACCAGTCTCTGACCAAAGGCGATCTCTTGACACTCAAGGGAAGTGGTATATACTATTTTGAGATCTACTCCAAATGGGGAACGGGATGCTGGAAGGCGACCGTGGGGAAAAATAAATAAAAAATTCTTGACATCCACGCCGAGATGACCTATAGTATTACCTTAACCGCATGATCTATTCACCAATCCCTCTCAGGTTGTACATAAGGACATATTCCACGCATCACACATTCTGTAGATAGCGTTCAATCATAGTAACAAAATCCCGTTTTTTTGTTGAGAGAGCCCGCGATATACAATAGTATATATCGTGGTGCGCACCGATAAAATAAGGAATCGGAACAATGGAAGAAAACGATTTAGAGCTGCCCGAAGTCCCTCAAGATGTGATCATCAACCTCGTGGAGCTCAAGAGTAAGAAGATCAGCGAACTCCTCACGATGGCAAAGGAGCTCAACATCGAGGGCGCCAGCGGCATGACGCGCCAGGAGCTTATCTTCACCCTGCTTCAGGCCCATACGGAGCAAAATGGCGTAATATACGGCGAGGGCGTCCTGGAAACACTGCCCGACGGCTTCGGGTTCCTGCGCGCCCCGGACTACAACTATCTGCCGGGGCCCGATGACATCTATGTCTCCCCTTCCCAGATCAGGAGGTTTTCCCTCAGGACAGGCGATACGATCTCAGGCCAGATCCGCCCCCCCAAGGAGTCGGAACGGTATTTCGCCCTCCTCAAGGTCGAAAATGTCAACCATGAGGGGCCCGACACCTCCCGCGATCGGATCATGTTCGATAACCTCACCCCGGTCTATCCGCAGGAAAAGCTCAACCTTGAATACGATCGAAGGAAATATTCCACCCGGATCATGGACCTCTTCACCCCCATCGGGAAGGGCCAGCGCGGCCTTATCGTCTCGCCGCCCCGAACCGGCAAGACGATGCTGCTTCAGGACATCGCAAACGCCGTCACGACCAACCACAAGGATATAACCCTCATCGTCTTGTTGATCGATGAGCGGCCGGAAGAAGTCACCGATATGGCGCGGTCCGTCAACGGCGAGGTGGTGAGCTCCACCTTCGACGAGCCCGCCTCCCGGCACGTCCAGGTTGCAGAAATGGTCATTGAGAAGGCTAAACGCCTCGTGGAGTATAAAAAGGACGTCGTCATCCTCCTGGACAGCATTACCCGACTCGCCCGGGCATACAACGCCGTGGTCCCGCCGAGCGGCAAAATCCTCTCCGGCGGCGTAGACTCCAACGCACTGCACAAACCCAAGCGCTTCTTCGGGGCCGCACGAAACATCGAAAACGGCGGCAGCCTCACCATCATCGCGACCGCCCTCATCGATACCGGCAGCCGGATGGACGAGGTCATCTTTGAGGAATTCAAAGGCACCGGCAACATGGAGATCCACCTCGACCGACGGATCGCGGATCGGCGTATCTTCCCGGCCATCGATATCAACCGATCGGGAACCCGGAAGGAGGAGCTGTTGTTGGAGGAGGACGTTCTCAATCGCATCTGGATACTGCGCAAGCTCCTCTCTCCGCTCACCCCCATCGACTCCATGGAGTTTCTCCTGGATAAAATTCAGGGGACGGAGTCAAACGCCGATTTTCTTGCCAAGATGAACCACTAATATATATTGTTTTGAAAGAAACCCATCTCGGAACTGTTCTGATATAATGGGAAGAATAGAAAAGGAGGCAGTTTGACGATGAAAAAGGATATTCACCCCGAATATACCGAATCGATCATCAAATGCGCCTGCGGAAACGAGATCAAGACTCGCTCGACGAAGCAGAAGATCACCGTGGAGATATGCTCCCAGTGTCATCCCTTCTTCACCGGCAAGCAGAAGCTCGTGGATACCGCCGGGCGCGTGGAGAAGTTCAAGAGGAAATACGCCAACATTTCGCCGGCAAAAAAATCGTAGACCTCTTCGGTTCGGAAACAGGGCGTGGGGTAAGTCCCCACGCCCTTCCCAAAAGTCTCTCAATTATCTGGGCGCAACACCGGACGGATCATGAACGTACGTTCGCAATAAAGCCATGGGGTGCGTCCTTACGCTCTTCATGATACCTGTTGCCCCACAATAGAACGTATATACTATGGAGAAGATCAAAGTCGGCGGCCAGGCCGTTATCGAAGGGGTGATGATGCGCTCCCAGAACGCTCTGGCGGTCTCCGTGCGGAAATCCGACGGAACCATCAAGACCAAAGGGGAAGAGATCGTCTCTCTCTTCGAGAAGCACCCCATACTCAAGAAGCCGGTGCTCAGGGGGGTGGTCGTTCTGTTCGACTCTCTCGCACGGGGCATCTCTGCCCTCACCTTCTCGGCCAACGAGGCCTCCGAACAGGAGGATACGGCCGGCCTTTCTCCCTGGGCCATAGCCGCCACCATTGCCGTATCCCTCGCCTTCGGGGTTCTCCTCTTTGTGGTGTTGCCACATTTCCTGACGGTAGCCGTCGGCAAGGAATTTTTCGTAAACATGGGGATTGCCACCGTCTCCTTTCACCTCATCGACGGAGCAATCAAGGTCGCCATCTTTATCCTGTATATCGTCGGGATCTCGTTTATGCCGGACATCAGGCGGGTATTTATGTACCACGGCGCCGAGCACAAGTCGATATTCGCCTTCGAGGCCGGAGACGAGCTGACCGTTGAAAACACCAAGAAGTACTCAACCACGCATCCGCGCTGCGGGACCTCGTTTATCATCACGGTCCTCCTCATCAGCATTTTTGTTTTCGCGGCCGTCTTCCCCTTCATGCCGAAGCTCCCGACTCTCCCGGGATTTATGCGCAACCTCGTCTATATCCTCATCAAGATACCGCTGTTGATCCCGATCGCCGGTATATCCTATGAATTCATCAAGCTTGCGGGCGATCACCAAGATAACCGGGTGCTCTCCGCACTATCGATGCCGGGGATATGGCTCCAGAAGATGACCACAAGGGAGCCGACCGATGATCAGGTAGAGGTAGCTATTGCTGCCCTCACGAAATCCGTTGAGATAGAGAAGTCGAGGGCCGCCAAGACTTCATGATACAAGGCGTATTGAACGATGTTTGACAAGCTCAAGGATAGTGAACTAAGATACGAGGATCTCGACCGAATCCTGTCGGATCCCGACATCCTCAAGGATCTTGACGTCTATCGAAAACACGCCAAAGAGCGCTCCGACCTTGAGCCCATCGTCCTTGAATTTCGACGCTACCGTACTTTGAAAAAAGAGCTTTCCGACAACAGGGAGCTCCTCTCCGACGCCGACGGCGAGATCAGGGACCTCGCAAGAGGTGAGATCGAGCGTCTCGAAGGGGAATTGACCGGCAGCGAAGAGAAGCTTAAATATCTTTTGCTTCCGAGAGACCCCAACGACAGCAGGAATATTTTTCTCGAGATCAGAGCCGGGACCGGCGGAGATGAGGCCGCGCTCTTTGCCGCCGATCTCTTCAGGATGTACTCCCACTATGCCGACATGAAAGGGTGGAAGATCGAGGTGATGAGCCGGAACGAGACGGGCGCCGGCGGATTCAAAGAGATCATCGCGCTCATTGAAGGAAACGGGGCCTACAGCCGCCTGAAGTACGAGAGCGGTGTGCACCGGGTTCAGCGCGTTCCCGAGACCGAGGCCCAGGGGAGGATTCATACTTCCGCCGTTACCGTCGCCATCCTACCCGAGGCCGACCAAATCGACGTCCAGATCGATCCGAACGACCTGAGGATCGATACCTACCGATCCACCGGCCACGGCGGCCAGTCGGTCAACACGACCGACAGCGCGGTGCGCATCACCCACCTCCCGACCGGCCTCGTAGTGACCTGCCAGGACGAAAAATCACAGCACAAAAACAAGGCCAAGGCCATGCGTGTTCTTCAGGCCCGACTCCTGGACATGATGACACAGAAGCAGGATTCTGAGAGATCGGAGACCCGGAAGAATCAGGTGGGCACCGGCGACCGGTCTGAGCGAATCAGGACCTACAACTTCCCCCAGTCCCGGGTCACCGACCACCGAATCGGCCTCACGCTCCACCGGCTCGATAGCGTCCTCTTGGGCAACCTCGATGAAATCATAGACGCCCTCGTCATGCACCATCAGGCCGAAGCCCTCAAGAGCAAGGCGGTATGATCCCCTCAAGTGATCTTGTCCGCAGCACAAAAAACGGCCGCGCCCGCGCGGCGTCTCATTCCGTGGTGTCCGATGTCGTCGCGCGCGTATCGGGCACTCTCCAGAAAGGCGGGACCGCCTCCCACCTGCTTGACGCCCAGCTGATCGTCGCACATGCCCTCGGCCTGACAAAATCGGACCTCTACCTTCATCCCGATCATCCCGTCGGGCAACACCTACTCAAACATATCACCCGGCTTGCCGAGAGGCGCGCGGCAGGGATTCCCACCGCGTATATCACCGGCAAAAAGGAGTTCTGGTCCCTTGATCTCTCCGTCGACGAGCGCGTCCTCATCCCCCGCCCCGAGACCGAGCACCTTGTCCAGGAGGTGATCCTCGCCGCACGGGGACTCAACGGAGAGACTCTCAAGATGCTCGAGATCGGCACCGGATCCGGCGCGGTTTCTCTGGCGCTCTTTCTGGAACTTTCCGATCTGGAGATTGTCGTAACGGATATCTCGGCAGGTGCGCTCTCGGTAGCCGTGAAAAACTTTGAGATCTTCGGCGCGAAGGATAGGATAGAGCTGCGGTGCGGAGATCTCTACGAGGTGTTGGGGCCCGATGAGGTATTTCGACCTTATCGTCTCAAATCCCCCCTACCTCACCACGGACGAGCTGAAACAGGCGTCCGCCGAGGTGAGGAGTGAGCCGCCGATCGCCCTCTTGGGCGGCGACGACGGCCTTGATCTGATCGTCAGGCTCGTTGCCGGCGCAGCGGGCCGTCTTGCCCCGCACGGCCGTCTCCTTTTCGAGATCGGCGCAACGCAGGCCGACGCCGTCCGTGATATCATCGAGATGACGCCGGGGCTCATCTTTTCCCACATCGCCCGTGATCTTTCGGGCTATCCACGGGTGGCCGTCGCAAAAAGGTCTTCCTGAGAGGTGGCAGCGTGCTTGAGAAAATGATCGTCGAAGGAGGAACGCCGCTCGGCGGCGAGGTGACCGTCAGCGGATCGAAGAATGCGGCCCTCCCCATCCTGATTGCCTCCATCATGGCCCCGGGCCGATACGAGTTCTTCGATGTGCCGGACCTGATGGATATCCAGACCACCACGTGGCTCCTCAGGGAGCTCGGAGCAGAAGTGGTCCCGGAAAGCCCGTTCGTGGTGGACTCCTCGACCATTAGAAACTACGAGGCCTCCTGGGACCTCGTCCGGAAGATGCGGGCGTCCTTTCTTATCATGGGCGCGCTCATCGCCCGGTTCCGAAAGGCGCGCGTGTCGCTGCCGGGCGGCTGTGAGCTCGGAATACGGCCTGTCGACCAGCACCTGAAGGGATTTCAGTGCCTCGGCGTCGACATCACCGAGGAGCATGGTCTGGTCATCGCGGACGCCTCCCGGCTCAGGGGCGGCAGTGTCGTCTTCGACATCCCGACCGTGGGCGCGACGGAAAATCTGCTCATGGCTGCTGCGACGGCGAAGGGCGAGACGGTCATCCACAATGCCGCCAAAGAGCCCGAAGTGGTGGACCTTGCCCGGGCATTGAATGCGATGGGGGCCGTGATCGAGGGTGCCGGGGACGACACGATCCATGTCCAGGGGGTGGATTGTCTCTCGCCGATCTCCTACACGATCATTCCGGACCGCATCGAGGCGGGAACCTTTATGATAGCCGCCGGGATCACCGGTGGTGACGTCCTTATGAAAAATGCCCCGGTCGATATGCTGAGCGGGGTAATCGAAAAATTGAAAGAGACCGGCATGCAGTTCGAGCGTCGTGACGACGGGCTCCGGGTCGCACGTCCCGGGAACCTTTTGGCCGCCGACGTGACAACCCTCCCCTACCCCGGTTTTCCCACCGATCTTCAGGCGCCCCTCACGTCGCTCCTCACCCTTGCCTCCGGGACGAGCGTCGTCACCGAGACGATCTTCGAGAAGCGTTTCGCGCACATCCCCGAGCTGATACGGCTTGGCGCCGATATTACCATTGACGGGAGAAACGCCGTAGTCAAGGGAACGCACGAGCTCCTCGGCGCGCCGGTCATGTCCTCCGACCTGAGAAACAGCGCCGCCCTGATCCTGGCGGGGTTGGCCGCACGGGGGTCCACCGAGGTCTACCGCATCTATCACCTCGACCGGGGCTACGAAAAAATGGAGGAAAAGCTAAGACACCTCGGGGCACACATCAGGAGGGTCCTGCAGGATGATTGAGATCATACGTGCGTCCGACCCCGACTTTGCCGCCTTTCTGAAGAGGATCACCTCCCGCGGAGAGGCGGCTTCCCCTGAGGTAGTCCGGACCGTGGAAAGCATCATCCGGGACGTGCAGTCCCGCGGCGACGCGGCCCTCGTCGACTATGCGGAAAAGTTTGACGGCTTTTCGCTCTCGCGGGGTCGCATCGAGATAACAGGCGAGGAAATCGAAACGACGGCGGCCCGGCTTTCGGACAAAGATCGGGAGACGATCACCATCGCTGCTTCCCGCATCGATGCCTACCACAAGCATCAGTCGCTGGACTCCTTTACCTTTTTGGACGAGTCCGGCAGCCGACTCGGACAGATCGTCCGCCCTCTCTCCCGGGTAGGCGTATACGTCCCCGGCGGGCGGGCGCCCTACCCCTCGACGCTCTTGATGAACGTGATCCCTGCTCGCGTCGCGGGGGTGAAAGAGATCGTCGCCGTCCTCCCCACCCCCGGTGACTTCCTGAGTCCCGCCGTCATGGCGGCGGCCCGGATCGCGGGGGTCGACCGGATCTTCCGGGTCGGAGGAGCCCAGGCGATCGCGGCGCTCGCCTTCGGCACCGAGACGATTCCGAAGGTAGACAAGATCGTCGGCCCCGGGAATATCTATGTCGCCACGGCCAAGAGGATGCTCTTCGGTGTCGTCGATATCGACATGATCGCGGGACCCTCGGAGATCCTTATCATTGCAGACGGCACGACGGACCCAGGCTTTGCCGCGGCCGACCTCCTCTCCCAGGCCGAGCACGACCCGCTTTCGGCGGCAATCCTTGTCACCACGGAGGAAGGCTTCGGCAAACGGGTGATCGAAGAGCTGAACCGGCAGCTGCCCGCCCTCTCGCGAAAAGCGATCGCCGGAGAGTCCTTGAGGAACCACGGCGCGATCATTATCGCCGCCGACTTAGATGAGGCCGTCGGAATCGCCAATAACATCGCCCCGGAGCACCTCGAGCTCATGGTGGAGAAGCCGGTCAAGCTCATCAGCAAGGTGGAGAACGCCGGAGCGATCTTTTTGGGACAGGCAAGCCCCGAGGCGATCGGGGACTACGCGGCCGGCCCCAACCACGTGCTGCCGACGGGCGGATCGTCGCGCTTCTCCTCACCGCTTTCGGTCTACGATTTCATGAAGAGGATTTCCGTTATCGAGATAAGCGAACCGGGGCTTACGTCCACGGGGCAGGTCGCGTACGATTTTGCGATGATCGAGGGCCTGGACGCTCACGCCAAGGCGGTTGGTCTGAGATTACCGGAAATCAAGAAGTAAAGGGCACGTTCGGTTCAGTCTCCCTCTTGCCGGCTAAGACCGGCTATTTATTTTTCACGATGGTCTTAGCTATCAAGGCGTCCGCGATTCTCAAGATCGAGAGATGATTTTCGTCATTGACGACCTGCTTCACAGATCTTATCCTGATTTCCTCTTCCGGCAGTTCCGCATACTTCACAACCTTTTCCGGATCGAAGAGCTCATCGTTTTGGCCGACAAACAGACCAAAGGGTCTATCTATCTTTCGGAATTGTTGGTGTGGATTACTCGGAGTGAGGGCGGCGGACATGTTGCACGTGATCGATCTTATTATCAAGGGCTGCAGACGTGTGATCTCTTCAGGATAGTTAAAAAAGACCGCGGGAATATTCCCAAATCGTCTCCCCCGAAAGACGCTATACAGGATAAGTAGTGGGACTCTCACCTTCACGAAAGGATTTCTCGCACTCTTCCTCTCGGTCTTTGATTTGTAGCCGAATTGCGGGGATATAAAAATATATCCACTCATCGTCCTGTCTTTGCTCCAGCTCAGGTAATTCAAGACAAGGCCCGCCCCGGATGAATGTCCCCCCACGTATAGTGGTAATTCGTGATTCTCTCTTCTGACCGCGTCAATGAGTAACTTCAGGTCATTCAAAACCTGTGTTGAGGAAGGGGCATCGCCGCGAGGACCTTCCGAATTCCCGTGACCGCGGATATCCACCAGATACACCGATATCTTATGGCGCTCAGACAGGCCTTTTGCCAGATATTGATAGCCCGCCCCGCTCCACGCTCCTCCGCCGTGAACGAAGATCAATCCCGCGGTGGGCTTTTTCGCCCGCATGGGATAATACGCCAGCTTTATTCCATCCGTTGAAACTATGTATGAAGGACCGCCCAGAACAAAGCCGTCGGACTGTTTAATTTCAGCAAAGGATAATGATGTTTCACCCTTCATTTTATGGACCTCGACCTACGGCACGCCGCCACGGCGCCTTCCGTGCCGTGTATTCCGGAAACGAGTGAGTGAAGACCCGGAAAAGCTGCGAGCTGCGTACAGGCGATGCGCCGCCTCTATTCGCGTATTCTCATGTGATTTGATAGGGAAGGCTCGGGCTTTGTATATCTAAGATCTCACCGTTAGATATAGATACCCCCCTGCGACACTGAAAAGGATGTTTGCCGTCCAGGCGGCGATGATCGGCGGGAGTGTCCCCCCGTGTCCGAGCGAGATACAGATCGAGTAGACCACCCAGTAGAGATAGCTGAAACCGAACGAGATCACCACACCGGTCGCAAGCCCGCCTCGCCTGCCCACCATCAGCGCGAAGGGTGTGGCGATGAGCGCCATGATCAGGCTAACGAGAGGATACGAAAGCTTACCCTGAAGGTCTACGCGATACCGGGTGGTGTCGTACCCGTTTTGCTTGAGCTTAGCGATGTAGGCCGACAGCTCCCGATAGGACATCTGCTCCGTGCTCTTTTCAAAGACGATTTTGAAGTCGTCCGGCGATTCCTTAATCGTGAGGTATCGAATCAGATATTTATTGGTCGAGAAAGAGCTTGTGCTGGCGAAATTGTTTTCCACGACGTTATAGAAAACCCAGCGCTTGTCCTTCCAGATGGCTTTTTCCGCGACGATTCGCTCCCTCAGCTGAAAGTTGTCGTCAAAGGTGTAGATAGTGATTCCCTCGATCACGTTTTTCTTAGGCAGGAATCGATCGATATTATAGATGCTGTGCTCGTCGCGCACCCAGATTTTATCCAGCTGATACTCGGGCCCCGCGGTGGGCTTCTCTCGCATTATCTTAACATTCTTAATATACTCGTTGTAGCTGTTTGACCGCGGCACAATATATTCGTTTCCGAAATACGACAGCAGGCTCAAGGAGGCAGCGATGATCAATACCGGCTTGATGATAAAGGTGTGGCTCACACCGCTTGACATCATCGCGATGATCTCGAGGTTTTTTCCCATGACGCCAAGCGAGATAAGCGTCGCCAGCATGACCGCCATCGGGAGCGTGAGGAACAACACATACGGAATCCTCGTCAGAAAATAGATGACGATCACCCCAAACGATGTGGGGTTGTCTATAAACGTCCCGACGACCTCGAAGATATCGACGATCAGAAAGAGGGCCACAAAGGCCCCCATAGAGAGGAATAACGTCGAAAGGAATTGCCTGACGATGTACTTGGTTAATAGATTCATCGACCGAACCGCGAAATCAATTTCGTCACCCTATCTGATAGAGCGTTATAGAGCGTTATGATAAAGACCGGCGATTCCCTGCTCGCTTTTACGAAGAGATAGACCCCCGCCGTCCCAAGGATGATGTTGCCCAGCCACATCGAGAAGAGCGCGGGAAGCCACCCGTTCTTCCCGAGGACTTCGCCCGCCGCCAGGAAGACGTAGTAGACGAAGATAAGCAGAATCACCAACACCAGATTTCCCGATCTTCCCTTGGGATTGGTCTGGATGCTGATGGGAACGCCCACGATCATGAAAACGATGCACGCAAAGGGGATCGCAAACATCTTGGAGACCTCGACCTCCCGAGAGCGGATCTGGGACTTGATATCCCCAACGAGGAGACGATTTTGCTCCGACGGGTTCTTTCTCAACTTATCCTCAAACCCCTTGAGCGACTGTTTCAGTCCACCGATCGAAGTCGTCAGCTCGTCCAGTGTCATCTCCCATGTGCTCTTGATTACTTTCCCCGCCTCGTCCTCCTCAAAAAGCCCCATATTGATGTTATAGTTGTTGAAGACGATGAGCTGGTCCGTGTCGCTGTATTTATTGGAAAGGAGGATGCTTCCGTTCACGAGGCGTATGGTGAAGTACTGCGTCGTCTCGTCGGAGGAGATAAACCCTTCTTTGGCGATGATGGTAACCGCGCGCGCCGCGTTCGTGTCGTCAAAGACGAGGATGCCGTAGAGGTGGTTTGACCGCACCGGCAGCCGGTCGACATAGATAATGCGGCCTCCGACGTTATTAAAGACCTTTTCCTCGATCCCGACATTGATTTGGGAGCGCAACACTTGAAAGACGAATTTCTTGAGGTTAAAATTGCTGGTCGGCGCCACGAAGATCGTCATGTATAAGGTAAGGACCCAGGCAAGCACCGAAAATATCAGGACGGGCCGAACCAACTGCCACAGGCTCACCCCCGATGACTTGAGGGCGATGATCTCGTAATCGTACGATGCGCGCCCAAACGTCAGCACGATCGCCAGCACAAGAGACATGGGGATCGTGAAGACGAGGAAAAAGGGGAGCATCATGCCGAACAGTTTGAGGAGCGCAAAGACCGAGAGCCCCTTGTTGACGATCATGTCGGTCAGCTGAAAGGTCTTGCCCGTCAACAGCACGAACGTGAAGATAAAAAATCCGATGAAGAAATTCGTAACGATCTCAAAGAGGAGATATTTGGAGATGGTTCTGTGCATGACTTGTTATTCTAACCGTAAATGACTCCGATGTAAACAAAAAATATCTACGAAATCGGACTAAGAAACGGACACGCTGCAAAAACACCACTCGTCCCTACGGCCGTATCACCTCTGCCGAGTCGCGACATCCCCCTGTTCCGGATACGTCGCCCGTGGCTTTAGACACCAACCGGTATCGGCACGAGACTTCGCGTTCAGTCGTGCGTCGTGTATCCCTCAACGTCACATCCGGGATACGGCCGACGCCGCTACGATTTTCTTAGAAGCTACTATTCGGCTGGAATAAGGCGGCGGGGAAAGAGCCTCGGTCAAGCGGTCTCCGGTCGCGCGCCGGGGCTCCTCAAATGAGGCCCGGTAAATCATGTCCCGGAGATGAAATAGTCGCCCCTCTTGCCGGAGACACAGGGCCGGCGCTACTCGGCGGCACTACTCCGATAGAATTTGACAAAATAGTCTACGCCTGACCAGAGCGTCAAGAAGAGCGCGATCCACATGAGCAGCATTCCCGATGTTTTGAAATCGAGAACGAAGGAGAAATTCGTGGTTATTGGGATGTCAAATCGATGGTACATGATCAGAAAGAGGGTGAATATGACCTGAAACATGTTCTTGAACTTCCCGAGGGGGCTTGCCGAGACGACGACCCCGTCGGCGGCGGCGATCGCCCGAAGGCTTGTCACCGCGGTTTCCCTAAAGACGATGAGCGCGACGACCAAGGCCGGAACGCGGCCCAGCGGAATAAGCATGATCAAGACGACCAGCACCATCACCTTATCGGCGAGGGGATCCAGTATCTTGCCCATGTTCGTCACGATATTATATTTCCGGGCGATATAGCCGTCCACGATGTCGGTCAGCGACGCCGCCAAAAAGAGCACGGCGGCGATGAGATTGACGAGCACGCGGCTCGAGTCCGCCATTAATACCAGAATCGGGATCACCAAGAACCTGGACATGGTCAGGATGTTGGGAAGATTCAGGTTTGACCCGCTTTTCAAGATTTTACTCAATGATCACCTTGCCTTTTCCGGAAAATTCAACAAAGGAAAGTTCACCTTTAGCCCCTGCTTTTTCCTGCACCATCGGAACGACCGTCGGGGTTATTTTCCCCTGCCACCCGATGATTGAGTTCGATTTAACTTTCAGGGGGGTGCCCTCCACGATTTCTTTGATTACCGGTGTCTTTCTCGAGGCCAGCGCGACGTTCCCCGCCCCCGACAGATGAACCAACTCAATACTCTCCTCGGGCGCAATCGTCACCTTCCCATTCTCCCATGAAATCGTCGACTGGAATGAGAATAGCGATGATTCCCGGACGTAGAGTCCTTCCATCGGTCCGATCGACAACAACTGGATCCTCTGGTCTCCCGAGGAGATGAGGAGTGTCCCCTCGCCCGTGATCTTCATGACCGGGTCGAGATTTCCCCCCAGCTCATGCTCCATGAGCTTGCCCTTATGTCGCCGCTTTGCCGGAGCGAATTCGTGCTTACCCTCGGCGGCAATCAGTCCCCCAACCCTGCTGTAAGTGCTTCCCACGAAGTAGATGGTCAAAAGGTTATGGCTGGAAAAACCGGTATCTTTGTTGGTCAGGCCCAGCTTGAATGTCGACTGCCGCTCTTTGCCCGGCGTCGGCTTCGGACGTGCCTCGGCGAAGATCGGCTTCTTGGGGGTGGTCGCCTCGATGAGCCCCCCCTTGCCAAGATCGAGCCGTATATGCTCCACGCTGCTCGTCTCTTTGACCGGGGCGTCTGAACGCCTTCTCGACTTCAAAGTCGTCCAGGATCCTTTTGAGCTCGGGATCGAGGATAAAACTTGCGACCGGGATATCCTTATCCGGACCCCTCTCTTCCTTTTCCCGATAGCTCTTCTGGATGGTCTCCGGGTTCATTGACCCGGCAATGATGTTCTCCATCTTCTTTGCCATCGTCCGGGAGCCGGCTCTGAGGAATTCCTCGCGGGCGGTTCGATATTTTCCCAATTCCACGTAGACGAGGCCCAGATAGTTGTGGGCCCGCGAATAGTCGGGTTTCAGTCTCACCGCCTTATCGAGCTCCCTGATGGCGTCTATGTACCGTTTCTCCTTGAAATAGATCAGGCCTAAGTTCGTCCGAAGGGTGAAGACCTCCGGGTTCTTTTTGGTGAGCTTTATGTAGATGTCCTCGGCCTTACGGTAGTTCTCGACGCGAAAGTAAAGGATGCCGAGGAGGTTTTCCACTCCTTCGCTGTCGGGTGAGAGTTCATAGGCCTTCTCAAGGTGCTCGATGGCGGACTTCAGGTTTCCCTGGTCGAGCTCTTTTCGCGCCTTTTTGAAGAGCCTGAGAAATTCTTCTTCCCGGAGAAATCTTTCTTGCGGCGTCGTCACGGAGGTACTGTGCTACAGGCTCAGCGGCCTGCTCTTATAATAATCGAGAAACTTAAAGACCTTCTTGACGTAGTTGATCGTCTCTTGGAACGGTGGTACTTTTCGGTTGTATTTGTCGACGGCGTTCTCCCCGGCGTTGTAGGCGGCCAGCACCAGTTCGAGGTCACCCTTGAAGTAGGTCGTCAGCCAGCTTAAGTATTGGGCGCCACCGTAGATGTTGGCTTTCGGGTCGAAGACATCCGTCACCCCGAACCGGGTCGCGGTCTCCGGGACAAGCTGCATGAGCCCGCAGGCTCCCTTGTTGGATACCGCATAGGGATCGAAGTCCGATTCCGTCTTGATGACCGCTTTGATCAGGGTAGGATCCACGCCGTATATGAGGCCCGCATTCTTAATTATATCGTCATAGATATCCGTGGTGTAGTAATACTGCTCGTAGGTGAGATACTCGTCCTCCACCTCGTCATAGATGAGGGTGAAGCCCCCCGTCGTCGGGACATTCGTGAAGATGACGGTGCCGTCGGTATCGTATTTCTTGTAATAGTCGGCCGACGCGTTCTCGATGCCCCAGATGAGCATCGGGAAGAGAAACAGGACGACTCCCTTTACGAGTCTACTCATATCTTATAATAACTATATAACTTATATAAAATTCCCTAAAACTTATGCATAGTTTAGTATAGAAAATAGTGAAAAACAAGCTTTTTTTCGAGTAAAAAGATATTTGCCTTGCCCGGCATGAAGACTCGACCGAGAGAAACGTATACCCGGGTCAATTGCGCCTTGACTCGTCCGAGTTTATATCATAATAATAGAGAGAATGTAAAACAGTTTTTGGGAACTGGTATGAATCAAAACTCGCGTAGCTATGATTATCTTGTCATCGGCAGCGGCATTGCCGGATTGAGCTTTGCGCTCAAGGCATCAAAGACCGGCAGCGTCGCCATCATCACAAAAAAGGAAGAGAAGGAATCCAATACGAACTACGCCCAGGGCGGCATCGCATCCGTCATGGACGGTATGGATTCATTTGAGCTCCATATCAAAGATACGCTCTCCTGCGGGGCGGGCATCTGCCGCGAAGACGTAGTGCGGATGGTCGTCTCCACGGGCCCGGAGATGATCCGCGAGCTGACCGATCTCGGCACACGATTCTCCATGAAACAGGAGGGCGATGCGCTGGCCTACGACCTTGGGATGGAGGGGGGTCACTCGAAGCGTCGGATCATCCATGCCAAGGACCTCACCGGCGCCGAGATCGAGCGGGCGCTTATCGCGCAGGTTCGGCGTACGCAAAATATTGAGATCTTCGAAAACCATATCGCCATAAACCTGATCACCGATCGGACAATCAAGGAGCGCCCCATCGTCCCCGAGAGGGTATGGGGGGTCTATGCGCTGGACTGCATCAGTAACCACGTCAAGACCTTTATGGGGCGCATCACCTTTCTTGCCAGCGGCGGCGCGGGAAAGGTCTATCTCTACACCTCCAACCCCGACATCGCCACCGGCGACGGGATAGCCATGGCGTACCGTGTGGGAGCCCGGATCGCGAACCTTGAGTTCGTCCAGTTTCACCCCACGTGCCTCTTCCACCCCGAGGCGAAGTCCTTCTTGATCTCCGAGGCCGTCAGGGGCGAGGGCGGGATACTCAGGCTGAAGAGCGGCGAGCCGTTCATGAAACACTACAGCGACATGGGGGACCTCGCCCCGCGCGACATCGTCGCCCGCTCTATCGACATGGAGCTCAAGAAGAGCGGCGATGACTGCGTCTTCCTCGACATTACCCACAAGGACCCCTCGTTTATCAGGGAGCGATTCCCCAATATCTATGAGAACTGCAAGAAATTCGGGATAGACATCACGGCCGAGCCGATCCCGGTGGTGCCGGCCGCCCACTATATGTGCGGCGGGGTGGTGGTAGATATGGACGGACGGACGTCCGTTTCCGGTCTCTATGCCGGAGGCGAGGTTTCATGCACCGGCCTCCACGGCGCAAACCGGCTTGCTTCAAACTCGCTCCTCGAGGCGGTGGTCTACGCCCACCGGGCATCGCGCGCCGCCGCGGCCGAGCTCGCCCGGACCGATAAGGTGCTCCCCACGGCCCCCCCTGGGACCCCAAGGGCGCGCGGGACAGCGACGAGGAGGTGGTCATCACACAGAACTGGGACGAGGTGCGCCGGTTCATGTGGAACTACGTGGGCATCGTCCGCTCCGACAAGCGGCTCGAGCGGGCCCGGCGCAGGTCCAGGTCACTCTTCGCCGAGATCAATGAGTACTACTGGAACTTCACCATCACCTCCAACCTCATTGAGCTGAGAAACATCGCCCTCATGGCCGACCTGATCATCCGCTCGGCCAGGCACCGCAAGGAGAGCCGCGGCCTCCACTACAACATCGACTATCCCGAGCGGGACGACAAGAAGTTCAAGAAGGACACCGTCCTGGTGAGGGCCGACTGGGACTGACGGTCCCCACGCACGCGCCTCTTCGCCTGCGGCCCTAAAAGTACTTCAGCGCCATGTTCGCCTTCCCGTCCGTGTCCATGCTGATGAGCCGCTCATAGAAGACCGAATAGAGGTGCATCGGACTGCTCGGCGTCGCCGTGCATCGCCACGATCTCCCCGACGACGACGATATGGTCGCCCGTCTCGACCTCATTGACGACTTTACACTCAAAGGCCGCCGTGCACCCCTCGATGATGGGCGCCTTGACCTTCCGCGCGGGCCCTGACCTTCAGTCCGGCCTCCGCGAGCTTGTCCGTTGTCCTCCCGCTCTTCACCCCGCACAGCCAGGCGCCCTTGGCCTGCTCTTCCGACGGGAAACAGACGACGAAATCCTTCGTGTGCCTGATGCATTCGAGGGTGTAGCGGGTCTTCCCGATCGAGACGAGCATGAGCGGCGGCTTGACCGACGTAAAGCTCCACCACCCGGCGCCCATGGCATTGGGCTTCCCGTTCTCTATCTCTGCCGGTGATCAGGATATACGGATAGGGCGAGGCAATCGTAACGGCGTCGTTCCAGTTCATCTCTTTGAACATAGATAACTCCTCATAATTTAGTTTTGTCCACCTCTATTATAGACGAGACGGAAGCTGTGGACAAGAGCTTTCAGGCGTCGTTTTCTGTTGGCCGGAGACGAGATGGTCCGCGTATATGCTCTTGAATAAAGGAGGAGTAATTGTTATAATTAATAATTAGTTTCTATGAGGAGGTGTGGTATGTGTAAATCTAAAGATATATGCCGGATGGAGGGCCGCCCTTCCCGTGTCCGCACTCCTGGCCACGGCCGCTCTGCTCATGCTCGGCGTGACCGCAATGGGGGAAGAGAACGTCCCCTTCAAGCTCACCAGCTCCGTCTTCAAAGAGGGGGGCAGGATCCCGGAGCGCTACACATGTAAGGCGGAAAATGTCTCTCCCGATCTGGCGTGGACGGGCGTGCCCAAGGGAACGGTGACACTTGCCCTGATCATGGAAGACCCGGACGCCGCCGCAAACCCCTGGGTGCACTGGGTCCTCTATAACATCGACCCCAGGACGACGGGGCTGCCCGAGGGGGCCGGGATGGGGAACAGAGGTGCCGTCTCGGGGACGACGAGCTTCAAGACGCCCGGCTACGGGGGACCGTGTCCGCCGGTCGGGCGCGGCGATCATCACTACTACTTTACGCTCTATGCCCTGTCGGCCGATCCGAACCTGAAGGCGGGCGCGACGAGGGACGAAGTGCTATCGGCTATCAAAGGGATCACGATCGAAAAAGCGACGCTGATGGGGCTCTTCTCGCGCTGATCGCCGAATCGGTCCGTTTAAAACGAAAAGGGACACGGTTAACCGTGTCCCTTTTTCTTATCCGCGGCTTTCGGGAGACATCCACGTCCCCGCCCGACTACCGTTGTCTCTCTAAACCACCTCACCGGGTCGCGGGGAGAGGTCGCGAGCTTCTTGTCAAAGACGCAGCGCAGCCTCACCCACGCGATCCCCCCCGAATCAGTACGGTCCGCAGGTACCCGGGGTAGGCGACGATCTTTCGATGCCGCGCCGATTTTGCGGCAAAGCCCCGCGTGAACCTTTCGTAGTCGCGCACACCTTCCTCCCGGTTGATGACGGCCTTGGCGGCGACCTTCCCGGAAATGATCGCCCCGACGATCCCGTAGCCCCAGAACGGCTCGATCATCCCCCCGAGGGTGCCGGCCAGTATCAGGTCGTTCGCAAAGAGCTTTGCCTCGGACGGGATCTTCATGGACTCCACGCGCCACGGCTCCTGGTAGCCCACGAAGCCGAGCTTGTCCAGCACCTTCCTGTAGCCGTCCATATCCTTCTGGCTGATGGGCCGGTGGGAAAACAGAAGGTTATAGTCCAGGCCGTTGGTGATCCCGATGTAGCCATAGTCGGTGGTGAACGGCCCCATGATCGAAAGGACGTCGCTGGTCTTATCCGGGACCTCTTTAAAGGACCACCAACCGTAGAGGGTCTCGGAGGGGATCCCGAGGATCTCGTACTCCTTGGTGTCCAGCCCCGTGGCGACGATGGTGCCCGGCGCGAGCTTTCGTATATCGACGCGGTTTCCGAACTCGAACTTTACCCCGGCCTCCTTGGCCAGCTTATAGAGGTGGTTGTCGATGGAGGTGGGCCGCGGCCCGCGCTCGATGCAGTAGGCGGTGTTGTACTGCGTGTAGGGCGGCATCGTGATGAGCTTCGTCTTGTGGAAAAATCTCGGGTACTGCGCCGTTTTCTTGAAATCGGCCGAAAGGTCGATGCCGACGTATTTGGTGAGCTCCTTGATCTGGATGGGCGTGCCGTGGACGGAGGGGTGGAGCGACGCGGACCCCCCGATCGCCTTCTGGCCCTCGACGACCGTGACGGCGTATCCCTCTTTGGCCAGCACGATGGCCGCCACCATCCCCGACAGCCCCGCCCCGATGACCTGGATTTGTTTTGGCATGTTATTCCTCGTAATTATCCTATCTCAAATACTCTAAGCTCGCCTACCTTAAACGGCCGGGATAGTGCGAAAGAAACGAATACTTTATAGTCTATACCTTTTAGTACCCCGTCTAAAGCTTTTTGTATTTCAACCTCGCTTTTTGTAAAGTAGTCTTGATACCTCGGATGGAGGTTTATATTGATCCAACCTACAAATTCCCGTCTTTTACCCACTGCTTTCTTATAGTCTATATCAATTCTCTCTTTAGGCCCTTCAATCCATTTTCTAAGTAGCTCTTCGTCAATCTTGGGTTCCCCCCACCAAGAGTCTGTTAACTTCTGCGACATATAATAGCTTCTATGGAGGTCATTCTTGCTTTGCTTGAAATAGATCTCCATAGAATGTTCGTTTTGGTCGTATGTTCGTTTTTCGCGGATTATAGCTACTATTTGTCTAACACCATTGTATATCCCACCTGTCAATTTAACAGTTAGCATACTTGAACGTCCCTCTTTATCATCATAGCGCTTTAGTAGTTCCTCTTGAATTGAGTCTATGGAATACATTAATTTATCACTCCGAATTATAGAATCGGAGAGATGTTTTTCTATAAACCAGTTTATTTTCTGCCTAAAGGCATGGTCGATATTAACGGGTCTCATTAGGCTTACTATACTATATCTTCTTCCTATGGCGTCGTTTTCTTTCAAGTAAAACAAGCTCCTAATACTATTTTCTATTAATTCATAGTTTAGGTCCAAGTCAAGTTTTGTCTTTACTGAAATTATAATGGAACCATTACAAAGCCAATCACCAGTCTTCTCCATCTTTTCAACAAAGCCATATCTCTCCTTTAGGGAGCTGTATACTAATATCTCGCCCCAAAGGGAGGCTATTTTTATGCTAATTTGATCCGCGTCCTCTTTTTTAGATTTTATGGATTTTTTGGAATTTTCGAGCTCATTAAGTACTTTCCTAAGGTTATCCTCTCCGAGATTATCTTCTAACCCTTTAAATGCTTCCTCGGACCGTTCCATACCTCCCGTCAGTAACAAAACAACCCACTCTATTGCTAACGGGTTGCTGGTGCTTTTTATCCATTTTCTTAGCAAAGGTTCTAAATACTTCTTTACGTAGGGAAATTTATCAATATTTTTGGGATAGCTATCCCATTCGTTTATACTATCTTTCTTTATTAAGCAGCCGCGTAGCAAATCTATCATTGTTAACCATTGAAATATACTATTGCATTCAAAGGGACGAGATTACGTGAAGGACAAAATCTATATTTGATGACTACAATACTAAGAAAAAGCACCCTAGCTTCGCTGATTCTCTGGTGCTATGTGCCTCTCCCCCGCCGATTAAGATTAAGGTCTTCGTACCATTACCACCTATTTTAACTTCTGAGAGCCCTCAACGATCTCTATTTCCTCGTCAGTAAGGCCATAAAGCTCGTAAACGAGGTTATCGATCTGACGGTCGGCGGCGTCGATCTGGCGCTGGATCGCTTCTTTATCATGGGGCGTCTTTGTTTCTTTTAGCGCAGAATGAAATCCTAGCATTTGATCTACTAAATCCGTCATTTTGTTATGAAGTTTTATATCGTTTGGATACTGGAAGTCAACTACACGAATAGGGAAATTTGAAAGATAATTCGTTTTAAAACGAAAGTAACCACCTCTAAGTACATTTCCTGTATTTGAAATATAGAACCACAGAAGTTTAGAATTTAATAGCCCTAGCCAATACTTGACATTCTCCTTACTGTCCTTTTTAGGTAATAAACTGTAAACCTGGGTATTATGATATAGACACTCCTTATCAAGGGTCATATTACATCCAAGGCTAATTTCAGGTGTAATTATCCTTTGATTCTCGAATTGTTTTATGGAACGTCCTCTATGACATGAATACCAATAATAAGGATTGGTTTTGAATTTTATACGTAGTTCCGTAATTTCACTTTCGTATTTTCTTAGGTATTGGTAAGCCAAAGGGTATTCTTTCCTAAACTCATCTTCCTCCAGAATTATCGTTTCATTGCCAATCAATTTGTAGGGATATATGCAGTAATTCCTATATTCTGGTTTATTGTAGCGTGATACGTCATCCCCTTTCAACATTGCTCTAAGAATACTTCTCTCAATTTTAACGTTACACCTTTCTCTATTAGAAAAAGCCTCTACTATATTAGAGCTACCTTGTTCGTCTGAAAGGCGACCAAGGAAATATATCTCATCTATTCCGGTTACAACGCCTTGAAAAATACTATCAAAAACCTCTCCAAGCCTATTTTCTTGCTTCTGAATCCTATTTATGACGTTCCTACCAGAACTTAAAGTGAGTATCCATGGATCGGACGAAAACTCTCTAAGATTATACCTTTCAAATTGCTTTTCTTCTAAGGATTTCAGTTTCTCTTTAAGGCTTTCAATAGTCGTCGATGCAAATTCATAATATGAGAAATTACTATCTTTCTCTTTCTGAAGTAGGATTATACCGGTATAAGTCGATGCATTGCTAAATATGAGGTTATTTCCGAAACTTAAATATAATTTGACTGCGAGCTTTTCAATAAAATAGTTTCTCAAACCAGAGCCAAAGTCAGAATTAAGAAATTTGTGAGGACAAATATAACTTAATAATCCATTTCTACTTAGTAGCTCGAAGCCTCTTTCAATAAATAGTAGATACAAGTCAAACCGTTTGACAGCACTCTTGTATCTCTTTATAAAATATTCGATTTGTTCACCAAGGTGTTCTTGAAGACCTTGAACTCTTAGATACGGTGGATTACCGATCACGGCGTCGAACCCTCCCGCCTTCATAATCTCGGAAAATTCCTTTTCCCAATCGAAGACGTTGACCCGGTAGCGCTCCTCATCGTCCAGCAGGCTCATCTGTTGATTCCGATAGAAATCCGGGCCGATCAGCGAGTTGCCGCACTTGATGTTGCCGCCGAGGTCGGGCAGCGCCCGCTCCCTGGAACATCCTCAGCTGCTTGGTGATCGTCTGTTCGCTCTCGTTTTCCAGGACTTTCAGCAAAAGCGAGAGTTTGGTCACCTCCACCGCCTGCGGGTCGATGTCCACACCGAAGATGTTGTTGAGCAATATTCGCTTCTTCTCCGTCGTCGTCATCAGCCGCCAGTCGCCGCCCGCCCCCTGGTAGAGGACATCCTCGCGTGCTTTTCGACGCCGTCCTCCTCATACCAGTCTTCGGTGCCAATCGAGGAGCCACCGGTAGGCCCCGATGAGGAACGACCCGGAGCCGCACGCGGGGTCGAGGATTCTAAGCTTCGACTACCTGCTTGGGCGTCTTTGCCCTCCAAGCAGCTTCCCGACGGTGTGCTCGACGATGTAGTCCACGATGTAGGTGGGCGTGTAGTAGACCCCGCCCGCCTTCTTTACCTCGGGCTTGTCCTCGACCTTGGCCTGATGGCCGGCCGTGAGGCGGATGACCTTGCCCAGAAACTGCTCGTAGACCTGGCCTAAGATGTCGGCCGGTATCTCGGAAAAGACGTAGGGGCTTTCCGGGTAGTAGAGGTTCTTGATGATTTCTTTCAGCGCACCGTCGTCGATGACGAGGCTCGGCGTCAGGTCGTCGGGAGCGCCTCGACCTTTCCTTTTCGGACGGAAAGTGAAAAAGGCCCGAGTTATAGCGGTCGTCGGCCTGATAGAAGAGCTGCATGAGACGGCGATATATCTCCGTCCCATTCTTCGAGGGCCTGCAGTCTTCCGTACTGCTCTATCCCCCGATCCTCACAGACCCGCAGAAATATGATGCGGTCGATCGTCGCCTGAATTGCATAAGTTGAGGTCGCGCTGGGCAGAGATTCGGGTTTCTGATCGCGATATTGCGCGCGAGGAGGTCCCGCCACGTCTCGATCTCCTTCAGGAAGGCGGCGTCGACCTCGGTGGTGCCCTTCTTCGCCCTCGCCTTTTCCGCGTACGTATCGAAAGAGCCCCTGAGCACCGCCTCGTGGGAGAAGATGGACGAAATCTCATCCCACTTGGCCTCGTAATCCTGAAGCGGTATACAGAAGGACCCGCGCGGTCGAAGCTTTGTCGGTTTTTACCGGCCTCACGCGGCAATCGTAGACGGCAAGCTCCCCGAAATCGGAGAGGAGAGAGAGCGGCAGCTTGGCCGACCAGGCATAGCGCCTGAGCTGAAAGGCGGGAGAGATACCTTCAGTTATGTCGACGGACGGTTTCTTGACTTCAAGAAAGAACTTACGGGCGCCCCCGACGCAGAAGGCGTAGTCGGGGGCCTTGGTGTACTCGCCGACCTTTACCGTGTCCTCGTGTATAACATCCCGGTACTGAGGAGCATACCCGTGCTCATTGTGGACGTCCCAGCCGAGGCAGATGAAGAAAGGATCGATGAATTCGTTCCGAAGCTGGGCTTCCTTATAATCCTTGGATCGTAAGGCCGTGACGTTCCGGTCAAAGGTCTCGACGAGCTCCTTTATTTTGTCGGGAGCGGCCATATCCCTCTTTTTATGACCATTTCAATGTCGATATGATAACGTAAATCGACTGGTTCTACCATTCTCCCTTGAATAGTATCGTCGGACTCCCTGCTATTTTGCCGGGAACCGTGCCCCCGGCTCGGCTTCGAGCATCGTGAAGTTGTCCGTCCCGGTGAAGCTGTTGAAGTTGTAGACGGCGATCAGCTCCGACGTGCTTTTCGTGTTGAAATAGGCGATATTGAATACCTTCAGGCCGGTGAAGTAGGTCTTGACCAGATACCGGTTGAGCTTTTTCAGGTCATCCTCCTTGACGTCGGCGTTCACCCCGATGCTCATCTTGTCCCGGTATCGCTCGAGAATGGTATAGGTGGGGAGGTTGGAAAAGTCCTCGGGGAATATGCCGCCCGGAGGCACGGGCGCCGACGGGGACGGGCTGAAAATATTCGGGATATTGAAGTTAGTCTGGCATGATTTTTCGACAAACAGAAACATCAGCAGGATCCCGCCCACGATCAGAACGAACAGGATGCCGCAGGCGCCGCAGCAATATTTAATCGCCGAGCTCTTCCGCTTTGTCGGTACGATCGGTTCCTCGGTTGATATCGTCCTTTGTTCTTCCATCGTCATCTTACCTCATTTCTTTCTGTACTGGGGATCCAGCGACTGGGCCTTCGCCAGGTCGGCGCTTGCCTCCGAGTCCCTCCCCATAATGGTTAACAATTGATAGCGGTTATAATAGCATTCCGCGCACGCGGGGTCAATCCGGATCGACGTCGTGAAATCCGTTAGCGCCTTGTCGTATCGGCCCAGAGATGACAGGGCACTCCCCCGGTTCGCGTAGGCGGACGCGTCTTTCGGATCGAGATCGATGAGCCGGGAAAAATCGGCGGCGGCCTCACCATAGCGGTCGATATTGTAATAGACGATCCCCCGCCTCTTGTAGGCCTCTTTGAAGTCGGGCTTGCGCTTGATCGTCTCGGTATAGTCCGCGAGGGCCTCTTTGACCTTCCCCAAGGCTAACATCGCTTCAGCGCGGTGGAAATAGGCGTTGTAGATATCGGGATCGTCCGCGTTGAGCTCGATGGCGATCGAATAGAGCTTGACGGCCTCGACATAGTTATTTTGCTCCATCAGCTCGTCGGCCTTGACCCAGACGCTCTTGGTCTTCTCGGCCGCAAAGGCCGACACCGCAACCATCAGGCAGAAAAGCGCCGCGACCACCCATCGATATTTTCCCGCCCACAGGCTCATCGGCTCACCATGCTTCAGTATCACCTTGCATAAAACTTTTTTATTCTACTCCGGCGCCGGAAAATAATCAAGAATTTCTTTGCATAGAAAAGGCCGCCTTCCCTCGATCCCGCCGGGGACCGGCCGGGAAAAGCGGCCGTCGCATGGAAAATCCATTGAGAGCGATGGAATATAATTGAGAAGGGCTTCTATTCCGTTATCAGCATGATCGGGATGGAGGTGATCTCGGCGACCTTGAGGGCGACGTCGCCCACCAGCACCCTCCGCGGGCCGATCTTGCCCGACTTGGACAACACGATGAGATCCACCTCGTTCTTCTGGGCCGTCTCGCTGATCTTTGTGGCGGGGTCGCCGTCCACGATATCGATGAAGACCTTCATGCGTTCGTCGGGGGCGGTCCGCTTGATGGAATAGAGCATCTTGTAGCTGTCCTCCTCCATGATCTTGCGCCGCTCCTCGCGCCCGACGTTCGTTACCGCCCCGGCTTCTTCCTTCGGTGAAATGACGTTGAAGAGGATGATTTCCGACTTATGAAGCTGGGCCAGATCGTAGGAGAGATGAACCGCTCCCTCCGACTTCTCCTTGGCCTTAATGGGAACCAGGATTCTCTTAAACATGGCGCTACCTCCCGGACTCCGACTGAGCCTTCTGGAGTTTTGCCTTGACCCTCTTCATCTGGAAGAAGGCTTCCCGTTCTTTTTCCGCGAGGCTGTCCTCGAGAAACTTCACCGTCTCGTGATACTGAGGGATGAAGATGTTCTCCAGGGCGTTGACCCGCCTCTGGGTCTTCTTGAGCTCCATCGCAAGGCGCCATACCGCGACCTCCACCTCCGCGAGCTCCGCGATCCTCTTGAGAGCGCCGCGAAACATCGTGGTCGCCTCATCCAGCACGGCGTTTGTCCCGCCGGAGGAATAGGCGGGCTTCGGCTCCCGGGCGGTGATGTCTATGATCGGAATTACCACCCCCATGATGCTCCGGTCCGTGATCTTGATGGTGATGTCGGGAACGATGGCGAGCGACACTGCCCTTACCTTCCTGATTCCCATACGCATGTTCGCCTTCGTCAGCGCCTCAAACGCCTTGGTCAGGACGTCTTCGGCGTTCTTGCGCGCCCGCCGGACGTCTTCGATCATGTGCATGACCTCCATGACGAGGATCTCACGCTTCTGATCGAGGAGCTGAAATCCCTCTTGGGCAAAGGCAAGATCGCCCTTGATTTTTATCAGATTGCTCTTGGTCGGCGGAACGTTGAGTTTGTTGGGCATTATCTACTCACCGAGTGCCTTGGGGAGATACTTATCTATCTGCTCCTCTTTTAGCCTGACGAGCTCTCCCCGCGGAAGGATCGAGACAAGCTCCCACCCAAGGTCGAGGCTCGAAGAGATCGTGCGGTCTTCGTCGATCCCCTGGCTGACGAACCGCTTCTCGAACTTGATCCCCGAATTCGAGGTATTTCTTATCGATCGCCGACAGCTCCTCCTCCCCGATGACCGACGCGAGCATCTCGACCCCCTTCGTCGTGGCGTAGCCCGCGTACAATTGGCTGGAGAGGTTCAGGTGATCCTCGCGGGTCTTGCCTGCGCCGATGCCGTCGTTCATGAGGCGGGACAGCGACGGGAGCACGTTGATCGGCGGGTAGATCCCCTTCTTGTCCAGGTCGCGCGAGAGCACGATCTGGCCTTCGGTGATGTAGCCGGTCAGGTCGGGGATGGGGTGCGTGATATCGTCGTTGGGCATCGTGAGGATCGGGAGCTGGGTGATCGAGCCCTTTCTTCCCTTGATCTTCCCCGCGCGCTCGAATATCGAGGAAAGGTCCGAGTAGAGGTAACCCGGGTATCCCTTACGGCTCGGGACCTCGCCCTTGGAGGTGGAGATCTCGCGCAGGCTCTCGCAGTAGTTGGTCATGTCGGTGATGACGACCAGCACGTGCATATCCTTGTCGAAGGCAAGGTACTCGGCCATCGTCAGGGCGCAGCGCGGCGTGACGAGCCGCTCGATGGACGGGTCGTCGGCGAGGTTGAGGAACATGACGACGTTTTTCAGCGCACCGCTCTCCTCGAAGCTTTTTCGGAAGACCTCCGCCACGTCGTGCTTGACGCCGACCGCTGCGAAAACGACGGCAAATGCTTCCTCCTCGCCGATGATCTTCGCCTGCCGCACGATCTGGGCGGCCAGCTGGTTGTGGGGAAGGCCCGAGCCGGAGAAGATCGGCAGCTTCTGGCCGCGGACGAGGGTGTTCATCATATCAATGGACGAGATGCCGGTCTGGATGAAGTCCTTCGGGTACTCCCGTATGATCGGGTTGATCGGGGCGCCGTTGATATCGCGGTGGATGCTGGTGATCGGGTCCGCGCCGCCGTCGATGGGGAGCCCCAGTCCGTTGAAGACGCGCCCCATCATGTCTATCGTGACGGGAAGCCTGAGCGGCTCACCCAGAAAACGGACCTTCGTGCTCGTGATGGAGAGCCCTCCCGTGCCCTCGAAGACCTCCACAACCGCCACGTCGCTCCCAAGCTCGAGGACCCGGCCGTGCAGCTTGGTGCCGTTCGGGGCGGTGATCTCCACCATCTCCTCGTAGCCGACATCCTTTACTCCCTTCGATGAAGATCAGCGGACCTTTTATCTTTTGAAGGCCTTCATAATCTTTTAAGACCGCCATATCGTCAGCTCCTTATTTAGGCCACCAGGCCGTTAAGCTCTTCGTCAATCCGTTTCACTAGTATGTCAAATTCCTCGATCTTTGTGTTCTCGATCTTATTCTTCATCCTGTTCAGTTCGTTGAGCACCGGCAGTTCCCTGAGCTTATAGATGGGAACCCCCTGGTTGATGACGATCGACGCACGGTGGTAGAATTGCATGATGACGATCAGCATCTTGATCTGCTTTTTCGGCATGCAATACATGTCCACGCCGTCAAAGGCGCTCTGCTGAAGGAACGCGTTCTTGATGAGCTTGGCGCCGTCCACGACCAGCTTCTGTTCGTCGGGCAGGGCGTCCTCGCCGACGAGCCTGACGATCTGCTGCAGTTTATTGTCCAGCCGCAGGATGTCCATCGCCTCAGCGCGAAGCACCTTCCAGTCGCGGTCGCCGTTTTCGCGCCACCAGGTCTCCACTTCGTCGAGATACTCGCTGTAGCTGTCCATATAGTTGATGGCCGGGAAAAACCGCGCCGACGCCAGCTCCTTGTCGAGCCCCCAGAAACAGCGGACAAACCGCTTCGTGTGCTGGGTCACCGGCTCGGAGAAGTCGCCGCCCGGCGGCGACACGGCGCCGATGGCGCTCACCGAGCCGACGGGCCCCGCCAGCGTCTCAACGCGCCCCGAACGCTCGTAGAACTCGGCAAGCCTCGTGGCGAGGTAGGCCGGGAACCCCTCCTCGGCGGGCATCTCCTCCAGCCGCCCGGAGATCTCGCGCAGCGCCTCCGCCCACCGGGACGTGGAATCGGCCATGATCGCCACGTCGTACCCCATGTCCCGGTAATATTCGGCAAGTGTGATGCCGGTATAGATCGAGGCCTCCCGCGCCGCCACGGGCATGTTGGAGGTATTGGCGATAAGTATGGTTCGCTCCATGAGCGGCTTGCCGCTCCGCGGGTCCTGGAGCTTGGGGAAATCGACGAGGACGCCCGTCATCTCGTTGCCCCGCTCGCCGCAGCCGATGTAGACGATGATATCGGCGTCGGACCACTTGGCGAGGTTGTGCTGAGTCACGGTCTTTCCGGTGCCGAATCCGCCCGGGATCGCCGCCGTTCCCCCCTTGGCGATGGGAAAGAAGGTATCGATGATCCTCTGCCCGGTGACGAGCGGCACCGACGGGGCAAGCCTCTTGGTATACGGCCTCCCGTGACGAACGGGCCAGCGGTGATACATCTTGACCTTTTCGGTCCCTTTCGCGGTCTGCAGCTCGCAGATCACGTCCTCGAGGGTATATTCGCCCTCCGGGGCGATATATTTAACTTTCCCCGAGAGATGCGGATGAAGGAGGATCTTGTGCGTGATCATGAAGCTCTCCGGCACGGTGCCAAGGACCGCGCCTCCCGAAATTGCCTGGCCGACAGAGACCTGGGGCGTAAATTTCCACTTAAGGTCCCTCGAGAGGGCGTTTGCCTGCACACCGCGCTGGATGAAGTCGCCGGTATCCTTGAGGATCGTCTCGAGCGGGCGCTGGACGCCGTCGTAGATGTTGCTGATGAGCCCCGGCCCGAGCTCGACGGACAGCGGGAAACCCGGTGCCGAGGAGCTCGGCCCCCGGCTTGAGCCCGCTGGTGTCTTCATAGACCTGGACGGTCGCGACATCGCCGTCCAGCTCGATCACCTCCCCCGAGATCCTATCGCTGCCCACCAGGACCATCTCCATCATGCCCAGTTCTTTATCTATCCGCGCCTTGATGACCGGACCGCTGATCCATATCACGGACCCGATTCTCTCTTCCATTGTATCTCCTTACTCGAAAAGGATTTCGGATACCTTTACCCGCGTCTCGTTTTTCTTTCTCTCCAGGATGCTGGCAAAGGTATTGTCTACAGATATCTTCCCGCCTTTCTCGTGGACAATGACGCCGCCCGGGTCCTCATCGATCTCGTTGATCTCTATGATGAGTCCCTTTTTCTTTGTTTCTTTTTCGATCTGCTTGAGCATCTCGGGGCCGACCTTGAATTTATCGCCCCGATAGGCATCGACGACGAACCGACTGCCCTCAAGGTCCGATACCGAACCGATGATCTGCCGCGCGAGGATCTCTTTGTAGTCTTTCGTCTTCTTGAACTCCTCGAACTTCGCCCACGCCTTCTCGAATGCCTCATCGATGAGGGATTCCTTCGAGTTCAGGACAAGCTTCTTCATTTCCATCTCGATGGTGGAGAGTATCTTCTGCTTCTCCTTCTCACCCGACTGCTTTCCCTGCTGGATGATCTTCTCGTAGTTTTCCCCAGCCTTCTCTTTGGCCTCGTCCAGCACCTTCTTGCTGGTCTCTTTCGCGCTCTTGATATTCCACTCGGCCTTGTCGCGGGATTCCTTAATGACGATGTCCCCGAGGCTGTCAACGGATTCTAACGGTGCCATAGTCGTCCTTTTTCTCCCGGATTTTGGAATCAGCTATATCTTAATCCCAATGGCGCTCTTCACCAGATCGGAAATGGTGACTTTCTCCTCGAGCGGTCCTTCCATATCCGGGATCTCTATAATCAGAGGAAACTTCCGCTCGATCATAACGGCGTCGATGTCGGCGCGAAGCTCGTGGGCAAGCCGCTCCGTTATCAGGAGTATCCCGATGTCGGGCTTCCCGAGGGTCTCCTTGAGCGCGGTGAGCGCCTCGCGCGAGTCCTTCACGCCCCTTCCCTCGATGCCCGCAAGGGAAAAACCCAATACGGTGTCGTGGTCACCAATTATATAAAATTCCATACCGTTCTTCTCTGTGAAATCAGCCCAGTCTTCCGAGAATCATGATCGAGATAATCAGACCGTAGATCGCGATACCTTCTGCGAGGCCCACGAAGATCAGGGAGCGGCCCAGTAACTCGGGCTTCTCGCTTATCGCGCCCATCGCGGCCGAGCCGACCCCGCTGACCGCAACGCCGGCGCCAAGCGCCGCGATACCCGTCGAGAGCGCGGCGGCAATGTATCCCCATCCTTTCTCGTTGGAGGCGGGTGCCGAAGGTCCTGCAGCGCCGGTTGTGGGCGCGGACGTCGGCGTTGTCGTCGGGGCGGTTGCAGGGGCGCCCGTATTCGTTTGGAAACCAAAGCTCGGGTTCGGCGCGAAGAAGACAAACACCCCGACTCCCAGTGCGATCACGACGTTAAGGACCAAAAGACCAATAATCATCTCTTTCAGTTTCATACGACAACTCCTTTACCTCGTAGTGCTCTGATTACGAGTCCTATTCTTCATCCGAGAAATATCCTATCTTCATGGGGGTAAACGCCTCCCCTTCTCCCGAGTAGAATTTGCTGAAGAACTCATAGAAAATCAGCCTGACCGACTGTATGGATACCACGAGTCCTTCCAGGACGATGATGACGACATTTCCGCCTATTTCGACGGCAAACGAGATGCCGCCGTTGTGGATCATTCTCATGATCTCGAAGACGGCGGCAAAGAGCGCGGCATGCGCCAGCGAAAAGGCGGCCACCCTGATAAAAGAGACGGTGTTTGAGAGAAATCCGATGAAGGTCTCCATCACTTCGATGAGAGAGCTGATGATATAAGTGATCGGCTCGTCCAGGATCGGCCGTTTATGCTCGATCACGTGGATGATCGGCTCCTTGAGAAATATCACAAACAGCGGGACGCCTAAGACCGCGGCCACCACCCAGCTCGGCACGCCAAGGGTCCCCGAGACCAGGTATTTAATGAGAAAGCCGATGCCCCCCCAGTAGAAGAGCGCGCCGGCCAAGCCGTGGTTTTCGAGCACCCCCTTTTCTATATTTCGCGCCCGGATCGAATTGATGATGTTGATGATCAGGCCGATGCTGATGAAGACGACGCCGAAGGCGACCGCCGTGGCCATGAAGGTGTTGATATTCTTTATCGGATGGAAGATCAGGGCCGGGATGACATCCTCGTAGCCGAAGATGCTGCCGAAGCAGAAGCCGAAGATCATCGACGACACGCCGGCCCGTGTCATGATCATCCCGATGGTCTCGGCCTCCTTGAATTTCTTTTGCAGGTATCTCCCGAGAAGGAAGAGGACCAGGCCGTGCCCGACGTCGCCGAACATCACGCCGAACATCAGCAAGAAAGCCACACCGATGATACCCGACGGTTCGATTTCATTGTAGTCCGGCGACCCGTACGTTGTCACGAGCATCTCGAAGGGAGCCAGAAGCTTCGGGTTGTTAAAAATGACCGGCACCTTGACCCTTCCCGTCTTGACCTCCGGGATCTGTTCGGGCTTGGTGACGCTCATGTAGAAATTATCGCCAAGGGTCGCCCTCAGTGTCTTCTCAAGCTTGTCCACGCCGTTGCCCGGGACCCAGCCGGTGATGAGCGCGGTGCGCTCCGACAGGCCCATCGACTTGACCGCTTTGAGGATATCGAGATTCGTTGTCAGATGATCCCGCACCCTGAGGAGCTCCCCCCGGTACGTCCATCCGAATCCCCTCAGCTTATTTTCATTTTCGGCTATGTTGACCTTGATCTCATCGATTTTCGCGTTGATCTGCCCGATCGCCTCTTCCGGGGTTCCCGTGCAATCCTCGGGCAGGAGAAGCTGCTCAAATCCGATCGTCTTCAGCTGGGACTCGAGCTGCTGGGCGTCACCGGGGAGACAGGCGAACGCCGCCTTCTGTCTTTCTCCCCGCTGTTCGAGGGATATATAGACGGTATAGGGAGTCGTGATAATCTCGCCGATCTTCGAGAGGTATTTTACCGGAAGATATCCGACGGAGACGTGCAGGTTTTCAAGCGTTCTCATGAGGGCGACGTCGGAATCTATGCCGACGAGGCTTGTGGCCCTCTTAAGATTATCTTCTTCAAATGCCAGCCTGTCACGCAGGGTGAATACCTGCTCGTTGATGGATCTGACCTGATTATAGAATTCCCCGATCCTGGTCTCGAGATGATCGATATCCTTGAGGGGGTCTACCTCGAATTTCGCGGGGCTGTAAGGGCCGCTGCGTGAGATCTCGGTCTGGACAAAGATCTCATCGAGCTGCCGCTTGGCGGTCTGATAGCGGGCCAGTATGTCCAGCTCCTGACCGGGGGTCCAGCCGATATCCGCCAGCCCCGGCGCGCTCCCGAGGTCTATCAGGTGCATGATCCCGAGGCGACCGATATCGTTGGTTACCTTTGCGAGATCTCTGTCGAGGATAAGGACGCTGACTCGTGTCATGGGAACAGGACGAAACATACTCTTACCTCGGCGAAAGAGAGAAAGTCGTGAGCTATTCTCAACGCCCGCGCCCTAACCGTCTCTCGCTTTTCGGGTCGTCCGGCCATCCCGTGGCGATGGCCGCGCTGTGCATGTTTCATGCACGGCACATCGACGACTCCGTTACCTGATCAGGCTCTCCCCGATCTGCCCTTCAGAAAGGCCGTGTCTCTTCCCTTCGGCGATGCTCTTGAGGTTGGCCACCTCCGCCTCCTTCAGGGCGAGAAATCCCGTGACGGTCCCGATGTGAAACGGGTATCCCATCAGAATCTTCTTCGTTAAGGCCATCAAGATGGCGCCGAAGCCCATCTCAAGGTCTGAGAGCATCTTGAAGCTCGTCACCTTTTTGCCGTAGTGTGTCTTGGCCAGCGCCTCCCGATAGTCATCTTCTGTGGTCCTGGAAAGGATCACCGCCTCGGTTCTCGTGAATCGATACCCGAAGGGGATATACATGGTCATGACTTCGTCCGAGGGCATGGCAAAGAAGAGGCGATTTCTGAGGATTATCATGATGTTGGTGATGTCGCAAAATGTGCCGAGATACATGCGCGTAACGTAATAGTCCGCCCTCGAGAGGGTCTTTATTGTCTTCGCCATGTCCAGGAAATAGAGATTATCGAGAGGTCGCTCCAGGACGGCGGGCCTCCTGTCACGCTCGAAGACCGGCAGCGCCTGTTTGAGCGGCGCTTCATAGCGCGTCCCCGCCAGGAGCGAAACGAAGTGCTCCACATCCTTGCTGCCGATAAGCTCCTCGAAATCGAGACCCGAAAGGCCGTCGGTCGGGACCAGATTGTCGCCGATCATGGCCGGGGTGATCCCCTTGAACTTCCCCCTGATGATGATCTTGATATTCTCTATCTCGAGCCGCGAGAGGAGAAGGCGGATGAACTTGTTCTCATTTCTCTCCATAAAGTACTTGAGGATGCCCTGATAATATTTGACGAGATTGGTGTCGAGGGCGACGATGACGTCCGATATCTGGGGGTTCTTCGTGTCGACGGAGGAGAGCTCGTCCGAGTAGCCGGTCTCCATAAGGGCTTTTACAAACGCATCAAGGTGTGTGGTTTCCAGAAGCTGCTGATAGACGGTATCTTTGAGGAGACTGCTCTTCATCGCCCGAATTTTGGCGTTGATGAAGGAGTATTTCATGACATCAAGGAGCATTGTCTCTGCCGTGAAGCGGGGTGAGGAAATGGATTACAAATTGAACACTTCTTTCAATATTGTGGAGGCGGCCGCGTCGATCCTCTTCTTTGCCCTGGCCTCCTGTTCCTGTATGCTTTTTGCCGTGCGCATCTTCATCTTTTCCGCTTCTTCCTCGGCGTCCTTGATGATACTCTCCTTGATCCTTTGGGCTTCGTCTTCGGCTTTGAAGCGTTCCGATTTCAATAATTCTTCGGCCTGGCGCTGGGCGTCGCCGCGCATCTTCTCGGCATTTCTTCTGGAATCCTCGAGGATCTCACGGGCCTTCGCCTCAAATTCGAGCATCTTTTTCAGCTCATCTTTCATGCGTTTCACTCCGCGTCAGGTGTGGAAACAATAAAAACAAAAAAGCCATTCCCCCCCATTGTACCAAAATTTTCGTTTTAGATATTCTCATATGGTTTAGGATTAATCAAGTAAAATTTTCACTCGAGCCCTGTTTTTTTTATTTTTTCCTTGAGCTCGTCGAGCTTCTTCATCGCGTCCAGCGGCGTCATCGCGTAGACGTCCATCGATTTGATCTCTTCGATGATCTGCTCTTTCGTATCGGCAAAAAGATCGAGCTGACGTCTTCGGCTCCCGATGGGAGCCGCCATCCCCGCCGCGAGCGTCGGCGTTCCTTGAGGCGTGAATTCACCTTTTTCGAGGTTTTCGAGGATCTCGCGCGCCCGCGCGAGGACTTCGGGCGGGATCCCCGCGAGCCTCGCCACCTCGATCCCGTAACTGTGGCTCGATACGCCCTCCTCCAGCTTCCGGAGGAATATAATCCTCTCATTCCACTCTCTAACGGCGACGTGATAGTTCTTTACCCGCTCCTTGACCGCCGAGAGCTCCGTCAGCTCGTGGTAGTGTGTCGCAAAGAGGGTCCGCGGACGGCATACGGCGCTGTCGTGGATATACTCAGCCACCGCCCACGCAATAGAGATGCCGTCAAACGTGCCCGTGCCCCTGCCTATCTCGTCAAGGATCACGAGGGATTTCTCGGTGGCATTGTTGAGGATATTTGCGGTCTCCACCATTTCGACCATGAAGGTCGACTGCCCCTTGACGAGGGAGTCCGACGCCCCGACACGGGCAAATATTCGATCTACCACCCCTATATGAGCTGATCCTGCGGGCACGAAGCTTCCCATCTGCGCCATCATCACGATTATTGCCACCTGACGGATGATCGTGGATTTCCCGGCCATATTCGGTCCCGTGATGATTAAGAGCTGGTGCTCGCCCGAGTCCGCCATGACGTCGTTGGGGACAAAGGAGCCCGGCGGGAGCGAGCGCTCGACCATCGGGTGTCTCCCCTCACGGATCTCAATGACGGACCCGTCGTCCACCACCGGCCTCGTGTAGCCGTAATCAAGAGCGACCGCGGCAAGATTCGTCAGGACGTCCAGCTCGGCGAGCCTGGCCGACGCCCGCTGAATCGCTGCGATCCATCCCCGCACGTCTTCCCGCAGCGCGCAAAAGATGTCGTATTCGATAACTTTGATGCGATCCTCGGCCCCCAGGACCTTCGCCTCGTACTCCTTGAGGTCCGGGGTGATGAACCGCTCGGCACCCACCAGGGTCTGTCTCCGGACGTAGTCGCCGGGCACCATCGACAGGTAGGAATTGGTCACCTCGATATAATATCCAAAGACCTTGTTGAACCTCACCTTGAGGCTGGAGATGCCCGTCCTCTTTCTCTCTCGTGCCTCAAGATCGATGATCCAATCCTTGCCCGAACGTGACAGTCCCCTCAGCTCATCGAGATCCTTGTCCACCCCGTCCCTGATAAATCCTCCCTCCCGCACCGAGTGGGGTACGGTCTCAGCCAGCGTTCCGTCGATTCTCGTCACAAGGCCCGAAAAATCCTCAAGACCTTCCGATACGCTGAAAAGAGTGGCGCCGACAAACCCGGACAGGAGTTCCTTTATCTTCGGTATCAGGGTAAGCGATCCCGAGAGGGACACGAGGTCTCGCGCGCCGGCGATCTTCAGAGATACCCTTCCGGCAAGCCGCTCGATGTCCGTGATCTTTGAGAGGCATCCCCGTATCTCCCCGCAAATATCCGTCGACCCGGAGAGCTCCTGGACCGCATCCAGACGGGCCGCAATCCGGCCGGGATCCATCAGCGGATAGTTGATCCATTCCCTGACGAGCCTGCCCCCCATTGGGGTCACGGTCCTGTCCAGCAGCGACAAGAGAGAACCCCGCCGGGCGCCCTCGTAGATGGTCCTGGTCAGCTCGAGGTTGCGTTTTGTCACCTCGTCTATCACCATCGAGTCGGTCGCCATATAAAGACGGGGATAGGAGACATGACTGATGTCCCCTTTCTGGTAGTCGCTCACGTATCGGAGAAGGCCTCCGACGGCGGAAAGTGCGCAGGGTCTTTCCGACAGCCCCAGTCCATCGACGCTGTCAAGATGCAAGATATCCTTTATGGCCTTCTCGGCGGTATCGCGCTCGAAAATCCGCCGGTCGACGTAATTGACCAGGACATCGGCAAGGGCGCGATCTAAAGAATCGTCTCTATTCGCGCCTCTGATGTCCTCGGGGAGCACTGCTTCCCTCGGGTTGGCCGTGTAGAGCTCGTCAATGAGCTCAGATACGTCCGATACTTCGGTCGTCTTGAACTCCCCGGTGGAAAAATCGAGAAACGCCACGCCCCACCTCCCCTCCCGAAAAACGATGCCGGAGATATACGTGTGCTCTTTTTCGACAAGCTGCGATAGCTCCGAAACCAGCCCCGGGGTGATCACCCGGACGACCTCCCTGCGGATGATCCCCTTTGCCTGTGACGGGTCTTCCATCTGCTCACAGACGGCGACCTTGAGGCCCTTTTTCAGAAGCTTTGCGATGTAGACGTCGGCGGCGTGATAGGGGACGCCGCACATGGGGACGGGGTTTTCTTTGTTTCTGTCCCGGGTGGTCAGTGCGATCTCAAGGATCGGCGAGGCGGTCGTTGCGTCCTCGAAGAACATCTCGTAAAAGTCGCCCATCCGAAAAAAGAGGATGCAGTCCCGATACTGCTCCTTGATCTGGACATATTGTCTGAGGGCGGGAGTGAGGTCTTCCACGATGGGCGCTCTCCATATACATAAGGGCGGGTGGGATGCTATCCCGTGCCCGCCCCCGATTCGAGACACTAATAAACGACGAGGCTACCACCTGACGAGCGCCGAGCCCCACGTGAAGCCGGCGCCGAATGCCGCAAACATCAAGAGGTCCCGCTCTTTGACCAGGTTCTGCTCAAGCATCTCGTCCAGACAGAGGGGAAGTGTCGCGGCGGTGGTGTTGCCGTACCGCTGGATGTTGTGCCAGACCTTCTCCTGGGGGAAGCCGAGCTTATGCGCGACGAACTGGTTGATGCGCATGTTGGCCTGGTGGGGTATCAGCCACGCGAGCTGTTCAAGCGTGGCGTTGTTGGCCGTCAGCGCCTCGTTAATTACCTCGGGCAGATAACTGACCGCGTTTCTGAAGACGTTCTTGCCGTTCATCTTGGGCCATTGTCTCCCCTCGTCGATCATTTGGTGTGTTACCCGCGGCATGTAGCGGCTGGCCGGCCCCTCGATCCAGAGGTCGCGGAAGCCCCTGCCGTCTGCGTGCAGGTGGGTCGAAAGGATTCCCCTTTCAGGGTCATCGCTCACGCCGATGACCATCGCTCCGCCGCCGTCTCCGAATAGCACCGTCACGTCCCTCCCCGAATCGGCGAACTCCAGACCCGTCGAGTGGACCTCCGCCCCGCAGACGAGGATCTTGTTGAACATCCCCGTCTTGATGAACTGATCGGCTATCGACATCCCGTACAGAAAGCCGGTACACTGGTTCCTGATATCGACCACCGCAATCCCCGGCACTTTGAGCATGTCCTGAAGAAGACACCCTGGGCCGGGAAACGTATAGTCCGGGCTTAGCGTGGCAAAGATGATCATGTCGAGGTCCTGGGCGGTGATCCCGGCGCGCTCAATGGCGATCTTGCTCGCCTCAAAGCCGAGATCGGAGGCCCCGACCTCCCCCTCGACATAGTGCCGCTCGACGATCCCGCTCCGTTCCTGAATCCATGTGTCGTTCGTATTCATGACTTTCGCCAGATCATGGTTAGTCACGACCTTGGGAGGCAGGTACCTCCCCGTCGACATAATTCGCGATCTTCTCATTGTCTTCCCTTTTTTTATATTCGTCAAAATCTCATTTGAACGATTTCGTTTTCACCGGCGGGCGTCACATCCCACACAGTCTCAAAGGAGTCGGGAGCCGTCCCCATGCCAACCCGCACCGCCGAGAGATCCCGCGCCTTGCTGAAATATGCCACGATCGACATTGCGCGCCGCCTCATATCCTGGTCTGCATCGCCGACCAGGAGACCAAGCGGCCCGGGTATGTCGACCAGCTTGACAAAAAGATCCCCCTCGGCCGCAAGTCCTTCGATAGTCTCGTTTTCTGCTTCATTTCTTCCCACCGAAAGGATCGTGCCGTTCCCGAGATGGAAGGGCCGCCCGATCTGAATCAGCTTGGCCTGCCGACGATCGGGGTGCTCACTCATCGTGTAGAGTTTCCTGATCCGCACGGCCTGGATCGGATCGGTCAGGCAGCAGCCTCCCGCCGGCGCCGGATACCCCGTGATCCCGAGACGTGCCGCAAGCTCGATCTGGGGTTTACGCGAGCGGCCCGAAAACGAGAAGAGCTCGTCCCTGTTTACCGACCCGTTCTCTTCGGGGACGGTCGGCTTGAATAGCTTTGCCGACAAAGGCCTGAGCAGAATCCCAGTAGTCCCCGAATCGCGCTCGATGACCCGCATGGCGTCCCGCCGCTGTGACATGGGCCTCTGCCCCAGGACCTCGCCCGTAATGATAAAGCGTGCGTCGTAATCGTCCATCATTTCACGAGCGGCGGAAAACAGCAAGATTTTACAGTCTACGCAGGGGTTGAAGTTCTTGCCGTAGCCGTAGCTTGGCGAGGAAAGCATCGTGATATATCTCTCGGTTATTTCCACCGAGACTGCCGTTATCCCGAACTTCTCCCTCATCCGCTCACAAAAGGTGCCGCCGTCACGACCGGGGAGGTTGCCGAAGAAGGGGGTGGCGAAGTGAATCGCCGTGACCCTGGTCCCCTGATCCATCATGATACGGGTCGCCAGTATGCTGTCGAGCCCTCCCGATATGACCGAGAGGGCGCTTATCCGCTCTCCCATAACCGTTCGGCCCTATCCCTTACACCTTTTGTACGGTGATGACAAGGTTCGTGCTTGCGACAACCTTGACCTTCGCCCCTTCGGGGATCGGCTCGTCGCTTATCGCGTCCCACCACTCCCCGTGGATGAAGACCCGCCCCCCCTCTGCACTGACCGGACTCTTGGCGACGCCGATCTCGCCGACGATTCCTTCCGTGCCGGTGCTGGGCTTTCTCCGATATGCTTTAATCGCAAGATACGCAACAAGGCCGAAAAAGAGGGCGACCCCAATGACCGTTGGCAAGATAACTTCCATAGATATCCTGAGAAACTCAACCTGAGTGTTAATAAGCAGAATCGAACCGAAAAAGAGGGCGATAACCCCACCGATGGCAAGGAAACCGTGTGTCGTCGCCTTGATCTCGAGGATGAACAGGAGCACCGCAAAGAGGATGAGGAGTACCCCCGCGTAGTTGACCGGGAGCGTCTGGAACGAGTAGAAGGCGAGCACGAGGCAGATTCCTCCGAGGACCCCGGGGAGGACGGCCCCCGGATTGGCCAGCTCAAAATAGAGCCCCATGATCCCCAGCATCATGAGGATATAGGCGATGTTGGGGTTGCTGAGGATAAAGAGGAATTCGCTACGAAAGCCCATCGGGTTCTCGACGACCTCTGCCCCGGTGAGGTGAAACGTGACGTTTCCCTTTGAGGTGGGGAAGGTCTTATTATCCAGCTGGGCGATCAGGTTGGACCGGTCGGTGGCAATGAGGGTGATGATGTTATCCTTCAGCGCCTCCTCGGCCGGAATGGACAGCGCATCGGTGACCATCTTCCGCGCGATCTCGGCGTTCCTGTTGTTGTTGGTGGCCAGCCCCGTAATATAGGCCGCGGCGTCGTTGGTGACCTTTGCCTTCATGGTCTCGTCGAGCTGCTCGCCGATAGAGACGGGAGACGCGGCGCCGATATTGGTCTTGGGACTCATGGCGGCGATGTCGGCGGCGATGGTGATGAACGCCCCTGCCGACGCCGCCCTCCCACCGGAGGGATAGACGTAGACGATGATCGGTATCTTTGCCTTGATCATCGTCTGGATGATGTCGCGCATCGACTCGTCAAGCCCGCCGGGAGTATCCAGCTCGATGATGACGGCTTGATACCCCTTGTTCTGGGCGTCCCTGATCCCGTCGACGAGATATTCGGCGGAGACCGGGTTGATGACCCCCTTAAGCGGCAGTACGCTGACCGGGGCGGGCCTCGGTGTCTGGCCGAGAAGCGCGGGGACAAAGCAGAAGACGATCCCCATAAAGAACATGCCGAGATTGATGATGATAAAGAATCTACGCACCCTGTTCACCTCTTTCTATCATGCGGTAGCGATCCCTGACTTTCTTCACGTCCTCCCAGACCTCGCGCTTGGCCCCGGGGTTCCTAAGGAGGTAGGATGGGTGGAACGTCGGCATGACGAGAACCCCTCCCATCTCCCGAAACTCGCCCCTGACCTTCGTGATCGAAAGGGTGGCCGAGAGGAGATTATTGGTGGCAACGGCGCCCAACGCGACGACGATGACGGGGCGGATCACCGCGATCTGATTCCTGAGGAAGGGGATGCAGGCGCCTACCTCGTCCGGCTCGGGAACCCGGTTGTTGGGGGGACGGCACTTGACGATATTGGTGATATAGACCTCTTCCCGTTTGAAGTCGATGGCCTCGATGATCTTCGTCAACAGCTGCCCCGCCCTGCCCACGAAGGGACGTCCCTGGATATCTTCATCGGCGCCCGGCCCCTCTCCAACGAACATAATCCCCGCGTTCGGGCTTCCTTCCCCGAAGACGATCGTCTTTCTGCCCTTGGAGAGCTTGCAGCGGACGCATTTGCCCAGTTCTTGTCGGACATCCATGAGCGTCAGCGTATGGTCAGCGACCATCTCTCTACGTTCCCTTTTCGGAATCCACTCGACCCCGATCGCCTTGAGATATTCGAGGTGTGACCGCAGTGCGGCGATACTCTTCCTTACCTGTGGGTCGACTTCCATAATTCCCTTACCCGGTCGAGGATCGCGTCGGCCACCTCTTCCTTGCCCATGAGTGGAAGCTCTGATTCCTTCCCGCCCTTTTCTATGATCCTCACAAGATTCGTGTCGACGGCGAACCCGGCGTCCCTCCGAGAGACATCGTTGGCGACGATCATGTCGAGGTTCTTGTTTTCGAGCTTCATTTTCGCGTTCTTCAACAGATCCTGTGTCTCGGCGGCAAAGCCGACGAGGATCTTGTTGCCCTTGTCGTGGCCCAGACCCTTCAGGATATCCTCGGTGGGGGCAAGCTCGAGCGTGCCTGATGAGTCATTCTTTTTTATCTTCTGGTCACTCGGATTTTTCGGCGTGAGGTCCGCGACGGCCGCGGCCTTGATAACCGCGTCGGAATCGTCAAACGCACGTTTGACCTCACGCGCCATGTCGGCCGCACTCTCTACCGATACAAACGTCACACCCGCGGGGGGCGCAAGACTCGAGGGCCCGGAGATAAGGACGACCTCGGCTCCCCGTGCGCGCGCCCGGACGGCAACGGCGTATCCCATCTTTCCGGTTGAACGGTTTGAGATGAAGCGGACGGGATCGATGGCCTCGCGGGTGGGGCCCGCCGTGACGAGGATCTTCATGCCGCCGAGGTCCTGTTCGGTGAGAAGAGAAATTGCGGCGCCATAAATCTCTTCCGGCTCGGCCAGCCTCCCCTTGCCCTCCCATCCACAGGCAAGCCATCCCACGCCCGGCTCGACGAATCGATAGCCGAGCTTCTTAAGCTTTTCGATGTTGCTCTGAGTGATCGGATTCTCGTACATGTTGACGTTCATCGCGGGGGCAAAAAGCACGGGGGCCTTTGTGGCGCAGATAACGGTGGTCAGCAAATCGTCCGAGATGCCCGCGGCGACCTTTCCGATAATATTAGCCGTAGCGGGCGCGACGACCACGAGGTCCGCGTCGTCGGCGAGATTGATATGTTTTATCGTCTCGGGCGCCCCGCCGTCAAACATCGCAACGCCCACCGGGTTTCCGGACAGCGTCGAGAAGGTCAGCGGGGTTACGAAGGCCTGGGCGTTTTTCGTCATAACGACATGAACACAGTACCCCCCTTTGACAAAGAGCCGCGTTAATTCGCAGGCCTTATACGCCGCGATCCCTCCCGTAACGCCCAGCACAATGTGTTTGGGTTCGGTCATAATCAGTCGGAAGCTTGAGTTTGAGACACGTTGCCCGCACCCGTGGGAGAGAGCCCGCTTTCTCCCTTTCGGGCCGTGCCCGGCGACCCAAAAAAGTCCTCAAGAAGCTGAGGGGCAAAAAGCCGAAAAGTCTAAGCTATGTGCGACGGCCGCGGAGAATAATTCCGGCCGCCTCACCCGAAGACGCCTCCCTCCCCTTCATCTGTGCGTCGCCGTCTCATGGCTCGAATTATCGGTATAGGGAGTATACGTATATTGCTTATCTTAGTATCATAGAAAAATCGGACGAGAATGTCAACGTATTTCAGCGACCCCGCCGGAACACCACGCACGAAAACGGAACAACGACACGATGCTCACGTGGGGCCGCGGAAACGAGCGAGAGGAAGCGTACAAAGTACTTGACCAAATCTTTTACATTTGTTATACTTTATCCATCTTATCTACAATTCGGCACGCACATGTGCGACTACCAGCGCGAGTACCACGATACCGTAAAAGGAACGATGCGGCTCTATCGCTGCCCTCACCGCCCCTGGGCGAAACGGAACCAGGAGGGCAGGCACCTCTGCATCTTCCATACCGAGAAAGAACATTTTAGACCGTGGGATAAAGACGAGCGCGCCCACTCCCACACCTTCTACAGGCTTTTCAAGGAACTCTATCTATCTAAAGACCACACGTTCATCGGCTTCGTGTTTCCGAAAGACTTTGACTTAGGCATGCTCCGAATGGAGATGCGAGAAATTGTATTGAGAAACGCTCGCTTCATCGACGCGCGGTTCCTCGGAAGCGCCGATTTTTCCGGGATCCATTTTACCGGGAGCGGCGGAGCGGATTTTTCAGCGGCGCAGTTCGACGGGAGATGGGGAGCTGATTTCAGCCGCGCCGTATTTGCCGGCGAGGGACCGGCGCTCTTCAGGGGCGCCCATTTCGCCGGAAATGCCTCCATCGGGTTCAGGGACACGCAATTCTCATCCGCGGGAGGCGCGCTGTTCGATCTGTCCGTCTTCTCGGGCGAAGGGGGCGCGGACTTTTCCGGCGCCCGGTTCGTCGGCAGGGGCGGGGCGGATTTTACGCTTGCCCGATTCTCCTGCGGCGCAGGCGCCGATTTTTCCCAGGCCGCTTTTACCGGCCTGCGCGGTGCCGACTTCAGCATGGTGAAATTCTCCGGGGACGGGGGCACTCGCTTTCGCGGGGCCCAGTTTGCAGGCACGGGGGGCGCTCTTTTCACCGGCACTATTTTTGCCGGTGGCGGCGGCACGGATTTCTCCCTTGTTCAGTTTGTCGGCAGGGGCGGCGTCAACTTTCGCCTCGCGGAGTTCTCCGGCGCGGGCGGGGTCGTCTTCAGGGATGCCCATTTTAACGGCGGGGGATGCGCTGACTTTTCCGGGGCCGAGTTCAACGGCCCCGGAGGGGCGGATTTCTCCCGCGCGGTTTTTTCAGGTAAGTACGGGCCCAAGTTTATCGGGGCACAATTCTCGGGCGAAGGTGGTGCAGATTTCAAGGATACTCGCTTTTCACGCCGACCGCGGTTCCAGGGAGCGACGTTCCGCAACAACGGCAAGCCGCTCTTTTCGTGACCTATCGCGAGTGAGATATACCTATAAGCCGACCTTGGACGTCTCTTTTCCCTTCTTTACCGCTTCATCTCCTCCATCGCCTCTCCCACCGTATAGAACGACCCGGTAACCGCGACCCGGCCCTCGCTGCCGACGAACGTGCTGGCCTGCGACAGGGCCTCCGGCACGCTCGCACACCCGCGGACGGGGGTCGAGAGAGAGGAGGCGGCGCGCTCGAGCTCCGTGAGGGAAGCCGAACGCGCGACGTGCGGCGCCGCCAGAAATATCAGGTCGGCGCTCCCATCCAGCTCTTTCAGGAAACCTCCGACGTCCTTATCCCCCATCATCCCCACGACGAGCGCCGTTCGCTTCTTTGGGAGCGTCCCCAACCACCGCGCCAGCACCCTGCCCGCCGCCGGGTTGTGCCCCACGTCCACGATGACTTCGGGATTGTCCGCAACCACCTCCATCCTGCCGGAAAGGCGGGCCGACGCGAGCCCCTCCCGGATCGCTGATTCCGTTATCGCGTACCCCCGGCCACCGAGGAGCTCTATGACCGCCAGCGAAACCGCGGCGTTGTCGGCCTGGTGGGCGCCGGCGAGCCCGATCGTCAGATCACGAAATTGTGCCTTCATCCCCCGGTAGTGAAAACGCGGACCTCTGCCCCCGCTCGCACGTGAAGTATACGAGCCTGAAAAATCCTCGCCGAGAAAATAGGCTTTTGCCCCCTTATCTTTCGCGTGATCCTTCAAGAGTTCCCGTACGCCCCTGCCCACCCTCCCCGCCACAAGTGCGCCGCCGGGGTGCACGATCTGTGCCTTCTCGCGCGCGATAGCCTGCCGGGTCTTCCCGAGGTACTGCGTATGGTCAAGCGATACCGTCGTGATGACCGAGACCAGGGGGCTCACTATGTTGGTTGCGTCAAACCTTCCCCCCATCCCGACCTCCATGACGGCCAGATCGACCCCGTTCTCTGCGAACGAGAGATAAGCGGCAAGCGTCAGGAACTCAAAATAAGTCAGCTCTACGGCGCCCTCGACGACCGTCCTGATCTTTTCGATGAGGCGCGCCATGTCCAGTCGTGAGATCATCTCTCCGTTCGTAATGATCCTTTCCCGCACATCCAGGACGTGCGGCGAATAGTAGCACCCGACCGAATATTCGGCATGCCTAATAATCGTCCCGACCGTCGCGACGACCGAGCCCTTGCCGTTCGTGCCGCCGACGAGCACCACCGGCACCTCGGCCTCGGGATTGCGGAAGAGCTCCAGGGCTTCCCGTATGCCGGCGAGGTCCTTCCTGATTCCCCGGGCCGCGAGTCCCTCGAGGTATGAGAACTGAGCAGTGATGAATGAGTCCACGTCAGGGTCGTGCGGCATATCGAAATCGGCCGTCCGTTAAGGTTTGATAAATTCTCAAGTTTTTCTTATTATTCCTCTTATATGAGGAAAAGGAGGGTATACCAAGGGGGGATCTCGATGTGTCTCCGAACGGACGCATAGGGCGTTCCATACCCTTGCTCCGCGCGCTGAACCGTTGAGAGGCCTGCGGCTATTTTTTCGTATTGGGGTCGAGGTAGTCAAGGAGCCGTCCGAGCATGACCCGCATCTGTTTTCTCTCGACGATCATATCAAGCATGCCGTGCTTGAGCAGCTCTTCGGCCTTCTGGAAATCCTTGGGGGGCTTCTGATTCGTCGTCTGTTCGATGACGCGCCTGCCCGCAAAACCGATGAGCGCACCCGGCTCGGAGATCGTGAGATCGCCGAGCATCCCGAAGCTCGCGGCCACTCCCCCGGTGGTTGGGTCGGTCAGGACCGAAATGAAGGGAACGCGGGCTTTTTTGAGCCGAGCGACCGCGCCGGCCGTCTTTGCCATCTGCATGAGCGAAATGAGCCCCTCCTGCATCCGGGCGCCCCCCGACGCGGTGAAGGATACCACGGGAATCTTTTCCGTAAGGCCCGTCTCGAGGGCACGCGTCACCTTCTCGCCCACGACGCTTCCCATGCTCCCACCCATGAACTCAAAATCCATAACGGATATGATCACGGGATGACCGTCGATGCGCGCCCTTCCGACGATGACCGCCTCGTTTTCACCGGATTTTCGACGGGCGTCAGCTATGCGCTTCGGATAGGGCTTGCTGTCCACGAACGAGAGGGGATCGGCCGTTCTGAGGTTATCGAAGAGCTCGGTAAAACTGTCGGGATCGACGGTGATCTCTATGCGCTGGCGCGCGCCGATCCGAAAATGGTGGCTGCACGAAGGGCACACGAAGAGGTTTCTCTGCGCCTCCCGGGAAAAGAGAATACGCGCACATCCCGGACACCGCACCCATGCGCTCTCGGTATCTATTTTTACGCCCGATGACGGGTTTTTTCGTATCGCCACGGCTCCCTCTAATAGTTCAGAACAAGGCCGTTTTCGAGGATATGGAGGTCGTTTCTTTTGAGTACGCGGATTTCATTGACGAGGGTATCATAATATTTCGGCTTGAGGTGGTAGAGATAGAGGGGAAATCCTCCCTTCTTGAGCTTGGCGAGCTCGGCCCCGAGCGTCTGCGGGGTAAAGTGGCCTGAGGCATCGGCGATTGTCTGCAGCTCGTTGGGGAACGAGGTCTCTATGAAGAGCGCCTTGATATCGCTCTGTGAATTTATGATCTCCCACATCTTTTCGGTGGGTCCGGTATCCCCGGAAAAGACCACCGCGGTCTTTCCTTCCCGCACAAGATAGCCGACCCCGTCGACCGAGTGATCGACCGGAAACGCGGTTACCTCGATTCCCTTGACCACCTTCGTCTTGCCCACCGTAATGGGGACAAGCTCGGCGATCGTCTGTTTTCCCGAGTTGATCGACGTGAAATCCGGCCACGTCACGTTATTAAAGAAATGCCTCTTGAAATCGGATATCGTGTCTTTTGTGCCGTATATGCTGATGGGCAGGTTCCCGTTTCCCACGGCGTTATCGGTCAGGAAGGCGATGTCCTTGGTGTGGTCGAGGTGAAAGTGGGTTATAAAGATATCCCTCACCCCGTTTTGCTCCTCCATCGTCAGCGCGCCCGCCACATGTCCGGAATCAATAAGCACCCTGCCGTTAATCAGGAAGCTTGCCGAATAAAAGCCGGGCAGTATCCCTCCATTGCATCCTAATACGCGTATCTCCATAGGCATTAGTCCAGATCGCCGAACTGCTCCTTGAGGACCAGAAACTCGACAAATTTTCTCAGTTTAACGACATCCTGGATGAAGATACCCTCGGCGGATATGGTGACGATCTTTGCCTTCATGAGCTTATCGAGAACGTCCTGGGCATGATCTGCGGACACCCCCGCCTTCGCAATCAGCGCATTCACGGTAACAGGAAGCATCGTGCCGCCGTTCACCTGCCTGCCGGTGGATTCGATCAGGCTTTCGAGCGCGTGGACGACGCGGCTATTCGTATCCTTGATCATCAAGAGCTCTATTTTTTTGTCCGTCTCTTCGATGCGATCGGCCAGCTTCTTGATCATCCTGAACGCGACCTCGACGTTGCTCTTTATCATTGACTCAAAGGTCTTCGGATCGATGACGAGGAGCTTACTGTCTTCCATAACCTCCGCCGTCGCCGAGCGCGGCTTGTTGTTCAGGATAGCCATCTCTCCGAAGAACTCTCCCTGGCCGAGGTAGGCCAGTATCGTCTCCTGATTGCCGACTTTCTTGGAGATCTTCACCTTCCCCCGGTGGACGACGTACATTTCCTTTCCCTTCGTATCTCCGTCCTCGAAGAGAATCGTTCCCTTGGGGAAATCGTGCCCGAACTTCTGAAGCAGGATATCCTGAGCCACCATCCAAAAATCCTCCGCGCGTTCTCTACTGCTATACCATATATATACGAAGTCGGTTATTTAGTCAATCTTCTTTATGATGCCGCCGTCCTCAAAGGAGCGTATGAATGCCTCCACCACGTCCCGGTCAAACTGGATACCGATATTTCGCACGAGCTCATCGATCGCCTCACGATCACTCTTCGCTTTTCTGTACGGGCGATTGGTGGTTATGGCGTCGAACGTGTCTGCCACCGCGATGATCCGGGCGATGAGCGGGATGTCGGTCTCCTTCAGTCGTTCGGGATATCCGTTGCCGTCATACCTCTCGTGATGCGATTTCATGCCGGGTATCACGCCCTCGAGTTTTCTGATATGGCCCAGGATGTCAACCCCGATTTCGGGGTGCCTGATGATTTTTTGATACTCATCGTCATTTAGCTCGGCATCCTTTCTGAGGACCGAATCCTCAACGCCGATTTTGCCGACATCGTGGAGGATGGCCGCGAGCATCAGGTTTTCTTTTTCCTCATCCGAAAGGGGAAGGTAGCGCGCGATCCCCATTGAATAATGCATCACCCTTTTTGTATGATCGCCGGTGTACGGATCGCGCTTTTCGATGGCGTCCGCTAACGCCTCGGCCGTTTGATAAAAGGTCTCCCTGAGTTCGTTATAGAGACGGGCGTTATCGACCGCAATGGCCACCTCGTTTGAGAGAGACCCAAGGAGATCGAGGTCCGCCTTCGAGAAGGCGCCGCCGTTCAGCTTGTTGATGCCCTGCAGCACCCCGGTGACATCACCTTTGATCGCCATGGGGACGCAGATCATATTTCTCGTGGTAAACTTCGAGCGGTCGTCGGCCCGCGTGGAATGCCTCGGGTCGCTCTTCACATCATCGATCAGGAGGGGCCTGTTGTTTCGCGCGACCCAACCGGCGATACCCTCCCCCATCTTAAGGCGGATCTCCTTGACCTGGTCACCCTTCTCCCCCAGGGCCACCTCGAAATAGAGCTCGTCCGTTTTCTTATTGACCAAGAGGAGCGAGGCAACCTCGCATTCGAGGAGCCTCGTGACCACCGTGATCGCCTTCTCCCGCACGACATGAGGATCGAGGGAGGAATTCAGGATCGCCGCTATTTCCATGAGCTCCGCCATCTCCCTGACGCTGCGGTCTTTCATCTTGACAAGCCTGATATTTTCAACGAGGACCGAGACCAGGACGGCGACGGCCTTGAGGAACTCCACGTCCTGCGGCGAAAAGGCCGGCCGCCCTTTTTCCCGCGCGGCCTCGATAATCCCGATGACTTTTCGGCGCATAATGACCGGGACGAAGATCATCGAGCCTGGTTTCTCCATCCTGAGGTCTCACGTACGACTGCCCGCTCCCGGCGACCTTCTTTCCGACCTCGCCCCATATCGGGTTCCGGCTTGCTGTTGCCGGCTGATCGCCGTTGGTCGCCGGAAAGACCCTGAGCGGATCGCCGGTCACCCCATCGATGATATATAGAGCGCCTGCGGCCGCGCCCGCTTCGACGGGTAATCTCCCCGATGATACCCTCGACAACGTCCGAGGGCTCTGTGTCCGAATCGGCAAGCACGGAAAGCCCGCGAATTATAGCGCGCTCAATATCCGACGTATCTGTTTCCTTCAACTGCCGCTCTCCACACTACCAATAATACTCGCTGGACCCATACGGTCAATCATTACTGTTGAAATAATATCATATCATGCCGGGGAAAGGAAATAACAATTCACTCTTTCTTATTACATTTACCCCCTTTTTGTGCCTTAGATCACAAAAACAGGCTGCGCGCCGCCGCACGGCTCTGTTGTGCCCCTCGATTGGCAATAGAGCACGGCTAATTGAGCTGAGCCGGATGACCGAAGGTCCCGGCACAGGGTTAAACGAATGAGCGGCACGCCCGATGGGCCACTCTACTCCCGCCGTCGTGGATAAGAAAGGGGCCGCAGGCGTGCGGCCTGCGGCCCCTCGGAAAGCCCTTGGCTTAAGCTCGTTATCCGACGTGAGCCTTGGGAAGGTGCGCGAGGGCCTCTTTTATCTTCTCCGACGGATATTCATAGTCCTCCAGTTGACCCGCGAAGTATTTATCATAGGCCACCATATCGAAGTGCCCGTGACCGGAGAGATTGAAGAGGATAACCTTCTTCTTTCCTTCCTTCTTGGCCTTAAGGGCTTCGTCTATCGCCACCCTGATGGCGTGTGAGGACTCCGGGGCGGGAATGATCCCCTCGGTACGCGCAAAGGTAACCGCCGCCTCGAAGCATGCGTTCTGGTGCACCGCCACCGCGTCTATAAGCTTCTGGTCGTAGAGAAGGCAGACGGTCGGCGCCATGCCGTGATAGCGCAGCCCGCCCGCATGGATTCCGGGCGGCTCAAAGGTGTGCCCGAGTGTGTACATATAGGCCACCGGCGCAACCATGGCGGTATCCCCAAAGTCGTAGGCATAGACCCCCTTGGTAAGGGTCGGACACGAGAAGGGCTCGACGGCTATGATCTTCGTGTCCTTATTCCCTTTGATTTTCTCCCGCACGAAGGGATTAGCTATCCCTGCGAAGTTGCTCCCTCCGCCGACACACCCGATGAGGACGTCCGGATAGTCTCCGGCCTTTTTCATCTGAAGCATCGCCTCCTGCCCTACGATGGTCTGGTGCATACAGACGTGGTTGAGGACGCTGCCGATGGAATAGTTGGTGTCGTCGTGGGTCGCCGCGTCGAAGACCGCCTCCGATATCGCCATGCCGAGCGTGCCCATCGTGTTGGGATTCTCCTTGAGGAGGGCTTTTCCTACTTCCGTTTTGTCGCTTGGGCTCGGGAATATCGTGCCGCCCCATGTTTGAATCATCGACTTTCGATAGGGCTTCTGCTCGAAAGAAATCCGGACCATATAGACGGTTACATCGATCCCGAACAGTGAGCCCGCAAAGGCAAGCGCGCTCCCCCACTGGCCCGCTCCCGTCTCCGTAGACATCCGTTTCATGCCGGCCTTCTTGTTGTAGAAGGCCTGGGGAATGGCCGTGTTCGGCTTGTGAGACCCAGCCGGCGATACGCTCTCGTTCTTGAAGTAGATCTTCGCGGGCGTATCGAGATATTTCTCAAGCCCGGTCGCCCTGACCAACGGGGTCGGCCGATAGATCGTGTACGCCTCCAGGACCTCTTCAGGGATCGGGATGTACTGCTTGTCGCTCATCTCCTGCTCTATGATGGTCATCGGAAAGATGGGGGCGAAGTCATCAGCAGTGGCGGGCTCAAGCGTCCTCGGGCTGAGGACCGGCTTCATCGGCACCGGGAGATCGGCCACGATGTTGTACCATTTCGTGGGCATCTCGGCCCGAGTCAAGTTTATTCTCTTGTCAGTCATCTTCTTCTCCATTTCATGATAGTGATGAATCTATACAAACTAAGCCGATTATTCCCATTTCCACCGACGCCTCATGCGGCGATCACCCCCTTTCGCATCGAAAAATAAAAAAGGCCGTGATATCTACTCACGGCCTTCTGTTGATATAAAAAGGCCGTGGGCGACTTTGGTCGCCCACGGCCGATCGTTCTATTTTACACCGGGCGGACCAAAGCACCTATGTGCGTGCGCCACACCCAATTCTTCCGCTGCGTTCTTTCGATCTCACTTATCATTATTAATATTAACCCCACTTTGTCCTCACTATACAGAGAGTGAAAAGACTTGTCAAGACTTTTTTTCAGTCGCAAGAACCGGCACTCTCGGACATAATTTGCAGAATTGCAAACCTATTTACAATTCATCAATTCTATAAACATCTCTTCCGTTTCCTGAAAAGATGAGAGTGATGTCGTCCGATAAATACAATAATCATAGGTTCTTAGACAGCGACTTCAAATCATGGAGCGCGGCGCCATGGCATGCTATTTGCTTTTAAATATTCCTGTTACCTTACCACAAGAAGCGCTATGGAAAAAGATACTAAAGAATCCGGCTTTACCCTTATCGAATTGATGATTGTCGTTGCTATCGTGGCGATACTTGCCGCGATAGCCATTCCGAATTACCTCACCTATCAGAACAAGTCCCGCCAGACCGAGGCACGCGTCCTCCTTACCGGCGTTTATGAAAGTGAGCTCGCCTATTTCGGGGAACATTCGGTATATGCCAGTAACTTTCATCAGATCAGCTTTTCCCCCGCGTCCGAGCCGAAATATTACAAGAATTGGTATCTCAATATCTCCGGAGACAGTTTTCACTTCACGGCCAGCTGCTCGGCCGATCTGAATCACGACGGCATCGATGATATCTGGGTGGTGACGGACTGCAGCAGGGAAGCCTGGAACATATATAACGACCTCACCCACGAATTCCAACCCTATCCGTTTACCTGCAAGTAGCGAAAATGCCGCCGTATCCGCGATGGATCGCCTCCCGCCTCGACACAGCCGACCGCATGGCGCCGCCCGTCAACGATGAACCAAGCTAATTCGCCCCGTGTCATCATTACAATAAAAAAACCCGTCCCGAAGGGGCGGGTTTTTTACGCTCTATTACGTGAGGCCGATTACTTGGCGTTGAGTGCCTTGATGACTTTATCGGTAATATCGGCGCTGGCCGGGAAATAAAGTACGGCCGAGTTGGTTCTCTCAAGGATAATCGTGTATCCGTCTTCCTTACCGATCTTGTCGATGATATCCTTGGTCTGAGTCAAGATGATCTGCGCGAGCTCGAAGTCTTTCTGCTGCAGTTCGTATTCATAATCCTGGACCATCCTCTGGAATGCCAAGAGCTTATCTTCATATGCTCTCTTCTTTTCGGCCAGGGCGGTGGCTGAAAGCATAGGCGCCTGTTTTTCGACGTCGGCCTTCATCTTGAGAAGCTCGTCCTGTTTCGATTTTACCTGGTTCTCGGCGGCCTTGATCTTCGCGTTCATCTCGTCTTTTGCCTTCTTGCCCTGCGTGGAAAGGTCAATGACTTTCATAAGATCCAGCACGCCTACCTTTGTTTCCGCTGCGTAGAGGGACAGCGAGAAAAAGAGAACGACGAGGATCGCAACCAAAAAGCTGATTCTCTTCATTAAATACTCCTTCCTTTTTTTATTCTTTCCCAGTTCTTGTTAGCCCAAAAACCCAAGACCGCATCCAAGCATGCGGTCTACAACAGATTTCTGTTTATATCACCGCACCCCCGTTATTTCAAGGGAAAAAATGTAGATTAAGAACTTTTAATATTTGATCATTTCCTGATTACCTTACCACTACCCAAGCCCCCTCCCGGTTATCTCCCTTGTCGTCGACGAACTCTCCCTCGGGGTCGACCACCACACTGATGTAACGATCCTCGCTGTCAGGCGTTTCCCTTGCCGATGCCTTTGTAGAGGAACCCCGCCGCCGCGGCCTTTTTCGGATCGACCACGTCCCTCCCGTCTATGATGATGGGCGTGCGCATTAGCTTTCGCAGCGCGCCCAGATCCATGCCGTAGTACTCTTTGTGTTTGGTTACGATCACAAGGGCATCGGCCCCTTTGGCGCCCCCCATGAGGTCCTTGGTCAGCTCCGCTTCGGGAAACTCCCGAACAAAGGGATCGTGCGCGATAATATCGGCACCGTGGGCCGAAAGCGCGGCTACAAGGTCATAGGCCGGGGTGTTTCGGGTGTCGTCGGAATTTTCGAGGTAGGCCACCCCTAAGACGAGAACCTTAACATCGGGGTAGATCTTCCCCTTTGCCTTGAGGCACTCGGTGAGGAGATCCACAAGATGGTGCGGCATCGACTCGTTGATGCTGCGGGCCAGCTCCACGAAATGCGTCTTGACCTTTTTCTTGCCGTATGTGTTGAGGCCGTACAGGAGCAGCCACGTATCCTTCGGGAGACAGTGGCCGCCGACGCCGGCCCCCGGGAAGTGCATCATCCGCTCCGCGCGGGTGTTGATGAGCCGCTGCACCTCGAAGACGTCGATACCGAGGCTTTCGCAGATGAGGGCCATCTCGTTTGAAAAGGCGATGTTCACATCCCGGTACGCGTTTTCGATGGTTTTTGTCGTCTCCGCGGTCAACACATCGGTCGTATGGATCGAAGCCTTGACGATGGTCGCGTAGAGCTCACGTGCCCTTCTTTCGCTTTCCCTATCGATACCGCCGACTATCCGCGGAAGGTTCACGATGTATTCGAGAAGTTTTCCCGGCATGACACGCTCATAGGAGTAGGCAAGTCCGAAGTCCTTGCCGGCGGTCAGCCCTGACTTTCTTTCAAGGATCGGTTTTACGACGTTTTCCGTGGTTCCAGGGGCGACCGTCGACTCCGTGATGATGAGCACGCCCTTTCTGATATACGTCCCGATCTCGCGCGCGACCTCCTTGAGGGAAAGGTACTGCGGCTCGTGGCCCGTGCCGTCGGTGGGGGTCTGCACGTCGATGAGGATCGTGTCCATGTCTTTGAGCGCCGAAAAATCATCCGTCACGCGAAACGTCCCCTTCTTCACCACCTTGGCGATCAGATCCTCGAGGCCGGGCTCGTCCCCCTCGATGGGGGAGCGGCCCGCGTTGATAGCGTCGATCTTCCAGCCGCTCCGAGGTGATCGCCTCTGGACGCCCGTGACGTCAAAACCGTCCACATCGGCAAGGAGCGCCGCACAGGGTATCCCTACGTATCCCATCCCGATAACCGCGATCTTCATTGGCAAAACTCCACAAATTTAGCCGAAAAGTACAAAGATATTTCATATCATAGTGCAGCCATCTGTTCAACATCTTTTTGATACACGGCAGAGTCCCATCCCTTGTAACCAACCGGCCTGCCTTCCCGCGCCTAAGAAAGAATCAGGCGGCCACGGAAAGACGCCGATGTTTTCCTCTGCCAAAATCGCTCTCTCGCTCCCGCGCCGCGCCTGTTACACGCGAAAATGAAGAGACCATCCGTCGGGGTATCTACCGTGCATACTTTTTTTCAGCGGTGCCCGCTTTCTCGCATATTCCGTAACGTACCGTTATTATTGAGAAATAGCGATATACTCATCGATCATATGCCGCAAAAGCCACGGACTGTGCCGCGCCGAACTGTATTAGGTAATCCCTGTCGGCCTATTTACCCGTAATCGTTGAACAATTAAGGATGACCGAGGCCTGACAATAAGCACAGCTTTTGCTTTAGGATATTCTCACCCATACTTCTATATAACTCAATATAGCTAAAGGAGCATCTCATGAAACAAATGGTAGCCGAAAACGAATATTACGACGCGTACGTGGACAAGGGCAGGAACAGAATGTATTGGACATTTCGCGGTTTCTGGAAAGATGTATCGGTTGTCCCGGACTACAGGATCGATAACAGGAAGTGTCTTGATATGCTGCTGCCGGGCTTTACGGTTTTGCTCGACATGCGGGAGATGAAAACACCCCCGGCCGATGTTATAGACCTCCACATGGAAAACCTCAAAGCTGTGGAGAATGCCGGCATGAAATGCCAGGCGCAGGTGATCGATCAGGCCATTCTGAAGATCGCCGGATCACGGGTCTTGAGGGAAGCACACATGGAAGAGAAAATGAGGCAGTTCAATACGGTGGAGGAAGCAGACAACTGGCTTGACTCCGCAGACCGGAAGCAGTAGACGGCCGTCTTTCTCCTTGCGCGGCCCCAAAGGGCCGCCAGTCCCGGCATCTTGCCTGCATCGGACGTATCGTTGATTATTGCGCGGTGAGCTCGGAAAGACGGCCCGCGACCTGAGCGTCTACCCGGGATAAGCAACGGGCGTTGCCGCGGATGTGAGGACGCGCGCGCGGAAGTCGGCCTGGAAACTGGGCGGGATGGGGCGGGGGCTTCGGCGTGATACCTTTCTTGACAAATCAGATGTGCGACGCGTACGCAGTCCACATATTCTTAAGATAAGATCTTGCTTCTGAGCCTCAGAAGCGCACCTACCGTCAGGAGAACCTTCGCGAGCCGCAGGACGGCGCACTCGGTGTACCTTCCTTCGTGCCTGACGAGGGAGCACAACAGGACGATATCAATTTCTCGGGATCTTTCGCTCAGCACGAAGGACAACTCACGTCGTCGGACCCCTCGCCCGCCTTCTGAATCACCTCAAATACTTTCTTGCAGGCTTTACAGCGATATTCGTAGATCGGCATAGATTGTCTCACCTTTGCTGTTTTGATTTAAATGCACCATAGTCGCGGTTTTCGATCTTCTCGATATACTTCTCGGCCGAAAAGGCGGCGGTCGCGCCGTCGCCCGCAGCCGTGACGACTTGACGCAGGTTCTTTGACCGAACGTCTCCGGCTGCGAAAAGCCCGGGGACGTTCGTCGCCATCTCGGCGTCGGTCACGATGCAACCAACTCCGTCGAGCGCCACCATCCCCGCCAGGAAATCGGTGTTCGGCTTAAAGCCGGCATAGATAAAGATCCCCTCGACGGGAAGGATTTTTGTCTCGTTGGTCTGAACGTTCTTGATCCTCGCCGATTTCACCCCGTTTTCACCTATGATCTCCTCGATCACGCTGGAAAGGATGATCTCGATCTTCGGGTGGCCGAGCGCCCGGTCGATGAGGATCTTGTCGGCCCGGAAGCGGTCCCGCCGGTGGATAAGAAATACCTTCTTGGCGTACCGCGTCAGATAGAGGGATTCCTCGACGGCGGAGTTTCCTCCCCCGACGACCGCCACGTCCACGTCCTTGAAGAAGGCCCCGTCGCAGACGGCGCAGTAGCTCACGCCCCTGCCGATCAGTCGCTCCTCCCCGGGAACGCCCAGCCTTGTTTGGTCGGCGCCTGATGCCACGATGACCGCCTTCGAGGCAAACGTCTCGTCTCCGGCACTGACCGTGAACGCTCCGTCGCGGATCTCGATTCGGCTTACCTCGCCAACCGTTTTGAAGGCCGCCCCGAACTCCCTGGCCTGAGCCTCCATGTTGGCGGTAAGCTCCGGTCCCACGATCCCCTGAGGGAACCCGGGGTAGTTCTCGATGAGATCGGTCAACGCGGCATGCCCTCCCAAGGACATCCGTTCAAGGACAACGGTCGACAGGCCTCCCCGTGCGGCATAGAGCCCGGCCGAGAGTCCCGCGGGACCCGCCCCGATAATGACCACATCGTATTTCGGCTCAACCATCGGTAAAAACCCTTACAGATTCGTTACATCTTTTCTTTCGGCATGTCCCAGGCCGGAGCCAATCCGGCGGCCGCCGCCAGGTGTGCGGGAATAGCGGATTCACCGGCCCGAGAGGCCGGAACGGATGCTTAGACCTTACACTCTTTTTTCAGGAAATCGTGAAGCTTAACGCTGACGTCTCGGGGTAACCGGTAGGTTTCCTGGGAATCGATATGTCGGGAAAGCCGCACGGTGTAATTGAGACTCTCGAGGAACTCGAGGCACGGCTTACAGTCTTTCATGTGCTGTTCGAAGACAATGCATTCTTCCTGATCCAGTTCCTTGTCAATATACTCCGAAAGCCTCTCGAATATCTTCTTGCAGTCGTCGCACTCATGATGTTCAGACATGATCTGTTCACCCATTACCTTGTGATACTATAGCCCGTCAACGATGCCCGCCCTGCGATTATGACCATTAGTCAAAATCCGAGCCAACGTTCCCCTCGAATTTTCGAAGGAGCGCCTCCCTGAGGAAAAGGCGCGCCCTATGGAGCCGCGATTTAACCGCCGCCTCCGATATGCCGAGGATCTCGGCCGTTTTTTCGGTCGAGAACTCTTCTACGTCCCTGAGGAGAAAGATCGACCGATATTTTTCCGGAAGCCGCTCCACCGCCTTATCCAGCTCTTGGATGACCTCCTTTTCGAGGATCGCATCCTTGGGACTCAGAATGTGGCTTGCCAGCGCCTGCTTCTTCATCGATTCCGGCGGCGGCAGCTCATCGTCGAGCTCCCGCTGGCCGCGCGACGACTTCCTGATCCGCATGAGCGCGTTATTGGTGGCTATGCGATAAATCCACGTTGAGAAAGTTGAATCCCCCCGAAAATTCGAAAGTGCACGAAAGGCATTGAGAAAAGTCTCCTGAAGTGCATCCTCTGCATCTTCACGGTTCCCCAGAAGCCTCAGGCTGTGGCCGTAAATCTTCCCTTCGTAGCGCTTGACTAATTCTTCGAAAGCGCCGTAATCTTTTTCCTGCGCCCTTTTTACGAGCGCCTCGTCGGTCATTATCTTGTAATCATTCATATAGATGTGAGATCAGGAAAATCGTTTCAATTTTTCAATAGTAACCGACGACAGAACCGTTGTCAACCATGATTATCGAACTTTCATGGACCTTTTTTTGTCTTGATGGATAAGGCCGTTGCCGATATAATAAGGGGCATCAATCGCGCCGATCGACATCGGCGTGATCTCCCACCACAACATCTTTTAAGGGGGTCGTCGTGACGCGGATGAGAGGACTCTTAACGCTGGTCTTTTTTTCGCTCATCGCCGCAAGCTGCGCAACGACACAGAACATAAAAGATCTTCAGAGTCAGATTACCGTGCTGAAGGATGACGTGGACATCCTCAAGAAAACCTCGATGGACACGAAGGCCGCCACCGGGGCGAACTATGACTCGGTCATGGAGGAAGTAAAAGCGCTCCGCGGCACGTATGAGGAGAAAGAATACCAGCTCGAGCAGCAGCAAGAAGAGCTTGCCATTCTCAAGGATGCCGTTAACCGCAACGTGGCCGATATCGAGACGAGACTCCTGGCGCTGGAACAGCGTCTCGACGCCATAGAAAAAAAACTCGCAATAACGTCACCGTCAGAGACAATCGCTCCCGACACAAGCCCCGGCAAGACGGCGGAGCCGACGGCGAGCGCCATCGGGCAAGGAAGTGCCTGGACAGCCCGAGAACGAAAAGACGACCGACGATCTTTACATGACCGCATATAAGAAGTACCAGGACAAGGACTATGAGGGCGCCGTTAAGGACTTCGGGAGCTTCATCTCGGCCAATCCCACCTCATCGCTGGCCGACAACGCCCAGTTCTGGATCGCCGAGAGCTACTATGCCCGGGGAGATTATGATCGGGCTATCCTCGAATACGACACCGTCATCAAGAAGTACCCGACGGCCGACAAAGTCCCCGCTGCGATGCTGAAAGAGGGGTACGCGTTCCTCGAGCTCGGCGACAAGACCTCGGCCAAGACGATACTCAAAGAACTTGTCAAGAAGTACCCAAAGGAACCACAGGCGGAAACCGCAAAGAAAAGACTGGAAAGCCTCTAACGCAGACCTCGCACGTCTTGCGAAACCGAAAGAAAGCGCCCTCCTCCTCGAAGAGGAAAAGGGAAAACAGCGTAGTCACGAAAGAAGATTATCTTAAAGAGTGATCATATATGTCGTCTCAGAGCGGAACCGATGGTGCGATGTTCTCCAGCGATGAGCAGATTTCCGCCTGACCCCGTCACTGAGCATCAATACCGTCCTACGCTTTCCGTACGCTCGTGTGCGCCCCTCATGCTGGTTTCAAAAGGGCCTGGGCTTCGTCGGGGCCCGACGGAAGACGAAGCCTCACCCGAGCGGCAGTTCCGAATGAATTGTCATTCATTTTTTTCTTGACATTGAATTGATCTCTAAGGTATAGTTTTTCGGATTTATAATATGCTCGCATTGCGTGGATAGAAACCGAACAGATCGGTTTTGAACAATAATCATTAAACAGAGTGACAGCGATTTACTATCACGGAGGTTTACGATATGGCAGATGAGAAAAGCGCATTCGAAGGGAAGACCTTCGCGCCGCCTAAGGATTTCACGGCAAAGGCCTACATCAAGAGCAGGGAACAATACCAGAAGATGTGGGACGAGTCCGTAAAGAACCCTGAGGCATTCTGGGGAAAGGTCGCCGAAGAGCAGATTACCTGGTACAAAAAATGGACGAAGGTAAACGAGGAGAACTACAAAGAGGCTCAGATCAAGTGGTTCATCGGCGGAAAGCTCAACGCCTGCTACAACTGTCTTGACAGGCACCTCGGCACCAAGAGAGAAAACCAGGTCGCCCTGATCGCCGAAGGGAACGATCCGAACGAATCGTGGAAGTACACCTACAAAGAGCTGCATACCGAGGTCAGCAAGTTCGCAAACGTCCTCAAGAGCCTCGGAGTCAAGAAGGGCGATCGTGTTACCCTTTATCTCCCCATGATCCCGCAGCTGGCCATCTCGCTGTTGGCGTGTGCCCGCATCGGCGCCATCCACAGCATCGTCTTCGGCGGCTTCTCCGCAGACGCGTTGAGAGACCGGATACTCGACTGCAAGTCCAAGGTCCTGGTAACCTGCGACGGCACCTTCCGCGGCGCCAAGGCGGTCCCCCAGAAGGACAACGCCGATAAGGCCGTCGAGGGAACCTCGATCGAGAAGGTCGTCGTGGCAAAGCGTGTCGGCGACAAGATTAAGTGCACATGGAAGGAAGGGCGTGACATCTGGTGGGAAGACCTCATGGCTAAAGCCAGCGCCGACTGCCCCTGCGAGGAGATGGACGCCGAAGATCCTCTCTTCATCCTCTACACCTCCGGCTCCACCGGCAAGCCCAAGGGCGTCATGCACACCACGGGCGGCTATATGGTCTACGTCTCCTACTCCCATAAGATGATCTTCGACTATCACGACGGCGACATGTACTGGTGCACGGCCGACATCGGCTGGGTCACCGGCCACTCCTACATCGTCTACGGGCCGCTGGCCAACGGCGCCACCTCCATCATGTTCGAGGGCGTTCCGACCTATCCGGACTGGGGCCGCTTCTGGGACGTCGTCGACAAGTACAAAGTCAACATCATCTACACCGCCCCCACGGCCATCCGCGCCATCGCAAAGGAAGGCCTCGACTGGGTCAAGAAGCATAATCTGTCCAGCCTGCAGCTTCTGGGCTCCGTCGGCGAGCCGATCAACCCCGAGGCGTGGGGCTGGTACCATGACAATATCGGCAAGGGGAAGTGCCCCATCGTTGATACCTGGTGGCAGACCGAGACGGGCGGCATCCTGATCACGCCGCTGCCGGGCGCCTGGCCGACCAAGCCGGGCAGCGCCACCCTCCCCTTCTTCGGCGTGGTGCCGTGCCTGGTGGATGCCAACGGCAAGGAGATCCAGGGCCCCGGCGAGGGCGCACTGTGCATCAAGCAGTCGTGGCCCGGCCAGATGAGGGGCGTCTACGGCGACCCCAAGCGCCACAAAGAGACCTACTTCGTGCAGTTCCCCGGCTACTATTTCACCGGTGACGGCGCGCGCCGCGACGCGGACGGCTACTACTGGATCACGGGCCGCGTCGACGACGTCATCAACGTCTCCGGTCACCGCATGGGCACCGCCGAGGTCGAAAGCGCCCTCGTGGCCCATCCCCAGGTGGCCGAGGCCGCGGTCGTCGGGTTCCCTCATGACATCAAGGGCCAGGGCATCTATGCCTACGTAACCCTTAACTCCGGCGTGCCGAAGTCAGAAGAGCTCAAGAAGGAGCTGGTCAATCACGTCAGGAAGCTCATCGGCCCCATCGCGACACCGGACAAGCTCCAGTTCGCAGACGGCCTGCCGAAAACGAGATCCGGCAAGATCATGCGCAGGATTCTCCGCAAGATCGCCGAGAATCAGCCCGATCAGGTCGGCGATACGTCGACACTGGCCGATCCGCATGTCGTTGAGGACCTCATCAAGAACCGGGTGATCTAACTCCCGGACGGCTCGGGGTGCCTGAAGGGCCCCTGCCGACAGGAAACGAAAAAGAGAAAAGGGGAGGTTTTACCTCCCCTTTTCTTGTCTGCGGGATGATGAACGATGTCTGTCCAACCGCCGGATGCACTCGTCATCCGAGCCCTTCTGTCACGATATCCGGGTCCGCTGCGCTCAATTCCTCTTCCAGGATTTCGAAGAACCGTTCCCGGGTGTGCCGCTCTATCCACGGCATGTGCCCGCACCTCTTCAGAAGGATAAATCGAAAGGTCTCAAGAGACGCCGACAGCGTCTCTTCCACGGCATCGGCCGGGTGAGGATCGTAGTCTCCGTGGATGGCGACCACGGGGCACCGAACGGATTTCGTCAGCTCCAACAGCTTCCCGCTCCTTCTCAATCGGGCGGCATCCCTCCACACCCCGTCGAAGATATCGGCACGAAGCTCGGTCTCGCTGTGGCTGCTCGACTTGACCGCGATTGGATCAAACGCATCGGCTTTTGAAAATAGTACACCAAGCCGCTCAAAAGCGGCATTTTTATCCCCGGCTTTGGGATCACGCAGGATGTCGTCGAGTGATGAGACCTCTTCTCTCTCTTGGGCACTGAGACGGTTTGTCCTGGTTTCTTGGGTCTGTTCGGCATTTTTCTCTTCAATACCGGCGCACCCGATCAGTATCAGCTTTCTGATAAGCGCGGGAAATCGGCCGGCGATTATCAGACTGAGCCACGCGCCCCACGAAAAGCCGATCAGGGTGATCGGAGGGTCTCCGTTTTTTTCCAGGGTATCCCTCAGCTCCTCGACTTGTCCCTCGACAGACACCGCGTGCTGAAGCGGCTCCAACACGCCCCGGCCGGACGCGAGCCTTCGGGCAACCGGAGCCATCTCTCCCGCCGCGCCCGGGCCGCCGTGGACGACCGCCACACTAAAAGGCGCCTTTCCGTATTTCCTGAGCGCCTCCATAGCGGGAAGGCCCTTCATATGATAGTCTCCCCGTAATCCCCGTCGGAGAAAGCCGAACGGAGAGAGGGCCTCTCTATCGCGGCGCCCCGACTATTGTTCATACACATCCCGGAAGTATGTGTCCCACAGCGATGGCGCGTCGCTTTTGATGTCGTCCAGCACCGTCAGATATTTCCCCTGGGCGGAGAGAAGCTTCTTGGTGAAGAGCTCGGTGTTGTTCCCCTTTAGATATTCGTCGTCGGCAAGCCGCCTGTCGAGGTAATTGATCTCGCCGACGGCGTCTTTCAGCCTCACGATGGCCTTCTCTTCCTTTCCCGTGAACTCCGGGGTGGAGACGGTAAAGAGCGAAATGATCTTTTCCATGCCCGCCTTCTTTTTCATGACCGTATCCGCCTTTCCGGCATCCCCATTGGCCACATAGGCGGCGGCCAGGCTCTCGAAGAGATCGCCGGCTGTAATCATCCGCGCCCCATAGAGGTTGATGGATACCTCCGGCACACCCGTGTAGCGGAAGAGGGCGTCCTCGTACCGGGCAAGCGCCGTTGCCGCATCCTTGGCCTGTTCTTTCACCAGCCCGTCGCAATATACCGCGCGCCAACCGACGGGCGGGATCACCAGGTCGTCGGCAAGCCGCTTGGCCTCGAGAAAGTATCCCGCCGCTACCTCAGGCCGCTTCGTCTTAAGAAGCGCCATCCCGGTGCCGACAAGGATATCGGACACAAGCATCCCGTTGTTCTCTTTCCTCAGGATGGAAAGAGAGGTATTGAACCTCGTGAGCGCCGAAGCGTAGCTGCCTTCCAGGTAGTCCAGAAGCCCCATATATGCGTCGATCTTGGCCTCGTACCGCTTGTCGCGCTCATCATTGACGAGCTTGCCGGCGTCGGTGAAAGCCGTCCGCGCCTTCTTATACTCCTTTTGCCACAGGTAGACCTCGCCGATACCCAGCAGGTTCACCCCGCTCACTACGCGTGACGTCTCTGTCCCGAGGAGCTTCTGGGCCTCCCCGTAGTAGGTAAGGGCGGCATCGAGGTTCCCCTCCGTGTTCATGAGGTTCCCGAGGTTGACGACGACCTTCGCCTCGTTTTTCGTATCTTTTGTCACCTGATAGATGAGCCGTGCATCCTCGAACGATTTCTTTGCATCGGAAAACCTCAAGAGCTCGCCAAGGAGTATTCCCTTATCGGTCAGGACCAACCCCACGCCGGCAAGGTCGTCCCCCTTTTTCATGAGCGAGATCGCTTCCTCGTAAGCGGCGAGCGCCCCCTCCCAGTCTCCCGATGAATTGAGGATATCTCCACGCGCCGCGGCGATATCGCCCAGTAACGGCTCGCTCTTTGCGTCTTTGGCGTCTTTCTGGGCGCGATTGAGGTATTCTATGCCCTCATCGTACCGCCCCTTGTTCTCCAGGGCCTTGGCGATCTTGATCTCCGCACGGACGTACGGGACCTTTTCGCCCAATACTTCTCTGACCTTAAGGACCTCAGTATAGTTCTCCATCGCCTTGTCAAATCGGTCGAGCGCCGCGTAGACGTCGCCCAGCCCCGTGATATCGAGCGCGTAGCCTGCCCTGTCCCTCAGGCTGCGGTGCTGGTCGGCCGCCGCCGAGTAGAAGCGTCCCGCCTCGACGTAGTTTCCAAGGGCGTAGTCGGTCATGCCGATGTAATAGAGGTTCTTTGCCTCACCCTCGGGGTCGGAGACGGATCCGAATGTCTCGGCCGACTCACGAAACGCCGCCAGCGCTTCCTGATAGCTCCCCATCTGATAATAGGCCATGCCGAGGTTCTGCAGGTCGGTCGCGATATCTTTAGATATCCCCCGCTTTCGGTCGATGGCAAGGGCTGAGGTAAAATAGTCAATCGCCTTTTGGTACTCGCGCATGTAGAAATGGACGAGCCCAAGGTTGTTCTTGACCATCGCCTCGTGCTCGATATCGCCGTTGGCCTTATAGAGCGGCAGCGTCCGCTCCCAGATCGAGACCGCCTCATCATACTTTCCGGCATTGAAGGCGTCGACGCCCGAGGAAAAGAGCGCGTCCGGGTCGTTTTCGGCCGCCGTGACGATGGGAACGGCGAGAAAGAGGAGGGAAATAATAACGAGAAAAACAATATTCCTTTTCATGCCTTTTCCTTCCTGGAGATTTCTTTTGGAAAACAGGGCATTGCGCCCACGCGTCGCACCGCCGGCATCACCTTGTCATCGGCCCTAAGCGGAGGAACGACAAACAGGACACACTTTCACGAAATCGCGTGGCACAAGACAACACGCGCGTCGCTCGAGAACGCCCCTCGGTTTCTTACGGGAGCTTTCCGTATTCAAGATCGAGGTCCTTTTCGATGACCTTGCGGACTTTTCTCATCAATTCATCCCTGTCCTCGTACCTAAGGCCCGATACCTCTATGGGATCGTGGATGATGATCTGGATTTTCCCCGGTTTCATGAGGAGCGGCATACCCTTGGGGAAGGCGTAGCGGCTCCCGTTTATGGTGATCGGAAGGATCGGGGTCTCGGTGGCCAGCGCCATTACGAAGCCGCCCTTTTTGAAGTCCTGGATTTTCCCGTCGGAGCTCCGCGTCCCCTCGGGAAAGAAAACCACCGAAGCCCCCGCCCTGATTTTATCCTTTGCGGTCTCGAGACTTCTATGCGCCTTCTCCGAATCGCCCCGATCCACGTAGATCATCCCGAGCTTCTCGCATCCAAGCCCGAATATCGGGATCGAGCGAAGCTCAATCTTCATGACCCAGCGCAGCTGGAGCGGTATGTAGGCGATGAGCGCCCACACGTCGAAATGGCTCTGGTGATTCGACATGACGATATAGGACCGATGCCGGTCGATCTTTTGCTCGCCCCTCATCCAAACCCTCGTTCCCGAGAGCCCGAGGTCCATCCATGACCAGAGGCGGCCGATCCAGTTTCCGAGATCCTTCTTGGGATCAAGCCCCGGTATGAAGGCCATGATAATCACGATGCTGCCCAAGAACAGCGTGCTCACCATAACGAAAAAAAAGAAGAACGGGAGGTAGAGCGGGAAGATCAAATGGTAGAATAGTCTTTTCATCTCATCCCTCCACCTTATCGAAGCGGGAAAAATGCATGGTAAAGGTCGCCCTCCCCTGGCTCAATGACCTCAGGCTCGTCGAATAGCCGAACATTTTCGAGAGAGGGACGTCCACTCGTATGTCCTTGATTTTGCCCCGGGTATCGATATTCCTCAGATGTCCGCCGCGGGCGTTTAAATCACCGATGATCTCGCCCATAAACTCCTCCGGGGTGACGATATCGACCAGCATGATCGGCTCAAGGAGGATGGGGTGTGCGGCGCGGGCCGCTTCCTTCACCGCCATCCCGGAGGCGATCGAGAAGGCCAGCTCATCGCTGACACCGTCTCTTTTTTCGGCCGATATCAATCGTATCTTCACATCGTGGAGGGGGTAACCGAGAATCGGCCCGGACGTCGCGGCGTCGCTCATCCCGGTGAGCGCCGCGTCGATGAACCGGTCCGGCAGGCTGTCTTCCCCGATCCGGCTCTTGACGTCCACGCCCTTTCCCCGCTCGAGGGGCTCAAGGAGCACCGAGAGCTTGGCGTAACGCGGCTGGCCGGCGATGTCCCGGTCGATGGTGACGTCCGAAACCGACGGCTGCGTGATCGTCTCCCGGTAGACGACCTGGGGCTTGCCCACGTTTGCCGCCACGTTGAACTCCCGGTTCAGGCGGTCTACGAGGATCTCGAGGTGGAGTTCCCCCATCCCCGAGACGATCGTCTGGCCGGTATCCTCACTGACGGCAACCCGGAGCGTCGGGTCCTCCTCGACCAGCTTGTCAAGAGAGACCGCCAGTTTCTCCTGGTCCAGCACGGTCTTCGGCTCGATCGCCATGCTGATGACCGGCTCCATGGAGGAGATCGACTCAAGGATGATCGGGTGGCCCCGGTCGCAGAGCGTATCCCCCGTGGTGGTGTCCTTGAGGCCCATGGCCGCCGCGATATCCCCCGCCCGTGCCGATTCGATCCGCTCCTTCCGGTTGGCGTGGATCTTTAAAAGGCGGGCGATCTTCTCCCCCTGCTTCAGCCGCGGGTTATAGACTTCTTCTCCCGTCTTGAGCACTCCCGAGTAGATGCGGAAATAGGTTACCTTCCTCCCCGCGTCGACCTGCACCTTGAAGGCGAGGGCCGCCAGCGGGGCGCCGTCGCTGCTTGCCCTCGTCTCGGGACGGCCGGTGGCGGGATTGGTCCCTTCCACCGGCGGCACGTCGAGGGGAGAGGGAAGAAGATCGACAACGCCGTCCAACAGCGGCTGGATGCCCTTGTTCTTGAGCCCGGAGCCGAGAAAAACCGGGACGAATATTGCGCCGACGACCCCTTTTCTGAGGGCGGCGATGATCTCGGCGGGGGCAAGCTCTTCCCCTTCGAGGTACTTCTCGGCGAGCTCGTCGTCGAGGTCCGCCGCCGTCTCCAGCACCTTCTCCCTCATCCGCGCCGCCTCGTCCCTCAGATTCTGGGGGACCTCGGACCTGAGCACCGTGACGCCGAGGTCTTCCTCGGAAAACGAGAGCGCCGTCATGGTAACAAGATCGATCACGCCGGAGAAGCCGCTCTCCGTCCCGATGGGAAGCTGCATGAGGAGCGGCCTGACGCCTAATTTCTCGACGATCATATCCAGGACCGCGAAGAGATCGGCCCCGACCCGGTCCATCTTGTTGATAAAGGCGATCCGAGGAACCCCGTACCGGTCGGCCTGGTGCCATACCGTCTCCGATTGGGGCTCCACACCCTCCACGGCGGAAAAGATCGCGATCGCCCCGTCCAGGACACGCAACGATCGCTCCACCTCCATGGTGAAGTCTACGTGCCCGGGGGTATCGATAATGTGGATTTCATGGCCGCGCCACTGGCAGGTGGTGGTGGCGCTTGTGATGGTGATGCCCCGCTCTTGTTCCTGGGGCATCCAGTCCATGATCGCCTCGCCGTTGTGCACCTCTCCGATCTTATAGGATACCCCCGTGTAATAGAGGATACGCTCGGTGACGGTGGTTTTTCCGGCGTCGATATGGGATATGATCCCGATGTTTCGGATCTTTTTTAGTCTTCCTTCGCCAGCCATAGCACCATATCATACGAATAGAAGATTTGAAATCAGACCACGATATCCACATGCTGAACGTCATCCAGTGGAAATCCGAGGAATGCTTCCCCCACCCGCCTAAAGCTCTTCGGGTCGTCCGTCACGTAGAAGGTGAGCTTCCGCTTGCGCCCGTCGCCTTGAAGCAGCCCCTTCGAATCGAGGGTCTCCCTGACCTCCCGGGCGATCGGGATGGCCGAATCGACGAGGGTCACGTCATAGCCAACCGCCTCTGCTATCACCTTCCTGAGGAGGGGATAGTGGGTGCAGCCGAGGACAAGGGTGTCCATCCCCTTGTCGGAAAGATCCATCAGGTAGCGCTCCGCGACCTGGAGCGTGATCTCGTCCTCGAACCACCCCTCCTCGGCCAGCGGGACAAAAAGGGGACATGGCCTCGTTAAGACCGTGATGTCCGGATCATATCCATGGATAGCACGCTCGTACGCCCCGCTGCCGATGGTCGCCCTTGTCCCGATCACGCCCACCGTCTTGTTCTTTGTGACCGCCGCCGCCCGCCGCGCCTCGGGGCTGATGACGCCGATCGTGGGGATATCGTACTGGTCCCTGACGGCGTCCATCCCCGCCGAGGCCGCGGTGTTGCACGCGACGACGAGAAACTTTATGCCGAGGGACACGAGAAACTCGGTATTCTTGAGGGCGAACTTCGTTACCGTGTCCTTGGATTTATTGCCGTACGGTATCCGTGCAGTGTCCCCCAAGTAGATGCAGTCCTCACCGGGGAGCGCCCGGACAATCTCCTTCAGCACCGTGAGGCCACCGACCCCGGAGTCGAAAACACCGATGGAGCCGCTGGAATCGATGGGTATGTTGTTGTGATGCAACGCTCTTTTCCTTTCGACACATAAATTGATAGGCTATGTCATTTCGGTTCGGATGTCAAGGGATAAGATAGTGACATGCCGGGAGCGGCCTTGTTCCGGCCGGACCCGGAAATGAACGAGTTTCGACGACGGGACGGCGGTACCGACACATCCAGCGCGTCGGCCGGGTGGAACGAATCAGGGGGCAAGGATCGTAAAGGGATAGATGGGGATGTTACGGGCCACCCAGAAGACCACGACGACACAAAGGACGAGCCACCCCCAGGCGGCCCCGGTAAATATCCGGGGAAGTCCCCTCCCCCACAGCGCCATGAGCGCCCGCGAAACGGCGGCGTAAGCCAGGAAGGGGAGCGAGATGACCAACAGCGGGTTGAGGTCAAGCGCACTCATGATGCGGCCGTGCAGTATCGCATTGAGCGCCCGCGCCGACCCGCACCCGGGGCACCAGAGGCCGGTGAGCCAGTGGAAGGGACAGGGAGGGAAGATGGGCGAGACGGCGGGGTCACCAGCGTAGAGGATAACGCCGGCGGCAACTATCGCGAGACCCGCGCCGATAACCAATATCCCTTCCGGGATCGCGTATGAGGGGGCCCGATTCGGAGATTGGCTCATATCCCTCTCCGCGCGGAGAAGACCAACAAGGCGATCACAAGTATAATATAGAACGTCCAGAAGACGATCCCCACCCCGAAGGCGATCCAGCACCAGAGGCGCGCGCTCTTGGACGATTCCCGGGCCTTCTCAACTTCCCCCGCTATCTGCCGTCCGTTGACCTGGGCGGCGAAGATGAGGGCGACAAGTCCCAGCGGCATACAGCAGAATATTGTGACGACGACCGCCGGGGCAAGATAGTTGGGGAGGTATGAGCCCGCCGACGCGCCGGAAACGGGGCCGAGGACCGCCCCACATTTGGAGCACGTACCGGCATCATCGGGATTTTTCTTTCCGCAGACCGAGCAGTACATACTATCCTCCACATAACATGGATTTAAAGAACAACACAATCGGCCGAGGAGGGGATATCATGGTGAAGGAATCGGGCTGTCTTTCTCGCGCCAAATGTCCGGGCAGGACAAGTCGTCATTCCCACGCCTGGTGCACGCAGTCTATTTGGCCCGGACGATGTCCTTGACCTTCATGAGGCGAGAGAGGTTGGAGCGCTCCATCTCGTCCAGCTTCATCGTGATGAAGCGGATCGTCTCTTTGATGTTGGGGATGAGGACATACTCCAGGGCGTTGACGCGCCGCCGCGTCTTCACAATCTCGTCGGCGAGGAGCTCGGCCCGTTTCTCGTTCTGGGCAAGCCTGATCATTTCCCCGAATATCTTGCCCAGGTCCGTCAGATAAAGGTCGAGCTCCCCGGACGTGCCGGCCCAGCCGTAACACCGGACGGGCCCTTCTTGTCTGAAGCCGAACTCGGGCACCCTGACGTTCATGATGGAGATCATCGTGACGTCGATATCGACCCTCAGGGACGGAAGCACGAGCGCCTCAAAGACCTTCTGGGCGCCCATATAGGAATTGATATGGATGAAGCGATTGAGAATACCGGAGAGGTCGCGCTCGACCGTGACGCGGATAGACCTCGTGGACTCGATGATCTCCATGAAGCGGCGCATGAGCTCGTCCTGCTTGTCCTTGAGGAGCTTGTGGCCCCGCTGGGCGACGACGAGGCGCTTTTTCAGGCGCATGAGCTCCATTCGCGTGCTGTTGACGTTGAGTCTCATGCCGATGCGCGATCCTTCTCTACAGGTGACGATCGAATTGCCATAAAATTTCCCTCCCCTCAGACCGCCGCACTCTCCTCCTTCCTAAACCGGGGAAGATACTTTTCGAGGTACTCATGCCGTATTCTCTTCAGCTCCGACGTCGGGAAGGACGCCAAGAGCTTCCAGCCGAGGTCGAGGGTCTCCTCGATGCTCCGATCCTCGTACTCGCCCTGACAGACGTAGTGCATCTCGAACGTGTTGGCAAAATCGTAGAACATCCTGTCGACGTCCGAAAGCGCCGCCTCGCCGAGGATGACGGCCAGCTCCTGGGCCTCCTTTCCGCGGGCGTAGGCCGCGAAGAGCTGGTTGTTGACGTCCGCGTGGTCCTCCCTCGTCTTGTCCGCGCCCATCCCCTTGTCCTTGAGCCGTGAGAGCGACGGCAACACGTCGATGGGCGGGTTGACGTTCTTGCGAAGGAGCACGCGCGAGAGAATAATCTGTCCCTCGGTGATATAGCCGGTCAGGTCCGGGATCGGGTGCGTCTTGTCGTCCTCGGGCATGGTGAGGATCGGGATCTGGGTGATCGATCCCGCCTTCCCCTGTATCTTTCCCGCCCGCTCATAGAGCGTGGCCAGATCCGTATAGAGGTATCCGGGGTAGCCGCGCCTGCCGGGGATTTCCTTGCGGGCGGCCGAGATCTCGCGCAGTGCGTCGCAGTAGTTGGTCATGTCGGTGAGGATGACCAGGACGTGCATCCCCCTGTCGAATGCGAGGTATTCCGCCGCCGTGAGCGCCATGCGCGGCGTCGCCACGCGCTCAAGGGCGGGGTCGTTTGCGAGGTTCAGGAAGAGAACCGACCGATCGATGGCGCCGGTCTTGTTGAACTCGGAAATAAAGTAGTTCGCCTCCTCAAACGTGATCCCCATCGCCGCAAAGACGACGGCGAAGCCCTCCCCCGTGCCCCGCACCTTTGCCTGGCGGGCGATCTGGGCGGCCAGTCGGTTGTGCGGGAGGCCTGATCCGGAAAAGATCGGAAGCTTCTGCCCGCGCACGAGCGTGTTGAGGCCGTCGATGGCCGAGATGCCGGTCTGGATGAATTCTTCTGGATAGTCGCGGGCATAGGGGTTGATCGGGTTTCCGTTGATGTCCATCCGCTTTTGAGCGATGATCTTCGGGCCGTCGTCGATCGGTTTTGCCATGCCGTCGAAGACCCGGCCGAGGATGTCTTCCGACAGCGCGATCTGGATACCTCGTCCGAGGAATCGGACGCGCGACGTGTAGATGTCGACGCCCGTCGTCCCCTCAAAGAGCTGTATCATCGCCCGGTCGCCGTCGACCTCGAGAACCTTACCGGTCCTCGTATCGCCGTTTTTGAGCTGGACCGATACCAGCTCCTCGTACTTGACGCCCTGGACCTCCTCCACGATCACGAGCGGCCCGTAAATATCTTTTATCGTCAGGTATTCTTTCTGCATGTGAGGATGACTCTCTGTTGGGGTCGTCTAAAAGCCCAGCACAACCTCTTTTTGTGAATGCATCTTCCCGAGGAGCTCGACTTCGGTCACCGCGGACTGTGTGATCTTGTCCATCTGATCGATCTTATCCTCGGGGATATATTTGGCGCGCGCGATCTCTTCCTTTACCTTCATCCTGGTTATCTCGTGAAAGGGAACGCCCGCGCCCAGCGCCTCGTCGGAGAGATGATGGAGGCTCAGTATAAGCCTGAGCATCTTGTTCATCTTCTTCGGCGAGCAGTACGAGTCCACCTCGTGGAAGGCGTTCTGATGGAGGAAATCCTCTCTGATCGACCGAGCCGTCTCAAGGACAAGCCGGTCATGCGCCGAAAGAGACTCGACCCCGACGAGCTTGACGATCTCGGACAGCTCCGCCTCCTCCTGGAGGATTTTCATGGCCTCAAGACGCGTCTCGACGATATCCGAGGCCACCTCCTTTCTCAAGGTCCCTTCTATGTTCTCGTGGTAGAGGGAGTAGCTGTTGAGCCAGGAGATGGCGGGGAAATGCCTCTGGAAGGCGAGTTTGTCCTCAAGGCTCCAGAAGACTTTGACCACGCGCAGGGTTGCCTGAACGACGGTATCGGAGAGGTCGCCGCCCGGAGGAGAGACGGCCCCGATGACGGAAAGGCTCCCCTCCCGGTTGCCGGAACACGACGCGGCCACTCTTCCGGAGCGCTCGTAGAACTCGGCGATCCGCGTACCAAGGTAGGCGGGGTAACCCTCCTCACCGGGCATCTCCTCCAGGCGCCCTGAAATCTCGCGCATCGCCTCCGCCCAGCGGGAGGTGGAGTCGGCCATGACCGCCACGGAGTAGCCCATGTCCCGGAAATATTCGGCGATGGTGATCCCCGTATAGACTGAGGCCTCCCGGGCCGCGACCGGCATGTTGGAGGTGTTGGCGATGAGGACTGTACGGTTGATGAGGGTCACCCCCGTCTTGGGGTCCGCCAGATGGGGGAACTCCATCAGGACGTCGGTCATCTCATTGCCGCGCTCGCCGCACCCGATATAGACGACGATCTCGGCGTCGGCCCACTTGGCAAGCTGGTGCTGGATGACCGTCTTGCCGCTGCCGAAGGGCCCCGGCACACAGGCGGTCCCCCCCCTGGCGAGCGGGAAGAAGGCGTCGATGATCCGCTGTCCGGTGACGAGGAGCTCTTCCGGCCTCAGCTTTCGTTTATAGGGACGCGGGATGCGGACGGGCCACCTCTGCATCATGGTGATCTTTTCCGGACCGTCCGTGCTCTCGATCTCGCAGACGGCGTCCTTCACCGTAAAGCTGCCCGACGTTATCTTCGTGACCTTACCCCGAACCCCGTGGGGCACCATGATCCGGTGAACGACGGCGACGGTCTCGGCGACCTCACCGATAATGTCGCCCCCTTCGACCTCGTCGCCCGGGCTCGCCGACGCCTTAAAATCCCAGAGCCTGTCGCGATCCAGCGGCTCGGCCACGACGCCGCGAGTGATGAAGTCACCAACTTGTTTTCTGATGGCCGAGAGGGGGCGCTGGATGCCGTCGTAGATCGAGGTGATCAGGCCCGGCCCGAGCTCCACCGAGAGCGGCGCGTCCGTCGGGAAAACGGGATCGCCGGGGCCGATGCCGCCGGTCTCCTCGTAAACCTGGATGAAGGCCTTGTCACCGTGGAGCTCGATGATCTCTCCGATGAGCCCCTCGTCGCTGACCTTGACCACGTCAAACATCTTTGAGTCCGGCATATGGTCTGCGACCACGAGCGGCCCCGATACCTTGGTGATTACCCCCTTTTTCATCTGTTCACCGTTCCCGTGCCTGTCCTGATGGTACCATTCGATATTTCTTGTCTTGATTCCGTCCGACTACGCAGATCACGCCGCCTCCATCCGTTTCTGTGCGCCGATAATGCGGCATCCGAGACTATTCTTCCTCTTGCGGGGCGGGACGGGAGCCGACGGCCCGGACGATAATCTCGTCGAGCTTTAAAAGCCCCATGCCCGTGCTCCCCGACCCATCGGGGATCGTAACGACCGACGGGAGCGGCCTTGTAGAGAGCTCCGCGATCGTTTCGGGAATCTGCCCCGCCAGCCTCTCCGTGATGAAGACGACGGCCGCCCCCCCGGCAACCGCTGCTCCGATCGCACGGCGCAACTCATCCGGATCGGGCGCGGGCATCATTACCTTCACGCCGAGGGCGCCGAACCCAAGGACGGAGTCTCTGTCACCGATGACAACGATAGTGCTACCCCCCATATCCCAGCATTTCCTTTATTTTCGCGGCCGAAAGGCCGTTTTTCTTGCCGATGAGGATAGTCCTGAGCCTCCTGAGCTCGATCGTCTTTTTATAATAGTAGGCGGTCAGGACCTCCACTCCGAAATTGATCTCCTTTTCGCGCTCTACAAACTTCAACAGCTCCCCGTCGAGGAGCCCCTCCATGCGAACGAAAGAGCGCTCGTTCTTAAGGCCGGCGATTCCCTCGCTGATGAAGTCGTGATACCGGGAGCCCGCCAGAAAGCCGGTTTCGATGGCATCGATCTCCCGCGGGTAGAATTCGAGGAAAGGCTCGAAATGGAGGATTCCTCCCTCTATCAGCGCCGGCCCGACGGCCGAGACCGGCTCGTCGAGCCACTTGAGCCTGAAGAACGTGACGATATTTATCAGATCGATTTCGATCCTTATCAATTTATGCAGAAAAAAGATTTCCTTTTCCGTGGCCCTGTTCAGGAGGTGCTCGAACATCAGCCCATCGACGACCCGGTCGATCTCGGCGGGGTCTTTGGTGTCGGCGTATGCGCTCGTCGCCACGAGCGCCGCGCGCGCGAGGTACGGTGGGAGCCCTTCGGACCTATTCGGGACCAGTGGCCTCGCGAAAGATCACGGCGCCGTCGATAAGCCCGAGGGGGGCGAAGAAATTCGCCGACCTCGACGCCGGCGACGATCCCCTTGAGGGCAAGCTTGAGGTTGAGGAAGTCGTCCCTCACAAACAGGATATCGGTCACCTCCCTGTCTTGGGTCAGGCCGTTGATGAAGTCCTTTACCCTCCCGGCTTCCCGCCCGAGTAACAGCTCGACGTCCGGGCCGGACTCCTCCGAACCGTTCGTCGCGTAGAGCTGCTCCTGATAGATCCTCGCGTAATCCGTGTCCCCGAGCATCGACAGGGCCTCTTGTTCGTCCCTGGCCTCCGCCAGCCTAAGGAAACGCCCGGGGGCGATCAGCCGGTGCTCTATCGCGCGGACAAGCCCTGTGGCAAAACCATAGCGGGTGTCGTCCCCCCAGGACCAGTCCTTGGAAGCGGCAAACTCGTCGTAATCGAGGATCGACAGGCCCGCCAGCGGCTTTCTGGCAAGCTCTCTGCTCAAGTCCATCTCCCGATCGACGTTTATCGGAAATTGAATATCGCTCATAGTCTCGCGTTCCCGTAGAGTCCAAAGAGCCGGCCCCTCACCAAAAGAAGGGGGACAGCCCTCAGTCACCAAAGAGACTCCCGCTCATCTCGATCTCGAGGAGGTATTTCATCTCCAAGAGAATCACGTCGAGGCTCAGGTTCACTTCGGTCCGCCCACGGGAGAGGACCAGGCCCCCCTCGATATCCCTCGTCTCGGTCGAAACCGAGATCGAGCCTCCAATACCTTTCTTCTTCAGCTCCCCGGCGATCTCCCTTTCCCACCGGGGGATTTTGTCCCCGAGCCGATCGCGGTCATGCGCCGACAGCATGATCTTTTCATCTCCCGATACGGCGTACGCGGCCACCAGACCCTTGAGGAGATCGAGGTACTTGTCGTCCGGCAGCGCCAGCAGGCGTCTCTTGGCCTCGGCGTATACCTCGTCGGTAATCATTTCCTTTTGCCGGAGGATCCGCTTTCTGGCCTCGAGCCTGGCCGAGGAGACCCGTCTCTTCACGATCTCGTGTGCCTCGTCTTCCGTCCGCTTCCGGGAGGTCTCGCCGACTTGTTGCTCCTCGTGCTCCAGATCGGATCTGAGCCTTTGAAGCTCGCGGTCCGCCTGCTCCGTGATGGAAGCCGCCCTGCCACGGGCCTCGGCGAGGATCTTGTCGACGATCTTTTCTACGGACACTCTTTCACCTTTGGGACCTATCGCCTCCGGGACTATCTAACGGGAGGGACAACGTTGATGCCGTTGAGCGCCAGGATTGTGATGAGGAGACCGAGTATCGCGTACGTCTCCACCATGGCTCCGTAGACGACGCCCTTCATCATCGCCTCCGGGCGTTTGACCGCAAGCGAGATGCCGGTTGCGCACACCTTGCCCTGCCAGATCCCCGAAACCCACCCCCCCAATCCCACCGGCAGCCCGGCGAAGGCGAAGGCCCACGCCTGCCCGAGGGTCATGTTCGCGTAGGGCGCGCCACCGATGTACCCCGACTTGAGGAGGATCAAGAAGGCGCCGAGGAATCCGTAGATGCCCTGGGTGCCCGGCATCGCCACGAAAATGAGAATTCTGCCGAAAATATCGGGCTCCTCCGCCAGGACGCCGTCGGCCACCTGGCCCGCGATGGCAATGCCCGTGGCGGAGCCGAATCCGGAGAGCCCCACGGCGAGCGCCGCCCCGAGTACCGGCAGCGCGAGGTAGGGCAGCGTCAATACGTATGTGATATCGGTCATCATAGACTCCATAAGTTATTCATCGATTTGAAGCTACCGAGGTCCGCTCGTCCGCTATTGGTATAAGGCTTCCTTCAGGTATACATACTTGGGGTTGAGCCCGAAGGGCCTGAACGGCTTGCCGGACCCCTCATAGAATTTATTGAAGAACTCCACGTACTGGAGCCTCGTCGTATGGACAAAGGCGCCCAGGCAGTTGATCGCAATGTTGAAGGCATGCCCCCCGATAAAGACGAGTACCGCAAGCACGACGCCCACGTACGGAACGCCGCACAAAAGGGTCGCTACCAGGTTGACTACCGTGGCGATGATGCCCGTGGAGAGTCCGAGGGCCAGTAACCTCAGGTAGCTCAACAGGTCCCCCACAAAACCCGTGCAGCCGTACAGGTTGTAGAGCCCCCAGCCCAGCCGTGTGATGATATTCCCGTTCGGCTCGGAGCACGCCACGATCCCGACTGATACGGTGAGAATAGAGACCGTTGCGATCGTCGTCGCCCATCGCGGAACACCATCGGTGGACATGTAGTCGGCGACCAGCACGGCGGCGGTATTGATAAAAACGATCCAGCACAGCTTAACGAACGCCTCCCGCCGCTCCCTCTTCTTTATGAACTTGACGAGCCCCACGATCATCCCGAGGTTGATCTGAATGAACCCGAGGGCCAGGCACAGGAGCATGAACGTGATCGTATCCTTGAGGGGATCAAAAAGCATGATCGATCTTCCGATCGTCTGGACGCCCGACCCCTCCGGGAGGCGCCCCAGGAGGTCGCCGAACCATCCCCCCGTGAGGGCGCCCAGGACGATGGTGCTGACCGAGCCGATCAGCAGCACCTGCACGATCTTGTTCCTGCCGAGCGAATACTTGAATCGAAGGACGACAAAAAAGAGTATGATCGACAGCACCACCCCGTAGCCGGCGTCCGTGAGGCAGAGCCCGAAGAAGACGGCGTAAAAAAGCATATAGAGCGGCGTGGGGTCAAATTCTTCAGGATCGGGCATTCCGTAAAGCGACGTGATGATCTCGAAGGGACGCACAAGCCTCCGGTTCTCCAACAGGATCGGAGGCTTCTCGTCCTCGGCCGGGGCAAAGACGACCGTCTCGGCAAGCGAAAACCGCTCGTCGATCTCCCGCCGGAGGCGGTCCACCCGCGCGACGGGGACCCATCCCTCCACGTAGGCCACCCCCGCAGACGACCGCAACCTTTCGGCGACCTCTTCCCGCTCCTTCTGGATGGTGTAGTGGTCATAGAGCGCCCGGAATCGGTCCGTTTGCGTGGCCAGTGTGCGGGCCTTATGCTCGAGTGCACGGTATTTTCCCTCGAGGTCGGCTATCTCGCGCCTGAGGGCACGGTACACTTCCCGGTAGGTCCCCGTCCGATCCGGAGGGGTCTCCTTTTCTGCACCGAGCCCGGCCAGGGCCTCTTCGTAGGCGGCGCTGTCGCCGGCCCAGCAGAGGAAATGGTAATAGGAGTAGTCCGGACCCGTGGCAAGTGGTGTGAGCACATGGGTATCCCCCACCCCGTCCAATCGCGAGGTCACCGTGTCCAGGGGAACTTTGAAGATCATGAAGAGCATCTGACGGACAAAGGAATTGTCCCTGAGATCTTCTATGGGCAGGTCCAGCGAGAGCCATGGGCCGAGCGCGTCCCTGGTGGACTCGAGCTTAGTGATCTTGTTTCCCGTCTCGGAGAGCTCACGGCTGAGCGTGAGGGCCTCGTCGACGAGATTGCGCACATCAGCCTCTTCGGCCAGCGATCGGAGATCCGCGGCGCTCCTGAGCACCTCGGGGGAAAGCGCCGCCAGGATTGACTTCTTTTTCGCGTAGGGCAAAAGAAAAGTGATCGCAAAGTCTATCTGAGACGTGAGGGCGACTAAATCATTGAGCCGGCCTGAATCCTCCCGCGCAAGCTCAGGAAACGCGGCAAGGACAGTGCCCTGGGTGAGCTCGGTGATTTGCATCACCCCCCGCTCCTGGATGAACGCGAGCAGGGGTGTCCTCTCGTCACGATGGACGACGACCAGGAGTTTGGTAAGGGGTGAGATGCTCACGTATCCAGAATCCTTCGAAGGATGAGCGCTATCGCCTCCTCCTTCCGCTTTTCGGCGCCGGCCCGGAGCCTGTTGATCTCTTCCTGTGACCGGGCCAGAATCTCGGACTCCTCGGCCCCGGCTCTCTCTTCGGCCTCCTTCAACGCTTTTTCACGCGCCGCCTCCTTTTCGCGCGAAAGCAGATCGAGGCGACTGTGTCGCGCCTTGCCGAAATCGACAATCCGTGCCCGAGAGTCCGCGTGGGCATCCTTAACGAGCTTTTCGGCCCGCACCTCGGCATCCTTGATTCTATCGATGATTTTCTTAACCATGATTGGGTTGCCTCCCGCCCCGCCGCCCGGATCCATCGCACCGGTATCACGTGCGGCACGTGAGCCGAAGGTTGTTGAGGCCAAACCGTCCCATCGGATAATCGACACAGTCAAAGATGAGATTATAGACCGAATTTTATGATTATTCAATTCGAAAACAAGCTCTGCATTTGCCGTTCCCCGTTTTTTATTTATTTCTTATGCGGACGATGTGTGCTATCATCTCCCGACACGTGCTAACCCATTCGGGAATTGGAGATGACAGCAAAATATCCGCGCGACTCTTTTTCAGACGAAAAGCTCCCCTTGGCGACGAAGATTGCTTACGGCGTCTCAGACCTCGGCATCACGCTGCCGCTGTCCACCGTTGCCTTCTTCCTCCTCTATTTCTATACCGACATCGCCCATTTTTCGCCGACGCTGGTCGGGACGGCGCTTTTGGTGGCCAAGGTATGGGACGCCGTTGCCGATCCCCTCATGGGTCAGATTTCCGACATGACCAAGAGCCCCTGGGGAAGGCGCAGGCCGTATCTCTTCTTCGGCGCCCTTCCCTACGCGGTCCTCTTCGTCCTGATCTGGACCCCGCTGGTCACCCGGAGCGAAATCATTAACTCGGTGTTGCTTACCGCCGTCTTTATCGCCTTCTTCAGCGCGTCGACCGTCGTCACGGTCCCTTATAACGCGCTGCTGCCCGAGCTCGCGCTGGCCCCTCACGAGAGGACCAAGCTCACCGCCTATCGCCAACCCTTTTCCGTTATCGGTTGGGTGGCCGGCAGTGCGCTGGTCATCCCCCTCGTGGCGATGCTGGGCGGTGACAAGCGGGGCTTCTTTCTCACGGCGGTCGTCTTCAGCATGGTGGCCCTGCTGGTCTTCCTTATCACCGCGTTCTCGATACGAGAGCGGGAGGACTTTTCCAGGAGAGAAGCCCTGCCGATCGTTAAGTCATTTGCCCTCACGCTCAAGAACGGCGCCTTCTGGTGGTTCATCGCCGCCTACTCATTGGTCTCGCTGGGCTACACGATCCTTTCGGGGGTTCTGATCTATTACGCGAAGTACTGGCTCGGAGATAAGAATCTCTTTACCCCGATGATGGGGATCGTCATGGGAGTCCTGCTTCTCTCCGTTCCCCTCTGGGTCTGGCTCAGTGGAAAGATCGGCAAGAAGGAGTCGTTCATGATCGGGATCGTGGTTCTCATTGCGGCGGCCCTCGCGATCTTCTTTCTCCCGCGTGACGACAGGACACTCCTGTACGTCTTCATGGCGGTGGCCGGCGTCGGGACGGGGGCATATTTTCTCTTCCCCTATGCCATGCTTCCGGAAATCATAGATCTGGACGAGCTGACATCGGGGACCCGCCGGGAGGGCGCCTACTTCGGCATCGCCTTCCTGATCTTCAAGGTATCCATCGCCCTGGCCCCCTTTATCACCGGGGCGATCCTCGCAAACGTCGGCTACGTGCCCGACATGCCCCAGAACGAAAGGGCACTGGCCGGGATCCGCTGGCTCGTCGGGGGTGTGCCGTCGGCCCTCTTCGTCCTCGGCCTTATCTTCCTTGCCTTCTTTCCCCTGAGCAAGGCGAAGTATGGAGAGATCGAGCGAGATTTGGCGGGCGTGAGAGGTCACGCGCGATCGTAACGGGAAGTGGAAATATTTTTGGTGTAACTGATCCGGCATTACCAAAAGGAGTCTGATATGAAGAGGATAACCCTGAGACGGCGACTGCGCTACTGGTTTGAGAACACCATATCGAAGGGAACCGTTGCCGTCATCGGCTGGCTCTTTGTGGCCTCACTTATTTTGATTACCGGGATGTCGATCATCATTTACGTCACGAAGGTCGGCTTTCAGGATAAGAGCTTTTTTGAGATCATGTGGGCAAACCTCCAGCGTACCCTGAGCACCGGTGCCATGGGGCGGGACACGGGCAGCTGGTCGTTCTTGCTGTTGATGTTTTTGACGACGTTCGGCGGTGTTTTTGTCGTCAGCATCCTGATCGGTCTCTTGACCACGGGCATCAAGAATAAAATCGACGAGCTGCGCAAGGGCCGATCACACGTCGCCGAAGAGGGATACACGCTCATCCTCGGCTGGAGCCTGCAGATCTTCACAATCATATCCGAGCTTGTCACAGCAAACGAGAATCAACCACGCTCCTGCATCGTCATCCTTGCCCAGAAGGACAAGATTCAAATGGAGGATGCCATCCGTGAAAAGATCGGCACCCCCCGCCGCACACGGATCGTCTGCAGAACCGGCAACCCCATAGACCTGAACGACCTGGAGATCGTCAATCCCGACGCCGCCCGCTCGATCATCATCCTTGCGCCCGAGGCCAAGGATCCGGACATCCACGTTATCAAGACGGTTCTCGCGCTGACCAACCGGAAAGACCGCCGCCCCGACCCGTACCATGTCGTCGCGGCCGTCCGGGAGCGCAGAAACCTTGAGGTCGCCCGCATGATCGGAAAGGACGAGGTCCAGTTCGTGCTCGTCAGCGACCTCATCGCCCGGATCGCCGCCCAGACGTGTCGGCAGTCGGGCCTCTCGGTGGTCTACACCGAGCTTCTCGACTTCGGCGGGGATGAGATCTATTTCAAGGAAGAGCCGTCCGTCGTCGGCAAGACCTTCGGGGACGTCCTCTTCATCTACGAGGACTCCTCCGTTATCGGTCTCCGATTCGCCGACGGAAGGATTCAGCTCAACCCGCCCATGGACACGACGATCCGTACGGGCGATAAGCTGATTGCCGTCTCCGAGGATGATGACACGATCGTACTCTCGAATCTTTCCGACTACGGGATCGACGGCGACGCCATCCGAAACGTGCCGCCGCGCCCCCCCGTCCCCGAAAAGATACTGATACTCGGCTGGAATCACCGTACCACGAGCATCATCCGGGAGCTCGACAGCTACCTTGCCCCCGGCTCCCGCGTGACCGTCGTGGCGGAAAACAAAGAGCTCACGACTCCCGAATTCCAGGACCGGATCAAGGCGCTCGGTCTTAAGAACACGTCGGCTTCTTACCTCGACGGAGACATTACCGATCGCGCCGTGCTGGATGGTCTGGCGATAAACGGCTTTAACAATATTATTGTCCTGAGCTATTCCGATACGCTCGACGCCGAGCAGGCCGATGCCCGCACCCTTATCTGTCTCCTCCACCTGCGCGACATCAACGACAAAGCGGGTCATTCGACCCCCATCGTCAGCGAGATGCTCGACCTCAAAAACAGGGATCTTGCCGAGGTGACGCACGCCGACGATTTCATTATCAGCGACCGGCTCATCAGCCTGGCTCTCTCACAGATCTCGGAGAACAGGGAGCTCTCGGCCGTATTTGACGACCTCTTCGACCCCGAGGGATCGGAGCTGTATACCAAGCCTGCCGATCTCTACGTGGGAATCGGGAAGCCCGTCAATTTCTACACCGTTGTCCAGTCGGCGCGTGCAAAAAGCGAGGTTGCCATCGGCTACCGGATCGCCGCCCTGTCCCACGACGCGGCGCAGTCCTACGGGGTGGCGGTCAATCCCGATAAGTCAGACCGCATCACCTTTGCGTCGGACGACCGGATTATCGTCCTGGCCGAAGACTAAGGCATGAGTGGGATTTCCGCCGCGGTGTATGGTCGGCGCGGCAAGACAATAGCCGGCGCGCACGCCGGTCAGCACTGTCGTAAGTGACCGGAAACCGGGCAGTCCAAGAAAGGGTTCGAAAACCGCGGCACCATGAAAAACGATTACAAGGGCCTCTACAAGAGGCTACCGATCCTCGGGGGATCGAAAAACAGGATCAGGGCGCTGTTTCGCGCCTTCACCGACGCCCCGACCGAGTTCAAGCCCATCCCGTTCGTCTTCCTCAACGACGACATGGATGTGGACGTCACCGAGGAAATCCTGGTGGAGCTTCGGGACAAGGGGTTCGGCGGCGTGGCGCTGGCGGCCAGGACCGGCATCACCGTCCCTTTTGCCTCCAAATTGTATTGGAAACGGCTCTCCGCGATCGTCGGCAAGGCCGGCCGGCTCTCGTTGCTCGTCTGGCTTTCCGACGACTACAACTGGCCGAGCGGCACGGCCGCGGGGCGCGTCCTGGCCGAGAGGCCGGATTTTTGTGCCGAAGGGATCTCGTTTCGGGTCGGGCGGCATCTCGTACCCGGCGAGCACGTCCTCGGGACCTACTCCCTGAAAGGGCATGAGGCATCTTTCGTGGGAACGGATCCCCACGGCGCGCGCTGTCTCATCGCATCCACAGCAAAGATGTCGGCAACGACTTTTTCCCGCGCGGCGGCCCCCTGGCTTGCCGAAAGAGGGAGAGGCACCCTCGATATCCTGAATCCGGACGCCGTCCGCTGCTTCATGGACATCGTCTACGGCTCCTTCGAGACGCACCTGAAACAATACTTCGCCGGTACGATTGTCGGCGTCTACAGCCCCGCCCCACAGAACCAATGCCCGTTCCCCTGGACGGAAAGGATGGCCGACCTTTTTCAGAAGCGCTTCGGCTACGACCTCGTCCGTTACCTTCCCGCGCTCATCCACGACGTGGGCGATTATCGACGGATACGGGCAGACTACTATTCCCTGATCAGGCGGCTCACGGGAGATTACTATCATGCGATCAGCAAGTGGGCACAGCAAAACCGGCTTTCCTTTTCGGGCAACGTCGGCGGTGAGGATTTCATCGAGAGGGTCGCCCACACCCAGGGGAGTCCTTTCGTTCCTTTCCGCGAGATGGACATCCCGGGAACAAATTACCACGGGGAGGGCACGAGCTATCTCTTCGAAGAACCCCCCTCAGTCCTCGGGAACTTTACGCCGAAGATAGCCTCGAGCGTCTCGCGGACGAAAAAACAGGGACGCACCCTCTCCGAGGTGTGGGAAGGAGCCGGGTGGGGCGCGGGACCTTCGTCCCTCAAGCGCTCGATCGACTGGGGGGCCGCCCTCGGCACGAATCTCTTCTTCCCCCACGGCGTCTATTCTTCCCTGGTCGGCCTCAGAAAGCGCGACTTTCCACCTTCCTATTATCGGGAGGAGCCCTTCTGGGAAGACTTCAAGATCATGGCGGACTATATCTCCCGCGTCAGCCTCATGACGGCCGTGGGAAAGCGGGTCTCGGAGCTCCTCGTGTTGTTTCCCCTCACCTCCGTCTGGGTCAACACGATAGGACAGGGCCGCCTCACGGAAGAGGGACAACGGACGGTACGGTGCGTCAAGGACCTGACCTATGGGTTGTTGGGGGACCTGCGGGATTTCGATTTTCTCTTCGAGGAAGAGGTGAGCCTGGGCCTTGCGCACATCGCCGACGGCCACGTGACGATCGGGGATGGGCGCTACTCGACAGTCATAGTTCCCCGAGCGACCCATATCCCCGACCACGTCTCTTCATTCATCAGCAACGCATGGCGAGACGGCGTATCGATTATCTTTATCGGTGGTTATCCCGATCCCCTCGGAATGAGCCATCTCCCTCTGGACGCCTGCGGTGCGCCCCTCGTAAGGGACATCAAGGAACTCGTCCACATGCTCGGCAAAACGGCCCCAAAGCGGCACGTTCTAGTCGGCGAAAACTCCGACCGATTCATCCATCAACAGAGGAATTATCACGGCGCACAGATCTACTTCTTTTCTTATCTCGGCGATGAGCCCTTCGAGGGAAAGATGACCCTTTCGGGACTCGGAAACCCCGAGGTCTGGGACGCCGAAAGCGGCACGCGGGCGCTCATCCCCGATTTCGAGACCGCGGATGGGAAGCTGATGTTCCCCGTTCGCTTTGAGCCGGGTGAGTCGAGGTTCTACGTCATCCATGCCGAATACTCCGATACCGAATCCAGTCTCCCGTTCCTGCCCGAGCGGAAGATAGGCGAGTTCTACTTCCCCTGCTCATGGGAGATGACCTATCGGAAAGACAACATGCTCAGGGTCGGGAACTTTCGAATCATCCGGTCGTCTCCACCGATCTCATTCCCCTCCCTTGGCGACCTCTTAGGGGACAACCGTTTCTCCGTCGCCGCGAAGATTAAGATCGCCGTCGTTCGCGCGCTCATTCAGTCAATAGGTAGGGTATTCGGAACGCGCAAGAGAATCCGATACCGCCCATTCGGCTCCATCGAAGAGGAGATGCGCTTTGCCCTCTTTTCGGCGCGACTCATGGGGCTGCACCTCTCCGGACAGGGATACTATCAGAAATTCGAACTGATCAAGGATGCCGCCCGCTTCATGGGCCTCTACCTTTCGACTTCTCTGCCGCCGGAGGGCGCCCGGTACGTGATCGAGTCGACGTTCAAGACCAAACATATTCCGAACCGGATATCACTTGTCTGGGAGGATGCGGGGGAGCCGCTGGAGATCTCCGTCAACGGCCGGCTCGTCACCAGCAGGGGCGAAAAATACTTCCTCTGGGATCGAAAGAACCGGAGGGTGAGCCTGCCGAACTATCTCAGGCTGGGCACCAACCGCGTCAGGATCACGTCGCGCCAGCCCTCATTTCCAACGATGCTACCCGCGCTTCACTCGGTGGAGCCGCTGGTAATCCTCGGGGATTTCTATGTCGAAAAGGGCGTTATCACGCCGAGGAGGGAGGCCACGCGGCACCTTTCGTGGGGAAGAAAGGGAACGGGAAACTACAGCGGCACCGTCACCTATCGGTGCCGCTTCACGCTCCCGAAACGATACGCCGGGAAGAGAGGAGTGCTTGACCTTGGACAGGTGCACGAGACCGCGCGCGTGACGCTCAACGGGCATGACCTGGGCGTGCGGATGTGGCCCCCCTATCGTTTTGACCTCACCGGCCGGCTCTCGGCCGGGGAAAATATCATCGAGATTTCGGTCTCCAACACCGCTGAAAACCTGCTCGGAAATCCGACCCCATCCGGAATCATGTCCGACCCCAAGATCGTCTTCTTTGAACCCAGGTGACCCACTCCTCACCTGAGAGGGACATACGCCGCACGCGGTCTCAGTCCCCCCGCGCCGCGCCGAGAGCGGCCTCGGAATGAGATCCGCCGCCCCTCAAAGCCGTCTCTCTTCAGTACGTCCCCGCTTTCTTGGTTCCCTTCAGGAGGTGATAGGTCACGTAGTCCACGAGCCGCCGGGGCGAGAAGCGGATGACAACGAGGTGGATGAACTTTGCCCAGAGGCCGGGGACATAGAGGAACTTGTCCTTTTCGAAGGCGCGTAAGGCCTTTTTCGCCACCCACCGCGGGTCCTTGATCCCGCTGATCTTATAGAAACGGATCTGCTTCGGAAACCCCTTGGTCCTGAGCATGGCCGTGTCGGTGTAGGGGGGATTGAGGGTGCAGACCAGAGACGCCCGTGCCGATCAGCTCGGCCCTGATACCCTCCGACAGCATCTGGAGGCCCGCCTTGGTGGCGCAGTAGACGGTATGATAGGGGGTGGGCTGGAAGGCCTGGACGGAGGCGGTGTTGAAGATCACGCCTGAGCCGCGCTTCACCATGTCCGGGATGAAGAGGTACATCATCCTGAGGGGGACGGCGAGGTTCACCGTCAGCGTCTTCTCCTGGGGTCCCCAGGGAAGCTCCCAGACTCTCCCGTAGGCGACCGCACCCGCATTGTTGACGACCGCGTACACATCGCCGACCTTCTTCTTGACCGCACTGTGGAGCTTGTCCGGCCCGCCCTTGGCCGCGAGGTCAAGGGGGAAGAGCCAGGTTGTGGTTCCGTATTCTTTTTTGAACCGTGCGGCCATCTCCGTGAGCTTTTTCTTTTCCGCCGGAAGCCCGCAGAGCGCTAATTGGGCCCCCCGCTTGGCAAATTCTTCCGACAGGGCGCTCCCGATTCCGCCCGCGGCCCCTGTGATCAGCACCTTCTTGTCTCTGAAATCATGTTTCTTCATCAGTCCCTCGCGCAAAAAATAGAGGAGTAATGGGCTCTCGGCCACCCGATGCATACGGTGAGGATAGTCAAAGCAGGACAAAAAGTCAATCAGATTGCTTGTCCCCCATCATCGGCAAGGTCTCGTCAGGCTCAATAGGTTTCGCCTCCCCTCTTTCCCTGGAGGCTCCAATACCCGACCAGGTCGATGACCCGGCGTGGTGCGAAGCGATTAAGGAAGAGGTGCACAAACTTCGGCAGCAGCCCCGGCACGTAGAGCATCTTATCTTTTTCAAAGGCGCGTATCGCCTTGTGTGCAACCCATTCGGGCGTCTTGAGCCCTCCTCCCAGCGTGTACCAGCGCACCTGTTTGGGGAAACCCTTGGCGCGCAGCAGCGCCGTGTCGGTATAGGGAGGATTGAATGTGCAGACGGAGACGCCGGTGCCGGAAAGCTCCGCGCGGATCGCCTCCGACAGCATCTGGAGGCCCGCCTTCGCGCTCCCGTAGACGGCGTGAAACGGCGTGGGCTGGAATGCCGAGAGGCTCCCCGTGTTGAAGACGACGCCCCTTTTCTCTCCGACCATATCGGGGATAAAGAGGCGCATGAGGGCCAGCGGAACTTCGAGGTTGAGGCGGTAGATCCTCATCTGGACTTCGAGCGGCGTCTCCCAGACCCGCCCGTAGGCGATGGTGCCGGCGTTGTTGACCAGCGCGTAGGGCACCCCGAATTTCTTTGAGACGGCACGGTAGAGCCTTTCCGGCGCGCCCAGGGAGAGGAGATCGAGACCAAAGAGTGTCGTTTTCGTGCCGTAGGCTCGCTTCAGCTCGTCCGCGAGTCCCACTAAGAGCCCTTCTTCTTTCGGCAGGGCGTTGAGGGCGAGGAGCGCGCCCCGCTTGGCGAACTCGACCGCCAGCGCCCTCCCGATACCGGTCGACGCGCCGGTGATGAGGACCTTCTCGCCGGAAAAATCGTGCTTCTTCATAAGTCCCTCGTAGAAGGTACTGGTAAACCGAAGGCATGACTTTGCGCAGGAAGTGATATATACGATACCCGCGCGTGGAAGAAATGTCAATGACCCGGCGCAATAGAGTAGACAACGACGCCCCGCTCTGGAGGCACCCAACGTGAATACCTGAGAGGCAAATCGGCAAGAGCAGCCATTTTTCCTTGAAATGGGAACGGCTTAGTGCTACATATACGGGCATTGATAACTATATCACACGGAGTCATTATGAAGATAACCGATACCGAAACCGTCCTCAGAGGCACCAAAGGGAGCGTCGTCATCAAGCGGGTTGCGGGCGGTGTGCCCCACATCCGGGCCGACTATGAGATCGATCTCTACTGGGGGCTCGGCTACATGCACGGCACCGACCGGCAGCTTGCCATGTGGCTCGTCAAGCTCATCGGCCAGGGCCGGGCCTCCGAAAAGCTCGCGGGGGACGACGAGCTGATCGCCGTGGACAAATACATGCGCTGGATATCGCTGGGCGGCGACGCGAAAGAGGAGGTCAAGAAGCTCGGCAAAGGGACCCGGGCGATCATCGACGCCTACTGCGCCGGCGTCAACAAGGGCGTTGCCGATGCCGGGGTGCCGTTTGAGTTCAAGCTCGCCGGCTACAAGCCGGACCCCTGGACGCCGGAGGATATCGTCCTCATGGCCAGGATCATCGGCTTTATCGGCCTGACCCAGTCCCAGGGCGACATGGAAAAGTTCGTCATCCAGATGATCAGGGAGGGCGTCCCCATACCCAAGATTATGGAGCTCTTGCCCCCGATGGAGCGGCCGAAAAAAGAGCTCGTCGACATCATTAAGAAGGTCAACCTCACGAGCCCCATCGTGCCCGAGTCGGTAAAGTGGCTCACGAATCTCACGCGCTTTTCTGCGAGTAACAACTGGGCGGTCTCGCCCGAAAGGTCCAGATCGAAGAAGGCCATCCTCTGCGGTGACCCCCACCTCGAGGTCAGCCGGCTCCCGGCCGTCTGGTACGAGGCAGTGATGGTTTCGGGCGATTTCTTTATGGCCGGCGCCACCCTGCCGGGCATCCCGGCCCTCGTGCTGGGGCGCTCGAATAACGTTGCCTGGTCGGTCACCTACGGCTTCATGGACACGATCGACTATTTTATCGAGGACGTAAAAGACAAGAAATGCCTGCGCGGGAAAAAGCGAATGCCCTTTACCGTACGCGAGGAGATCATCCGGCCCAAGAAGAAGGCCCCCGTCACGCTGAAATTCTACGAGAGCGAAAACGGCGTGCTCGAGGGGGAACCGGACAAAGACGGCTACTGGCTCTCGTTTGCCTGGTCTTCCCGCCGCGGCACAGCGGCCGAGTCCATGGACAGTATCCTGAAGATCCCCAAGACTAAGAACGTGAAGGAGGCGATGGGATGCTTTGCGGGGCTCACGTTTGCGGCCTTCAACTGGGTGGCTGCGGATATTGCCGGAAACATCGGCTACCAGATGAGCGGGAGCTTTCCGAAAAAGAAAAAGGGGACGTCGGGGCTGCTCCCGTATCTCGGGTGGGAGAAGGGCGATCAGTGGAAGGGCATCGTGCCGCCGACGAGCTACCCCCGCGTCTATAACCCCAAGGAGGGCTATATCGCCACCGCCAACGAGGATTTCTCGCATATCTCCAAGGTCGTCGTCCAGAGCCTCCCGATGGGGAGCTACCGTGGCGACCGGATCAGGGACCTGCTGAAGAAGACGAAGCTCCTCGACGTGGAGGCGATGAAGAAGATCCAGTATGACCTCTATTCGCGCCAGGCCGAGCTCTTCATGAAGATCATCGGGCCCCTAACTCCCGATACGGGAAATGGAAAGATCCTCCGCGACTGGGACCTCTGCTACGATACGAAGTCCGAGGGCGCGACCCTCTTTGAGCGGGTCTACGAAGAGCTCTTGCGGCTCGTCTTCGGCGACCTCGGCATGGGCAGACGCGTGATCGACCACACGTACGCCGATACGGGGCTCTTCAACGACTTTTTCAGACAATTTTGACCGTATCCTCCTTGCAAGCAAATCGAAATGGTTCGGGGACAAGACGCGGGAAGAGATCTACCGAACGGCCATCGAGCGCGCCCTCAAGAAACCCACCGTCCCGTACGGTAAGGTCCACAAGGTCCTCATGGCAAATCTTTTCTTCGGCGGAAAGCTCCCCCGCATCCTCGGCTTCGACTTCGGCCCGATAGAGCTGCCGGGCAACCGCGCCACCATCGTTCAGGGACAGATTTTCAAGATAGCCGGAAGACAGACGAGCTTTGCGCCCTCCTTCCGGCTGATAGCCGACCTCGGTGAGACCGCCGTCCATACGAACATCGCCGGCGGACCGTCGGACCGGAGGTATTCGCCCTACTACACCTCCGATATAAAGGCCTGGCAGAGCGGGAGGTATAAGACCCTCAAGCCGTAGCGTCTATTCCTCGGCCGTGAGAAAAAAATGACCTCGCCCTTGCCATCTCCGGGCACATATGGTATGGTGCATCAGTTTTTTCTCGAAGAGACGGACGAGTCAGGAGCCGATTTGGCGTGAACCGTTCACTTCGGGTAGGGGTAGGATCAGGATGTTTTTCGAGTACAAAAAAGATCTCGGTGACCGTAAAGCCCTACGGCATCGTCGCCCAGCACGTCAAGGCGGGCACCTACGAGGTGGCCGAGGGCGATAAGCTGAAAAAGGTCCTCCGGAAAGCCGGCGCCCTTGGGATTGATATCCCGATCGTCGTCATGATCAACGGGAGCCGGGTAACACCGGACCAGAAGCTCTCCGATGGCGATGAGATCAAGATCCTCAACGTCGTCGGCGGCGGGTAGAAACCCCGGCGCGGCCCACTGTTCGGACGGCGACGGTACTTTTTTCTCGAATATCAAAGGCAGGAGTCTCCCGGAAGGGATATCGGGAGGTCCTTGGGCCTCGGCCGATTCCCTAAGAAATCTGTCATCTTATTACTGAAGGGACGATTACATGTTGTTTGAAAAAGGACTCTCGAAGCTCGGAGTACCGGCAAAGGTGCTCATCACCCTCTTCCTCCTCACCATTAGGCCTGGGCTACATCTTTTCACTCTACACCCTCTACCTCACCCATAAGGACGCAGACAAGATGCCCGGCCTTTCGATGAGACGACATCATCGTGACCTATTGCGGCGACAGGGAGAGCACCATCCTCGAAGCCAAGAGCGCCGGGATCTATGGCCACCTACTACGCCTCCGAAACGGACCGGGACGCAGTCATCGGCTGGATCAGAGCCGGCGCTACCAAGGAGGAATACGAGACGGTCGTCTCCCCCATCCTGAAGAAGAGCTGCGTCATGTGCCACAGCAAAGACGGGCCCGAGGCGAACTCGCCCCTCACGTCCTTTGACGAGGTGATGAAATACGTGGAGATCTCCACCGGCGTTCCTCCGCTCGCCTTGCATCCCTTTCTCATACCCACCTCATCTCTCACGGTATGATGTTCTTACTCCTCTCGTTGATCTTCCTTGCCACCAGGGTCAAGGATCGGTGGAAGATCACCCTCGTATTCCTGGCCTATTTCGGCATCGTGGCCGATGTCGTCTCCTGGTGGCTGGCCAAGGCGTCGGTCTTCTTCGCCTATTTGATCGTGGCGGGCGGCGGTATCCTCGGCATTACTTTCCTTTTCTTTTTCTTTGTTCCGCTCTGGGAAATGTGGGTAAAGAAAGACGGATAGGGAAAGAGGGGGATGTTTCAATGATTTCGGTAATCAGGCCCTCGATGCGAGGGCCTTTCTTGTTTACGTCACCAACGGCGCCGCAGTGACGCCGTAGGGTCGACGACGGACAAAGGGGGCAGCGGATGGAAAACAAATACCTTTTTGGCGGCTTTTACGGCCTCGTCTACTTTCTCGAGGGTATGCTCATCACCTATTTTACGGGATTTAATATCCTCTACATGCGGACGTTCGGCCTCTCTTTTACCTCCATCGGGCTCATCAGCTCCGTGGTGCTCATCCCGTTCGTCCTGAAGATCTTCATCGGGTTCTTTTCCGACTCGGTCAATCTCTTCGGGCTCGGGCACCGCAAGCCGCTCATCTTCATCGGCCTTCTCATCGAGGGGGGGCTCGTCGTCCTCGTGCCCTTTTTCTCTCCCGTCACGGGCCTCGTCCCGTTTACCGCGGTGTTGTTCGCGGTCGCGTTCGGCATGTCGATGTTCGACACCGCCACCGACGGCCTTGCCCTCGACACGACGCCGGAAAACCTCCGGGGGTTTGTCCAGGGTATTATGGTCGGCGGGAGGTCCGTGGGGGCGGTCATCGCGGCCGTTTCCATCGGGTATATCACCCATTATTGGGGCTGGAAGCCGGTCTTCTGGGGGATCGGCGCCGTCACCCTCCTGCCCCTGGCCTGGTTTATGATGCTCCCGGCCGGAGGGAGCACGTCCCGCGCAGAAGGAGTTTCATCTCTCCGCCTTCAAGTCATTCGTCTCCCTGCCGGTTGCGTTCCTGGTGCTGGTCGGGTTTCTCTACACGCTGGCCATCTACAGCGTCGAGGGAATCGTGAACGCGTTCCTGAAAGAGGGACTCGGGATTACCATGCTCAACGTCGGCTTCATCACGGCAATATTCGGGATCGGCACCGCCGCGGGCGCCGCCCTCGGGGGGACGTTCCTGGATCGTATCGGACACAAGCCCTCCCTCTTTGCGGCCCTGATCTTCTCCACGGTGACGATCCTGTTGATCGCGGCGACGTCCGGCCTCTCAGTCGCCTACGTCCTCCTCTTTCTCTTCGGGGCCGCCTTCGGTTTCTACGAGACCGTCTACTTTGCCCTTAGCATGGACTTTAGCGACGTACGCATCGCCGCTACGATGTTTGCGGTCTTCATGGCGGTGGGAAATTTCGGCATCGCCCTCGGACAGGGCCTCGCCGGGATCCTCATCGATAAGATCGGTTTCCGCGGGACGTTCCTTGTATTTGCCGCGATCAACGTGTTGGTGTTACCGATGATTCCGGTGATCTTCAGGAAGGAGAAAAAAACGGCGTGAAAATCAAAGAAATTCAAATCCTCGACCTGGACCTCGTCCCGGTTGTGCCCCTCGTGGTCTCATACGGCACCTTCGCCTTCTTGGAATACGTCCTCATAAAGATCGAGGCCGACGACGGCACGATCGGATACGGGGAAGGCGCTCCCGACTTCGAGGTAACGGGGGAGACACGCGCCAGCGTGAAAACGGCGCTGAACACGCTCTCAGGCGAGCTCGTCGGGAAAGACCCCTTCGACATCGAGGCGATCATGGTCGCGGCCCTAAAGCGTGCCCCGGCCTCACCCACCGCCTGGGCCGCGCTCGACATGGCCCTCTTCGACCTGATGGGAAAGGCCGTGGGACTCCCCGCATATCAACTGCTTGGGGGCAGGAGCCGGGGCTCTATCGCCTTTTACCCCGTTATCCCGCTGGATGAGCCGGCCGTCATGGCCGGCTATGCCGACGGGTTCTACCGAGGAGGCTTTCGGGAGATGAAAATAAAGCTCGGCACGACCCCCGAAGAGGACGCCGAGCGCGTGAGGCTGATCTGCGACGCCGCGCCAAAGGCGCGGCTCTCGCTGGACATCAACCAGGGATGGAAAGACGCTCCGACGGCGATCGGGGCCCTCGAGATGATCAAGGGGCGACCGATCAAATGGGTGGAACAGCCGACGGCAGCCGCGAACCTCCCGGCGCTTGCCGAGGTCAGGCGGCACTCGTCCTTCCCGATCATGGTGGATGAAGGGTGTCTCTCCCCCGAGGACGCAATTGAGGTGATAAAGCTGGGCGCGGCCGACATCATCAACATCAAGCTGATGAAGTCTGGGGGCCTGCTCCGAGCCGCGAAGATCTACGCGATCGCCGAGGCCGCGCACCTCCCCACGGTGGTCGGGTCGATGCTCGAATCCTCGCTCGGGAGCGCCGCCGGCATGCACCTGGCCGCGGCAAAGCCCGGGATCATCGCCTGCGAGGTGATCGGACCCGCGTTCCTGAAAAAGGATATCGCGACCGGATTTACGGTCGATTTCGAGCGGAAGGTCATCCCCGTGCCCGAGGGACCGGGGATGGGGGTCAGGATGAATGAGGCATAGGACCGGAAATGCCCGGGAGTGATAGAGAAGATCATTCCCGGGAAGGCCGTTATGTGTGCGGCGGCATCTAACCGCACCTGAAATAGTATCCCCCTTCCCTCTCCTCGTGCATCGCCCTGCCCTCTTGTGTGAATTGCACGAGGTGGCTGTAGACCTCGAAGACGACGTTAGACGAGAATATCCCCGAGAGATCGGGAAAGAGCCTCCTGGTGAGCTCGATGGGGCTCGTCCACTCCCGACACAGCGCCACTTCTATATCCCGTACCAGTTTTTCGTGATAACCCACGATATCCCCGATGTAATGCCGGGGCGCATCGATTACCGGCCCGTGGCCGGGGAGGATCCTCTCGGGCAAAATACCGAGGACTCTCTTGAGCGAGGCGAGGTACGGGACAAGCCCGACGCCCTCTTGTTGCGTCATCTCCGCCAGCGGGTTTGTCGGGGTCCCCTCCATGATGTGGTCGCCGGAAAAGAGGACACGGCTGGCGGCATCGAAGAGACACGTGCTTCCCGCCGTATGCCCCGGCGTGTGCACGGCGGTAAGGGTAAAACCGGAAAACTCAAGCGTATCACCCTCGGCAAGGGTCTTAACTGTGTCGAGCCGTATATAGTATCTCCTCAACATCGAGATGTAGGTCCTGAAGAGCCGGTCTACATCTCGCGGCGCGATGCCCATCTTCTTGAGCCTGACGGCGTTTTTCTCGATCCGATCGACCAACAGCTCAACGTCGCACGTGATCCGGTCGGCGTCGTCGGTGTGGATGAATACTTCCGGGCGACCCGCCTCCAGGAGTTTCTCAACTAGGCCTACGTGATCGATGTGACCGTGCGTCAGGATCACCCGCCGGATATCTTTGGGCGAAAGCTTGAGGGCCGAAAGCCCCTGCACGAGTGTCTCCCATCCCACGTCTGTCGAAAGGCCCGTGTCGATGAGGGTGGGGATCTCTCCGTCGATGACGTAGATGTTCACCGGAAAGAGGGGGAAGAGGAGCGGGAGGGTGATCGTGTGGATTTCCGAGCGGCCGGCCCTCTGTCTTCTCCTGGTCGGCGGCGACTCCATAGCCCTCTACGACTCCTCGTTGAGGTCGATCCCGTAGGCCCAGACCAGCGGGATGATGGGGTGAATGGCCTTCTTGGCCGAAAGGTTCTCTATCTGCATCCGGCATGCCTCGCAGTCCGACGTGGCGTATTTCCCGTCGATCTTCTTGAGGAGGAGGGCCAGCTCAGCCCCGATCGCCTTGGTGATCTCGTATTTATCACTCTTGAATCCGTATGTGCCCGCAAGCCCGCAACAATAGGTGCCCAGATCCATGACGCGCAGCCCCGGGATCAGGTTCATCACGTCGATGGCCGGGAACCCGATCCCGAGAGACCGGAGGTGGCACGGGGCGTGGTAGGGCATGGCCATGTTGACGTCGGTAAAATCGGTGTTGAGCTCCCTCTTCTCGTGGAGGCCCCAGAGATACTCCGATATCTCCTTCATGTGGTCAAAGAGCGGCTCGGCCTCGGGGAGGTCGAGGTAGGTGATGTAGTCGTCCCGGATCATCATTCCGCACGAAGTGGAGCTATAGATAATATCCAGCCCGTCGTCGACGGCCGACAAGAGCCCGGCAAGGTTACGACGGGCGAGCTTTCGGGCCTCTCTCACGTTGCCGTTTCCCAACAGCGGCAGTCCGCAACACTCCTGCTCGGGGAAGACGACCTGTATGCCGTTTTTCTGGAGGACCTTCACAACGGATTTGCCGATAGAGGGATCGTTGTAGTTCGTGAAGCAGCCGTAGAAATAGGCGACCTTCCTGTCCGAGGTAAAGGTATAGTCCTTGATCCACTTCTCGAACGACTCGCGCTGGTAGAACGGATAGCGGACGCTCTTTTCCAGGTGGAGGAGCTTATCGGAGAGCCACCTGAAGGGGCGGAACCGCAAGAAGGCGTTGGCCGCCGGCGCCGCAAAGCTCCCGAGCTGGCCGAACATATAGGCGTGGGACAGGAGCGTGTCCCTGATGGGGATCCCCTCCTTATCTTTGACGGCGATCTTGGCCCGGATATTAAGCTCCGAGATATTCACGCCGGATGGGCAGACCACGTCGCAGATGCGGCAGCCCGTGCAATAGTCCACCGAGGCGTCGTGGGGATCGTCCTTTTCGCTGCGGAAACGCTGAAAATCGGGGCCCACCTGTTTGGGCCCGAGGAACTTATCGGTAACTTTCACCACCGGGCAGTGCTCAACACAGATCGTGCACTTGATGCACTGGTCGGCGGGATAGTGAATGTCCTTTTCTCTGCTGATCATGTCTTAATCCTTGAGGCCTCGATGCCGGCCTTGTATCCCGACGAGACGGCAACCCCGCCGCCCGACTTTTCCCTGAGCGCATCAAAGCCGAACAGCTGTGTCCCGCACACGAACAGATTGTCAAATATCGGATCACCCTTCTTATCTATTGGGCGCAGGCTGTCGTCGACTTTAATCCCCGCGCGGTTGATGGGATGGCCGGCCGTATCGAACAGGCTCTGTCTGAACCAATCCCCCCGCTTTTTGGGGGCCGAGACCGGTAGCTCGAAGATCGGCTCGGAAAACCCCGCGTACGACGAGGTGATCCCCTTGCCCACGAGGCCCCCCGTCGCCAGGACAAAGGCATCGGCCGAAACCCGCTGCTCGCGCTTTCCCATCGCGATGTTAACTTCGCCGATCCTCCTACCGAAGGTTTTCGGCCCGTAGACATCGTAACCGATGAGCATGTGCACCCCGAGCTCCCTGAGCGCCCCCTCCAGCGCCTTGAAGAGACGGTAGCCGGGGACCGACGGGGGCAGCGTCGGCGTCTCGAAGACCGGGACGCCGAGTGACCGCTCAAGCTCCCTGTGGATCTCGCGGCTGTTTCTGATGCCGAGGACCGCCGGGAAGGCGACGCGGTCCCCCTTGCGCAGATGGGAGTAGACCTCCTCCGTTACCATCCTGAGGAGCCGCGGCTCTTCAAGCCGTTTTGCCAGCGTCAGGCAGTTGAGTCCCGACCCGGTAGTGCCCACGTCGACCGACAAAACGCGGGATCGGAACCGGGGTATTTGTTGCCCTGGTATATTCAACGTCGAGATGTTGTGTGCCATGTACGTGGGATAGAAGTCCTTTAGCCCCTTGAACCCACAGATCAACACATCCTTCTTCACCCTCAGGTCCCCGCCGACCATGCTCGACGAGACGATGCAGCTCGGTTTTACCGTCCCCACGGCCGTGGGTATCAGGACGTTCTCGGCCGGATTGCCCACGTAGTCGACCCCGCCCTTCTTCACCGTTTCTGTGAAAAAGTAGATCCCCTGCTTCACCCCGTCAATCCCCACCTTCGCGTAGGGATGGTCGGGGTCTTTCTTGATGAGCCGGGAGATGCCATCGATCGGGGATGAAAGCGGCGTATCGTCCTGTATCGGCCAGTAACCGAGCACATCGATGGTGCCGGTAAATATCGTGATAATGCCCATCCCGCGCCCGACGACGAGAACCCGCTTTTTCTCTTTTGCCGCGCTGGCGGCGGCCATAAGACCGGATAATCCCGATCCGATTACCACCACGTCGTAGTTCATCTCGTCTTTTCCTTCTTCCGCGCCATCTGGGAGCGGACCTTGTCGAGCGCGAAAATCCCCATATAGATTCCCTCGATCAGCTGCTCTTCCCTGAGCTGATCTCCCCAGAGGATCGGCCTGATACCCTTCCAGCGCCCCTCAAGGAAGCTCGTGAGTATCTCGTTGGCCTCGTAATCGGGGACCCGTCCCAACTCGTGCAGGATCCCCAGCAGGCGATACGTACAGAATCCTCCCTGACAAGAGCCCATCCCCACCCGCGTACGGACCCGGATGTCGTTGAGGTCGTTGGTCCCCGTCTCGGCAATGGTCGACAGGATCTCGTCCTTAGTGACCAGCTCACACTCGCAGATGATCTCCCTGACGCCCCGGTGTTCATCGCCCTGCCCCGTCTCGATCTCCTTGAAGCGGTCCTCCAGCGCATAGTGGTCCCCCGACTCCGCGCCGACAAGCCGTACCTCCGCGGTCCTGCAGGGGATGTGGACGCCGAGGTCCTCGGCAATAATGTCAACGATCTTTTCCGCCATAAGGCGGTAGGTGGTGAGCTTCCCCCCGATGATGGACAAGAAACCGTCGATATCGTCTTTCTTCTTGTGATCGATGATCGTAAACGTCCGCGAGACGTCCCGTCCCGCGCCCGTGCCGGGCGCCGCGAGCGGCCGGATGCCGGCATACGCCCGTATCACCCGCGCCTCGACCGATTCCGGTAGCATGAGCGCCGCCTGGCGCATCATCAGCTCGACTTCTCTGTCGGTCACCCGGAAGTCCTCGGGGTCTTTGACCGTGATCGAGGTGGTTCCGAGGATCGAAGTCGGCTCGTTGGGGACCAGTATGTCCCCGTCGCCCGGCGGGCGCAGCCGATTGATGACACAGTTGTTGATCCGCCTGTTGAAGACAATCAGGCTGCCCTTGGAAAGTGTCATGTTAATGCGGGCCCCGCAGAGCTTTGCCACTTTTTGTGCCCACGCCCCGGTTGCGTTAATGACGTACCGGGCCCGAATTCGATGCGTCTCATGGCTCAGGTTATCGTAAGCAAGCGCTCCCGTGACCTTTCCCTTCTCGACGATAAGGCCGGTCAGCTCCGTATGCCTGAAGACTCGCGCCCCCCTGGTTTGGGCGTCCCTCACGTTCATCACCGTGAGCATGAAGGGATCCACCGCCGCGTCGGGGACGCGAATGATGGTGGTCGCGTCCTCCGACAGGTTAGGCTCCATCCGCTTTGCCTGTGAGAGGGTGAGGTTCGTGGTCTCGATGCCGAGCTTGAAACAGGCCGACACAAATCGGTCGACATACGCTTCGTCGTCGTCGGCCAGCGCGACGAAGAGGCCTCCCGTGTCCTCTATGCTCTTGGCGGCGATCTTCTTGAGGATCCTGTTTTCCTCGATACACTCGACGGCCGACTCGGAATCCTTGACGGCATATCGGCCCCCGGAATGCAGCAGTCCGTGACAGCGGCCCGTCGCCCCGGAAGCGAGGTCACCCTTCTCTATGACGATCGTCTCGATACCCCGCATGACCAGATCCCGGGCGACGCCCGCGCCGGTGACTCCGCCGCCGATGACGAGGACTTCGGTATGAAAATCCATTATCCTATTTTAACTCCCTGACTGCGAAATTCAGTGTCCGAGAAACATTTCCCGCCTATCCCGCGAGGTCCGTCAGGTTCTCGCCGACGGAGCTCAAAGAAAGAAAAATGCGATGATGAGCCGCGTGAAGCGGACAATTGCACGTGCCTTCCCCAGGCTGCGGGACGCGGAGGGAAACGACGCTGTGGCACAGCGATCGGGTGCACTGCTTTGTTTTAGCTGCTCTTTGCGGTGACGGATTGCTTCGTGCTCACCCTTCGCACGGCCTCTTTCCAGCCGTCGTACAGTCGATCCCGGTCCTTCTTGTTCATCTTCGGCTCGAATATTTTGTCGACTTTTCGGCACTCCTTGAGCTCTTCGGCCGACCCCCAGAATTTTGACCCGAGCCCGGCCAGATAGGCCGCGCCCGCCGCCGTCGTCTCGGTCATTTTCGGCCTGTCCACGGAGATGCCGAGCATATCGGACTGAAACTGCATCAGAAAATCGTTTTTCGCCGCCCCGCCGTCCACCATAAGGGCAGACAGCGCCTTTCCGCTCTCGGCATTGATCACCTCAACCAGGTCTTTGGTCTGATATGCGATCGCCTCCAGTGCCGCCCGGACGATGTGGGAGCGATTTGCCCCGCGCGTAATACCGAGGATCCCTCCCCGCGCGTGCATGTCCCAGTAGGGCGCGCCCAGCCCCACGAAGGCGGGGACGAGGTACACCCCGTCGGTATCGTCGACCTGACGGGCAATCGATTCCGTCTCGGCGGCGGTCTTGATAATCCCGAGCTCGTCTCGTAGCCACTGCACCGCGGCCCCCGCAATAAAGACCGAGCCTTCCAGCGCATAGACCGGCTTGCCGGTATCGGAGCAGGCCAGAGTGGTCAACAGTCCCTTGTGGGAGCGGACGAGTCCTTTCGTGATCGACAAGAGGAAACACCCGGTCCCGTACGTGTTCTTGGCCGTCCCCGGCACCGTGCACCCCTGGCCGAAGAGCGCCGCCTGCTGATCCCCGGCCACGCCGGCGATCGGGACCTCACGTCCCATCGGGAGGCTCGCGGTGGTATAGCCGAATTGTCCCGACGAGTCCTTCACTTCGGGGAGGATTTGTTTGGGTACGTCGAGTATTTCGAGTAGCTCCGCGTCCCACTGCTTCTTTTCGATATCGAACATGAGCGTGCGGGATGCATTCGTATAGTCGGTGGCGTGAATAGTGCCTCCCGAAAGCTTATACATGAGCCACGTATCGATCGTACCGAACATGATCTCGCCCCTCCTGGCGCGCTCCCGTGACCCCTTCACATTGTCGAGGATCCACTTAACCTTTGTGCCGGAGAAATAGGCGTCCAACACCAGCCCGGTTTTTTTCTTGAAGAGCTCTTCATGGCCCTGTCGCTTCAGGTCTTCGCAGATCTCCGTCGTCCGGCGGCACTGCCAGACGATCGCGTTGTGGATCGGCTCGCCCGACTTCTTGTCCCAGAGAACCGTCGTCTCCCGCTGGTTGGTGATCCCAACGGCATGGATCGACCCTGTCTCAATGCCCGCGCTTGCGCAGGCGTCGGCCATCGTCTCCTGAACGCTCTTCCATATTTCGAGCGGATCGTGCTCCACCCATCCCGGCTTCGGGTAGATCTGGGTGAATTCCTTGTAGGCGCTCCCCACCACGTCGCCCTTTTCGTTGAAGATGAAGACCCGGCTTCCCGTGGTCCCCTGATCGATCGCCATGATGTACCCGTTTTTCATATGAGTCCTCCGGATAGAGAGAGCGGTGCCGAATAGAGGCGAAAAGCTAAATATTACGTAATATTTCATTATACCGTTAATACGGAAATATGTCCATTGGAATTTTATCGGGGAGTAATTTCCGGGATGTTGTCCGGGGTCCCTTGGAGTGAAAAAAAGGCCCCCGGTTTCCCGGGGGCCGCAAGGCAGAGTAGTCGTAACTCTTTTGTTAGGCGATATCCATCGACTTCATGACGAGCTCGAGGATATCGAAGGCCTGCATCTCTTCCCCCTTGCCCAGTTCCTTGATGCCGTCCGACAGCATCGTCAGGCAGAACGGGCAAGCCGTGCTGATGGTCTTGTAGTTCTTGTCGACCGCGTCCAGCGTCCTGACATGGTTGATACGCTTGCCGATCGTCTCTTCCATCCACATCCGGGCGCCGCCGGCGCCGCAGCAGTAGCTCTTGGTCTTGTTCCTCGTGAACTCTTTCACGTCCATGCCGGGAATCGACGAAAGGATCTTCCTCGGCTGGTCATACAGTTGATTGTATCGGCCCAGGAAGCAGGAGTCGTGGTAGGCGACTTCCTTGATGCCGTCGACCGACTTTTTAAGCTTGATCCGTCCCTGGTTGATCAGATCAACGACAAGCTCGGTGAAGTGGTAGACCTCGAACGTGCCGCCCTCAAACTGCGGGTATTCGTTCTTGAGGCAGTTGTAGCCGTGGGGGCACGTCGTCACAATCTTCTTGACGTTGTAGTTCGCAAAGGTCGCGATGTTGGTCTGCGCCAGCGTCATGAAGAGATATTCGTTTCCGGCCCTTCGGGCACTGTCGCCGCAGCATCCCTCTTCCTGACCCAAGATGCCGATCTTGACTCCGGCCTTTTCCATTATCTTTACGAAGGCCGTGGCGACCCTTTTGTAGCGGTCGTCGAACGATCCCGCGCACCCGACGTAGTAGAGGTACTCGACGTCCGGGTCCTCGGCCAGCGTCTTGAGGGAGAGGTCCTTGGCCCAGTTTCCCCGCTCATGGAAGCCGAAGCCGTAGGGGTTTGAGTTTTTCTCCATGTTCTGCAGGGCAGTCGTCAGCTCCTTGGTCATGTCGCCTTCCATGAGGACCTTGCAGCGGCGCATTTCGTTGATCTTCTGCACCTGGTCGATCATGACGGGGCACGCCTCGACGCAGGCCATACAGGTCGTGCACGACCAGATGGAGTCCAGCTCGTTGGCCTCGCCGATGAGGGCCTTTGACTTGACCTCTTCGGCCGGCAGCTTCTTGAAGAGCTGTGGGGCGCGCTCATAGAGGTTGTCATTGGTATCGTTGACGATCTTCTTTGGAGACAGCGGCTTATCCGACAGCCAGGCCGGGCAGACATCCTGACACCGGCCGCAGCGGGTGCAGGCATCGCCATCCATGAGGAGCTTCCAGGTGTACTGTTCCGGATATGCCACCCCGTAGCACTCTGCGTTTTCCATGTCTTTGATCGGAGCAAGGGCCCCCCGCGGCTCAAGCTTCCGGAAGAAGACGTTGAGGCTCGAGGTGAAGATGTGCATCAGCTTGCCCATAAAGATATAGGCGATGAAGCCCATGGCAAGCGCCAGGTGGATCCACCAGTTGACCTTGTGATACGCCAGGATCCCTTCCTCGGTCATCGTCGCGTTGAAGAGGTTAGCGGCGACAAGGCCCCCCGGAGACCACACCGCCAGCTTCGGATTGTAGTAATAGCCGTTGCGGACGAGGTAGACGTTTTCCGCGGTGATGGGGGTATCTTTGAAGGCCGGATTCGCATTTGCCTTCGTAACCAGGTCCGCGTCGGTCAGCTCCGGGACTTCCTTGAGGAACGCCTCTCCGGATCCCTTGAGGACGCCGCTCATCGCGATCACCTTGGGGTTGGTGGAGACCTCGGTGGAGGCGATCCTGAGGCCCTCGTTGATGAATCCTGTGATGAGAATCAGGAAGATGAGGGCAAGCGAGATCGCGTCGGTCGCCTTGTTGTCCAGCCGCTTTGGCCTGACCACGTATCTGATCACGACAAAGGTGATGACGGCGATAATCGCGAAGATCCCGAAGAGGTCTGTGGCCAGCGAATACCACTTATAGAACATCCCGTACCAGAAGCGTACGTTAAACAGAAGCAGTGTGAAGTCTTCCTGGATGACGATGAGGGCCGTTCCGACAAAGAGGACCGCGAACCCCCAGAAAAGGAAGAAGTGGGTGACGCCGGGGAGCTTCTCCTTCAATATCTTCAGCTGCAGGAAGACGTATTCCACGATGCCCCAGAGACGAGTGCCGATCTGATCGGTCCTCTTTTCGGGCTGCCCCAATCTCCAGACCTTGACCTTTCTGCACGAACTGGTAGACGAAAACGGCCATGATGATCAGGGCAATCGCGTAGAGGATCAGACGCACCACGCCGTGGGGGCCACCGAGGTTGAAGAAGACTTCGCGTGAAATCTGATATTCCATTTCCTTCTCTCCTCAAAAAAAGGGGGGTTGCCCCCCCTTTCTTAAGGTTATTCAGCCAAAAGTTTCTTGACCTCTTTGGTGATCTCGGGGACCACCTTGAAGAGGTCTTCCACGATGCCGTAGTCCGCACGCGCAAAGATCGGCGCGTCGGGGTCTTTGTTGATAGCCACGATGAACTTCGACGAGCCCATGCCGGCCAGGTGCTGGATCGCACCGGAGATGCCGCAGGCGATATAGAGGGAAGGCGACACGGTCTTACCGGTCTGTCCCACCTGATCGCTGTGGGGGCGCCATCCGGCGTCGACCGCCGCGCGCGACGCGCCGACGGTGGCGCTGGATCCGAGGGCGTCTGCCAGCGCCTCGATGATGTTGTAGTTCTCGGGGCCCTTCATGCCACGGCCGCCGGAGACGATGATATCGGCCTCAGTCAGATCGACACGGCCGCTGCTGTCCTGCTCCATTTTCGTGAGCACCGCCTTGGGCGCATCCAGCGAAACGGAGACCTTTTCCACCGCCCCCGCCTTCTTGTTCTCGATCGCGGGGAAGACCTTGGGCCTCCCGGTCGCCATCTGGGGCGCGGAGCTGATCTTGATGGTGAGGTACGCCTTGCCGGCGAAGACCGGGCGGAATGCCATCAGGTTGCCGCCTTCGGCCTCAAGCTTGACGCAGTCGGAGGCCATGGCGGTCCCGAGGCGTGCCGCGATCCGCGGGAAGAGGTCCTTCCCCATGGCGGACGCGCCGCCGATAAATATCTTAGCGTCCTTGGCCACGGCAGCGACGGCCTGGGAGTAGAGGTCGGGAACATAGTCTTTCAGTTTCGCGTCTTCGACGACGTAGATTTTATCTGCACCGTACTTACCGAGTTCGGCGGCAAGACCGGATACTCCGTCGCCAACCAGCACCGCCGCGCATTCCCCACCGACCTTGTCGGCGAGCTTGCGGCCCGTGCTTACCATCTCGAAGGAGACCTTCTTTAAGGCGCCCCCTCGCTGCTCGGCAAATACCAGAACTTCCTTTGCCATTTCTATTCTCCTTATCAGATAACCTGGGGGATTAGATAACCTTTGCCTCTTCCCGGAGTGCCTTGACGAGCGCGGCCGCCTTGGCTGCCGGGTCGTCTCCGGCGATGATCCGTCCCGCTTTCCTTTGCGGCGGGCTCTCCCACTTGGCGATCGTTGCCTTCGGCGCCTCGAGCTTCACGTCCTTGATATCCAGCGGTTTCTTCTTGGCTTTCATGATGCCCGGAAGAGACGCATATCGCGGCTCATTGAGGCCCTTCTGGCAGGCGATGATCGCGGGGAGCTTTACCTCCACGATCTCCTTGCCGCCCTCGATCTCCCGCGTGCAGACGGCCTTGTCGCCGGCTACGTCAACCTTCGTTACGACGGTTACACACGGGATCCCCAACATCTCGGCCACCATCGGGCCCACCTGGGCCATATCGTCGTCGATGGCCTGCTTGCCGCAGAAGATGATGTTATAGTCTTTTCCCTTGATTTCCGCACTCAACGCCTTCGCCGTCGCGAGCGCGTCGGAAGAGTCGTCCTCTCCGATCTTGAGGAGCACGCCCTTGTCGGCGCCCATGGCCAGCGCCGTCCTGATGGCTTCAACCGACCGATCGGGACCAATGCTGATGATGGTCACCTCTCCCGACCCCGCGGCCTCTTTCTTCTTCAGCGCCTCTTCGACGCCGAACTCGTCGTACGGGTTGATCACGAATTTGACCCCCTCTTTGACGATGCCGGTGGCGTCCGGCTTGATCTTGATCAAGGCCTCGGTATCAGGAACCTGCTTCAAAATGACAGCTGAGTTCACTTTCTATCCTCCTTAATGGTAATCTATTTTTTATCCCTTATCAGGCTTGACGAAATAACCAGCCGCTGGATCTCGGACGTCCCCTCATAGATCTCGGTGATCTTGGCGTCCCTGAAATAACGCTCGACGGGGTAGTCCGTGGTATAGCCGTACCCACCGTGGATCTGGATGGCCTTTGTGGCCGCCCACATCGCGGTCTCCGACGCGAACAGCTTGGCCATCGCCGCCTCCTTGGAGAAGCGGACGTTCCCCATGCTCTTGAGCTTGGCGGCGCGCCAGGTAAGGAGCCGTGCCGCGTCAAGACGGGTGGCCATGTCGGCGATCATCCACTGGAGCGCCTGGAAATTGAGGACCGGCTGTCCGAACTGCTCCCGGGTCTGGCCGAAATTGATGCTCTCCTCGATGCACCCCCGGGCAATCCCGAGCGCCTGCGACGCGATCCCGATGCGCCCTCCGTCCAGCGTGTGCATGCCGATCTTGAAACCGTCACCCTCCTGGCCGAGAAGGTTTCCCTTGGGAACCTTCACCTCTTCGAAGACGAGCTCCACCGTGGACGAGCCGCGGATGCCGAGCTTATCTTCCACCTTCCCCACGCTGAATCCGGGCATCCCCTTCTCCATGATCATCATGGAAAGTCCCTTGTGCTTATCATCGCCGGTTCTGACCAATACGACCGCCACGTCGGCCTCTCTGCCGTTGGTAATGAAGTTTTTTGTGCCGTTGACGATATAATGGTCACCATCCTTCTTCGCCGTTGTCCGGGTGCCCGCCGAATCCGAGCCCGCTCCCGACTCCGTCATGCCGAAGCATCCGATCTTCTCGCCCTTGGCCAGTGGCGTGAGGAATTTCTTTTTCTGCTCTTCCGTTCCGAAATAGTAGATGGGGGCGCTGCACAGGGATGTATGTGCGCTCATGACGACCCCCGTGGACGCGCAGTGCCGGGAGATCTCCTCCACCGCGATCGAGTACGACACGTAGTCCATGCCCGCGCCGCCGTATTTGTCGGGGAAGACCATTCCCATGAGGCCGAGTTCGGCCATTTTCTTGATATTTTCGGCTGGGTACGCGTGATTCCGGTCGACCTCTTCGGCCTTCGGCTTGACCTCTTCCTCGGCGAATTTCCGGGTCATATCGAGGATCATCTTCTGTTCTTCGGTTAGTTCAAAGTACACCGTTTCACCCCCTTTCGTTTCGCTGCTATAAGATCGGAAAGGAGGGGGCTCCCCCGTCCCTTCCGGAGTATCCTTTACTTGTCCTTAAACTTGGGTGCCCTCTTTTCGATGAAGGCGGAAATCCCCTCTTTCTTGTCCTCGGTGAGGCAGAGCCTGCCGAAGCATTCCGACTCGATCTTCATCCCTTCATCCTGGACGACCTTCAGCCCCTCGGTGATCGCCTCCATTGCGGCGGCGATTGCCACCTGCCCCTTGCCCGCCATAATTGTCGCCAGGTTCCTGGCCTCAAGCACGATCGCGTCGGGGGTCGTGACCTTCTGGAGAAGGCCGTAGTCGTAGGCCTGTTGTGCGGTGAGAAACTCACCGGTAAGGACCATCTCGATGCCCCGCGCCTTGCCGACGATCCGCGGCACCCGTTGGGTCCCGCCAAATCCGGGGATGATGCCGAGGTTGATCTCCGGCACCCCGATCATCGCCTTGCTCGAGGCATAGCGAATGTGGCAGGCCGAGGCGATCTCGAGCCCCCCGCCGAGGCAGTAGCCGTTGATTGCGGCGATGACGGGCTTCCTCGAGTATTCGATCTTGTTCAGTATCTCCTGCCCCATCCGGGTGAGCTTTATGCCCTCTTCCTTGCCCTTAACGAACTGGATCTCCTTGATGTCGGCCCCCGCCACGAAGACGGAGCCCGCGCCGGTCAGCACGATGACCTTCACCTTGGGATCCTTGAATGCCGCCCCAAATGCCTCGTCGATGTCCCGAACGGTCTTTTCGGCCAGCGCGTTCATCGGCGGATTGTCGATGTACATCAGCGCGACACCGTTCCTGTCCACTTTATAGTGGGCCCGCTTCAGCAGCCGCGTCTTGTTCTTGACCAGATCGTTCAGAATCTTGGGGGCCTTGAACTTGACCGGGTCGATGCTTTTGGCGTACTCGTCGAACTTGGCCTTGATCTTGTCCCAGCCCAGCACCTCCTCGGCGTAGTGGAGCGGGCCCCACGAGACCTTGTAGGGAAAGCCGGTTCCGTAGACCATGCCGGTATCGATGTCGTAGGGCTCGGCAAATCCCTCCTCGACGATCATCAGTGCTTCGCGGATCTGAACGAGCAAGAGCCTCAGGAAGTCGAACGAGGCGCCGGTCGGCTTTACCTTTGTGCGCTCTTCCGCGAGAATCTTCAGAAACTCGTCGCTGTTGGGCGCCCCCTCCTTGCCGTAATCGTAGAATCCCTTCTTTGACTTCTGGCCCAACAGCCCCGCTTTCACCATAGCCTTCATGATCGGGGAGACCGCGCACCGCGCCCCGTATGCCGCCTCGAGCGTCTCCGCGGCGTGGGTGCCCACGTCGAGCCCCACGAGGTCGGTGAGGGTAAACGGCCCCATCGGCATGCCGAACTGGGTGGCCGCCTTGTCGATGTCGGCGGTCGTGAGGCCGGGGCTGTCCAGAAGCGCCGCCATCGCCTCGCCCATGTAGGGGATGAGGACGCGGTTGACGGCAAAACCGGCGCAGTTTCCCACCTCGATGGGGGTCTTCTTGATCTTGACCGAGAAGTCCATGAGGGCCTCGACCACCTCCGGCGCGGTGCCGGGATAGTGTATGACCTCCACCAGCCGCATGACATTTGCCGGGTTGAAGAAGTGCAGACCCACGACCTTGGCCGGCCTCTTGGTCGCCTTGGCGATATCCTCGATCGAGAGGGACGACGTGTTGGTGGCGAAGATCGTATGCTCCGGGCAAACGGCGTCGAGATCCGCAAAGACCCTCTTTTTGATATCCATCACCTCGGGAACCGCCTCGATGATCAGGTCCACATCCTTAAAGCTGTCGTAGGTGAGGCTCCCCGTGATAAGAGACATCCCCTTGTCGGCGGCCTCCTGGGTGATCTTCCCCTTCTTGATCCCGCCGTCGTAGATCTTCTTGCAGTTCTCGATGGCTTTATCGACAAACCGCTGTTCTATATCCTTGACGATGGTCACGATCCCAACGGAGGAAAGGAGATAGGCGATTCCACCCCCCATCGCCCCGCCTCCGATGACCCCAACCTTTTTGATTTCCATACGAATGTCTCCTCTCAAATCATTTATTTATATAAATGGAACCGGTAATCTGCCTGTCATCTGCCCCTGACGGCGGCATCCACCCACGACTCACCCCTTCTGGCCGGACAGCGGGACCAGCCCTGCGATGAAGAAAGAAGCGACCTGCTCGGAGGCCATCTCCACGTTATATTTTCGCTTCGACGAGAAGACGAACATATTGGAGAGCTCATCCAGCGCCCCAAAGAACGAGCGCTTGAAGAGCCCCGGCATGGCGTCGGGCCGAAAGTGGCCGGTCCTCTGACCGTCCTTGACGATTCCCGAGATAATGTTGAGATATTCGATAAACTTTCTGTTCTTATATTCGTGCATAAATTTTGAGCTCTGCCGCAACTCCACCTGGATGACTTCGGCAAGGTTCTTGTTTTCCCTGACCATATTGAGATGAATGAGGGCAAATCTCCTCAGTTTCTCGGACGGATCGGCGACCCGTTCCATCTCTTCTTTCATATTGGTGATGATCTTGTCCATCTCCTCTTCGAAGAGGCGGATCAGGATATCGTCCTTATTCTTGAAATAAAGATAGACCGTCCCGTCGGCCACCTGGGCCTCCTTGGCGATCTCCGAGACGCGTGAATTGTAAAATCCGTTTTTCGCAAAGACCTTTACGGCGGCCTTGATGATCTTCGCGTGTTTATCTTCTCCCCTCATGAGCGGTTCACTCCCTCTCGCTAAAGGGCGGCAGGTCCAGATGCGCTGTCACTCTTTTTCTGGTCGAATAAACGCCTTTCGCGGCGGCCTTTGCCCCTGCCCCCTCAGTCGGCGGGCAGGATAATGAATGACTATTCATTCAAGTTTTTTAACACAAGAAATCGAACGGTGTCAAGCTTTTTTTATCTATTCCCCATTATTTCCGCCGAATACCCCCGGCCTTTTCTATTGACTTGTGGCTCTGCTATTGGTATAAAAAGAGTGTTTATCATCAACGATGCCGCGATTCCGACATACGGAAGTGCCCTAGAAAAATGACCGCACCTTACACGACGCCGCGCTCCACCCCGGCGGCGATGACGATATCAATGCGATATAACCGACACACCGAGTCGCTCCCATGAAGAGCTTCTTTATCTATTCCGACGCCGTTTCCCGCTTCTCCTACGGTCCGGACCACCCCTTCCGCCCCGAACGCGCGCAGATGATGATCAATCTCTGCAGAAAATACGGCCTGGTCGACGAGCCGTGGATTTCGATCGTGGAGCCCACGCCCATCCCCGAAGAGCTCCTGTTGTTGTTTCACACCCGGGAGTACCTCACAACGCTCAAGGCGGCGGGTCACGGAGAGATCACCGAGGAAACGGTAAGAGCGGGCCTCGGGACCTCCGATAACCCGATATTTGAAGAGATGTTCCAAAAGAGTAATGTCGCCGCGGGGGGCACCCTCGTGGGTCTTGACCGCGTTATGGACACCGACGGGCAGGCCGTCGCCTTCAACCCGATCGGCGGGTTCCACCACGCCTTTCCCGATCACGCCGAGGGCTTCTGTTATATCAACGATATCGCCGTCGCCGGGAAGATCCTGCGACGGCAGGGTAAGCGCTTCGCGTACATCGATATAGACGCCCACCACGCCAACGGCGTCGAGGCGGCCTTCTATGATGACGACGGAGCGCTGATCATCTCCATTCACCAGAGCGGATACACTATCTATCCCGGCACCGGCTTCGAAAACGAGATCGGCACGGGAAAGGGGCGCGGCTACACCATTAACGTCCCGATTCCCCCCCAGACCGACGACGATCTCTATCTGAAGGCCTACTTCGCGATTGTCCCTCCGGCGGTGAAGGCATTTGGGCCGGACGTGATCCTCGCCCAGCTGGGCGCCGACGGCATGGCCAACGACCCCCTGACCAACCTGTGTCTCACCAATAACTGCACCCGCACGGTCACCGGGCAGATGCGCACGTTGTGCAATAAGATCGTCGGGATGGGCGGCGGCGGATATAACCTCGAGAAGGCGACGCGCGCATGGACGATCGCATGGGCGGAACTGAACGGGATCGAGATGGAAAACCCGTACGCCGGTCTTCTCTCCGGTGTCATGACCGGCCCGGAGATCGAGGGGGGCGACTTGTCCGACCCGCACATCTATATAACCGGCCCGACCAAAGAGAGAAACGAGCGGGAGATCGATCGCGTCGTTGACTATATCAGGAAGACGGTCTTCCCTATCATCGGTGCCGCGCAGTGAACGTGCCCGGGCGATGTGGTATCGACATGGACGCGCCTCTCGCGTCGTCTGAAAGAGACGACCTCTACACGTCTGCAAAATGGTGCTGACCCGGGGTATTTTATTTGACAGGCCGGTCGATTTCGATATAATGCACCTGTTTTTTTAAAACAAAAGTGAAAATCAATAGATCCCAAGGAGGAACCGGATGAAGACTCGCATTACCGAATTGTTTGGCATCAAATATCCCATCATGCTCTCGGGGATGAGTTGGATCTCCGTCCCGAAGATGGTGGCCGCCGTCTCCGAGGCCGGGGGTCTGGGGCTGCTGGCAACGGGACCGCTGGATCCCGACCAGACCCGCGCCGCCGTGAAAGAAATCAGAAAGCTCACCAAGAAGCCCTTCGGCGCCAACGCCACGCTCCTCTTTCCCGGGGCGGCGCAAAACGCCATGGTGCTCTTGGAAGAAAAGGTTCCGGTTATCAACTTTTCGCTCGGCAAGGGCGACTGGGTCGTCAAGCGCGCCCACGAATACGGCGGCAAGGTCATCGCCACCGTCGTCAACTCTCGCCACGCGCGACGCGCCCAGGACTACGGCACGGACGCCCTCGTCGTCACGGGACACGAGGCCGCGGCCCACGGCGGCGACGCTACCTCCCTGTTGCTGATCCCGAGTATCGCGGATACCGTGAAGATCCCGATCATCGCGGCGGGAGGATTTGCCGACGGCCGGGGCTTGGCGGCGGCGCTGGCCCTCGGTGCCGACGGCATCGCCATGGGGACCCGGTTCATGTCTACCAAAGAAAGCACCCTGCACGAGACGTATAAGAAGCTCTCTATGGAAAAGACGGTTGATGATACCATCTACTCCACGCGCTTCGACGGCATGGGTTGCCGCGTGCTCGATACACCGGCGGCAAGGAAGGCCATCAAGAAGGGGTTCGATCCCTTCGGCGCGCTCGTCAATTCGAAGATGATCGCCGAGCAGCTTCACCTCCCCTACCTGAAGCTCTTCTTCGGGGTGATGTTCTCCGGCTATAAGAACGCCAAGCAGCTGGGCTACATGGCCACCGCGTTTGACGCCATCATGAGGGCGACCGAGAAGGGGGACCTCAAGAAGGGCGTGCTCACGGTGGGCCAGGCCACGGGCCTCATCCATGACATCCCCTCCGTAGCAGAACTGCTGGACCGGATGGTCAAGGAAGCCAAGGACGTGTCCAAGAAGGTGTCCGGTATGGCCGGTTGATCTGCTAAAGGATACTCACGGTCCTTGTTCGATGTGCGGAAAAGAATGGTGCGGCGGGCCGATACGGCCCGCCGCCTTCGTTTCAACCGCCTGAGATACCCGCCGCATGAGTCTCATAAAACCCATCGTGCTCCTGACATTAACGTACCATTCCTCCGTAAGATTACGTGGCCCGTCGCCCATTTTTTCTTGCCAATAGAAAGCGCCGGTGGTATAGTGCGCGGGTGAGATTGACTGGCAAATCAATTTTTTTTCCTTGAGATAGTAAGTGAGTATTACTTACACATACTGATTCCTCAATAAATCTGGTAGGAGCTACTGACCATGAAGACCCGTATCACTGAACTCTTTGGCATTCAGTATCCGATCATCCTCTCGGGCATGAGCTGGATCTCCGTCCCGAAGATGGTGGCCGCCGTCTCCGAGGCCGGCGGACTCGGGATCCTCGCCACCGGCCCGCTCTCGGCCGACGAGACACGGCAGGCCGTCCGCGAGATCAGGAGCCTCACGAAGAAACCCTTTGCCGCCAACGCATCGTTGATGCTGCCCGGCGCATACGCCAACGCCGAGGCGCTGCTTCAGGAAAAGGTGCCGGTCATCAACTTCGCCCTCGGCAAGGGAGACTGGATCGTCAAGCGCGCCCACGAGTACGGCGGTAAGGTCATGGCCACCGTCGTCAACGTCCGCCATGCAAAGCGCGCCCAGGACTACGGCGCCGACGCCGTTATCGTCACGGGTCACGAGGCCGCGGGCCACGGGGGGCCGGTCACCTCCCTCATCCTGATCCCCACTCTTAAAGACAGCCTCACTATCCCTGTCATCGCGGCAGGCGGTTTTGCCGATGGGCGGGGGCTGGCCGCCGCCCTGTCTTTAGGTGCCGACGCCGTGGCGATGGGGACCCGCTTCATGACGACAAAGGAGAGCCCTCTTCATGACTACTACAAGAAGCTGTCGATGGAAATGACGGCCTACGATACGCTCTATTCCGCGCACTTCGACGGGCTCCCCGCCCGGGTGATGGACACCCAGCAGGCGCGCAAGGTCATCAAGCGGGGTGTAAACCTCCCGGCGGCCTTCTTCAACTCCCGGGCCATCGCCAAACAGCTCGGCCTCCCTTTTTCCAAGCTCTTCTTCGGGGTACTGGCTTCGGGTCTGAAAAAGGCGATCGCCCTGGCCTACATGGCCAACGCCTTTGACGCGATCAAGCGCGCCACCGAGAACGGCGACCATAAGGTCGGGGTCCTCCCCGTGGGACAGGTGATGGGTCTCTTGAAGGACTCCCCCACGGTGGCCGAGGTGATTGACCGGATGGTGAAGGAGGCGCGGGAGACAAACAAGAGGCTGGGGACTCAGCTCGGGTAAGAGACGGAAAAAGCGGATTGTTCACCTCTGAGAGTCGATAGTTCACCTCTACTACGAAAGAACGGAAAAGGCCGGGGCGACCCGGCCTTTTCTTGTTGCTATTCTTTTTCACGAGCTACTTATCCACCCCCATCGTCTCCAGGGCCTTCTTTACCTCGTCGACCGTCGCGCCGTCTTCGATGGTGGACAGATCACCGAGCTTCTGCCCCTCCGCCACCGCCTTGATGACCCTCCGCATGATCTTCCCGCTGCGCGTTTTCGGCAGCGCGCTGATGAAACGGATCTCCTTCGGCGTGGCGATAGCGCCGATCTTGTCCCTGATGAGTTTGATCAGCTCTTTTTCGATCTCGGGGCTGGGTTTAACATCGGCCTTCAACACGACGAACGCCGATATCGCCTCGCCCTTCAGCTCGTCTTTCACCCCGATAACGGAGGTCTCGGCGACCTTCGGGTGGGACGAGAGGATCTCTTCCACCTCGCGGGTGCCCAGCCGGTGGCCCGCCACGTTGAGCACCTCGTCGGCCCGCCCAAGCATCCAGAGGTACCCGTCTTTATCCATGATGGCGAAATCACCCGTGTGGTAGTAGTTCTTTCCCGGGTAGTTTTGCCAATAGCTCTCTTTATACCGCTGGTCGTCGCCCCAGATGGTCATGAGGGTGCCGGGCGGAATCGGTCCCTCGGCGACGAGGAATCCCTTCTCTCCGCGCGGCACTTCCTCGCCCTTCTCGTTGACGACCAAAAACCGGTAGCCCATGGCTCCCTTTGTCGGCGAGCCGGGCTTGATCGGGAGAAACTCGACCCCCGGCATGTTGGTGAGCATCGGCCAGCCCGACTCCGTCTGCCAGTAGTGGTCGATGACCTTGGTGCCCAGGGCCTTGGTTGCCCAGTGATAGGTCGGCTCATCGAGCGGCTCTCCCGCCAGGAAGACGTATTTCAGGGAGCTCAGGTCCTTTTCCTTGAACCAGCTCTCCGGGAATTTCCTCAGGACGCGCATGGCGGTGGGAGCCGAGAACATCGTGGTAACGCCGTACTTGGCCACCACGTCCCACCAGACGCCGGGGTTCGGGTAGTCGGGGGTCCCCTCGAACATCACCGTCGGCACGCCCTTGAGGAGCGGCGCGTAGACGATGTAGGAGTGGCCCACCACCCAGCCGATGTCGGAGGTGGAAAAGTAAACGTCGCCCTCCCCCACGTCGTAGATCTGCCCCATGGAGGCGTGCAGCGCCACCATGTAGCCGCCCGTGTCGCGTACGACGCCTTTGGGCTTGCCGGTGGTGCCCGACGTGTAGAGGATGTAGGAGGGGTCGGTGGAATCGAGCTGCTCGGGCTCGACGAAGAGCTCCCCGTGTTTTTCCATCGCCTCGTCCCAGGTGATGTCTCTGCCCGCCACGAGGTTGAGATCACCGATCCCGCGGTTGAGGACAACAACGTGTTTGACCTTTACCTTTGCCGCCGCCAGTGAGTCATCGACGATCTTTTTGAGGGGGATCTTGTTGCCCTTGCGGCTCCCCGCCTCGGCGCAGACGAGGACCTTCGGGGCCGCGTCGTTGATCCGGTCGGCCAACGACTCAACCGAGAAGCCCCCGAACACGACGCTGTGTATGGCCCCGATACGAACGCACGCCAGCATCGCCACAACGGCTTCCGGCACCATCGGCATGTAGATGATAACGCGATCGCCCTTCTTGACGCCGAGGTTCTTGAGCACCCCGGCAAACCGGTTCACCTCGCGGTAGAGCTGAAAATAGGTCAGGATCCTCGACTTGCCCGTCGTCGGCGACTCCCAGATGATCGCGGCCATCCCCCTTTTTGCCCCGAGGGCGTGGCGATCGACCGCGTTATAGCAGATATTGGTCTTGCCGCCCACGAACCATCGGTAAAAGGGCGCGTTGGAGTCATCCAGGACCTTGTCCCATTTCTTATACCAGAACAGATGCTCGGCGCACCCGGCCCAGAACTTCTCGGGGTCGGTTACCGATAATGCGTGCATCTTGTCGTAACTGGCAAACGGTAAGTAACGGCTCTCGTCGTGATGCATGAAATCCTCCTCTTAATAAACTATATCTCTTTAATAGCATTAAAACGCTTCAGATTTTCTTTCGTGAGAAATTCGATCAGCTCGGCCTGGGTGAAGTCTTTCCTGAGATTCCAGCGTCTCAAGACCCCGAAGACGGCTGAATAGACCAGGTAGTTTGCCGAAAGCCGCGCCTCATGATCCGACAGCCCGCACCGGTTCAGGATTCCCCTGAATATGTCCACAATCTCGGCCTCACGGGCCAGGATGTCTCTGAGGTATCGCTTCTTCATATACATGGCCTGGGTGTAGGCGAGGATGACCTGATCCTCGAGCTCAAAACAGACCTCGACCAGTGAGCGGTACGCCGTGGCCAGGGCCCGTCTCGGGTCGTCCGTCTTGATGCCCGCCCCCTTGACTTTCTCGTAGAAGCGGTTCATGTAATTTTCGTAGAAGAGGTAGAGGATGTCGTCCTTGGACTTGACGTAGTCGTAGATGCTCCCGGTGCCGAGGTGAGCCGCCTGGGCGATCTCGCGCACCGTGGCCTTCCAGTAGCCTTTTTCCTTGAAAACGGAGATGGCGCCCTCGACGATCGCGCGTCTCTTTTCGTCGACAAGCTCCTTATCCTTAACCCTTGACTGCACCCGCGACATGGGATTCCTTTAGCCGGGAGTAAGCGATACGCCACAGCAGACACGGCCGCTCGGCCCCGTGTGAGCCCCGATCCGTCGGACGCGGGAAAAATGGAGAGCCGGAGAAGCGACAAGATCGGGCCGCGTCGGACCGCCCGTCCCGAACGAACGTTCATTCGCTTATACTCTCGCGTGAGCGCCGTGTCAAGGGAAAAAATCTAAACGTCGAGATTTCACGGTGCGGTCGCCGCCGACTCCGGAAGGCGGGCAAGACTCGGGAAAGATGAGGCGCACCGTAGCTCACATGAGCATAGAGGAAATTTTAGATAAAGATCGTCCATTTATTTAGAAAAAAACAAAAAATAGAGCATAAGTGCAAAATATTGCCGTACTAATGAAGAATAATGCAACAAATAATCCTTCCCCGCGTCTGAATAATATGTATAATTACAATATGTTGTCTATGGTGGATCAACCTCGTCGATATATCGCGCGATGGCACACAATGTGCTTTCATATATAGTATAAGCGTACCCGTGATACTACCTTATCTATAGTATCCTCCGGCGTTCTCGCTTCGGAGCCTTCTTAACGTGTACAGTAGTCGCTCTTCTATTACCAGATCCGACGCTCCCGAAACGATCGTTTCAACCGTGATAAGGTGTCACGTATCCGCGCAAGAACCATGCAAGGGGCTTCGGCCCCATTTTATATTTTGGCGGGTCACGAATGATCTCTCTTATAGAGAACAGCGCTCGCCATTCACCCCGTCGTGAGGATGTGAGAGAAGGGTTATTGTGGGAAAAGAAGTAACAAAGAAAGCCCTGGAAGAGTCCACAAAACGATACAGGGATTTCCTCGAAAACGTCGAGGATATCATCTATATCATGGACGGTCGGGGTAGGATATTGTTTCTTAATGCGGCGCTTGAGAAGGCGTCGGGCTATAGGAGGGAAGAGCTCATCGAGAAAAACTTCAGGGACATGATCGCCCCCGAATCGTATGCAGCCACCGAGGAAATTTTCAGGAGGCAGCTGGCCGGAGAGGAGATCGGGGTCTTTGAGCTCAGCATCACGAAGAAAGGCGGTGGAACTTTGATCATCGAGACTCGGGAGAAACTGATATGGAAGGACCGTCGAGTCGTGGAAGTCCACGGAGTCGGAAGAAACGTCACCCAGCGAAAAGAAGCCGAACGGAAGCTGACCGAAAGTGAGCAGCGATACCGCCTCTTGGTGAACAAGGCAAACGACGTCATTTATCAGGCCGACACCAACGGCCGTTTCATCCTCTTCAACGCCATGGCTGTCAGGCTCACCGGCTACTCCGAACAGGAGATCATGGCAAAACACTACCTCGATATCATCCACCCGGATTTCAGGAGGAAGGCTCAGCGGTTCTTTGGAATACAATTTGTAAAGGGGGTTTCCGATACCTATCTTGAAACGCCGATCCTTACCAAAAGCGGCGGCATCGTCTGGCTCGGCCAGAACGTTCAGTTGATCAGGGATAGAGATAGAATCGTCGGGTTTCAGGCGATCGCACGCGACATCACCGACCGCAAGGAGGCCGAGGACGCCCTCCGGGAATCCGAGCTGAAATACCGGACGATCATTGAGAACATAGAGGAGGGATACTACGAGGTGGACCTGGCCGGCAACTTCACCTTTTTCAACGATTCGATGGTCTCAATCCTCGGCTACCCGAGGGAACAGATGGTTGGGATGAACAACCGTGTCTATATGGACAGCGAGGCCGCCGGGAGAGTCTTTGAGACCTTTCACGATGTCTATTTGACGGGAAGACCGGGAAGGGCGCTGGATTGGGAGCTGATCCGACAAAACGGGAGCCGGGTATTCGTCGGCGTTTCAGTTTCGCTGATCACCGATCCGCTCGGAAAGCCGATCGGTTTTCGTGGTATCGCGCGCGACATCACCGAGCGTAAGAAATTCGAGGAGGAGCTCAAGAGGCTTTCCATCACCGACGACCTCACGGGCCTCTTCAACCAGCGCCATTTCTACCGGAGGATCGACGAAGAGGCAAAGCGCGCCCGGCGGATGGCGTACCCGCTCTGCATCATCCTCTTTGACCTCGATAGCTTCAAGTCATATAACGACACGTACGGCCACCTGGCCGGTAACGACGTGTTGAAAGAGGTCGGGGCCATCGCGAGAAGCTGCATCCGCGAAGATATGGACACCGCCTTCCGGTACGGGGGAGACGAGTTTGCGGTGATCCTCCCCTCGATTCCCGAACAGGGTGCCAGGGCGGTCGCGGACCGTATCAGGAGCGAGGTGATCAGAAAGATCCAGGGCATCGATATCAGCATTGGGATTGCGTCGTTGGAAGAAGAACTTGACGTAACGGATATCATTCATCGGGCGGACAGCGCGATGTACGAACAGAAGGGACGGCACAGAAAACCGGTGTCGGAATAAAGAGATGTGCGGGAGTTTCGTTTAATGGATTTTAAAGGAAGGGAGTCAGGGTTTCCCCCTCCACTGCCTTGAAGCTCCGATGACTACTTTGATATGAAAACGCGGTTTGCTACTCGTGCGGCGCCTGTACGGTCACCGTATCACGACGTGAGGCCGGCAGCACAGAATTATAAGATTTCGACTCACTGTTCCTCGGACGGCTTCTTTTATGTGTTACGGGGAGAGACCAGATCTTACTTCAGCATCTTCATGATGTCCTGGCGCGAGATGATGCCCAGGAGTTTGTTTTCCGCGTCTACGACCGGGAAGCTCCTGATGCGCGTCTCCACCATCAGCTCCAGCACCCTCGTGAGCGGGGTGTCGGTGGATACCGTGAAAACCTTTATGTTCATGATGTCGCCGATCCTGTCCTCGAGAAGCTCTTCATAGCGCGGGATGATGGACCTCGGCGTGAAAATGAAGTGCTTGAGGAAATCGAGCTTGGTGACGATTCCTGCGAGGCGGTCGTTTTCTACGACCGGAAAGGAATAGTAATCGTGCTTCTCGAAGAGGGCCTCCACCTCTTTGACCTTCATATCCGGCGTCACGGTCACCACGCGGACGGTCATCGCGTCCTTCACAAAGAGGTTCACAAAGTTCTTCATGGCTCGACCTCCCACCACACACAGCGATCCGTACCCCTCTACCCTACCCGATAATATCGGATAAATCAAGACCAAAAGTGCCGGCGAAACTGTCGCGCGCCGTCGAGCCGACGGGTACAGTCCTTCCAGCCGTCGCTCGGGGCTGAAAAGGAGTTGACATCTTCACGCCCCTTCCCCTATAATCTTTAGGCGGGGGCCGACAGAAGTGCCGGGCCCTGTCTCCCGTATATTACCACATGACCGAGGAATCTGACCTATGCACACATCTTCCCCTGATAAAAGACTCGTATCCCCGTACCCTCTTCTTGTCCTCGTGCTCCTGGTTTCGATCATCCCCTACTTCTGGGGACTCGGAAAGGCTGATATCCAGGATGTCGATGAGGCCGCCTACGCCGAGATCGCCCATGAAATGGTCCTCTCGGGCAACTGGATCGACCCGACCCTCGACGGGGCCCCGTTTGACCAGCATCCCCCCCTCGGGGTCTGGCTCATGGCCGCGTCCGAGAAGCTCGGGGGGGTAAAACCCATCGCCGCCCGGCTCCCCAATGCGCTGCTGGCCCTCGTGGGGCTTTTTCTCACCTATCTCATCGGCAAGCGAATCGTCGGAAAGGAGGTGGGAATCGCGGCGGCCTTGACCCTTGTAACGGCCCCCGCGTATCACCTCATGGTGAGGGATTCCCGCCTGGACATGACGCTGTTGGTCTTCATCACGGTGGCAATGTACGGTATCATCAGCCACCTCTATGAGCCCAAGAAATACTACCTCGTCATCGCCTATATCGGCGCCGCCCTCGCCTTCCTGACCAAAGGGCCCATCGGTCTGGTGGTCCCGATGCTTGTGGTAGGCGTCTTCATCCTCATGACCCAAAGATGGAATTTGATCTGGAAGCTCGGACTCCCCTGGGGGATCCTGATCGTTGCCCTCGTGCTTTTCCCCTGGTACTGGGCCATGTACAAGGCGCACGGCAGTCAGTACCTCTATACACTTTTTGTCGTACAGAATTTCAAGCGATTCGCCACCACCAATTACGCCGGGAAGTCCGATCCCTTCTTCTATTTCCACACCTTCCTCTGGCTCTTTCTGCCGTGGGTCGTGGCGATGGTCTGGATGTTGGCGCGCGACTTCAGCGCATTCAGGAAGGCCCGTTTCAGCCTCAACAAGATCGACCCGGGCGACCCCGCGCCGGGATTCGTGACGATCTGGCTTATCGCCCCGATCGTCCTAATGTCGTTCTCGAGGACAAAACTTCCTCAGTATGTCTTCTTCGTGCTGCCCGCGGCGGCGCTGATCGCGGGGAGGTTCATCACAAAATACCTCGGCGGCGAAGTCTCCGAGCGTGGGGCGCGGGGTTTCTCAATCTACACGTTTATCCTCACGCTGATCCTCTGCGCGGGCATCTTGCTCATCGTCACGCTGATGTTCCCCTTGGATGGAATCATCCAGTACGTCATCGTCGGCGCCGCCCTTGCCGGACTCTGTGTGCTGGGCCTCGTATCGCTCATGCGGAAAGCGCGGGCGGGCCTCTTGGCGGCGCTCGCGTTGACGGTGGGGCTTGTCCACCTCTTGATCGTCCTTCACATCTCCCCGTCGATGCTGGTCTATCAGCCGTACAAGGGATTTGCGGCCGATCTCCAGCGCGTCAACGTCACCGATAAGGTCGTCTACTTCGTGGGTAAGAATTACATGTCCTCGTTTCTCTTCTACAGCGGGAGGCACGCCGTTAAAGTTCCCCTGACGGACCTGTCGGACTTCGAGAGGGCGACGAAATCGGGGGGGGCGGCATATGTGATCGCCCCGAAGGTGAACGTGGACACGCTCGAAAAGGCGGGATACACGGTGGAGATCGTCTCAACCCGGGGCTATTTCCATACCTCGCTCCCCACGGGAAAATTTTTCTTCAAAAAGACGAGAGAAAAAACCATAACGCCGATGGTGCTGGCCCGTGTCACAAGAGCGGGGGCGAAGTAAAGGGGCATACGCGCCGTCTCCGGTCCCCTCCTCCTCCGTGGATGACATAGCCGTTGGTTATGTGTCGTGCGGTGTTGCTGCCTCCCGTCGCAAAGGGAGTGAGTCTCCTCGAAGACCCCACCGCACCCGGGGTCCCGCTCCTTGGTAGTCACCTTTATGGACGCCGCTTCCGAGCCACAAAGGCTTCGTCCGATTCGTGCGGCTACCAAATCAAAGGAAGAGGAAGCTCCCTGCGTGTCTTCCCGTCTCTGTGCCGAGCCCTCCATAAATTATACCCTCACCGATCGTCCCCTCCCCTGACAATGAACACCGTAACGTGACGCTCACACAATCGATTATTTCCTTGAATATTTTTCACGTAGCCGATACAATAATAAAAAAAATAGCGAGGTGAGCATGGAAAAGATTGCATTTCCCAAAGGATTTCTCTGGGGGGCGGCGACCTCTTCTCACCAGGTGGAGGGCGGAAATTTCAACAATGACTGGTGGGCCTTCGAGCAGAAGCCCGGCAAGATCATCGACGGCAGCATTTCCGGCGACGCCTGCGATCACTACAATCGCTACGGCGAAGACTTCAAGCTCCTCAAGAGCCTCGGACACAACGCCCACCGGCTCTCGATCGAATGGAGCCGCGTCGAGCCCGCCAAAGGATACTTTTCCGACGCGGAGCTTTTCCATTACGGTCAGGTCATTAAGGAGCTCAAGAAACTCAAGATCACGCCGATCGTCACGCTCCACCACTTCTCCACTCCTCTCTGGATGGCCGCGGAGGGTGGCTGGGCAAACCCTGAGTGTATAAAACGATTCGTCGACTTTACCCGTGTCGTCGCCTCCGCTTTCAAGAAGGACGTCACCTTCTGGATGACGATAAATGAGCCGATGGTTTATGCCTTCCTGGCCTACATGACCGGCGAGGATGCGCCCGGCGTGAAGAACCCGATCAAGGGCTTCCGTGTTGCCAATCACATGTTCAAGGCGCACGTCGAGGCTTACCACGCCATAAAGAAGATCGACCCCAGGGCCAAGGTGGGGTTCGCCAAGCACATGCGCATTTTCGATCCATTCCGCGAAGGGAACAAAATGGACATGAAGGTCGCCGGCAACCAGCACCGGGCCTTCAACATGGACTTCATGGACGCCCTTTTCACGGGCCGGACCTCGGGAAACATCAAGGTCGACCCGAAGGAAAAGGGGAAGGTAAAGGGAAGCTGCGACTTCATCGGCCTGAACTACTATGCCCGTGACCATGTAAAGTTTTCCCTTCTCTCCGTGGCATCTCTTTTCGGCAAAACAATGCCGCCGGCGCCGGGCCAGAAGACGAGCCACTTCGACGAGGGCGAGTACTACCCTCACGGCATTTACCGCCTACTGTCGATCATCTCAAAATATGGGGTCCCCCTCTACGTCTCGGAGAACGGAGTCGCCACCAAGTTTAAAGAGAGCGAGAAGGACGACGCGTACCGCAGGGAATATATGGCGGCCCATATCGCCGAGGTCGGAAAGGCGATCGCCGACGGTCTGGACGTGCGGGGATACCTCTTCTGGTCGAGCCTGGACAACTTCGAGTGGGCCAACGGCTACTCGATGCGGTTCGGGATGATTCACGTAGACTTCAAGACGCAGAAACGGACGATCAAGCGGTCCGGCAAGATGTTTGCCGAGATCGCCAAGAAGAACGCGCTCACACCCGAAATCCTTAAGAAATACGGGGTGAAGCTATAGAGAGAACGAAGGCCATCGCGGGAGGGCGGCTCTATCTGAGCCTGTCACTGCTGCTCATCGTGCTGCTCTGTGGCACGCTCGGATACGCAATCATTGAGCGCTGGAACCTGCTGGATTCTTTCTATATGACCGTGACGACACTGACCACCGTAGGATACGGCGAGATCCATCCCCTGAGCAATGCCGGCCGCATATTCACCATCGCCCTCATCATATCGGGGGTCCTCGTCGTCGGCGTGAACATCGCCGCTTTCGCCCGCTTCTTAATAGAAGGAGAGATACGCGACTTCATGGACAAAAAACGCGCCAAGAGGGACGTGGATCGCCTCACCGATCATTACATCATTTGCGGTTACGGCCGTATCGGCACCGTTATCGCCGATGAGCTCCATGAGCATAAGATACCGTTCGTCATCGTCGACTCCTCACCCGAAAAGGTGGAGGAAATCGCGCAGAAGGGCTACCCGGCGATCCTCGGAGACTCGGTTCACGAGGAAGTGCTGCTGGCGGCCGGGATCATGCGTGCCAAGGGACTCGTCACCGCGGTCGGATCTCCCGCCGATAACGTCTACATCACGATCTCCGCAAAAGCGCTCAAGCCCGGCATCTTCGTCCTCGGCAGGGCCCACGATGAGATCGCGGAGAAGAGGCTGAAAGCCGCGGGTGCCGATCAGGTAGTCTGCCCCTACTCGATCGGAGGCCGTCGCATGGCCAATATTATCCTCCGGCCGGCGGTCGTCGAATTCCTGGACCTCACGGTGGGCAAGAAAGACCTCGAGCTTGCCATCGAAGAGCTGAGGGTAAAACGCGGCTCCTCCCTTATCGGGAAGACCATCATCGATTCGGAGATCAGGAACAAGTATGGCGCCATCATTGTGGCCATCGCGCGTCCCAACGAGAAGATGGTCTTCAACCCACCGCCCCAGTCGGTTATCCTTGAGGATGACGTGTTGATCGCGCTGGGGGAAATGAAAAATCTAAAGGCGCTGTCCACCGCCGTGTAAAGGCTTATAAGGGACCAGTATGAAGAAAGTCACCGGCATCATCATCGGCCTCCTGATCTCCATGCTCGTCATCTCTCTGGGGAAGTTCGACTTCGGCTTCATCAATGTGATGGAGAATAAGCTCCTCGATTTCCGGTTTCTCCTCCGGGGGAAAATCGCGCCCGGCAACGAGATCGTCATCATCGCCATCGATGAGAAGACCCTTGACGAGCTGGGCAGGTGGCCCTTCCCCCGGAGCTATTTTGCGGACGCGGTCAATATCCTCAACGGCATGGGCGCCAAGGTCCTCGGTTTTGATATGGTCTTCTCCGAGCCCGATATCTATTCGGGCATCAGCACCGTCGACTACATCAAGCGTCAGAGCCAAGAGAGGGGCCTTGATCAGCCGAGGCTCTCCGAGCTCTTTGATGAGACCAGACAACTGCTCGATAACGACCAGCACCTGTCGCTTGCGCTCTCCCGCAGCCCCGCCGTGGTACTCGGCTACTTCTTCCACGTAAAGGAGAGAGAGATCGGGGACATGACCGAGGCCGACATTGAGAACAACATCAAGGGCATCGAAAAATCGACCTTTAGGCTCGTCTCCTACGACTCTGAGGAAGCCAAGAAGGCCGCGTTTTTCACGGTAATCGCGCCGGAGACCAACATCCCGATCATCTCCCGGTCGGCCGGCGGCTTCGGCTATTTCAATGTCTTTCCCGATAGCGACGGCGCTATTCGGTGGTCACCTTTGGCGGTGTCATGTCGGAAGAAGCTCTACCCTTCGTTCGCCCTCGAGATGGCCCGAGCCTACCTTGGCGCCCCGGCGCCGGACATCTACATATCCGAGGAAGGTGCCTACAAAATAGTCCTGGGCGACACGGAGATCCCCACCAATGCACGGGGGGAACTCCTCGTGAACTACCGGGGACCGGTCAAGACCTTCCCCTACCTTTCCTTTACCGACATAGTCCACGGGCGGGTCGCAAAGGATAAGATCAAGGACAAGATCGCCGTCATCGGGACTACCGCCGTCGGCACCTACGACCTGAGGGTAACGCCGATGGGAAGCGATTTTCCGGGTACGGAAGTCAACGCAACGATCATCGACAATATACTCCACAAGCAGTTTCTCTCCATGCCTTCGTGGGTGAAGTACCTTAGTTTCTTCATGATCCTCTTGATCGGCCTGTGCATGGGACTCGTTATCCCCCGCGTGCCGGCATCGGATCGGGGCACTCTTCGGGATCGTCGTGGCGGGGGGATGGATCGGATTCACACAGTATATGTTTGCCCAAAAGAACGTCTGGATCGGCCTCGTCCCGCCGCTGTTGACCGTCGCCATCGGCTATACCATACTGACCCTCATGCGCTATATAACGGTCGAGCGGGCGGGGAAACGGATCAAGGAGGCCTTCCAGTTCTATGTGCCTGAGGCTGTGGTGAGTGAGATCCTCAAGAACCCGTCGATGCTCACCCTCGGCGGAGAGAGAAAAGATGTCTCTATACTTTTTTCCGATATTAAAGGATTCACGTCGCTGTCGGAGGAGCTCTCGCCGGAGGAATTGGTCAATATCTTAAACGAGTACCTGAGCACGATGACCGACGTGGTCTTCTCACACCGGGGCCTGCTGGACAAGTATATCGGCGACGGCATCATGGCGGTATACGGCGCCCCGCTTCCCCAGCCCGATCACGCAAGGCGTGCATGCCTGACGGCACTTGATATGATGGCCGAGCTCGATCGCCTCATGACGCGCTGGGAAACGGCGGGCAGACCCCGGCTCTCCATCAGGATCGGAATCAATACCGGGTATGCGGCCGTGGGAAATATGGGATCCAGGAAGCGGTTTGACTACACCGTCATGGGCGACGCCGTAAACCTCGCCTCGCGTCTGGAAAACCTTAACAAGGAGTACGACACGACCTGCCTCGTTACCGAATACACCTTCGAACGTGCAAAGGACGACGTAGCCTTTCGGGAGCTGGACCTCGTTCGAATTCGTGGACGGCACATCCCTGTGAAGATCTACGAGATGATCGGCAGGAAAGGCCAGTTCCCCGAGCGAGAACAGGCGGCGCGGGAGTTCGAGCGGGGGCTTTCCCTGATACGCGCCCGGCGGTGGGAAGAGGCCCTTGCCGTCTTCAAGGCGATACAAGACGCGACTCCCGGCGATATCGCGACCGAGATTTACATCTCGCGCATTGAAAAAGCTGTCAGCTCTCCGCCCTCCACCGAATGGGATGGCGTCTTTTTAAGTTGAAATATCAAAAATACCATTATATAGTGTATAGCATGTAATCATTTCTTACATACAGGAGAGACCTCCATGATCAGTGCTCCGACGATTGTTCTCGAATGGATTTCCGAGAAAGTTCAGCACTTCGGCAGGCTGGCCCTTCTGTTTGTCGATACTGTCCGCTGGACGTTCGTCCCTCCCTACCGGGTGAGGAACCTCCTGCGCCAGATTGATTTCGTCGGTTTCAAGTCGATGCCCGTCATCGTCCTCACCGGCGCATTCACCGGGATGGTGCTGGCGCTGCAGGGGTATCTGACCTTTCGCCACATCAATATGCAGAGCCTTGTGGGGGCGACCGTCGCCGTGAGCATGGCCCGCGAGATGGGGCCGGTGATCGCGGCCATCATGATCATCGCACGCGCGGGCTCCGCCATGGCGGCCGAGATCGGCACCATGCGCGTCACCGAGCAGATCGACGCGCTGACCTCGATGTCCATCAGCCCGGTCCAATATCTCGTCGTCCCGCGGATCATCGCCGGCATTACGATGATGCCCGTCCTGGCATCGGTCTTCTCGTTCACGGGGTTTATCGCTTCCTATTTTGTGGGCGTGGTTATCCTCCACATTAACGGCGGCGATTTCTTGGCGCACGTACACGATCTATTGCTGATGAGCGATTACACCAACGGGATGATCAAGTCGCTCTTCTTCGGGCTTTTTTTGACCCTCATCGGATGCTACTACGGCCTGTACGCGGAGGGCGGCGCGGAGGGCGTGGGCAGGGCCACCACCCGTGCAGTGGTCGCGTCCAGCGTCACGATCGTCGTCGCCGATTACATCCTGACCGCAATCATGTTCAAATAGGGAGGGCAGTCGTATCCATGATCAAGATTGTTGACCTTCACAAATCCTTTGGCGCCGAGGAGGCGCTGGGCGGAATAAACCTCACGATACGCGACGGCGAGATCACCGTAATACTCGGCAGGAGCGGCGCCGGCAAATCGGTCCTCCTAAAACACCTCATCGGGCTCATGAAACCCGACAGCGGCAAGATCTTCGTCGACGGCGACGAGATCAGCGCCATGCAGGAAAAGGACCTCAATAAGATCAGGGTTCACTTCGGCATGCTGTTCCAGGAAGGAGCGCTCTTTGACTCGCTCGACGTCTGGGATAACATCGCCTTTCCCCTGACCGAGCGAGAGCGGCTTCCCATGAAACAGATCAAGCCGCGGGTAGACCTCCTGATAAAGGAGGTCGGGTTGACGGGGATGGAAGAAAAGATGCCCTCGGAGCTATCGGGCGGAATGAAAAAACGGGCGGCGCTTGCCCGGGCGCTCGTAACCGATCCGAAGGTCGTCCTCTTCGACGAGCCGACGTCGGGGCTTGACCCGATCACGGAGAACTCCATCACGGATCTGATACGCGACACGCACAAAACCAAGAGGATAACCTACGTCATCATCAGTCATAATATAAAGTTCACCCTTGCCGTGGCCGACAAGATCGCTATGCTCTACAAAGGGAAGATCTATGCGGAGGGAACGCCCGCTCAGTTCAAGGCGTCGAAGGATCCTCTCATCGCGGGGTACATTGCAGGCGATCTCAACGAGGCGACACATGGGTAATAAAAAGGGGAGGTAAACTATGAGCGATCGATCATTAGAATTGAAGGTTGGGCTGTTTGTTCTTACGGCCATTGCCATTATCGGTCTCATTACCCTCTTTATCGGCCAATACCGCCTGACGAAAGGGCACGGCTATACCCTCTACGCGGAATTCTCCGATGTCGCCGGCCTCAACCCGGGGGGTTCCGTGCGCATCGCCGGCGTCGAGGTCGGGGAAGTGGACCAGATTACGCTGGCAGGCGAGAAGGCGAAGATCTCCATGACCATCTACCCCAATACCGTCATCTATAGGGACGCCAGCATCGAGCTCAAGACCTTCGGTGCTCTCGGAGATAAGTACGTCATGATTCTTCCCGGGACACCCGCCAGCGGTACACTGGCCAACGGAGACACCATCACCAATTCGATCGCGGAGGCCGATCTGGGCGATGTGCTGATGAGCGTTCAGAAGATAACCTCGAGCCTCGAGGATGTCCTCGGCAGCGAGGAAGGCAAGAAAGACCTTAAGGCGATCGTGGCCAACATGAAGGATACCACGGGCAACCTGTCGAACATCACGGCCAAGCTCAACCGCGGAGAAGGCACGCTCGGTAAACTGATGAACGACGATACGCTCTATACTGACGTGAAGAATATGGCAAACAAGGTCAACAAGGGCGAGGGGACCCTCGGGAAACTCGTCAAGGATGACAGTCTCTATAACGAGTCGACCAACACCATGCGGGAGGCCAAGAAGGCTGCGGAGGGAATCGAGGAAATGACTCCCATCACCGTTCTGTCCACCATCTTCAGCCTGGTTTTTTAGGCTAAAGGCCGGGCACGGGAAAACCCCTGACTTCCCCCCGTGACCCGGCCAAAAAATGTAGGTGCGAGCCGCCGGTCACCGTTCATGAAATCACCGGTCTTCGGGGAGGCTGCCGGCGGTATGAAGGTTTGAGTGGATCGTCCGATATTCATCTTCCCCGGCGGGGGTATAAGGGTTTAGCATGAAGCGAGCGGCAATTCTCTGTCTCGGCGTCATTTTGTTGTTCACCTCGACGTGCGCCTATCCCGGAGGGAAACACCTCAACGTCTGGCCTTTTGTCTACTATAACGAGGATGAAAAGGAAGGCACGAAAACAGTCTCTATTCTTACCCCCTTGGCCTACTATCACCGGTCTAAGGAGGGAAAGAGTGAGTTCTCTATTCGACCCCTCTTCTCGATCGTAAAGGACACCTCGGCCGATTCCACGGTTATCGATATCCTCTACCCCCTCATGAAGTTCAAGAAAAATGGGCAAGATAAGAAATTCATGCTTGTGCCCCTCATCAAGGAACAAACCGACGACATCTACCCGAATAAGACCCGGACCTCCAGCGACTATTTCCCCCTCTATTGGGGGACTTCGGAGGAAGGAGAGTCTTACGGCGGCCTCTTCCCCTTATACGGCACGGTAAAGCACCGTTTCGGCAAGGATGAAATCATGTTCCTGTTGTGGCCGGTCTACTCCCGGACGAAGGAAGACGGGTTTGTCTCCCACAGCGTCCTCTGGCCCGTCTTCAAGAAGACCACGGGGGCAAACGGCTGGGGGATGAGGGTCTTCCCCCTGTGGGGACACGAGGAGGAGACCGGGGTAAACTACAAGACGTTCTATCTCTTCCCCCTGGTCACGTTCCGGGGAAGATATCTTAATACCGACTCCCCGATGACCGACACCCTTTTCATCCCCTTTTACGCGCACCGCCAGACTCCCCACTCCTGGTCGACATCGTACCTCTGGCCTCTCTTCTCCGTCTCTTACGATAAGGACACCAACTACCGACGGATCGACATGCCGTGGCCCTTTGTGGCCATCGCCCGATCGGATACTCTTTCCCTCACGCAATTCGCACCTTTTTACCGAAAGCGGGTGACCACCCAAAACGATAGTGTCGACGAGAGTCGGTATTTCTTCTATCCGATCTATACCGAGGGACATTTTACCTCTCCCAAAATGAATGAAGATAGCCACCGCTTCATGCTTATTGACAAATACATAGAAACGAAATACGCGGACGGCAGCCAAGAACTCTGGATATACCTTTTCCCCGCCTACGACCGGAGAATGCTAAAATCCGGCGAGGAATCGACCGCCCTTCTCTATCCCCTGCCCCTTTATGACGACGGGTTCAAGCGCAACTGGCTCCCACTGTTCGAGGTGTACCGTAAGGATACCACCGCCGAGGGGGATACGGTCACGAAGATCCTCCACCATCTGTACATCAAGAAGATTAAGGACGGGATTGAGACGATCGAGGCCCCCTTCTACTTTAAGGAACGTAAGCGTTAATGGCACGACATAGGGTCACGATTCTCCCCGAGCGATTACATTTCACCGGAGAAGCGGGGGAGTCGTTGGCCGCGGTCATGGGAGAGAGCGGCATTCTCGTCAATTTCCCTTGCGGCGGCCAGGGACGCTGCGGCAAATGCGTCGTGAGGGTGACCAAAGGGGCCGCCGACCCAACGCCCGAAGAGAGAAAATTCCTGTCCCAGGCGGCCCTCGCCGAGGGGATGAGGCTTGCCTGCCGGCTCATAGTTGCCGGTGACATGACCATTGAGATTCCTCCCGGTTCCCGCGTGGCCGGTACGGGAAAGGGGTGGGAGGAGGTCAGGGTTCTCTCCAAGTCTTCCGGACCCTTCGGGCCCCTCTTTTTGGCGGTCGACCTCGGCACAACGAGTATCGCGGCCGCCCTGACCGACCGCACGACGCAGGAAGTCCTTGCCCTTGGGTCCGTTCTCAACCCCCAGGCCTCCTTCGGCGCCGACGTAATCTCCCGTATCAACGCCGTCATCGCAGACAACAAGGCGCTCGCCCGCCAGCAGGCCCTCGCGGCCGGTGCGATATACGACCTGGCCGTCAAGCTCACGGCCCGGATCGGCACGACGACGGCGGCGATCGAGGGCATGACCCTTGCGGGAAACCCGACGATGGAGCACCTTTTTCTCGGGATAGACCCCTCGCCGATCGCCTTTGCTCCCTTCACGCCTTCCTTTCGAGGCGCCCAGGAAGCGGCCGCCGAAGACCTCGGTATTTCGCTTGCACCGAGGGCTCGCGCATGGGTATTCCCGGTCCTCTCGGGATACGTGGGCGGAGACACACTCGCCTTCATCTGGTCTGCGAAGATACACGAATCCGACGAAGCGATCCTCGGGATAGATATCGGGACAAACGGTGAAATCGTCCTGGGAAACCGCCGGCGGCTCCTCTCGTGTTCGACCGCAGCCGGCCCCGCATTCGAGGGGGCCCACATCAGGGACGGGATGAGGGCCGACGTCGGGGCCATAGAGGGGGTCGTGATCGACAATGATACGGTGAAGATTTCCGTGAAGGGAAACGGAAGACCCCGCGGCATTTGCGGCTCAGGTCTGATCGACGCCGTGGCACAGATGAAAAAATCCCATCTGATCGACCCCAAGGGGAGGATCGTGGACAATAGCACGTCCCCGCACCTCCGCGATCGGGTCAGGAAGAGTGACGGGGTCACCGAATTTGCCCTCTTCGCCGACAAGAAGACCACGGTCGGGATCACCCAGAAGGACATCCGCGAGATCCAGCTTGCCAAGGGGGCGATCCACTCGGGCGTCAGGATTCTCCTTGACGAGATGGGGATCGGCTGGGGGGATATCGATCGGGTGCTGATCGCCGGCGCCTTCGGAAACTACCTCAAAAGAACGAGCATCGTCGGCGTCGGGCTCCTGCCGGAGTCCTTGCTGGATAAGATCGCCTTCGTGGGCGACGCGGCCCTCACGGGGGCGACCGATGCGGCCCTCTCCGATCGGGCGCGTACCCAGATTGAAGGGCTCGCCGACCGGGTTCATTATATCGAGCTCTCGTCCGACAAACGATTTGCCGACCTTTTTATCAATAGTCTTTCGTTTGAGGAGTCCAAGCCATGAGAGGTGATGATCCCGACAAGAAAATTGATCGGGTTCTTACGGAGCTGGAGGCCATCAAGAAGGACGTATCGAATCTGAGAGTCCGTCTTCAGGTCCTCGAACAGGGCAACGAGCCCGCCGCCCCCACAGAGACCGCCCCGCCCCCCCCACCACCGAGAGAAGCCGTGGCTAAGAAGCCGCCCACGGACAGGAAGGAGCTCGAGGCCAAAATCGGCGGGAAATGGCTCAACTATATCGGAATAGTGGCCGTCGTCATCGGGATGGGATTTTTCATCAAGTATGCCTTCGAGAACAACTGGATCGGCCCGACGGGACGAGTCGTCCTTGGAATGCTGGTGGGTCTCGTCTTCATCGGCTGGGGAGAGTTCTGGAAGAATAAGTATAAATACTATTCACAAGGCTTGGCGGGCGGCGGGATCGCCATCCTCTTCCTTGCCCTCTTTGCCGGCACAAGCTTTTACGAGATCATCCCTATGGATGCAGGGAGGATACTCTTTATCGTGGTGACCCTCTTTGCCGTCATCCTCTCGGTCAGGCATAATGCGTCGTCCATCGCTTTCATCGGGTTTTTGGGGGGCTACCTCAACCCGATCCTCCTCTCGACGGGAGAGAACAAGCAGGCGGCGCTCCTTACCTACGTCACCATACTGGACCTCGGCGTGCTTGCCGTCGCCTATTTCAAAAACTGGAAGTGGCTCAATGTCGTGGCCTTCATCGCCACCTTCGCCATCTTTGCCGCGTGGGCCGGGAAGTTCTACTCGATAGAGCCGATACCGTACGCGACCACCCAGCTCTTCCTGGTAATCTTCTTTCTCATCTTCGTCTCCGTTTCGATCTTCTATAATGTCATCCATAAGGAAGTAACGGGTGTCTTTGACCTCATCTTCGTGGGACTGGTCGCTTCGAGTTTCTTCACGGCCAGCTACTACAACCTCCGGGATCAATTCCCCGACTGGATGGGGCTCTTTTCCGGCGTCATGGCCTTCTTCTACCTCGGCCTTTCCCTGATCGCCTATAAAAGGCTCAAGGCCGAAACCCGGCTTACGCTCACCTTCATGGCCGTGGCGCTGGCGTTTCTGGTCATCATGGTCCCTATTCAGCTTGAAAAGAACTGGATCACGGTGGGCTGGGCGGTGCTCGCCGCCGCACTGATCTGGATCGGCACGAAGACAGACAGCGGCGGTATACTCCTTGCGGGGGCAGGGCTTCTCGTTGTCGCCATCGGAAAGCTCCTCTTTTCGGACCTTTCCATCGATATCTTTCAGCCCGGTTTTCGCTCGTTTTTCAACGAGCGCTTTCTCACGGCCCTCGTGGTCGCGGCATCGACCTTCCTTTCGGCATACTTCATCCATAAGAGAAGGGAGGCCTCGTATGCGCAGGCGGGATCGATTACCTTTTTTGTGGCCGCCCATGTTATCCTGCTGATCGCCCTGTCCATCGAGGCATTCGATTACTTCGCCGTTCCGCTGGCCAGGCTCCAGACGCAGACGGCCGCCTTCCCCACCTACGAGGCGTATATGGGCCTCTACAATAAATACCTTTACGCCCAGAAGCTCTCGCTGTCCGGCATCTGGGCGACCTATTCGGTGGCATTGACCGTCATCGGATTCATCAAGAAACATGCGCCGTCGCGTCTGTTTGCCATCGCCCTCTTCTTCATCACGATATTCAAGGTCTTCATCTTTGACCTGTCGCAGCTTGAGAACATCTATCGGATAATCTCGTTTATCGGGTTGGGGATCATCCTGCTTGCGGTATCGTTCCTCTATACCCGCTTCAGACAGCAGATCATCGGCGCCGTGATCGGAGAAAAGCAGGAGCAAAGAGATGAAAAGAAATAGTATAGTGGTTATCGCCGCCGCGGCGTTGATGTTCCCCGGCATTGTGTCCGCCCTCGATACCGCACCCTACCGCTTTACCGCGCCCGTACAGGGCACATCGCCCGGCTACGTCTTTTTCAATATTCCCCCGCAAGTCTACGATAAGGCCAACCCTTCGCTCTCCGACCTCAGGATCGTTACGAAGGACAATAAAGAGGTCCCCTACGTAATCTGGAGCAACACCAAGACGAGCGAAAGGAAGAAGATTGAGACCCAGACGCTCAATACCTCATATATCCCCCAGAGCTATACGACCTTCACGCTCGATATCGGAGACAGCGGCATCAGGACAAACAGCATCGTCATCACCACCAAGAGCACCGATTTCGTGCGTCGCGTCACGATCGAGGGATCACCCGACAACAAGACATTTTTTGTCCTCAAGAAGGACGACTATATATTCGACCTCACCGGCGAGCACAAGATTAAGAACCTCACCGTCTCCTACCCGACGACGGATTACCGCTACCTGAAGGTCACCATATGGGACGACGGAGGGCAGCCACTCCTCGATCCGGGGGGCGATATCTACCTTGCCAGTGATAACAAGGGGGAATCGGTGGTGCTGCCGAGCTTCATGAGGAAGGAGGAGAAAAAATCGTCAAATACCACCGAGATCACCATTGACCTCTCCTTCAAGAACCTTCCCTCATCTTCAGTCGCTTTTTCCATACCGGACAAAAACTTCAAGCGGGAGGTAAGGGTACTCTCATCAAACGTGGACGATCCCACAAAATACACCGGGGACTATGTATCCACCATCTATGACATCACCACGCCCCGCTTCGGGCGCGTCAGCACCGTCGTCGAGTACCCCGAGCTTCAGGCCCGCTACCTCAAGCTCATCATCCAAAACGAGAATGACCCGCCCCTTGCAATCACCGACGTCTCCGTCGGCGGCGTGCCTCGAAAGATCACCTTTTCTTCCCAACCCGGCCAGGACTATATCCTCTACTTCGGCAACCCGAGGGCCAAGGCCCCGTCATATGATATCGAAGAGCTCTTTTCCTATATCGACAGGAATTCGATAATTCCGGTAACGCTCGGGGCGATCGTTCGCAACCCCGGATATATCCCCGGGGCCGAGCTCCCTTTCACCGAGCGGTACCCCTGGATCCTCTGGGGGGCGATCGTCTTGATGATCGCGGTCCTCGGGGGAATCACCGTGCGCATGATGGTAAAGATCACGAGAGAATCAAAGACATGAAAAGAGTTGATTTTATCGGGAGGAATTGTTATAAAGCCAATAATCGATTTCGTCCTGTAGTGGAGTTTCACGCTGCTTTCCCATTATTGGACATGACTACACTTAGCTGAGACGGATACGGAGGTTTCTCTATGGGGAAGATCAAGACGGCTCTTATCAGCGTATCGGATAAAGCCGGAGTTCTCGAATTTTCCAAGAAGCTGGCATCGATGGGCGTTTCGTTTATCTCCACCGGAGGAACAAAAAAGCTCCTGGCCGAGGGGGGCCTCGCCGTTACCGATATATCCGAATATACCGGTTTCCCGGAGATGATGGACGGAAGGCTGAAAACCCTTCACCCCAAGGTGCACGGCGGCCTGCTGGCGGTTCGGGATAACCCCGAGCACGTCAAGAAGATGGCCGAGTACGGTATCACGCCCATAGATCTGGTGGTGGTAAATCTCTACCCCTTTGAAGAGACGATAGCGAGGCCGGATGTGACATTGGCCCAGGCGATAGAAAATATCGACATCGGCGGCCCGACGATGATCCGTGCCGCCGCGAAGAACTACAAATACGTGACGGTGATCGTCGACCCCTCCGATTATCGCGTCATCATCAGGGAGATGGAAAAAAGCAAGGGAGAGGTGAGCGAGGAAACGAACTTTTCCCTCGCCAAGAAGGTCTTCGTGCGGACGGCGGCCTACGACGCGGCCATTTCGAACTATCTGACGTCGCTGGACGAGAACGATGAGCGCGCGCGTTTCCCCGAGAGCCTGACCCTTCAGTTCAGAAAGCTGTACGGTCTCAGGTACGGCGAAAACCCCCATCAGCGAGCCGCCTTCTATCGGGACTCCGCCGAGTATCCGAACACGCTTCCCCATGCCCGGGTTCTCCAGGGAAAGGAGCTCTCATACAACAACATCATGGACACGGACGCCGCCATCGACGTGGTGCGGGAATTCAGTGAGCCGGCGGCGGCGATCATCAAGCACGCCAATCCCTGCGGGGTGGCCGTCGGCGGTAAAACGCTGGCCGAGACCTACAAGATGGCGCGCCGGACCGATCCGATCTCGGCCTTCGGCGGCATCGTCGCGTTAAACCGCGAGATCGATCAGGACACGGCCGACAGCCTTGCCGAAACCTTCCTGGAGGTGATCGTCGCGCCCGGCTTTACGCCGGGGGCGCTGGATATCCTGGCGGCGAAGAAGAACCTCAGGCTCATCATCGTCCCTATGGGGAGCCCCGGCGACGGGGCGTCATATAATCTCCGGCGCGTACACGGCGGGCTTCTCGTGCAGGACTGGGACGCCGTCGATATGTCGCTTGGAGAAGCAAAGGTAGTGACGAAGCGCCCACCCACCAAGAAGGAGATGGATGCCCTCACCTTTGCATGGAAGGTCGTCAAGCATATCAAATCAAACGCCATCGTGTTTGCGACGGAAAATATGCTCGTCGGCGTCGGCGCGGGCCAGATGAGCCGGGTCGACTCGGTGAACATCGCAAAGATGAAGGCGCAATTTCCGACCGAGGGGTGCGTCCTGGCCTCGGATGCCTTCTTCCCCCAACCCGACGGCATCGAGGCGGCCGCGGCCGCCGGCGTCACCGCCATCGCCCAGCCCGGGGGGAGCATCAAGGACGAAGACGCGATCAAAACGGCGGATCTTCACGATATCGCCATGGTCTTTACCGGGAAGACGCCATTTCAGACACTGAGCTCATTGAGGCCGACCGTGAAGATAGTCCTCCCCTCGTCAGGCGCGCTCTTTTCCTTCACTGAACGTCGTATCGTGAGGCTCGGATGAAAATACTCATCGTCGGCGGCGGAGGCCGCGAACACGCCCTGACATGGAAGCTGGCCCGGGAAAAAGGGGTTACGGTCTACTGCGCCCCCGGCAACGGCGGCACGGCGGACGTAGCCACAAACGTCCCGATATCCGCCGAGGACATAGGCGCCCTGCGCGATTTGGCCGTGAAGGAAAAGATCGACCTGACGGTGGTCGGGCCCGAGGCGGCCCTTGTCTCCGGCATCACGGACCTCTTCAAGAAAGAGGGCCTTACCGTTTTCGGGCCGTCGAAGGCCGCCGCCCGGATAGAGGGGTCGAAATCGTTCTCGAAAAACCTCATGAAAAAGTACGATATCCCCACCGGGGAATTCGCCGAGTTCACTGATCCGGAAGCCGCGCGCAAGTATATCGAGCACAGCGGCGCCCCGATCGTCGTCAAGGCCGACGGACTGGCGGCGGGAAAGGGGGTCATCCTCTGCAGCACCGTCGCCGAGGCGACCTCGGCCGTCGATCTGATCATGGTGAAGCAGGAATTCGGCAGACGCCGGGAACAGGGTTGTCGTCGAGGAGTTCTCTGACCGGCGAGGAGGCGTCCTTCCTCGCCTTTTCCGACGGAAAGACCGTCGTGCCGCTGGCCACCTCCCAGGACCACAAGGCGATTCTTGACGGCGACAGGGGACCCAACACCGGAGGGATGGGCGCCTACTCGCCCGCCCCGGTGGTCACCGATGCCCTCTTCTCCCGCGTCATGGACCGGATCATGATCCCGACGGTCCGCGCCATGGAAAAGAGGGACACCCGTACGTCGGCATCCTCTATGCCGGCCTCATGATCAAGGACGGTGTCCCCAAGGTGCTCGAATTCAACGCGCGCTTCGGGGACCCCGAGGCCCAGCCGCTCGTCATGCGGATGAAGGGAAACCTATCGGAGGTCCTGATCAAGGCGGTAGAAGGTAAGCTTTCGGAGGCGACGCTCGCGTGGGACGAGCGACCGGCCGTCTGCGTCGTCATGGCGTCCGGGGGCTACCCCGGCAGTTATGAAAAGGGGAAGCCGATCACGGGGATCGGCCAGGCCGAGAGGCTGAGCGACGTGGTGGTCTTCCATGCGGGGACGAAGCGCGACGGCGACAGGCTCCTCACCGCCGGCGGGCGGGTCCTCGGCGTCACCGCCCTCGGAGACGATCTCGGCGCCGCCATCCGGCAGGCTTATCGGGCAGTGGAAAAGATCACGTGGGACGGCGCGTACTATCGCAGGGATATCGGCGCAAAGGGGCTGAGATATGGCACCACATAAGGTCCTTGTCGTCGTGGGGAGCAAATCGGACATCGAGGTGATGAAACCGGCACAGGAGACCCTCGAATCGTTCGGTATCGAGGTCCGGCTGCGCGTGGCGTCCGCCCACCGGACCCCCGACGTGGTGACGGAGATCGCAAAAACGGCCAGGGATAAGGGGATCGGCGTCATCATCGCCGGGGCGGGCTATGCGGCGCACCTGGCAGGCGTCATCGCCTCACAGACGCTCGTGCCGGTCATCGGCGTTCCCATCGCCTCGTCTTCCCTGTCGGGCATCGACTCCCTCCTCTCCACGGTCCAGATGCCCCCCGGCGTCCCGGTGGCGACGGTCGGGATCGGCACTGCCGGCGCACGGAACGCGGCGATTCTAGCCGTCGAGATCCTCGCGGCCGGAGACGATCAGCTTTACGGTCGCCTGAAGGAATCACGGCTTCTGATGGTCGAAGAGGTCAAGAAGGCCGACAGGGAATTCGGAAAGTGACGGATCGCGACAACGGCCGACAAAATTGGGCCGATCCGAAAAATCGAAAGCGGGCTGCTGTGCGATATACGGCCTTTGTGATCACGCTCTTCATCGCGGGGATCGCTGCATCAACGGCGGCCGAGAAGATCGCCCAGCCGGATACGATCACGCTCACCGAATACAACCGCACCGCCGGCACGGTCACCTTTACCCACAAGGACCACGGCGCCACCGGCTCTCAAAAACCCTCGTGCGCCTTCTGCCACCATACCACCGCGTGGGATCAAACGCCGGGAAAATGCTCCGTCTGTCACAAGGCTGCGGAAGAATCGGGCGTTCCCGCCGATATCGTGGCATTTCATAAACTCTGCATCGCCTGCCATAAGGACGAGATCGAGAAGGGAGACAACCGCGTTTCCCTTTCCTGCGACTCGTGCCACACACCCGAAAAGTAAGAGCCATGAAAAAACTCCTCCAGGACATCGTCGACTACCTCTCATCGGTCCGGTTTACTTTCGTGATCCTGATCGCGACCATCGTCGTCGCGGCGATCGGGACGTTCGTCGGCCAGAACAGCCCTCCCGAGGAATATGTCCTCCGCTTCGGCCACACCGCCTACCGGGTCCTCAAGCTGTTGGCGGTCACCGATATCTATCACAGCACCTACTTCAACGCGTTGTTGATGCTGCTCGTGGCCAACATCACCCTCTGCACCCTCGATCTCCTCCCGAAAAGAATACGGGCGCTCTCTTCTCGGGGGACGGGAGGAACGTCTCGCTACCCCTTCTGTGAGACCCTCACATCAAGGCACGGGAAGGACGAGACAACGAAGATCGCGCACGCCGCCCTCAGGCGGCCGCTGTGCCGGACGGTTATCGGCAAAGCGGGAGAAACGACGACCATCACCTCCATCCCTCATCCGATCCTCGGGCTCGGGCCCATCATCGTACATATCAGCATCCTCATGATTCTCGTCGGCGGGCTCATCTCGTTTCTCTTTGGGTTTTCGGGCGATATGTTTATCATCCAGGGGGACCAATCACGGCAGGTGATCATCAAACAGGTTCTCATGAGAACTCTCGACTTCTCCGTCAGGCTCGATAAATTTACGTTTGAGCGCTACCCGGACGGCACCCCCAAGGAATACCGGAGCGACGTCACCTTTATCGACGGGAACATCGAGGCCCCGGCAACGCTCCTGGTGAACCACCCTGCCGAACACCGCGGGATCCGATTCTACCAGACGAGCTTCGGTATGGAGATGGACTACGCCACCATCGAGATCCTCGACAAGAGCGGAAAATCGATCTTTGTCGGAGACGCCCGCTGGTCGGAAAAGGTCTCCGTCCCCGGCCGCGGCCTATCGTTTACCATCGTAGAATCTTCCCTCGATTTCATGGACCTGGGCCCCGCGGTGCATCTGGCGGTAGGGGATGGAAAAGAAAAATACGACCTGTGGACCTTCGTCAACTACCCGGATTTTGACAAGAGAAGGGGCGGCGACTATGTCTTCGCGCTGAAAGACTACCATGAGGTCCCCTACTCCGGCATCACGGTGGTCAGGGAGCCGGGAGTGCCGCTGGTCTTCGTCGGCTTTATCATCATGTGCGTTGGGTTCCTGTTTCCCGTCGCCAGGTCGATGGGAAGCCTCAGGATAGACGTCACGGGCCGAGAGGATAGAATCGAGGTGAAAGTATCCGCCCTGCCGGGAAGGTTTGCCGGAGGATTTGAGGAAAAATTCGAAAAGAGAGTCCAGGACATAAGGGAAAAACTATGCTGAGTTCCGTCATCCTAAGCTTCGTCACCTTCGCCTACGGCGCCGCCTTCATCTTGTTCATCCTCCACTGGATGCTCAAAAAAGAATATCTGAGCAGGCTCGGCGACACCGTCGTGATCGCCGCCTTTATCATTCACCTGGTGGCGTTGATCCTGCGCACTATCGAGAGTTACCGGCTCGGTTTCGGCCATATGCCGCTGACCAACTTCTACGAGTCCCTCATATTCTTTTCACTGGTCCTTGTGCTGGTCTATCTCATCCTCAGGTTCGTCTTCGGGCTATACGTTCTTAGGCGTCTTCATGACGCCCCTTGCGCTGCTGGCGCTCGCCTACGCCTCACTCTCGCCGGAGGTAGACCGATCCATCAGGCCCTTGATACCGGCCCTCAAGAGCAACTGGCTTGTCGTCCACGTGATGACCTGCTTTCTGTCCTACGCCGCCTTTGCCTTTTCGTTTGTCTCGGCCATCTTGTTTCTTACCAGAAGCGACGCAAGAAAGAGCGTCCTGCCCCCAAAAGCGACGCTTGACGAGATGATCTACCGGGGAGTCCTGGCCGGAATGCCGCTCCTCACCATCGGGATCATCACGGGCGCCTTCTGGGCCCATTTCGCCTGGGGATCGTACTGGTCGTGGGACCCCAAGGAGACCTGGTCGCTCATCACCTGGATTATCTACGCGCTCTTCCTCCACGCCCGCCTCATCCGGGGCTGGAAGGGGAAGAAGAGCGCCGTCTTGTCTATCGTCGGTTTTTTAGCCGTCATCTTCACCTTCCTGGGGGTAAATTTCATCCTTTCCGGACTCCATTCATATATGTAGAGAGACAATGAGATGATACGAGAACTTCTGAAAAGAGGGCCCCTTGCCATCGCCCACCGGGGCGATCCGATGAAGCGGCCCCAGAACACGAGGTCAGCCTTCCTGTCGGCGCTGACCTACGACATCGATATGATCGAGACCGACGTCAACATGACCCGGGACGGCCATCTCGTGATCATCCACGATCAGGTCATCGACAACACGAGCAACGGGAAGGGTGAGGTCTACAGCTATACGCTCGCCCAGCTCAGGAAGCTTGACTTCGGCTCATGGATGGGGACGGGGTTTGCCGATGAGGTGATCCTCACCCTTGAGGAGTTCATCGAATTGACGAGAGATAAGGGAATCGGCCTCAACATCGAGATCAAGAACGGTCCCCGAAGGTACGACGGCATCGAGAAGAAGCTCATCTCCGTGCTCAGGGACACAAAGACGGCCGACCGGGTCCTCATCTCCTCCTTTGACCACGCCGCGATACGGCGCGTCAAGGAGATCGCGCCCGACATCGTCGCGGCGATCCTCTACAGCGGCGGCCTCATCGACCAAATCGGTCCCGCACGGCTTGCGATGGCCGACGGCCTGCATCCGGAGTACAGCCTCGTCACGGAAGACCTCGTGGCGGCCGCAACGCGCGCCGGCCTCTTCGTCAACGTCTGGACGGTGGATAGTGAGGACCAGATGGCCAGGATGGCCGCCATCGGGGTCACGGGGATCATCTCCAACTACCCGGAGCGGCTCGTCGGGGTCATCAAGGGGAAAGGCAAAAATGAAGTGAAAGCGACGCCCTCCCGCGCGTAAGAAAAGACAAAGCCGCCCGTGCCGGGCGGCTTTCGCGTTCGCCGTCTCCTACTCTTCCAGCAGGAAGATGATGTCCATGTTGACCCGGTATTCCTCGATCTCGTTGGCCTCGACGTGAATCCGAAACTCCTTGACCTTTACCCCGACGATGTTCCTGAGGGTCTTGCTGGCCCGCTTGATCCCTTTCTTGATCGCGTCGTCGAAGCCGATGGTCGAACCGCAGATGACCTCGGTAACCCTCGCCACTCTCTCTTCAGTCATGTAATAAACCTCCCTATTCTTGATACGAGTTCGTATGCGCTATCCGTTTTCTCACGGACCATTACCCCGATCGGTGGTTGTTACACTGTATCAGATAACGGCTTCTTTTTCAACCACTAACCATACGGCCGACGCCCTGCGGCCGTCGCCTGATGCGATTTCTTGAGCGCTCGACAACTTTGTGGTATAGTGTCCGCGTTACATAAAAGGGAGAGGTACGCCGTGGCAAATCAGGATGTTTTCGAGGTCAAAGTCTTTCGCGTGAGCCTGTTCGTCTTCTTTATCGTCGGACTCGCGTTTCTTATCGTGGGGCTTGACGCCATCGTCTTCAAGCGGCTCTTTACCTACACCACGCCCCCCGGCAAGGAGGTCCTCTACTTCTTCTTCAAGCTCTTCTTCGTCGTTGTCGGCGGCCTGATCGTCTGGAAAGAAGGGACCTATCTCTGCGAGGCCCCCCGTGATGATGCGCGTCTCGGCCGAGGGGATTTCGTTCGGGACGGGGATGAGTTACGAGCAGCGACTTTTTGAGTGGAAGCATTTCGAGAAGGCGACGTACGGGCTCGGGTACCGGATGCTCTCGGCGAGCCCCGACGCGGCGGTGGGGCTTGAGGTGAAATTCAAAGAGTCGCCCGAGATACCGGCGGGCCTGGCGACCTCGGCGGGGATATACTACGCGAACTATGCGCTGTGGCTTGACCGCCGCTACATGGGGACGTCGATCAAGAAGTCTATCGAGGCCATCCGGCGCTTCGCCCCGCCGGGGGCAAAGATTGAGGAGAGGAAATAGACGTGGCGGGCGGCTCCAGGGTCGGGCTGACGTGGGTAAGCTGGAATCCGGTCACCGGGTGCACGAAGGCAAGCCCCGGCTGCGCCCACTGCTACGCCGAGCGGATGGCGCTACGCCTTAAAGAGATGGGCCAGCCGAAATATGTGAACGGATTTCTTCCCACGCCCCACCCTGACCTCCTGACCATGCCCCTGAAATGGAAACTGCCCCGCGTGATCTTCGTCAATTCGATGAGTGACCTCTTTCATGATGCATTTTCCCTGGAATTCATCCAGCAGGTCTTCTCGGTCATGGAACGTGCCGATCACCACATCTTCCAGGTTCTCACGAAGCGCTCGGAGCGCCTGCGTGACCTTGCGGAGCTCCTCCCCTGGCCGAGAAACGTCTGGATGGGCGTCACGGTTGAAAACGCCGACTACACCTGGCGCATCGCCAACCTGATAAAGACCCCGGCCCGCGTCAAATTCCTCTCGGTCGAGCCGCTTCTGGGCCCCATACCCGCCCTGCCCCTTTCAGGCATAGACTGGGTCGTGCTCGGCGGCGAGTCGGGACCGAAGGCCCGGCCCATGAAAAGGGAGTGGGTCATCGACATACGGGATCAGTGCAAAAAGGCGGGCGTCGCCTTCTTCTTCAAACAGTGGGGAGGGACAAACCGGAAGAAGACCGGGAGAATCCTCGACGGGAGGATCTACGAGGAAATGCCGTCCATCGAAGAGAGGGAGAGCCAATACTCCCTTCTCTTCTATATCATTCTCTTCCCCTTTCACGCCGCCGCGATCTTTTCTCGCCCACCCCGGACAACCGAACCCATCATCGACTATTCGTGGACGAGCGCGACCCGCTCCGTCCTGGCCAGGTCCCTCTCGTAGTAGAACGACCCGATCAGAAAGGCGATCCCCGAGAAGAGCGGGGCCAGCGGCAAGAGTCGGATGCCCGTTTGCAGGCCGTAGTGGTCCGAGATCACGCCCACGAACAGCGGCCCGAGAGAGGCCCCCAGCAGGTTCTGTACTAAAACGGCCAGGCTGTAGGCCATCGCCCTCAGGCCCGGGTGTGCCACGTCCTGCGTTACGGCCGATGCCCCGGCGACAAACATGATCACGATCAGCCCCGCACAAAGCAGGATCGCGTACTGGGCGATGCCCGAAAAGAACATGAAGGCGACAAAGAAAAGGAACGCTGCGGTGAACGACGTGACGGAAGGAAAGAGCATCCGCGCATTGAGCCTCCGCTTTCTCAGCTGGTCCGTTATGACGCCGCCCAGCGGCGCTCCGATGACGGCCATGAGCATGATCGACCGACGCCTTCATGCTGGCCTTGTCCACCGCCATGCCCTCCGTTCGGATGTAATAGGTAGGAAGCCAGGAGAGGAGCGCCGTCGTGATGAAGACGTTGCCCGTATAGCCGAGATAGGTGCAGACAAGCGAAGGCGTGCGGAGGAATCCTTTCACGATTTTCAGGACATGCATCTTATCTTTGGGCGCGTCGCCACGCGATTGCGCGGGTGCGCTCACAAGGTCAACGGTCCGATAGTCCTTTACGAAAAACACGAGGATCGCGACGATCAGGCCGGGCAGCGCCACGAGGCCGAAGGCGTGGCGCCAGCCGAAGTGGACCGCGATGATGCCGCCCAGCGCGATTCCGAGGGCGGACCCGAGCGGAATGGCCGCGTTGAAGATGCCGTTCATAATGGAGCGCCTGCCCTCCGGGAAATAGGCGGAGATCATCGCCAACCCCCCCGGGACGTAACCCGCCTCGCCGATGCCGATGACGGTCCGCATAGAGACGAGCCGGCCGAAGTTGGGGGCAAAGGCGCATCCGGCGGTCGCCAGGCTCCAGGTCACCGCCATGACCCCGATGCTCTTCTTCCTGCTCCACCGATCGATGAGTATCGAAGCGGGAAAGACGAAAGCCACGACGGACCAGTAGACGACCGACACAAGGAGCCCGCACTGCGTATCCGATACTCCCCAGTCGCGCTTCAGGAAAGGAAACAGCGAGGAGACGACGAGACGGTCGACGTAATCAAAGACGAATAAGAGGAATAAGACGGTAAATACGAAATAGGAATAGCGGCGCGTCACCGTGAATTGTCTCGAATCGGGGGGATTTTCCATGCACACCTCCTTGTATAAGCTCGATACAACCGGGCCGGCGCTCACACCGCCGTCATGGGAGAAGAAGGGCCGGGTCAGGCGCGATATATCGGGGAGGAGAGAGGGAGTGTCGACCCCGGCTCACGACGTATAAAGAAACGGAATCAGAATTGAAAATCCGGCGACGATCAGGATGCAGAATATAACGATCCTGAAATGCTCTTCGTTTATGTAACGGTGAAGAAGCTCACCCATCAAAATCCCCAACAGGACTGCGGGCAACAGCAAACCGGAATAGGTGATCGTTTCCTTCGTCAGCCGATGAGCTATCACATAGGTGATAATAAGAATAGTGTTGATCGTCAGCCAGAGCGCCGACAGTGTGCTTCGGAAGACCGCCTTGTCTCGTATCGAGCGGCTCACCGCGTAGACAACCGGCGGCCCTCCCGAGGCGAAGATGCCCTGGATGAACCCCCCGAGCATCAGGTATCCGGCCCGGACCCGCGACGAGAGCGGCCCTGTCTCGGACCGCCGCATGGCCAGGAAAAGTTCACGCGCCGATATGATAACCACAAAAAGGCCGAACATGAGCTTCAGGACGGTGCTGTTGAGAAAGCTGAACAGCGCGACGCCCGCGACGAAACCCACGGCCATGTACGGAAGAATATTCTTAAGGAGAAAGGGACGGTCAACGGTCGCGTGGTACCGCGTCACGATGTAGCTGTTGACCGCCACGTCGAGTGGGACCAGTATGGGCAGGAGAGTCTTGATGGGGTAAAAATTGGACCCGAGCGTCACGGCGATGATGATGCTGCCGAAACCCGAGAGCGTATGGGAGGTGAAGGAGATCAACACGATGCCCATCAAAATGAATATTTTCTCATCCATGCCGTGCTCTCAACGTCCTCCCTCGGCGGCCCAGACCGTCCCATACCGGGGCTTCCGAAGTGCGGGAGGCCCCATGCTTCCGGCTTTCGGACCTCCTCAAGTTACCTTCACCCTTCTGATAAGGCGCGAGTAGATGCGCGGGAAAAAGCGACGGACATACGCGGAGTATTTGATAAGGCCCTTGCCGATTATTACCTCTTCTTTCTTGGCGACGATGGCCTTTATGATGCGGTCGGCGCACTCATCGGCGGTAAGTCCCTTGGACATCACTTCGTCCATCTTTCCGTACTTCTGGCCCGTGCCGGTGACAGCGTTGAGGGATATACCGGTCTGTACTCCCGTTGGGCAGACGATGGTCACGTGGATATTGTCCGCACAGACCTCCGCCCTGAGCGAATCGAAGAACCCGTGCAGCGCATGTTTTGCCGCCGAATAGGTCGACCTGAGCGGGGTATAGATCTTGCCCATGATGCTGCTGGTCACCACGATGTGCCCGGATTGCCGCGACAGCATCGACGGCAGAACGGCCTTGGTAACGGCAACGTGTCCGAGGAAATCGGTATTGATGATCTTCACGTCGACGGGGATACAGGTGTCTTTTGCCAGGGCGCGCTGGCTGATCCCCCCGTTATTGATGAGTACGTCGACGTGCCCGAAGCGCTCCAGCGCCTTTTTCGACCTGAGCGCAAGGCTCGATATCTTGTTGAGATCAAGCGGTAACAGCATCGTTTCCGTGCCCTTATTCGGAAGGCGTGACTTCACCCTCTTGAGCTCCGCCGGCTCGTTCGACGAGAGGATCAAGCGCGCTCCCTCCGCGTTGAAGCGATAGGCGAGCGCCTCGCCTATCCCGGACGACGCCCCGGTGATCCAGACGACCTTATCCTTGAATCTCGTTTCCTTTTTCATCGTAACTCACGGTCTTCTATCGTGATTAGCGAACGGCCGGGAGTCCCAATTTTTTCCTGGCCTCATCCACCGTTGCCGGCTCCCTGCCAATCTCCCGGGCGATCCGAACCATCCGCTCAACGAGTTGGGCGTTGCTCTTGACGGGCTCCCCCTTCGCGAAGTGGAGCGTGTCTTCCAGGCCCGTGCGGATATTGCCGCCCATCGACATGGCGACGATGGTGCTCCTCAGATGGTATTTCCCGATGGTCACCACCTGCCAGGTGGACCCTTCCGGCAGCTGTCCGACCATGTGGAAGAGATTTGCCGGTGTCGCCGGGGACCCGCCCATGATGCCCAGCACGATGCTGAAATGAAGCGGCCCATGGAGCACCCCCATTCCCGCGAGCTCGGCCATGTTCGCGATATGGCTCGGATCGTACACCTCGATCTCGATACCGAACCCCTTATCGTTGCATTTCTTGACATATTCCTCGTTGAACGCGAGGGGATTATTGAAGACCGCGCCGCCGTACTTGGTCCTGAATTCGAAGGTCCCCGCGTTTATCGTATGCATCTCGGGCTTCGGGTCTATGTTGAGGAGGTTGAGCCGTTGCTCGAGCGTCGCGTTGACGATCAGACCCTTTTCCTCGAGCCACGCGCCGATCCCGTTTCCGATCTGGCGGATGATGGGGCATTTCTCCCCGATGAGCCCCACGGCCCTGTTGTAGACACCGAGGTCGGGAGTGTTCTGCCCGTCCGCCCCGCGGACGTGGAGGTGGAGGACGGCGGCCCCGGCATTAAAACAGTCCAGGGCGTCCTGCGCCTGCTCTTCGGGCGTGACGGGGATGGCGGGGTTAGCCCACTTCCCGTGTATACCCCCCGTTATTGCGGCCGTTATGATGACCTTGTCGTCGGACAGCAGCGTGGTGTTCACCGTATGTCTCCTTTAGAAACGGTGGTCGGGACCGTTGAGGTTGAGGATCAAGGATACAATATACACGGTAAGAATCTCTGATACTCTATTATATTGTCATAGTCTTGTCAAGACGTGGGAAGGGTAATCGAGGGTTTTATCGTCCGGGCAAACGGCGAGCACCGTCCGCACCCGTCGCTCACCGCCCTTCCCTCGTTTGCTACATATACTGAGCGAGGTCATCCTCGCTCATGCCGAAATAATGCCCGATCTCGTGCAGGAGGGTGATGCGGATCTCCTCTACCAGCTCTTCCTCGCTGTCCGCCTGCGCCTCAAGATTCTTCTGGAAAAGCACGATCTCCGACGGCATCACGGGTCCCGAATAGAAGGAACTGACCGCGTTGAAGGGAATGCCCCGATAGATACCAAGCAGCCGCCTCTTGTCCGTAAGCCCCACGGACCTCAGGTCTCCCCGCGTGGGATAGGGCTCAACGGAGACGGCGATATTCTTCATACGCCGTCGGAACTCCTCCGGGAGCTCAGCGAGCGCTACCTTGACGTAGTGTTCAAATCTCTCTTCAGAAAATCCCGCGCCCATTTTACGGGAACACCTCGCTGCATCCGTCCGCCCTCAGCATATCTCCCCACACAAGGAGCCGGGCCAGGTCCAGATACCCGGCCTCGGAATCTCCGACGGCGGGATGGAACATGAGCTCGGTCACCCCGTCGGACAGCTTGGGGGGAAGAAGGTAAAAGAACGTCGGCTCAAACCAGTCGGTGTGGGCGATCCCCGCTCCCGTGAGCGTGAGCGACATACCGGAGAGCACGTGTTGCGTGATCGGAATATCCGGGTGCAATAAGAGCGGCGTGTGGACAGAGAGCCGCATGAAGCGAAATCCGTGCGCCCGCGCAACGTCCACAAAGATTGGAAAGAGCGACGGTACCGTGTGGACGTGGTAATGGCTATTCAAAAAGGTCGGCGCAAAACCGAGCGATAAAAACTCCCGGACCTGCGCTTCACACTCGGCCCTGATCGCGTCCCTGAGGCGAGCATCATCGATCTTTTCACAAAACCCCTCGTGCCGCTCCCCGGCCCAGAATCCGGGATCGACGTCGAGCAGCTGGTCAACGCGGAGGTGGAGGCCGACCACCAGACCCGGACACTCCCGCGCAATCTTTACCGCCTGTGAGGATGCGTCCTCCCTCACCATGAGCGACGCAAGCGCGACCGCGCCCGCCCGATGGGTATAGCGGATGCCCTCGTTGATTTCTTTGGACAGGCCGAAATCGTCGGCGACGAATATGAAGTGTTTCACCAATCCATTGTAATAAAGCGGCCACGGTATGTCAAGGAAGACAGCGAAGCGGCGGCACGTCCGACGAGGATATTGACGACAACCACCCCGTAGTAGCATTAAAGACAGAAGGCACTCCCCGTTCGTGACGTACGTGTCATTTTCTCTGACATGTCGCCGAACATTACGGTCATCCACAGCGGCGTATCGAGGGATATCTCGGATCATCTCCAAGCGAAACAGCCGCGCGGCTAACGACGCCGACCGATGCAGAAAAAGACTTGACATGATTCTCATTGTCTGATATAAGTGTAATTGAGACTCAATATCAGTATAAAACGATGAGAGTACCAAAGAAAATTTTCACCGATTTCCTCAAGATAAAGGGCCTAAAATCTACGGCCGAGCGGCATGCTGTTTTAGAGGGCGCAGCAGCTATAGGACGTCATTTCAGCGCCGACGAGCTCTACGAGCATCTCCGCGGACAGGGCAAGCTCATCTCCCGTGCCTCCGTCTACAGGACCCTCCCACTCCTTATCGAGAGCGGCCTCGTGAAGGAGAGCCTCAGTCGTCAAAGCACGGTGGGCTATGAATATATGTTTGGACATGATCATCACGATCATCTGATCTGTATCGCGTGCGGCAGGATTATAGAATTCAGAGATGACTCGATAGAACGGTACCAGGATCTTATTTGCGAGAAGAACGACTTTACTTCCATCGATCATGAATTGAGGATCAGGGGATTTTGCGGTAAATGTCGATAATTTTTTTGTCCTTATTATGAGAATGAGTCTCCATTGCAGCCGGCTATATATGGGACGGGACGTGAATATTCGATCACGTGCTATGAACATCCTCAGTAAACGGTGGGACCTCACGTCCCCGATCTATGAAATAACCGATAGGACGATAATGGGTACCGATCTGCGGTACGAGGATTTTTTTATATACACGCTTTCTTTCTGATGCCACATGAAAGGTGACCGATTATGACGTTGGCGGATCTCAAACAAGGTAATTGCGCGACCATCTCGCATGTCCGCGGCAGCGGACCTTTCAGGAAAAGGCTGATGGAGATGGGATTCATTCCCGGCGAGACTGTCTTCGTCCAGCGCTATGCCCCCCTGAAGGACCCTATTGAATTCGTTATTAAGCACTATCACGTAAGCCTCCGGAGGGAGGATTCTTCTTTCGTTGAGGTTACCCTGCCCCCCCGCCGATTATCCCTGAAATCGGAACCCGCATCTGAAGGTGGTTCCCACGGGGGACGTCACCGTTGGCGAAAAAAATCACCGTAGCGCTGGCGGGAAATCCCAACGCAGGCAAAACCACGATCTTCAACCGGCTCACCGGATCCCGGCAGAAGGTCGGGAACTGGAGCGGGGTAACGGTCGAGAAGAAGGAAGGGACGGCCCGGTCCGGCGACTATACCATTCATTTCGTCGACCTTCCGGGCATCTACAGCCTGACCGCCTACTCGATCGAAGAAATCATCGCCAGGAATTTTATCCTGACCGAAAAGCCAGACGTCGTGCTCAACGTCGTCGATGCATCCAACCTCGATCGCAACCTCTATCTCACCGCCCAATTGATCGAGCTCAAAGTAAAGCTGGTTCTTGCATTCACGATGACGGACCTTGCCCGAGAAAACGGGCTCGCTATCGACACCGAGGGCCTCTCACATCTCTTCGGGACACCGATTGTCTCGGTCGTCGGCACGAAGGGCGAGGGCTTTACCGAGTTGCTTGGCGCGATCGTCTCCGCCTACGAGGAGGGGCCGGCCGCCGAAGAGCCAACGCGGGACGTTGAGATCCGATATCCGAAGGAGATCGAAGAAGAGATCCAGGCGATTCGGACGATCCTGGCCCGCGATCGCGCCTTCGCGTCCGCCTACCCCACGCGCTGGATCGCCGTCAAGCTCCTCGAAGACGACCCCGACGTAACACGCCTTGTCACCGAGAAGTCCACGTCTGCCGCCGACGCCCTGAAATCCGTAAGGATCGCCGGATCACGCGTCACGTCGCTTTTCGGCGACGATCCGGCCACGATCATAGTGGACCGTCGGTATGGATTCATCGGCGGCGCCGTCAGGGAAGCGGTCCGACGCGAGAAGAGAGACCGGATCGACGTCAGCAACAGAATCGACGCCGTCCTCATCAACCGCATCCTCGGCTTTCCGATCCTTTTCTTCTTCATCTGGGCGATGTTCCAGCTCACCTTCACGCTCGGCGGATACCCGGCCCACTGGATCAAGGATGGGGTGGAGTGGCTTTCCCGATTCGTCCTGACGGTTTTGCCCGGCGGCTTCTTCAGCGCGCTCCTGGCCGAGGGGATTATCCCCGGCGTCGGCGGGGTGGCCGTCTTCGTTCCCAACATATTTATTCTCTACCTCATCATCTCGATCTTCGAGGACACGGGGTACATGGCACGGGCCGCCTTCATCATGGACAAGGTCATGCATTCTCTCGGCCTCCACGGTAAATCGTTCATCCCGATGATCATGGGGTTTGGGTGCAACGTCCCGGCCATCATGGCAACGCGCACGCTCGACTCGAGGGACGACCGTATCATCACCATCCTGATCAACCCGCTGGTGAGCTGCAGCGCCCGTCTTCCCGTTTATATTCTTCTGGCCGGGACCTTTTTCCCGAGCCACGCAGGTAACGTAATCTTTTCTGTCTATCTGTTGGGGATCGTGTTGGCCTTTATCCTCGGCAGGTTCTTCAGGAAGGCCCTCTTCCCGAAGAAGAGCGCCCCCTTCGTCATGGAGCTGCCGCCCTACCGCCTTCCCACGCTCCGCGGCACACTCTTGCATATGTGGGAGCAGGGCTCGCTCTTCTTAAGGAAGATGTCAACGGTTATCCTGTTGGGCGCGATCGTGGTCTTTCTCCTCTCCCATTACCCCGCCACGATCGGCACGACCGGCGGCGCCGCGCCCCGTCCGGCCGAGACGACCTACACCGTCGCCGGCGGCGACACGGTATCAGCCACGCTGCCCGCCCGGGGCGGCGCGGAAACGAAAAGTCCTCTTGACCTCTCCCGCGCAAGCTATCTCGAGCGGATCGGGCTTGCGGTCTCCCCGGTCTTTGCCCCCATCGGCTTTCCCTGGGAGGCGTCCGTCGCGCTTTTGAGCGGCTTCGTCGCAAAGGAGATCGTCGTCTCCACCTTCGGTGTCCTGTACGGAGCGGGGGGCAAGCGGTCCATCGGTGATGCGATGAAGGGGGCCGGATGGACGAGCGCCGCCGCCTATGCCTTCATGATCTTCGTCCTCCTTTACACGCCGTGCCTGGCGGCGGTGGGCGCCATCAGCCGGGAGGCCTCCCCGACCTTTGCCGCCTTCTCCGTGGGCTACTCCCTTGTGCTTGCATGGATCGTGGCGTTTGCGGCCTACCGGATCGGGCTCGTGCTCGGCCTCGGATAAAACGATCCGCACGCGTCACTTTTTCGTATACCCGGCCGGAGAAATCGGTTACAATTATTTTTTCCTAACGGACAACACTCTATGGGCAACGGAGAGCTGGTTTTCGTCGGCGATATCCACGGGGAATTCGACGCCCTCTCGCGTCTCTGCGCGGCCGAGGACACCCTCTTTATCGCGGGGGATCTCCTCAACTTCATGGATTTTGCCGATATCACGAAGGGGATCCTCTGGCACGCCTTCACCCCCGAAGAGCTCGCGGAAGGGCTGGCGGAGTATGCGAAGGGGAACTTTGCCCGCGTGCGCCAGGGGATCCGAGAGGTCTCGACGCCGGGCGAGCCGCGCTACGAGAGGGTGCGCCCCCTCATCGAAGAAACTTATGACCGGCTGAAAGAATCGCTCCCCTGCCCCGCCTATATTATCTACGGTAACGACGACTATCCCGATATCCTCAAGGCGAGGCTCGATGGAAGGGCCCGCCTCGTTGAGTCGAGTGTTATCGACGTCCGAGATATTAAAATCGGCCTCGTCTCGGGGATGCCCGAGGGAAAGGGCACCATGGGGCTTTCCGGTGAAGTCCCCCGCGCCGACTTCCACCGGCGGATATTTTCACTTGGGACTGTGGACATAGTCGTCACCCATGTCCCGCCGGAGGTCCCGGACATCATCTACGATACCATTGCCCGGAGGGATGAGCGCGCAAGCGCGGATCTCCTGGACTATATTTATCGGCACGAGCCGACCTATTCTTTTTTCGGGCACGTCCACAACCCACGGCTGAGGGATATCAAGATCGGACGCACGACGGCGATGAATCTCGGTTTCTTCAGGAAGACACGTACCGTCCTGAGGATGAACGCCGACACGATGAAAATTCGGGAAGCACATCTATGAAGATACTCTTTCTCGGCGTGATCGTGGGGAAGACGGGGAGGCACGCGGCCACCCGGTTTCTGGCCGATATTGTCAAACGAGACGGCAGGCCCGATCTCGTGATCGCCAACGCAAACCACGCGGCCGAAGGCGCCGGCCTCACGAAAGACACCGCCACCGAGCTCTTGGACGCGGGGGTCGACGTCATCACGATGGGACAGGACATCTGGTCCCAGAGCGACATCGAAGACTTCATCGCCAAGACCGACCGGGTGCTTCGCCCCCACAACCTCCCCCCAACAAGCCCGGGCAAGGGGATACTCATTACCGAGGCGGCGAAAGGATCGCCCCGCGTCGGAATCATTAACCTCTCCGGATATACCTTCATCAAAAAGCTCCTACCCGAAAACCCCTTTCCCATCGTCCAGGGGATACTCAAGGGGATGCGGGAAAGCGTGCAGGTAATCGTTATGGATTTTTACGCCGTCCCCTCCGCGGAAAAAGCGGCAATGAAGCACCACCTGGACGGGATGCTGTCCCTGATTGCGGGGACGGGGACACTCGTCCAGACGTCCGACGAGTCGGTCAGCAAGACCGGAACCGCCTCCATCACGGATGTCGGGATGATCGGCGCCTACGATTCCGTGGTGGGATTTGAGAAAGAGGGGGAAATCAGGCGCTTCACCACCTCGATCAAGAGTTTCCCGAAGCCGGCCCAGGGGCGCGCCCGGGCAGACGCTATCCTGTGCGAGATCGATGAAGAGACGGGCTGGGCCGCCTCGATCTCCCGTATTTCCGAGATCATGGATAAATAGTCTTTTTTCGTCGGTCATCCACGCCGGGCCATTGTATGTCTGAAACCCCGCAACCCTCAGGACTTCCCTATTCCCCAATCAGGCCGGCTGTCCGTACGGACGCCGAGGCCCTCGCACGGATACACGTCGATACCTGGAAAAGCGACTACCGGGGCATCGTCCCGGGCGACTACCTCGCGGCGCTGTCCTTTGACGATGGCGGCGGCCTCATAAACGACGAGGAGGGACGGGACTACCGGGCGATGATCGAAGACGCGGCAATCGACGTCTTCGTCGCCGAGGACCCGAACGTCGGCGTCGTCGCCTTTTCCGTCGGCGGGCCGTTTCGGGACCGCGGGTACTCCCTTTTAGGAAGCTTTGCCGGGGAGCTCTACTATGTCTACGTAGATAAGAGACAACGACACGGGGGACTGGGGACGGATCTCGTCAAGGCGGTTGCGCGGGGTCTGCTCACCCGGGGCATGGCGTCGATGATGGTCTGGGTCTTCGACGGGTACAGGGCGGCCTCCCTCTATGAGCGCCTCGGGGGGAAGATCGTCGGGCGGCGGGAGGTGACGCTCGGCGGGAAACGTCTCAGCGATATCGCTTACGGATGGGAAGATTCGACGGTCATTGTCGGAGGAAGGTAAGAGACTCAGCGCAGCACGGGCTTCTCACCGGTATATTTCTGGATAAGCGTCTCGGTATAACCCACCAGCTCCATAATCGCTGCGTTGTCCTGCGCATCGCCGATCCAGACCGATTTCTTGAAGATGCCCGAACCGTCCTTCAGGACAAAGATATACTCCGCCTCGTCGGGCAGGCCCGGGCGTGTCGACGATCCCAATCCCTTGACGTTGACCGAACAGAAGAGGCCGAAGAGCCGATTCACCTCATCACCCGTGAGGGTGAAGACGCTGTCCGATACGACGTTATCCCTCACGGTATGTCGGACGGAGAGGGTCCCGTCCCTGCAGAGCCTCGCCGTCCATTGGCCGTGCCCGGAAGGATGAAAAGCGCCCCCGCTGTTGAATTCCAGATACTCGCCCGTGTCCTGAGACTTCCCCGTACAGGCGGCCGCCGAGATCAGGATGGTCGCACATAAGAGGAAAAGGTGGAGCATTTTCATCGCCTGCCTCTCTCCTGAATAATTCGATGATAAAAGTTAAATATGATGAAACGTACGCATTCGGCCCTTTCCCGATGACCTTTGCCGCACGAGCGGGCCTGCCGTCAGGCACCTTTTCATGTGTATTATATTATCATCATTTTGTGATAGTCAAGAGGAGATATCGGCCGGACTCCGAAACCTTCGAGGAATTGGCGAACACACGCGTTGGGGGAGTGGTCTCCGGACGTCCGCCGCCTGTCCGCGACCGTGGGATGCTCCAAGACGCTACTCGGTGCACCCCCGTGACCCACGGGGGATATCTTTTACTTCTTCTTTTCCCGTATCAATCCCTCCTTCAGGTCGCGCCGAAAAGTCCCCGTAAAGTAGTTCACGGGGATTTCCTTCGTCACGAACCGGTCCCTCGGGATATCGGGGAGCGGGAAGCTTAGCACGATCCACAAGAAGGAGAGGATGATGTTGAAGGTCGCCCCCCAGAGGATCTCCCGCGTGTCGCCGTCTCCGGTCACGAAGCACGGGAAGTTCCAGTCCGATCTCCCGGATGCCTCCCGGATGTCGTCCGGCACCTCGAATCGAATCCAATGGAAGCGTTCGGCCTCATAGAGATCCGAGAGATCGATGCGGACCAGCCTCTCCACCTCCCAGCTGAGACACTCAACAAAATCACCCACGACGACCCCAACCGCCGGGTAAATAACCCTCCGAAACGAGACCATCCCGTAGGACGGCAGTGACCCGAGATAGCGGATCGCCCGGCACGGTATCCCCGTTTCCTCCCGCGTCTCGCGCAGCGCCGTGGCAAGGTAGTCGGCGGCGATCCGAAAACCGGCCCGGTCGCCGGAGCTCCTTCCCGCGCCGATCCCCTCTCCCCGCGCACAGGGAGAGACCCCTCCTGAAATCAGAAGGCCGTGGTACTTGTCCATTTTGTGGACATGGCCCCCCGGAAAGCTCAGGTCGCCCGGCTGGGTAACGTGGGCCGATCGCTTCGTGAGAATCAGCTCGTACCCCTTCGACTTTTCCGAGTAACGGACCAGGAGGATTACACCCGACGTGGCGATGCGTCCCCCCTGCCGCTCCTGCTCTTCTATCTCACGCCGTCGGGAGGCGAAGTTGTGGGGGTGGCCGGCCAGCCGCTCCGCGATCAGGGCGATGAACCCGTCCTTATCGCGGAGCACCTCGGGAGGCTTTAACGTGTTGCCGCTCATGAACTCCTGCTCTCGTTGCGGCCCATCGTGTGATTGCCACGTGGCCTCGGATGCCGTCAGGCACTCCGGTATATCTCGTCGACGATCTCGTGGGCCGCCACGGCCTCCGAAAATCCCGGCGAGAAGGCCTTTCTCTCGACGACCGCCTTGATGAAAAAGTAGTCCTCAACGGTATACGACCCGAAGGTCGTATAGTCAAGCGTGGAAAAAAACGGATCTGAAAGTCCCATCACGTCAAGAAAATGCGAGAGGACGCGCTCCTTTTCGACGATGACAAGCTCCCCGTCTCCCTCGGTATACTCGACGGGGCCGATAACGTCGTGATCGGTGGCGATATAGAGCCGATCAAAGATAATCTCCAGCCGCCGGTTGCTGACCCTGGTGACCATGTCGTGCCAGATGGAGGAAAGGACACCCTCCATGCCGCTTTCAAACACCATCGTGACGCGGGCGTAGTCCTCGATTCCTTGGCGTCCCGTCAGATACCTGATCGAGACGTCCGTGATCTTAGGTCTGCCGAAGAACCACGAAAAGAGATCGATATCGTGGATGCTGTGCTCGATCAACGCCCCGCCGCCCGAGATCGACCGGTCGGCGCGCCAGGCGGTGTGGTGGAGTCCGCGGATCGGGAGACACTGGTCGTTGCGAAGGGTGACGATGATCGGCGTGCCCCAGTCGGCCCGGCCGATCTCGTCACGGATGAAACGATAGGTCGGCGAGAACCGCAGCACCAACCCCACCCCTCCCACAACCCCGGCCTCGGCCACGGCGTTACCCATTTCCCGCGCCGGGAAGGTCGATAAAGAGGGGCTTTTCGCAAAAGATGTTCTTGCCGGCGCGGGCGGCATCGATCACATAGTCGTGGTGAAAAAGGGTCGGGGTGGCGATGTAGACGGTATCGACGGTATCGTCCCCAACGATCTCGCGGGCCGACTGAGCGACGTGCCCAAAGCCGATGTTTTTGGCCAGTGACTCGGCGGCCGCCCTCTCGGGATCGTAGACCGAGACGAGCTCGAGGTCAAAGAGGCCGGCGTTTTTCAATAGCAGTAACGACACCGAATGGGTCAGGCCCAAGAGGCCCGCCCCGATCAATCCGACGCGAATGGTCGCCATCCATGACACCTGTCGATACTCGCCGATGAAGGGAAAACCCGGCCGCCCCGTCTCCGAAACGCGGCCTTCTCCATACCGTATCATAAAACGCCCGCATGTCAACAAAAAGGTCATATACTGCTTGACTTAACAGGGCGTGATTGCTATATTTTTGTGGCCTATGAAAACAGGAAAAACGGAAGGCACAACCGAGCGCTACGACGCCGTTATCGTGGCGGGGGACCGTAAGGCCAGCCGAAAGGTCAAAGGGAAGAACAAGTCGCTGCTCGTCATCAACGATAGGGCGGTCATCTGCTATATCGTGGAGGCTCTGTCCGCAGCGCGGTACGTCAACGATATATACATCGTTGGTCCGAAAAAAAGAATTGAGGACGCGCTGGCCGCGGGGCGGACCGACGCGCACGGAAAGAAGGTCACGGTCCTCAATCAGTGGGACAGCCTCTATGCCAACGCCTGGAACGGCTTCCTCTTTACCATACCCGGGCATACCGCATCAGTCGACCCCGAGTCATACCGGGGCACCCGTTATTGGAACAAGGTTATCATGTTCCTGCCCGGCGACATCCCGTTGCTCACTCCCTATGAAGTAGACGAGCTGTTGGCTAACGCCGATCTCGCGAACTACGATTACCAGCCCGGAGTCTCGAGGAACACGAATCTTGCCGACTACTATCCCCAGCGTCGAAAGGGGAAGAGGAAGAAGAAAAAGGGAATCAAGCACGCCTACTTTCACTTCAGGGAAGGGCTCTTTCGTCAGAACAACCTGCACATCGGCCGCCCGTTTGCCATCGCGAATAAGATATACATCGAGAAGATGTACGAGTACCGCCACCAGCGGGAGTGGCGGGATATCGCGAAGCTGGCCTGGGAGCTCGTATGGACGGAGAAGAAGAGCCTGAAATCCCTCTTCTACTTCGCGATTCTCCAGGCCGCCCTGATGCTCACCTCGATGGGGCTCACGTCCGTTTCAGAGCGGCTGCGCATGATCATCAGCCTCCACGACCAGGTGGAGCCGGCCGTAGGGGCGGTCCTCGGCACGCGCCTCAGGACGGTGGAGACAACGTACGGCGGGGCGGCGCTCGACATCGACAGCAACCAGGAGTTCAACGCCATCAAGGCGAACTTCGAGGAGTGGGCGGCTCACCAGAAAAGCCTTTATGAGAGACGGGGAAAAGCATAGACGTCGATAGTTACGGCGCCCAGATCAAGTTTCCAGAAGCCTCCGACGTCTTTCCTATCCGCAAATCAGAGATCTCCGGAGCGCGACACGAAGCGACTTCTCACCTCAGCCAATGCGGCCATCCGAGTTCTTCCGGCCCGTGTCCTGTAATTTTCTGACCTTATTTGAACCCGTCCTTGATCACGCCCGCCTTGACGTATTCCCGAAGCTGGCCTCCGTCATGAGAAACGACGTAGACGATCTTGTTATTCGGGTTGTTGTAGAGGTTGTCGATGATCCATCGGATCTCGCCCCGGGCCGGCTTCAGGTTCTCGTGCAACACGAGGTTCACCAAGAGCGGCCGGTCGAGTTGCCGCTTCAGGTTTTCGCGATTCCAGACGATATCGCTGACAAACAGATACTCCGTCCCGCCCTTGGTCGCTACAAAGATCATCTGCTGGCCCGGCGTATGTCCCGGGGCCTTGATGAGGACGATACCCGGGGCGGCCCGATAGTACCGGTCATAGGTGAGCGCCTTAAAGCCGTTAAGCGCGCCCGCGGGAAATCCCACGTCTTTCATTACCGGGCTTTCGACCTGTTCTTTTGTGAGGAGCAGGTGCGGCAGGATCGCGTTAAGAGAAGGCGAGGTGGCAATGCCGCCGACGTGATCGAAATGCTCATGGGTGATCATGACCAGTGATGCGCTCGTGAGGGCGTCCTGGAGGATAGTATAATTCTTTTCATCGAACGATCTCAGCGGAGACGGCATCTGCTGCTCGAAACCCTTCGAATCTGCCGCGGCGTCGATGACGACGGTCCTGTCGGGATAGACGATCTGATAGGCAACGAAGGCTATCGGGATCTCTCCGCTCCCCCCACCGGCGACGACCATCCACCGGGGGAATGCCCCCTCGGCCACGACGAGTGACCTGACCTCAACAGGGAGGTCGCCACCGCCCGACTTGGCAAGGTTCCGTACTTGCGCCAAATCGAGGTAAAGGTCGCGGTTTTCGGGATCGGGGCATGGTAAAGGAGCAGATAGCCCGCCACCAGGCCGACCACGATCAGACATCCGACGACGATAAGGGATACCTTGAGGATTTTTTTCATGCCGCACCTCATGCTCATTGTATGTTTCCGCACGTATGATTGCGCGCCGGCTCGTCCGGCGCCGTCGACCATCAGGCTTCCTCCTTTTGGCTGAGGAGCCTTCTCCTGTGCTCCCCCTCTTTCTCCTGATAATATTCCCTGACCGAATTATAGAGGGCGATATGCGGCTGGGCCTCGGGCCGCTTCTTCTTGATGAGGTTCATCGCCTCCCTCAGCGAAAAGCCGCATTCATGGAGATAGCACAGCACGATCGTCGACGATCTGCTCACGCCCATCAGACAGTGCACGAGCACCCTCCCGTGACGGATCCTGCTGTGGATAAATTCGACCGCCTCCGAGAGATGAGAGAAATCCATCGCCTGGCCGTCGTCGATGCTCACCTTGTAGTAATCGAAGAACTTCATCTCCGGCTCATACTGGGCTTCCTTGGCGACATTGATGATCGCCGTGATGCCGCACTCACGCAGCATGGTGGTGTTCTTCGCGTCGGAGAGGTCTCCGATGGCAAGCCTATCAAGAATGAAATCCACGCCCTTCCTCCTCTATCAGCCGCTCGATGTCACCGGGCTTAATGGAAAGCCTTCTGAAAATCTGCGTCTCGATCGTCTCCATGTGCCGTTTCATCTCCTTCATTCGCTCCATCGCCGCATCTGAAACCGCGCCGTATCGCTCAAACAGGTATTCGAATCTCTCGTCAAGGCTCACGATCTGTTCGTGGTTCACCCGTTTATCGGCGTAGTTGACGAGCTTTGCCTCATCGATGCGGCCGTTGTCGGTCCAGTCGTCAAGCCTGACGTGCTGGCGAATGATCGGCGAGACCTCATGAAAGCCGAGATCGTCGGATACGGCGGCCCCGAGGTCACCGTGGGGACGGCCCTCCCTGATCCCCTGCATCTTCGCGATGTCGTGCAACAGCGCCCCCGCCGAGAGGAGCCCCACGTCCATCTCGTTTCCGGCATCAATAAGCCGCGCCGCCAAAAAAAGAGCCACCCGCTCGACAACGATGCTGTGTCCGACGATGTTTTCCGGAACGTTATATTCTTTGAGGATGATGAGACATCGGTCTCTTGTCGGGATCACGCGGAATCCTTTGCATAAAAGCGCTTAAGTATACCCCATAAATCGGCGCGAGTCCACAATTGTCTTGAAATTCCGGCACAATTTCGATATAGTTTTTTATTGAAGTCTGGAGGTCATGCCCCTATGAAAAACGCCGCCATCGCGCTGGAAGACGGAACGATCTACTACGGACGCGCGTTCGGCGCCGACGGGATCCGGGACGGCGAGGTCGTCTTCAATACCGCCATGACCGGCTACCAGGAAGTCCTCAGCGACCCCTCCTACAAGGGTCAGATCGTCACGATGACCTACCCCCAGATAGGAAACTACGGCATCAATCCCGTGGACCAGGAATCGTGGATGCCGCAGGTGGAGGGCTTCGTCGTCAAGGAGGTCTCCCCCATCGCGAGCAACTTCCGGTCTCACGAGGAGCTCGGCGCCTTTCTCAAGCGCCACAATATCATCGGCATCCAGGGAGTCGATACCCGCTCGCTCACCCGCCATATCAGAACGGCGGGCGCCATGAAGGCCGTCATCTCCACCGTAGACATGACACCCGATATCCTCGTCCGAAAGGCAAAGGGCTCGCCGGGATTGGTCGGCCGCGACCTCGTCAAGGAGGTCACGACGGACACCATCTACGAGTTCAAGAAGGAGCCCGCCGATCTCTCCTCTATCACCGGCAACCCGCATCGACGCCATAGGGATACGGGGCTTATGGTCGTCGCGTACGACTACGGGATCAAAGAAAATATCCTCATCTCGCTGGTCGCCCTCGGGATCAGGGTAAAGGTCGTTCCGGCCTCAACCCCGGCCGACGTCGTGCTGTCCCTGAAACCCGACGGCATCGTTCTCTCCAACGGCCCCGGGGACCCCGAAGGGGTGCCCTACGCGATCAACGAGATCAAGAAGCTTCTCGGCAAGAAGCCGATCTTCGGCATTTGCCTCGGCCACCAGCTGGTCGCGCTGGCAATCGGCGGCAAGACCTATAAATTGAAGTTCGGTCACCGGGGAGCAAATCAGCCCGTCAAGAACCTGGCGACGGGGAAGGTCGAGATCACCGCCCAGAACCACGGCTTCGCCGTTGATACCGACTCGCTGCCGGCTGATGTCGAGGTCACTCACGTCAACCTCAATGACAACACCGTCGAGGGCCTGAGGCACACGGGACTGCCGCTCTTCTGCGTCCAGTACCACCCGGAGGCATCTCCCGGCCCCCACGACGCCGGGTATCTCTTCGAAGATTTCGCAAAGCTCATGAAGGACTGCAAATAGCGATGCCGAAGCGGACCGATATCAAGAAGATCCTCATTATCGGCTCGGGCCCGATCATCATCGGGCAGGCCTGCGAATTCGACTACTCCGGCACTCAGGCCGTCAAGGCCCTCAAAGAGGAGGGGTACGAGGTCGTCCTCATCAACTCCAATCCCGCCACCATCATGACCGACCCCGAATTCGCCCACGCCACCTACGTCGAGCCGATCATCCCCGAGGTCGTGGAAAAGATCATCAAAAAAGAGCGGCCCGACTGTCTGCTCCCCACCCTCGGGGGCCAGACCGGCCTCAACATCGCGGTCGAGCTCGTCAGGAACGGCGTCCTTGATAAATACCACGTAGAGCTGATCGGGGCCCGCTACGAGGCCATAGAAAAGGCCGAGGATAGAAACCTCTTCAAGGCGGCGATAACGAAGATCGGCCTCAAGCTGCCCGACAGCGGCTATGCCTCGTCGTTTCAGGAAGCCGACGAGGTTCTCTCCATGGTCGGCTTTCCCGCGATCATTCGGCCCTCATTCACCCTCGGGGGAACCGGCGGCAACATCGCGTTTAACCGCGAGGAGTTCGTCGAGTATGTCCGGTGGGGGATCGCCCAGAGCCCGGTGGGTAGGGTGCTCATCGAGCAGTCCGTGCTCGGCTGGAAGGAGTTCGAGCTCGAGGTGATGCGAGATGGCGCCGACAACGTCGTCATCATCTGTTCGATCGAGAACCTCGACCCGATGGGGATTCATACCGGAGATTCCATCACCGTCGCGCCCGCCCAGACCCTCTCGGACAAGGAATACCAGATCATGCGGGACGCCTCGATCGCCATCATTCGGGAGATCGGCGTTGATACCGGCGGGAGCAATATCCAGTTTGCCGTAAATCCCGAGGACGGAAAGATCGTGGTCATCGAGATGAATCCCCGCGTGTCGCGCAGCTCCGCCCTTGCCAGCAAAGCGACGGGTTTCCCCATCGCCAAGATCGCGGCCAAGCTCGCCGTCGGGTACCGGCTCGATGAGATCACCAACGACATCACCCGCGAGACGCCGGCGTCCTTTGAGCCGACGATCGACTACGTCGTCACCAAGATCCCGCGATTTACCTTCGAGAAGTTCCCCCAGACCGATCCGTCGCTTACCACCCAGATGAAGTCGGTGGGCGAGGCCATGGCCATCGGGAGGACCTTCAAGGAGTCGATCCAGAAAGCCCTGCGTTTCCCTCGAATACGGTTACAACGGTTTCTCGGACCCGCTTTCGGACGATGAGCGCGCGCTGCCTGCGAAGAAGCGCCAGGAGCTGATCGTCGGAAGGCTCGGTACGCCGATCCCGGAGCGGATCCTCCTGGTAGCCGAGGCGTTCCGTAACGGCGTCTCCGTGGAGAAGGTCCACGAGATCACGAAGATCGACCGCTGGTTCCTCGCCAATATTTCCCAGATCGTGGAGATGGAACAGGAAATCAAGATCCTCTGCCGACCATAAAGGCGAGCTCGGAAACGAGCAGTTCAAGTACTACTTCCGTGAGGCCAAGGAGTACGGCTTTTCAGATTCCCGCATGGCCGAATTGATGGGGATTCGCCGAGATCGAGTTCAGAAAACTGCGGGAAGACCACGGCGTCGAGCCGGTCTTCAAGCGCGTGGATACCTGCGCCGCGGAATTCGAGGCGCACACCCCGTATCTCTACTCCACCTACGAGACCGAGTGCGAGGCGGCCCCCACCGATCAGAAGAAGATCATGATCCTCGGCGGCGGGCCCAACCGAATCGGACAGGGGATCGAGTTCGACTACTGCTGCGTCCATGGCGCCTTCGCCCTGTCCGAGGCGGGCTACGAGACGATCATGGTCAACTGCAACCCCGAGACGGTCAGCACCGACTATGATACCTCCGACCGCCTCTACTTTGAGCCCCTCACCTTCGAGGACGTCCTCAACATCGTGAAAAAAGAGAGGCCCCACGGAGTCATCGTCCAGTTCGGCGGCCAGACCCCGCTGCGCCTTTCGGTTGCGCTTGAGCGCGCGGGGTCCCGATCATCGGGACCAGCCCCGACTCCATCGACCGGGCCGAGGACCGCGAGCGTTTCCTGGAGCTCCTCAACAAACTCGGCCTCAAACAGCCCGAAAACGGGATTGCCCGCTCCGCCGACGAGGCGGTAACGATTGCCCGCGACATCGGCTACCCGGTGCTGGTACGGCCCTCCTATGTGCTGGGAGGGAGGGCGATGGAGATCGTCTACGACGAGGAAGACCTGAGAAACTATATGAGGCTGGCGGTGCTTGCCAGTCCCGAGCACCCGGTGCTTATCGATAAGTTCCTGTCGGACGCCATCGAGATCGACGTGGACGTCGTTGCCGACGGCACGGACGTCTTCATCGGCGGTGTAATGGAGCATATCGAAGAGGCCGGCATCCACTCCGGCGACAGCGCCATGAGCCTGCCGACCTTCTCGATCGCCGACAAGATCGTCAAAAAGATCAAGGAACAGTCTCGGCAGCTTGCCCTCGAGCTGGGCGTGGTGGGGCTCATGAACGTCCAGTTCGCCCTGAAAAACGGCGAGGTTTACATCCTCGAGGTCAACCCCCGCGCCAGCCGTACCGTACCCTTCGTGAGCAAGGCCATCGGCGTGCCGCTGGCCAAGATTGCGGCCCGGGTCATGACCGGCGAAAAGCTGAAAGACATGGGCCTCCCCAAAGAGATCATCCCCAAGCATATCTCCGTAAAGGAGTCGGTCTTCCCCTTTGCCAAGTTCCCGGGCACCGATATCCTGCTCGGCCCGGAGATGCGCTCAACCGGTGAGGTCATGGGGATCGACAACAACTTCGGGCGCGCCTTCTATAAGGCGCAGGTAGCCTCCGGGCTGCACCTCCCGCACAACGGGACGGTATTCGTCAGCGTCAGAGACAGCGACAAGGAGCCGCTCCTGCCCGTGGCACGGAAGCTCGTCCGAAATGGGCTTTCTTATCCTCGCCACCACGGGGACCCATCGGTTTCTCACCGAAAACGGCGTGCCCGCCCAGTTCGTCTTCAAGCTCAAGGAAAAGCAGCGCCCGAACGTCGTGGACAAGATCAAGAGCGGAGGGGTCCAGATAGTCATCAACACCGCCATCGGAAAGCAATCCATCAGGGACTCCTACTACATACGCAAGAATACGCTCCTCCATAATATCCCGACCTTTACCACTATCTCCGGGGCACGGGCCGCCGTCGAAGGGCTTGAGGCCGTCCACACGGGCAAGCTCGAGGTCAGAGCGCTCCAGGAGTTCCATAAAATCCCGAGGGTCCGCCCATAAACGGGATGGGGTCGCCTTTCAGGTGAACCCCGGCAAAAGGAGGAAGGCGCATGGAAAAGAGATTCCGGTTCTTAAGATTTTTTTCCGTGAGCTGAAAGTGATCGCCTGGATCGTCCTCATCGGCGCCGTCGTCGGCGCCCTCATCGTCACCGTCGCCGGCACAATGACCCCTCTCCAGTTGGGACCCTACGGGCCGTTCCTCGGCGTGATGGGGGGAGCCGTGATGGGGCTTTTTGTGGTGCTGTTGGGCCTGTTGCACTTCCTCTTATTCTATGCGGGCGCAGAAATCATCCTGCTCGTTATTGCCATCGAGGAAAATACCCGAAAGGCCGTATAGGTCGTCAACCCTAAATCAGGTACGGGAGCAAGACGCCGTGAACATCGCCAAGTGGATTATCGCGGAGACACCGTTTTTCGTGATGCTCGTCTTCATCGGGATGAACCTCTACGTCGAGATCGGGAGAAACCGGCTCGACCTTCTTTCCGCAAACCTCCCGATCATCACCCTTTTGATCATCTATCTTGTCTTCAGGAGATGGGACATCTGAACGGTCTCGCGCCCGCTCTCTTTAAGGAGCGGCGCCGGCTGCCGGCTTGAAAGAGGCGAGCGTAACGTGTTCAAGAAATTCGAGGAAGAGGCATTCATCATCAGGCCGGGCGAGAAGGCGCCCGTCGGAATCAAGACGGAGATCCGCGTGGATCCTCTCACCGGCGACACCGCCCGCATAACGCTTCACCGCGTTGATGATCCGCCCGTCGATTTTGATAATCCTCCCTACCGCGAGAGGGTCCGCGAGAGCAAAAAGGGGTGCCCTTTCTGCCCCGGGCGAATCGAAAAAGCGACGCCGAGCTTCCCCCCGGACCTCGTCGCGGAGGGTATGTTTATCCGCAACAAGTCGATCCTCTTCCCCAACCTCTTTCCCTACGGACGCCACAGCGCGGTTTCGACTTTTTCTCCGGAGCACTTCATAGAGATCGGTGACTTTACTCCCGCGGAGTATACGGATAACCTCATCAACGCGCGTGCGTATATCAGCCGCGTATTTGAGGCCGACCCCGGGGTACGCTACGCCGCCGTCACACAGAACTACCTCCCCTCTTCCGGCGGCACCCTCATTCATCCCCATTTTCAGATCAACATCGTCGCGATCCCGACCAATTTTCTTCGGGCGCTCTCGGTCGGCTCCAGGGACTATCTCATAGACAGGGGGCGCTGTTTCTGGGAGCACCTCATCGAGAGGGAAGAGCATACAAAAGAGCGCATCATCTCCCGGCACGGCGACGTCGCGTGGCTCACCCCGTTTGCCCCGCGCGGACAGAAAGAGGTCTGGGCGATTTTTGAGAACCGGTCGGACTTCAGGGATGTATCGGACTGGGAGCTTGCCGACCTCTCGGAAGGGATCGTTGCGGTGCAGGCCTACTACCGACACACCGGCAATAACGCTTTCAACCTTGGGATCTATTCGGTCGCCGGGGCCGAATCGAGCTATCGGCTGCTCATGAGGATGATGGTGCGCACAAAGTTCGCCCCCTTTGCCCGGAACGACCAGTCCTATTTCGAGGTAATTTTAGGCGAGGCGGCCACCGACGAGTTTCCCGAAAAAATCGCTTCCGATCTGAAAAAATATCTGAAATAGTATTGACATCGCACGGCTTTTAGCTTATCTATAAAAGATTGGTCACGATCGAGTACTACTGGGGGATCGTCTAGCGGCAGGACAGTGGACTCTGGATCCATGAACCGAGGTTCGAATCCTCGTCCCCCAGCCAATAATATCAATGGGTTGGATCGCTTGAGGGAAACGCTATCCACTGCGTGATAACCGAAACGATAACTAACCCGCCGTGATTGTATCGTTCCGTCCGGACAGAAGAAGGCTCAGAATAGGGATCGTCAGGACTCCCGCACTAACCCCCCACACCCCGGAGAAACTGCTTCCATTGCTCTTTTGAGAGCTCTTTGGCCACCTCTTTAAGTGCTTCATTCTCCTCGAAGGCGACGGCAAGCTGATTCCTGACCGGCATATCCGACTCACTGCGGCCTCCGGCGTAATACCGCGTTTGTTGAACATATCCCCATATCATGTAAAAGAGAAGGGGTGATCCAACGGATCACCCCTTGATGTTAGTGGCTTATGCGTTCATTCCGCTGACGGTTACCGCTGGCTCATTGGCGTCAGCTGAGGAGCAGGAGCGGGCGGGGCAGGAACGACCGGGGGCACCGGTTTCGGGCAACCGAACTCGTAGGTGACCGAAAAGAGGCCGCCCCAGTCCCAGCCCCTGGACTCGTATCCCATGAAGAACGGGCCGCCGAAGAAGTACCCGGGCCGATCTGCAAGCGGAAAGGCTTCCAGACCGGCCGCGTTTCCGTTCGTATCGTAGTCGAGGGTTTCCAGCGGAATCTTCACCATGCCGCCGAAAGCAAGCGAGAGCCGATCTGTCGGCTTGACCGTGAGGTGGGTAGTGAGGGTCAGGTCCTGGAATTTGCCGCTCCCGTCGTTCTTGATGAGGAGCTGCGGCGACGGGATCGGAAATGTTTCGAAGACCGACGCGAGGGTCGTGTAGATATTCCGGGTACCCCAGCCGATGTCGTAGCACATCCCGAGGTCAGCCGAAAGCGTGGAGGAAAATTCCTTCTCGAAGACCACGCCGAGGGAGAGGATGTCCTTGGTCTCCTTATCCCGCTGCGTAAAGGCCACCAAGTGGAAGGGGTGACGTCCTTATTGATCGTCGATGCCGTAGCTGTCCCGGTAGTCCCGGTGCGTATAGGCGAGGAGCCCCGTCAGCGTGCCCCACCCCGCGCGGTATTTCAGCCCGGCCCCGCCTGAGATGTCCCAGCGTGGTCGTCTGTCTGTCATAGGCGACGGTTCCCTCCCCAAGCGCCACGTCCAGCAGATTGAAGGGCTCGAATGAAGCCGATAGAGGTCCCGTCGACGTTCCAGCGGAAGTCCCGGTAGTTGAACGCGACGATGAGGGGCACCGAAATCGCGTCGGAAAGAATGATCTCCGGCTTCACCTTCGCCGCCAGGTCCCACCCGTTGAGGTCGCTCGAGCCGAGGTCCTCGGTGTAAAGGTCTGAAGCCGGCCTGATTATCATAGTGAAGTCCTGCGCAAGCGTCGATTCCTTCTCGACGTCGCCGACGTAGAACCCGGCTTCAAGCGAGGCGTCTATCGTCAGCATCGACGACGGCTTCACGGAAATCCCGAGGACGGGGCCGAACCGCCGGTAGTTCAGAGTCAGGTCGCGATCGGTGACTGCGCTCTCCGTTCCGGTGGAGAGGATCCCGTTGCTCGCGCCGAACCCGGTCATGTCGCTGTCGTACTTATCTTGTATGTATGCAAGCTTGAACCCGGCGCCGAAGGTGACCTTATCGGTAAGGACGCTGGAAAAGAGCAGCGACGCGCCGAAGGTATGGCCGTTGAAATTCTCGTCGACCGATCCGTTAAAATCCCCGCCACGCGGTAAACGGCGCAAACCGCCGCCAGACGTCGGAGACGTCTCCGTCGCCGCTCACGTGGTTCCACCGGTAGCCGAATACGGCGGCGACGTTCGCCCGGTCATTGAGCTTGAGCGCGAACCCGACGTCGGCCCCCAGCCCGTGGGCGTAGTAGGTCATCTCGGTGGCCCGTAGAGCTGAAGGCCGGCTGGGAGACGAAATGGAGCGAATCTGGCCCAGTGCGTCCGTCGAGATGTGCCGGTAGCCGCCGAGATAATAGAAATCGGAGATGAGCTCGTACGGGCAGTCAAGCTTAAAGCAGCGCCGGGTTGTCCCTGAAATCCATGTTCCAGAGCGAGGCATCATACCGCGGGAGGATCTTGGGCATATCCACCACGGTCGGCTCCGAGATGTAGATCGAGTCCTGTGCCCCCGCCACGGCCGCAAACGCGGCAATCAGGAGCACCGAAAATACGGATACTAAGAGCGTCTTTCTTATCATAGAGATTACCTCCATTAGATTTTTCTAATGGAGTAATTTTAGTTAATTGTACTGATATGTCAAGCGTTTTCTTAGATTCTCTGGAAGAGATGTACGATATCGTAGTACAGATGAAGAACTAGTGAAAATATGAGACAAGTGGCTTGATGTCTTGAGCCGCGCCCGTAATTTTCGGCCGGTCGCTACCTACGTGATCCCGAACTGCTCCAATATCCTGGTCGTGTCCGGATGGAGCTCATCTCTCAGAGCGGCAAGCTCCTCCCGTTTCACCCACATCGCCTCGCCCACGTCACTTGCCGGGGAAAGCACACCCCCGGCAACCCGCGCGCGCTTGACGATATAGACGACATGGAGGACGACTCTCCCGTTGTCCCGCACGATCCTTTCCATCGGCTCCACGTCCGTTGGGACGATCTCGACGGCAAGGCCCGTCTCCTCCCTCACCTCCCGCACGATTCCCTCGTCGATCGTCTCCCCGACCTCGAGCATTCCCCCCGGAAGGATCCACTTCCCCTGCCAGTACCCGCCCCTCTCCTTCTTGTGCCTGACCAGGAGGATTCTTTCCTCCTGGTCCTCCACCAGCGCACCTACCCCGATGAGAATTGAGTTTCCGTCCATCGCACATCCTATCCGAAATGATACCTCAGACACCTGCCGATACCGGACCGTCATTGCTTTTTATCTTGTCCTCATCCTATCACATCTGTTACAATCTCTTCACGTTAAAAGCAGACTCCCGTCGCAGGAGAGGTAACAGGCCGGCCCCAGGGACCCGCCCCAGCCGTCCCGGTCGAGAAAGACCGGGGCAACGTGAGCCAAACCGTACCGTGCACGAGGCCGCGCGCCGTCGTCACTGATTGAAAAGTTGTGTAAACTATAGGGAGGTATGGCATGAACGCGATCTTTCTTGAGCTGTCAAACCGGGCCATCGGCCTTATGCCGGACCCGGGCTACACCGAGGCGACCAACCAGGCGATCCTGAACCTGAGGAGCCCCGACTTTTTCCAGTGGTACCTCGTCCCCATTTTCGTCCTCGTCTTCTACGTCTACTTCAACGAGGTCGAGAGGAAGAACTGGAACGTTATCATGGCGGGCTCGCCTTCTGGGGTCTTGAGTGGTTCCTCGAAATCCTCAACGCGATCTTCCTCTATGTCCACGGGACATCGGCTGTTTGGACGGTCACCGGCGTAAATGCTGCTACGGGTGCGACGCAATAGCGCCTTCGTCATCACGGTCGGCCTCAACATCGAGATCTGTCTGATGTTTGCCTTCATGGGGATCGTCTTTGCCAAGGTGCTCCCAAAAGACAAGAAGATGAAGATCATGGGCATCCCCAACCGCGTCTTTTTCGCCTTCTCAAACGCGATCCTCTGTGTCATCGTCGAGATCATCCTTAACCGCTGGAACGCCTTGATCTGGCAATACTGGTGGTGGAACTGGTATAACCCGATTCTGATCATCATCATCGGCTATTCCCTCTACATGTTCTTCTCCTTCTGGGTCTACGACATGCCGTCCATGAAGAAGAAGATCACGGTCGTATCGTCGATGTACGCCGTCGATATCGTCTGTCTCATCCTCTTCATGGGTATCCTCAAGTGGATATAACCGAAGGCGCGTGACGGACAAAGGAAACCGGACACGGGCTTTTCCCCGTGTCCGGTCGCTTTTCCGTTTAGATGCCTTGATGATGTGTCTCATCCCATCGCGCCCGCCTTCCTCATCTGTGATCTTCCCTCATGGCGACAACCTCTCCGCCCGCCCCGAAGAAAAAGACACCCTTATGATAGGCAAGCCCTGAATCGACCGCGGGAAGCATCTCGTGGGTCAAAATCTTGCCCGAGACGAGGTCGATCTTCCTGAAGAAGCCGTCGTTGTGCCCTCCCCCGGTTATGTAGAGGTTATCGTCTACGACGACCGAGGGAAACAATCGGTGGGAATAGGTATACGATTCTATGTTCCAGCAGACCTCCCCGGTACGGTAGTTGAACGCGGTGATCGAAAATCCGGCCGGCATATGGCGTTTCCGCGCGAAGTAGTTCTGGCAGACGACGATTGTGTCGCCCACCAACAGGATATCTCCCACCACCTCGGTGTATTTGATGGCGGGGCGCAGCTTGTCTGCGCTCGTCCAGAGGAGGGTCTTTTCGTGATGGAGGTGCGCGGTCACTCCTTCCCGGATACTTTCCATCCACAAAGCAGCGCTCGACCTTGACGCCTGACTTAAAGATATATTTTACCGCGCCGTAGAGGGGGGCGGTATCAACCTTGACGATCTTTTGTTTCACGGGGTCAAAGACGATCTCTGAGGTTGAGTCGAAACGGTCGACGAGCATCAGGAAAAGGAGCCCCCGGGACCAGACGAATCTCTTGACCCATCCACGTTCGGGGAAGAGGAGCTTCTTTAGGTCTCCGAGTATCGGCTCCCTGAAGTAATAGTACCCCCAGCGGAGGTCGTGGCACCAGAGGGAATAGTTGGATAGGAGATAAAGCTTCTCACCGGCTGCCAGCGGGGCAAGGTCGACGTACCCCCTGGGTCGAAAGGTGAATTTCCAAACCGTCTCCATGGTGTTCATATCTTATTCCGCATCGTCGCTTCTGTCAAGGGACGAGTATCCGAGCGCCTTTTTTGATTTGAGCGTGCGGCAATTCTCTATTATAATAAGAGATATTTCTTGTGGAGGAGCCTTTATGACATCGAATCGAAAGGTCATCTTCAGTTGGTGTATGTACGATTGGGCCAACTCCGCCTTCGCCACAACGATTATGGCGGCGGTTCTGCCGACCTTTTTTTCGAAGGTCGCCGGGGCGAGCTTGAAGCCGAACATCGCCTCCGCCTACTGGGGATACACCGTCACCGCCGCGATGATCGTCGGCGCGTTTCTGTCACCCATCCTTGGCGCGATCGCGGATCACAGCGGCGCCCGAAAAAAATTCATGGGATTTTTCGCTCTGACCGGCTCCATCGCTTCGGCTTTGCTGATCATGGTATCCACCGGCGACTGGCTGCTGGCCTCGCTCTTCTACATCCTCGGCAACATCTCCTTTACCAGCTCTATCATCTTCAACGACTCGCTGTTGCCGCATATCGCCGGCGATCGGATCGATACGGTGTCCAGCCAGGGATACGCACTCGGGTATCTCGGAGGAGGCATCCTGCTTGCCGTCAATCTTGCCATGATCATGAAGCCGGAGTTATTCGGCATACCAAACGCGGAATGGGGGTCCCGTATTTCTTTCCTGACGGTGGGGATATGGTGGGCCCTCTTCACGATACCGGTCATGCTCAACGTCCCGGAGCCGCCCGCCACCGTCATGAAAGGTGAATTCAGAAACCCCGTTGCCGCCGGTTTTCAGCGGCTGGCCAAAACCTTTTCGGAGATCAGGAAATTCGAGGAAACGTTCAAAATGTTGATCGCCTATTGGCTCTACAACGATGGCATCGGCACGATAATCGTCATGGCGACTATCTTCGGGTCGGAGATCGGTATTGCCCAGACCGACCTTATCGGGGCAATCCTCATGGTACAGTTTCTGGGAATCCCGTTTACCCTCCTCTTCGGCCGAATCGCCCGGCGCTTCTCGGCCAAGAGCGCGATTCTCGTATCGCTGGTAATATATACCGGGATCGCCGTCGGCGGATATTTCATTCAGAATGCCCTCCATTTCTGGATCCTCGCCGTCTTTGTCGCCATGGTCCAGGGAGGGTCCCAGGCCCTTTCCCGCTCCCTTTACGGATCCATGATCCCCAAGAGCAAGACCGCTGAGTTTTACGGCTTCTATGACGTCAGTTCAAAGGTGTCGGGAATCCTCGGACCCTTTATCTTCGGCCTGGTGGCTCAGCTCACTGGATCCAGCAGGATTTCCATCGTCTCCATTGTCTTCTTCTTTATCGCGGGGGGAATTATCCTGACGCAGGTAAGACAAAAGCGCGGCATACGGATGGCGGAATCGCGTGGACCGGGAAATTCGAGGCGCCGCGGGCCTTAAGGCATAGGAAAAAGAAAGAACCGTACCTGCGGCCGCAGGCATGACCGGCAAGGAGAGAGGGGGGGACGTCCCACGCTGCTCAAAACGTCCGCGAAAAAAGTGGGACAAATATGTTTGACACAGCGCGTTTCTAATGATAAAATAGCCTCATTGGTATTTTGTATTATGAAGTATGTTACCGGCTCACTCATCGCCCTTCTGATAGCAGTAACCGCCCTATCCGGCTGGTTTTACGTATACAAATACCGGCCCGCCGCTGTCGAGTTACAGGCGAAGGACGACGAAACCTTTAAGCTAAAAAACCTCCTCGATAAATCACAGGCAGATCTCGAGGTGAAGGACGCCGAGCTCGACCAGGCTCAGGCGAAAGTCGAAGAACTATCCAGAACGGACAAGCAAAAAAGAGATGAGATCGAAAAATCGGACGAGACTTACAATGACCTGATAGACGAGCTGAAGAAGGAGATTGACGACGGTAATATCGAGATTACCAACCTGAGGGGCGAGCTTTCGGTCAACGTTCTGGATAAGATCCTGTTCGATTCAGGCAAAACCGTGATCAAGCCGGAAGGCCTCCAGGTCCTTAAGAGGGTCGGAGACATCCTCAAAGACGTTAAGGATAAGATGATCGTGGTGGAGGGGCACACCGATAACGTCCCCATCAGCCCGGCCCTCAAAGGAAGGTTTCCCACCAACTGGGAGCTCTCCACCGCGCGGGCAGTCGTGGTTGTGAGATACCTTCAGGAAACCGTGGGGATCGACCCCACCGTCATCGCCGCATCGGGTTATTCCGAGTACCATCCGGTTGCCGATAACGGAAACGAAGAGGGCAAGGCCCGCAACCGACGAATCGAAATCATATTGAAGCCGTTGTATCGATCCAAGGAACAATGATAAAGAACGAAATCGCTATGTGCTCATGTTCAGTTTCCCATGCTGAGAGGAGGGACAACCATTCGCCCGAGGAGGGTGAGCCATGATGTTTAAAGTCGGGGATCTTGCAGTATATCCGGCACACGGTGTTGGAGTCATTGAATCCATCGAAGAAAAAATAATTTCGGGGACGTGTCAGCTCTTTTATACCATGCGTATCATGGATAATGGAATGACCATCATGATCCCGTCGTGTAACATCAAGAACGTTGGGTTGAGGCAGATCATATCAAGAAAAAGGGTTAAGGAGGTCTACGACATACTGTGCGAAAAAGGGATTGAGATCGATAATCAAACATGGAACAGAAGATATCGCGAATACATGGAAAAGATAAAGACCGGTTCTGTTTTTGAGATCGCCGCCGTCTTGCGGGACTTATATATATTAAAGCAGGAAAAAGAGCTCTCCTTCGGAGAGCGCAAGCTGTTGGATATGGCGACGACCCTTCTCGTGAAGGAACTTGCCATCGCCCAAGGGACTGATGAAACTAAGATACGGTCTGATTTGGTAAATATCTTCGTAAAGGATAAAGAGACAATCTGAATCCGAGAAACCTTCCCTCATCGCCGTTCCTGCCACCTTCCACAAAGAAATCTTTTTTTTGAAACGTGTTCACTTATTACCCAATTTATAGTATAATTGTATCAGATGGTGATATGACATCTGCGATGATTGCACTGTGCAGGTGAGATGGTATATTACCAGAGTACTTATGGGAGGTGAGTATATTTTGTATACCTACATTTTGCGTGGGCTTCTGATCATTTTTAGCGCGCTTTTCGGGTACCTCGCGGGTCCGATATTTCCGTTTTTCCCCTATCCCTCGATAATGGGCGCCCTCTTCGGAGCTCTGTTGGCGATCCTGGTCATCATCGCGATAACCTGGGCGAAAAAGACCGAATTGAAGGTGATTGTCTCGGGCGTTGTTGGTATGGTCGTCGGTATCATCGCCGCCAATATCGTTTCGTACACCCTTGTCTTCCAGCTGCTTAAACCCGATCCGAGCACAATCGCCTTTTACATCCTGACCAATATCCTGTTTGGGTATCTGGGCGCGGGTATCGGAATCAAGAAGGGCGAAGACATCACCTTCACCCTCTTTAAGAGAGCGCCGGCCGAAAAGGAGAAGGAAGAGAGCTATAAGATACTCGATACGTCGGTTATCATCGACGGGCGAATATCGGACCTTTGCGAGACGGGATTTGTCGAAGGCACGATCGTCATTCCTCAGTTCGTGCTGCGGGAACTCCAGCACATCGCAGATTCCTCCGACCCCATCAAGAGGACGAGAGGCAGACGCGGGCTGGATATCCTCAATAAACTCCAGAAGCAGATCGGGCTGGAAGTCAAGATCATCGATGTCGATTTCCCCAAGATCAGGGAAGTGGACGACAAGCTCATCGCGCTTGCCCAGAAGAACAAGGGAAAGATCATCACCAACGATTTCAATCTGAATAAGGTGGCCGAGCTCCAGGGGATAGAGGTCCTCAACATCAACCAGCTGGCAAATGCGCTGAAGCCCGTGGTGTTGCCCGGCGAAGTGATGAACGTGCGTATCCTCAAAGAGGGTAAGGAAGAAGGCCAGGGTGTCGCCTACCTCGACGACGGGACGATGGTCGTGGTGGATAACGCGAAACAGTATCTCGGCAGAAACATAGACGTCGCGGTGACATCGGTCCTCCAGACCACAGCGGGTAGGATGATATTCACGGTTCTCAAGGGAGAGGGCGGGGATAGATTTGTGGAAAACGGCTAATCGCGCGCGGACTCACGCGGCCCGGAGCTCTTCCGGGCCTTTTTATATCGGTATCATATGAGAATCGGCATCGGCTATGACGTGCACCGGCTCGTCCCGGGCAGGAGACTGATCATCGGAGGAGTCACGATACCCCACGAGAAGGGCCTGTCGGGACACTCCGACGCGGACGTTCTTATCCACGCCCTGATCGACGCGATCCTCGGCGCGGCGCACTTGGGAGATATCGGCCGCCTCTTTCCCGACACAGATGTGCGCTATAAAGATGCCGACAGCATAGAGCTCCTCAAAGCCGCCTACGGCAACGCTACCGCAAAGGGACTGTCGATACATAACGTCGATGCCGTGATCATCGCCGAGCGTCCCCGGCTGAAAGACTATATCACCCCTATCGAAGAAAAAATCGCCGGCACGCTCAAGACCGACCCGGTACGCGTCAGCGTGAAGGCGAAGACCAACGAGGGACTCGGATTCCTCGGAAAGGGCGAGGGAATCGCCGCGTGGGTCGCGGTAACCCTGGTCGAAGAAAAGCTATGACTGTCAGAGTCCGGTTCGCCCCCAGTCCCACCGGCCCCCTGCACCTCGGCAACGCCCGCATCGCCGTCACAAACTGGCTCTTCGCCAAGAAGAGCGGGGGCGTTTTCGTTCTCCGAATCGAGGACACCGACGAAAAACGATTCGACCCAGCGGCGGAGCAAATAATCATCGATGAGCTCCTCTGGCTCGGCATCAAGCCGGATGAAGGGCCTACTTTCGGGGGGGTGCTGGGCCCCTACCGCCAGAGCGAGCGCCGCTCGCGATATACCGAAATCGCCGATCGTCTGCTCAGTGAGGGCCGCGCCTATCGCTGTTTTTGCACCGATGAGATGCTGGCCGAGGAGCGGAGGGAGGCGGCGGCCAAAGGGCGGCCGCCGCGCTATTCCGGCCGATGCCGCCGTCTTACTGAGCCGGATATCGCCGCCCGGACCGGCGAGCCCTTCGCCGTCCGGTTCAAAGCTGATTTCGGAGAGATCCGCATCGATGACCTCGTCCACGGGCAGGTTGCCTTTTCCCCCGACGCCTTCGGCGACTTTGTCATCGTCAGGGCCGACGGCGCGGCCGTCTACAATTTTTCCTCGGCCGTGGACGATGCCCTCATGGGAATCAGCCATGTCATCCGCGGGGAGGATCATCTCCCCAACACGCCGCGCCAGATTCTCATCTACCACGCCCTCGGGCATAGCGTGCCGACGTTTGCGCATCTGCCGCTCCTCTTGAGCGAATCGGGCGAGAAGATCAAGAAACGGGAAGGTGGTTTTGACATCGAGAGTCTGATCGCGGAGGGGTTCATCCCCGAGGCGATATTGAACTACCTTGCCTCTATCGGCAACCCGGCGCATACCGGTAAGCGGGTCCTCTCCACCGAGGCGATCGCCCGTGATTTTGATATCGAGCGGCTCGGAAGGGGGGGCGTGAAGGTGGACGTCGATAAAATAAGGCGGATAAACGCCGCGGCGATCCGCGGCCTCTCGCCCGAGGACCTTGCGGCGCGCCTCGCGCCGATCGTGAGCACCCACGGCTATACTGCCGACGGGCCCCGCGGCATTTCCGTCGTCCGCTTTGCCGATTGCATCAGGGACAACATCTCGACCCTCAATGAGGCCGCCGCGCTTATGCCCGTCTTCTTCGACGAGCTTCCGCCCATAGACGAATCGGCCCGTGACGTCTTGTCCGGTGATGATTCCAAAACAGTCCTCAGCATTCTGCTAAAACGAATAGGCGAGATGAAGGAACTCTCCGCCGAGGCCTACCGTGCCGCGTTCTCGGACGTCTCCGAGCTTACCGGACGCGTCGGCAGGGACCTCCTCATGCCGATTCGGGCAGCGCTCACCGGAATGGAGCACGGACCGGCCCTGGACCGGATCGCCGAGACGATCGGCCCCGATCTCGTGAAAAGGCGGATAGCTCGCGCCCTCGATCTTCTATCGTAGTGGTTTTCCGGCGATGTGCCGAATAAAGGCGGTATCCGGGCGGGCCGGGGCGGCCCCGCCACTCTCATTCCTCGTCGAAGAGGCCCAGCATCAGCTTTTTGCCCGACAGCTCCCGCTTCTTTCTCTCCCTTCGCTCCGCCTCGTCCTCGCCCACCCCGAGGAAGGTGTCTCCCTTGTAGATGAAGCGGCCGTAGACGTTTGAGAAGCTTGTCCAGTTCCCCTCGATGTTTTCCGATCTTGCCTGTTCGGCGGTGAACCCCCATACCTTGGCGTCCAGGTCGTCGATCTGAAACAGGATGATCGCCTCAAGCGTCGCCGGGAGGACCGGCGCGCCGTACTCATGGACCCCGTGGTGGGAGAGGATGAGGTGGAGCACCATGTTCTTGAGCGCCTCGGGGAAGTCCACGATCGCGGCGATCTTTTCGTCGACCATTCGGGCCCCGATGAAGAGGTGCCCGAGGAATCGCCCCTTGTCGGAGTAGTCAAATCCCCGCCCATACTCGAGCTCGTGGATCTTGCCGATGTCGTGCAGGAACGCGCCGGTGACGAGGAGCTCGCCGTTGACCTGGCCGTAGTACTTAGAGATATCCAGCGCCATCCGCACGAGGTTGTGCGTGTGCTCGATCAGCCCGCCGAGGTAGGCCTGGTGGAGCTTCTTGGCGGCGGGGGCGACGGTAAAGTGCGCCATGAAGTCAGTGTCCTTCAGAAAAGCGAACAGGAGGTGTTTGAGGTGAGGGTTTTTCATGCCGGCGACGATCTTGGTGAAGTCTTTCGTCAGCTCGTCAACGTTCTTGGTGCCCTTGAGCAGGTAATCGGCGATGTCGATACTTTCGGTTGCCTGCTCGACGCTCTCGACATTGATCTGGAGCGCGTCTTTGAAGCTCTCCACGCGTCCCCTGATCCTGACGATGTCGTTGCGCTTGAAGGCCTCGAACGTCCGGCCGATATGATTCTCCTGGTCGGTACGCTCCCAGATCCTGGCCTCCACCTTCCCCGTACGGTCTAAGAGAGCAAGCCTGATGTAGGGACGGCCGTCCTTCGTGGCTGAAAGCATCTTATCCCGCACCAGAAACGTCGTATCGACCGTCTGACCCTGCCGTTCTCTCAGCTCCTCGACGAATACCTTTTTCATGGCTTCTCACATACCCCCGGTAATATCGAAATGGTGGCCCGTGGCAAATGACGCAAGGTCGGAGGCCAAAAAGATCACCAGAGGCGCGATATCCGAGGCGTGCCCTACCCGACCGATCGGGATCATCTTCTCAAACTGACGTTTCCGCTCGGGGCTGGTGAACTTATCGTGAAACGGCGTGTCGATGACGCCGGGCGCCACCGCCACCACCCGGATGTTGTGTTTTGCCACCTCGCGCGCAAGCCCTACCGTGAAAGTGTTTATCGCCCCCTTAGTTGACGCATAGGCGCTGGCCCCAGGTCCCCCACCCGTATAGGCGGCGATCGACGAGATATTGACGATGACGCCGCTCTTCTTCGGGATCATCGACTTGAGGGCCTCCCGGGAGCAGAGGAAGACCGAGCGTAGATTGACCGCCGTCACCTTGTCCCAGACGGCGACGTCCATCTCCGCGATCGGTTTGCGCTCGACCATCGAGCCGGCGTTGTTGACCAGACATTCGGGGGGCCCCCCGAGCTTCTCGGTCACCTCTCTGAACATCCGTATGACCTGATCTTCTTCGGAGACGTCGGCCCGCACCAGGCAGCAGCACCCCCCCTCTCCCTCGATCTCCTCACTAAGCGTCTGGGCCTCCCTTTCGCTCGTACGGTAGTTGACGGCCACCAACGCGCCGGCCCGGGCGGCCTCCCGTGCGATCTCCCTGCCGATTCCGATGGCGGCGCCGGTCACGAGCATGATCTTGTTATCGAGGCGTACTTCCATGGGACTTCCCTTTCTCCGTTACCGTATGTGAACTATACCATAGGAAGGCCGGCGACGGCAACCGTTTCCTTTATCCATCGCGCGAAATGAGCCGGGCGGACGGCACCCACACCGCCCGCAGGCCGGTATCCCGGCGACGCCGACCTCTCTACTTTCCCATGACCTTCTTCTTGAGGTCAGGACGCAATTCGTAAAACCCGTCGATATCCGGCAGGAAGTCGAAAAGGATCGGATAACCGGGGGTGACGGCCTCCACCTCGAGCTGGGCGGCGCACCCCGGGCAGTAATACTCCCGGATCTCGGACCATTGTATGTCGGGCTTATGCAGTCCCTCGAATATCTCGCCCATCTTTTCGTCGGTATCTCTGACGTGGATGAGGGCGGACAATTTCCAGTTGACGCGATAGTCGCCGAACTCATGGCCGCAGTCACACTTGACGACGCGTCTATCCCCCTTCTGGACGACATAGAGGTGCTCGGCGACGGGGACGAGGATTTTTTCCTTCCAGGACACCCGCTCCTGGAGGATCTCAAGATATTTTTCGAACCGATCGGGGTCCTTGGTACCGCTCATGATATTTTTCAGCGTGGCCCAGGGAAGCCTCCCGTCGATCAGGTCGGCTATTATCTCCTTGGTATAGGTAGGCATCACGACCTCCTGTACTCGCGTTAGAACGTGAAATCTGCGGGGAGTCCCCAGAACTCTTTAAACTCCTTGGCGAACTCGGGCGATAGCTCCATGCTCTCCTTATACATCATCGCCACGACCTCGGAGATCTCCTTTTTGGCGATCTCTTTCCCGTGTCTTCTCAACCCATTCCTTCGTTGGGATGCCCCTTTCCCGACGCGCGGCTCGGATCGCCTCCCTGATCTTCTTCGTCTCTTCGGGATCGCACTTCCACGTCTTCTCCCTCTCATCGTATCGGGCCGCCACCCCGTAGACGTCGCGGGCCTTTGAGGGGAGCGCCGTGTTGTTATTAAGGTCGTGCACGACCGCCTCGGGATCGCGCTCGATGGGATCGCCGTAGCCCGGCCCACCCTGATAGTGCTGGATGAAGACATCGCCAGTCTTCATCGGGATCGGGTGCATCATGGAACAGTCGAGGATTTTCTTGTCGCCCTCGAGCATCGTCATGATGTCGGGGTTATTAGGGTCGCCCTCCCGGGTGGGATAAGGGAGGAATTTGCCGACAAGCTCTTTGATGTTGGAATTGAGCACCATCTCCTTATGCCGCATGACCCGGGCGCCTGGATAGGCACCGAAGAGGCCGCAGTTATCGAAAACCTTTCCGGGACCCGCGCTGACAACCTCGACGTTGTTCGAGTTCCAGAAGAGGTAAACGCTATGGAACCCCGAGCCGCCCCGGTACTTGCCCATACCGGCCGAATCCGGCGTCAGGCTTCTGCCCAGATAAACCTTCGGGATGAACAACTCCCAGATCTCCACATTGCCCTGGTCGGCCTCCGTGTTCCAGACGGCGTAGCCGGTATCCAGGCCGTCCATGACCGAGCGCGCCCCGCACCCGGCCGCCGAGAGCTCGAAGTTGATGATCCCCAGCGGCCGCCCGTATTGGTCGGTCCCGCCGAGCTGGCACATCGAGTTGTTCCCGTAGCCCGCCAGCATCTCCTCCCGAAACCCCCTGCCGAAGAAGCTCCGCGAGAGGCAACGGTACAGGTTGTTATAGGTGCTCATGAGGGGCCCCCATGTCGCCGAGTTGGAGACGTGGGGGTTATCGGGATTGGCCCATGAGCCGTACGGGTAGTGCTGGACGGTGGCAAGATATGCCCCGTCGTTGACCTTGCCGTCGTAGGCAAGCATCTGGGTGATGGAGACCCAGAAGCCCCCCTGCATCGCCGAGATGGAACAGTTGGCCGGGTGGTAGTTCCAGCGGTTGGTGCCCGCCATGTCGAAGATCAGCTGCCCGTCCGGCTTGATCTCGACCTTGACCGGCGCATGCATGATCATGTCCTTTGCCGCGATGAGGGGCAGCGGCGCGTCCTTCTGGTCGACATCGTAAAACGAGACCGATCGAAAGACGCCCGGGAAGAGCCGCTCGGTGGCCCTCCGCGTAAAGATCTGCCGCCCTTCCTCGATCACCTCGTGCATGAATCTCTTGTAGTAGTCTACTCCGAACTCGTCGATGATCCCTGCGATCGTTGAGTGGACGATCTGCGAGCCGGCAAGCCGCGCCTTTTCGTCCAGGTGCCAGAAGAGCGGATATCTGAGGTTGCGGTCGCAGCGTATCTCGTAGTCTCGCCTGAGCTTCCAGTTTGTCCCCACCTTTTCGCACGAGAGGTAGAGCCCGTCGCCGAAACGGTTGATCGTCATAATCGGCAGCCCCCCGGCATCGACGCCGCCGCAGTCCATGACGTGGGTGACCGCGCCGACCCAGCCGATCACCTCGTCTTTGTAGAATATCGGGGTGAGGCTCTGCACGTCGGCGGTGTGGGCGTCGCCGATGAGGGGGTCGTTGTTGCCGAAGACGTCGCCGGGGTCAATCCCCGGGTCCGCCTCGTAGTCGTTGTCGATCATCCACTTGATGGCCATGCTCATGGTGTGCACATGGACGATGATCCCGGTGGAAAGCACCACCGAGTCTCCCTCCGGAGTGTAGAGCGCAAAGCAGAGCTCGCCCAGCTCCTTGACGATCGGCGAAGCGCTCACCCTGACGGCCGCCTCGCGGGACGCCACCATCATCCCGCGCAGGCGCGAATAAAGCCGCTCGTATTTGAGCGGGTCCTTTTCCTTGAGCGTGAGCTTTTTCACGCCCCAGTAGCTCCCGGTTTTCTCGAACTCTTCGCGGGAGCGTATCCAGCATTTCCTTCAGGGTCTTGCCGTCCCATCCAACGGGTTTCTTTATCTTTTCGACTGCTTTTGGCATGGTCGTCTCCTCCTAACGTTCCATCCAGAAGATGCGGTATTCGTCCATGGTGACGCGGTACCGAGGCGGCACCACGAGGGTCGTCGCGGGGTGCTCGACAATGCACGGCCCACCAGCGACGTTGCCCGGCTTGAGGAGGTCCATCTCGTAGAGGGTAAATTTCTTCCAGTCCCCCTTCCAGTAGACGTCCCGTTTTCCCTTGACCGCCCCCTTATCCGGCTTCTTTTCGGAGAGCTTCGATTTGGGCATCTTCGGCTTTACCGTGTCGACCGTTGCGGTGAGGACCGCCTCGGTCACGAGGTACCCCGCCTCCGGGAACTTGGCGGCCCGGGCGAAGACCTTTTCGTAGAGCGCTTCGAAGTTATTGATGATAGCGTCTACCTCTGCCACCTTCGCGATGGATAGCGTCGGGCACTTCACCTCCAGCGCGTCCAGCTGTCCCGTATAGCTCATGCGGACGAGCGGGGAAAAGCGTATCTGCGCCTCCGTGTAGCCCTCTCCTGAAAATTCTGCTAACAGCATCTGCTTAAGCTCGGCCCAGATGGCGTTGAGCATCCCGCCAAGCGCGACCTTGGTGTTCTCGTCGGCCCCGGGCGGAAACATCACGAGGGTCGACTTATCGGCCCGGTGCTGGTAGTCGGCGCAGGTGCATCCGAAGGCAGAGAAGGCCGGCGCCCAGGAGGGTATCATGATCCCCTTGAAGTTAAGCCCCTCGGAGTAGTTCGCGCAGTGCATCGGACCCGCGCCGCCGTAGGACGAGAGGTAGTAGTCAAACGTCTCGAATCCCCGGCCCAGCACCATCGCGTGGAGGTGGTCGCGCATCTGGGTCTCAACCAGGTCCACCATACCGGAGGCCGCCTCATAGACGTCAAGCCCCAGCTTATCGGCAACCTTATCTTTGAAGACCTCCTTGGCGATCTCCGGGTAGATCTTTATCGCCCCGCCGAGGTAATAGTCCGGGTTGATGATCCCGCAGATTACATCGCAGTCGCAGATCGTGGGGTTTTCCTTCTGGATGCCGTAGCAGCAGGGCCCGGGGTCCGCGCCGGCGCTTTCCGGCCCCAGCTCTATGCGGTAGGAGACGGGGTCGACCTTGATGTAGGTGCCGGTGCCGGCGCCGATGGAATCGACCGCCACCATGGGGAGGTTCAACTTGAAGCGAGCGATGTCCGGCTCGGGGTTTATGGAAAAGACGCCCTCGGTGATGAGGCCCACGTCAAAGCTCGTCCCACCCATGTCGGTGCAGATGACGTTCTTGATGCCGAGCCGGTCCGCGACGTATTTGGAGCCGATGACACCGCCGATCGGCCCCGATATAAGGCTCTGGAAGGCCTTGGCGGTCCGCACATTGACGATCCCGCCGTGGGCCGTCATGATCTGGAGCTGGCGCTCAAAACCGTGCTTTTTGATTTCGTCTTCGATCTTGATGAGGTGTTTTCGGGAAGGGTCGGCTGCGTAGGCCTCGATGACGACGCAGTTGAGCCGCGAATACTCCCGCATTACCGGCTGGACGCGGCTGCCGATGTAGACCGGGAGAGTGGCCCCCTTTTCTTTCATTACCTCCCGGACGATCTCCTCGGCCCGCCGCTCGTGGGCGGGATTAACGTAGGAAAAGGTGAAGGAGATACAGATCGCCTCCACCCCCTCGTCGATCAGCTCGGCCGCCCCCACCCTCACCTCGTTTTCGTAGAGGGGGATGACCTCCACGCCGAACATGTCGACCCGCTCGCCGACACCTTTGACCCAGCGCCTCGGGATCAGGGGGGGATTGTGAACATGGGTTACCGTATGAAGCCGATCCGGATAATGATAGCCGAGATACGTCTGAACCCCCCGCTCCATGAGGAGATAATCTTCCAGCCCCTTGGTGATGAGAAGCCCCACCTTCTTGCCACGCCGCATGAGGAGCGCGTTGATCATCGCGGTGCCGGAGTAGATGGCGGCGTCAAGCACTACGGACCGACTCCCCCAACCCCATCTCCCACCAGCCCAGCGCGTCCTTGAGCGACGCGATGAAGCCGACCGACTCGTCCCGCGGCGTCGTCGCGGCCTTCCCGATCACCATCTGGCCACTCTTATCGATGAGGATCGTGTCGGTCATCGTCCCGCCCGCGTCGATACCCAGAATCTGTACGCTTCGCATAGAGACCTCCATGCCTGGTCAACTGACGACGTTATGTGATGTTATTCCTTTAGTAAAATGACGGCTCCATCACCTCCTTCGATGATTATTCTGGGAAGCTTTCGGGCGGCATATATGCCGCCCCTACAAACCAAGACTTCGTTCTTCCTTCCTTTTCTCTCCTGTCGGGGCCGTCTGCCCACCCACGCGAACTTCGTTCGCGTGGGGCCCGTCAAGGAATTAGCAGGATACCCATTCCCGCCAAAAACTATAGCCTACCGCCTTCAATCAGATGTTTTCGACGGGGTTATTCGGGGAAACCTCTTATAAAAGGTTTCCCCGAAAGTTCCTACGGCCCCCACCCGATCGCCACCGCAATCGTCAGCACCCCAAACCCGGCAATCAGCAGCAGGATCTGCAGCGGCAGCATGAAACGCGCCCACTTGGTCCAAGTGATCCCGGCAAGCGACACTGCGACGATGAGGAGCGGGTTGGTCGGCCAGAAGATGTTGGAGAATCCGTCGCCCATCTGGAAGGCGAGCACCGTCACCTGGCGCGTGATGCCCACGAGCTCCCCGAGCGGCACCATGACGGGAATCGTCACCATCGCCTGGGCCGAGCCCGACGAGAGGAAGAAGTTGATGATCGTCTGCACCACCAGCATCGCCCACGAGGCGATGATCACGTGGAACTGAGCGATGAAGCCAGACAGCGAATGGAGGATCGTGTCGATGATCTGCCCCTCGTCCGCGATGACGATGACGGCGCGCGCAAGCATGATGAAGATGGCCGCCGGGATGAACGTGATGAACCCCTTCACGAAGGCCTTCAGCGTCCCCCATGCGCCCAGCCCGCCGAGGAGCCCCGCGGCGACCCCCATGACGACGAAGACGAGGACGACAAACGGAAGGCTCGCGTCGGCCATCACCTTCGGGATGGTCAGCTGCCCCACGATGAGGCAGACGAAGAGCAGCACCACGAGCGCCGCGATAACCGACACGACTCGCTTGTGGGCCGCCGTGAAGTCGGAAAACTCCCGCTCGATCTCGACAAACTCCTTGCGGACCGACGCGTCAAAGTCCTTCACGAGGCTCTTTGTGGGGTCTTTTTTAACCCTGGCGGCGTACCACATCGTGTAGCCCACGGCGATGGCCATCATCACAAACCAGACGAAGATCCGGTAGGTCGCCCCGGAAAAGAGGGGGATCTCCGCAATCCGCTGGGCCACCCCGATGGTGAAGGGGTTGGTGATGGCCGCCGTGAAGCCCACCCCGCACGCCCCGAAGATGAGCATGAGCCCCACGATCGAGTCATACCCCATGGCGATGGTCATCGGCACGATGATGATGATGAAGGGCGTCAGCTCCTCGAGGATCCCGAAGAGGGCCCCGAAGAGCGAAAAGAAGATCATCAGGGCAGGTATCACATATTTCTCCTTCCCCTCGAACGCCCTGATGAACCTGAGGACCCCGGCGTCCAGCGCCCCGGTCCGCCGCATGGCCATAAACGAGCCGCCGATAAGGATGATGAAGATGACGATGATCGCCGCGATGGGCCCCTTGTAGTAGAGGGACTTGACCGGCGAGACGATCAGGTCAACGACGCCCTGGGGGCTGGGGGTAACGTAGCGGAAGGAGTCGGGCACAATCACGCTCATGGTCGAGCCGGTCTCGGGGTTGGCCTTGTTGACCCGGTCGTACGTACCCGCCGGGACATAATGGGTCGCCACCGCCACGACCACCAGAAGGGCGATGATGATCACGTAGCCCATGACCATCCTGCCAACGGGAAGCTTCACGTCGAGGTCTACCATAGGGATACTCCATAGAGAGGGTAAGAGGAAACAGGTGGACGCCCCGACGGGAATCGAGGAAAGGAGAGCAGTCAACCGGCCGGGCGGCCCCCTCCCCCGTCGTCCGATGCAAAAGGACAACCGGGGGGTTTTGATATGCGGGTGTTAGTGTAGCGGATTTGGGAGATTATGGCAAGCGGAAAAGAGGGGGCGCGCCCCAAAAGGACGGGCTGCGGCGACCGCGTGCTCGTCCGTCGGGCGCGACCGGCCCACAATTCAATTGACACGGCCCGTGGCCCGCGATACGGTTATGGGGCCGTCTCGCACACGAGTACGGGGCGGCACGAACTATTAACGGAGGAGATCTAATATGTCCATGTTGAAAGATTTCAAGGATTTCGCCATGCGCGGAAACGTGATCGACATGGCGGTCGGCATCATTATCGGAACCGCGTTCGGAAAGATCGTCAGCTCCTTTGTGGGCGACGTGCTCATGCCGCCGATCGGCCTGATGTTGGGCGGCGTCGATTTTTCAAAGCTTGCGGTGACCCTCAAGGCGGCGGCCGGCAAAGTTCCCGCGGTCACGCTCAACTACGGCGTCTTCATCAACACGGTGATCGACTTCATCATCATCGCGTTCACGATCTTCCTGGTAATCCGCATGATGAGCAGGCTGCAGAAGAAAAAGGAGGCGGCCCCGGCCAAGCCCCCCGAAGAGGTGAAGCTCTTGACGGAGATCCGCGACCTCCTCAAGAAGTGACGACGGTCTGACCGGGGAGAACGCGGGGGGCCGGGTCGCCGGCGCGCGCCTGCTGCACGGGACTCCGTTTCCCGCGTCGAAAAGGAGATAGACGGAGACGCGGCGCCGCCTCTTCCGGCCGTGGTCAGTATTGTTTCGGGGTCTCGCCCAAGAGCACCCTGGTCCTGAGCCAATTGGGAGAGACCCTCCCGAACCGCACCGCCGCGCTCATGCTGAGCGGGAACCGGTTCTCGCGGCACTCCTTCTTGAAGCCCTTCAGGATGTATGCGGCCGATGCTTCCTCGCTGATGACGTTGGGCTCGGGGATTCCGTCGTTCCGGCTCCTCTCCGTGTCGACGAAGCCAGGGTGGATCGTCTGGATCAGGATGTGCGTGTAGCCGAAGTGCTTCAGCTCCAGCCGGGCGGTATCAAGGAAGATCCTCCCGGCGGCCTTGGCGGCGGTGTAGTCTCCCTGCATCGGTATCCCGAAATAGGTCGCCAGCGAGTTCGTCTGGGCGATGAGCGATTTTGTCGTCTGCTTTTTCATCTGGGCGAGGATGGGGCAGAAGAAGTTTATCATCGTGTCGTAGTTGACCCTCATGCACCGCTTGATCACCGAAGGGGAGGCGGTCAGCGTGTTTGAGGGCGGCCCCTCCCCGATGTTCAAGAGCGCGATGTCGATGCGTTTGAACTTCTTGACTATCTCGCCCACGACAGACCCGCAGTGGCCCTCGTCCAGCGCGTCGCCCACGATGGGGTAGCACCGGCTGCCGTTCTTCTTCACCAGCTCCGCCGTCTCGTCAAGCTGCTTCTTGCGCCGCGCCGTGACAAAGATATCGTTGTTATAACGGCCCAGCGCCACGGCGACGGCCCTCCCGATGCCCGACGACGCCCCGGTTATCAGAACGACTTTATGGTCGTAGTCCATAGCTCCCTCCTCCCCTCGGAAATTATCTATCGGCATGAAAGCTCGATGCGATGCGGCCGGCCCTCCGCGCGCTCAGGGGAAAACCACGTCCTTTGCCGTGTAGGGGTACCTCGGCTCGCAGAGCAAGAGCAGCCTTCCCACAAGCTCCATGAACTCCCGGTCGTGCCGGGAGCAGGCCATGCTCCATGCCTTGCGCAGGTACGCGATGCTCCCCGTCGATTCGCCCACCATGTAATAGTAATAGATCGGGTCGCCTTTGTAGATCAGCGCCGTTTCCGCGTCGTGGGTTGCCAGCCGGTACTCCCCGATCATCTCGTAATCCATCGACCGCATCCTCAACACAAAATCGTCGTGCGGGTATACCAGGAGGTATGACGTATATTCGACGATCGCCTGCCGCGTACCCGAATCGCCGATGTCGCTGTCATAGGACTGCGCCCGCCAGTAAAAGACGGCGCCCATGTCCGGGAGCTGTGCGCCCATCAGCACAGACGAAAGGCCCAGTATGAATAAGAGTCGCTTCATCCCCGTCCTCACGAATATCCCGGAAAGTGTAGCGAATCGGGGCACGAAAGGCAAGGAGAAAAGAGGGAGGCAGGAAGGCAGGCGATAAGTCAAAGATCGGTCGCACGAAACAAGGACGAGAACCCCCGGTCGGACCAACAACCGTCGTGAGAAAAAGACTTCTTTCGGCCGGCGTTTTTTCCCCTTGACGCAGTGCCCTCTAATGGATTACCCTTAATGTGTAATCCCGTACCCTCCCCTTTGGCTTTCTCAGAAAGTGCGGTGCTCGTCGTCGGAAACAAGCAGGATAATTCCTATGCCGGACATGAAAAGAGGCAAAAAAGAGACCGCCAAGGCATGCGTCAGGATCGAGTGCGACGGGTGTGAGATCGAGGGCAAGCTCCTGTGCGTCCACACTCGATTGGATCTCCTTGACTTCGCGATTCCTTTCATGGGGTGGCTGATCCCCTTTATGGCGGGGATGATCATCGGCAGGTTCTGGATCGGCCTGGGCGCGTGGCTCATGCTTGCAGCCGTTTTCTTTTTGTATGTCGAGGAAGTGCTGCTTTGTCGGCACTGTCCCCATTACGCCGAGGACGGCCCCTTCCTCCGATGCCACGCCAACTGGGGACTCCCAAAGATTCCGAAGCGGTCGGTAGAACCGATGAGCCACGTGGAGAGAATCATCTGGGTCGGTTGTATCATCGTTCTCTTCCTTTATTACGTCCCGTTTTTCGTCATCGCAAGACAGTGGCTTTTACTGCTCATTACCAGCTGGGCGGCGTTCTCATGGGGATGGGTCGTGTTGCGGACGCAATGCAGTCGCTGTTTTAACCTCTCGTGCCCGGCAAACCGGGTTCCGGAAGATGTCCGCAGGATTTTCTTCAAGAACTACCCTGCATATAGAGAGGGCCGGAACAACCTCAAAAGCCCGCCTTGATCGAGAGGATGTCGCCGTCCTTGACGACGCAGCCCTTCCCCCGAGCCGAAAGATCCCCCGCTTCTTGCACTCGGCAAAGCCCCCGTCGGAGACGAAATCGTGGTACGACACGCCCTCCGCCCGGATGAACCTCCGGGCGAGGTCGGCGTGGATCACCGCCGCGGCATCCTGGGCCCTGGCCCCGCTCTCTATCGGCCGGGCACGGCGCTCGCCCCGTCCCACCGTGACCAACGAGATGAGGCCTGACGTCCGGGCGGCCCGGCGTCCGCCCTATTGCGGAAAGTGTAGCGAATTCAGACGTGAATGGCAAGGGGAAAAGAACGAGGGTTGAGCGTGGCGGGAGCGCGAGCCTTTCCTCCGCTTTCACCTCCCCCCAAGAGGGGAAGGCGAAAAGCGGTTATCGTATCATGGTCAGAGACGAACACCCCCAATCGTAGAGACCACGCCCAAAGCGCGCAGCAGCCAGAGCACCACCAGAATAACCACGACGATGTTCAGGATCGTCTTGATCTTGCGGTCCATGGGGATATATGTATTGACCAGCCACAGTACGACACCAACTATAAACAGGACCACTACTATTGTTGTCACTGACATTTTCATCTCCTCCATCTTCCTGGTTTAACGAGAGTCAATGCATAATATATATGGTAACTCACAATATATACCTGTCAATAGAATAATGCGGCCCTCACCTACCCCCGAACCGCGCCATCCAGAGGTCTTCCCGGCGCCCGAGGAAGTGGAAAATAGAGATTTATCTTGACATATCGCTAATCATATCTTAGTATATTGATTAGCAATATTGATGATAATGGTATTCAGCCAGGTGATAAAAAATGGCGACTAAAGACCTTCAGAATGGAGACGCACCGAGCCGGGACGGCACGGACGCAGCACAGAACCGGAGAGCGAAGTCCGAAAAGCAGATCGGGGTACGGCTCCCCCATGAGCTCATAGAATATATTGAAGGGGAATCGAAAAAGAGACAAGTGAGTACTTCCGTGATCGTGCGGGAAGCGATCGAGTTTTACGGATTCCCCCATCTCTGGGAGCGAAGATCGATACGTATCTCTGGAAATCGTTGAAAAGCAGCACCGATTTCGGGCACTTCGCTCTTCTATGAGGAGCAGCTCGGAAAGGACATAGACTTCTTAAAATCGAGGCTGAAATCGTACGACAAAGTGCTGAGGGATTTGGAGCATCGGTATGAGATGTTCCAGGATCTGAATAAGAACGTGAAAAACGTCGCTGGAAAAGATTCACCGGGATATCAAGAAGGGAACCGACCCTGAAGAGTGAGGCTCAAAGGCGGGGCGAGCCCCGTTTACGATCTCGTCCGTTTTGATTGATTGGACAAAGCAAGAAAGGATAACGAAACATGAACCAGTATGTCGCGCTTCTGATCTTCGCCGTGCTGCTTAACGGCGGCTCGAACGTCTTCTATAAATACTCGAGCGTGCACAGCGAGCAGAGGATGCTCAGCCTGGCTCTGATCGGGGTCGGGCTCCTCCTCGGCGCGTTAAACGCCGTGTTCTATACGAGGTCCCTGAAAGGCATCAGCCTGAACATCGCGTACCCGATCTTCTCCGCCGGGAGCATCATACTGGTGACCCTCGTCTCGATCCTCATATTCAAGGAGAGCATGACACTCCTCAAAACCGTCGGCATCGGCGTGATCACGCTGGGGGTGATACTGGTTTCGGTATGAGTTGGAGAAGTGAAAGGGAGCCGTGCCCCCTTTTCCCTTATAAAGGATAAAGGCCCCCTCCCCGGTGCCCTTGACGGCTCCGGGCCTGCACCCGCTGTCCCTCCGGCGGTAATTATAGCATCGTCCTTTGCTACACTCTTATATATTCATTCCTATAAGATTATCAGAGAATAGTGCAATTAGTAACCTAAATCTTTCACTTTTACTAATTTATTGTCTTGACTCGGTGTCTATCAGAATATACTATCCATTATAATATTCAATTCTAACCCATCACCTATTTTTGGAGCAGCCGATGAGCGATAAGCTATTGATTGACAATAACATTATTGAGACCGCCGCCGGTCTCCTCACCACCGTGTTAAAGGATCTAAAACACGAGAGAGACGGCGCCGACGTGGCGACGTTAAAGGCTATGGGCCTCAATGTGATCTTTACGACCCGCGATCTTATGTTCGCCCCAATGACGCTGGCGATTTTTGAAATGATGGGCCAGAACGGCATAAAGAATCTTATGTACAGAGGCGGGTACTATGCCGCGGAGAGATTCGCCATGGAATCGGTCGAGGCCGGCTACGCGAAGTGGGACGAGAGCCTCATTCATTACTACGGGACGATAGGTCTCGCGACCGGCTGGGGGGTCTATCTGCATCCCGAAATAGACCTCAGTACCGAGAACCCGAGGATAGTATGTCTTTTAAAGAACCATCCCTGTTCCACAACGGTCGTGAGGATCATGGAATCGGCCGCCGAGAGAAATTCGGCGCTGAAGATAGATTTTAGACAGACCTTCTGTGACTATCAGGCAGGTTGGCTCGTTTCCCTTCTTCGTCTCATACTGAAGCATAAGGGCGCCGACGAAAAACTGATATCATCGATAAAGGGAAAAGAAGAATATTGCCAGGCACAAAAAGGCAACGACCATTGCAGACTTGTTGTGGGACTTCTCGATTAGTAGATATGCTCCGTCTCTTAGGGGGCCGCGAAGATAAGCAGGACGGCATGATTTCGGCCATCGGAGGGTTGCTACTCTACTATGAGACGAGATACCTCTACGTTACCAAAAAGGAGATTCTTCCTTAACGGCGGGAACTAAGGGGACACCATACGTAATTGTAATTGTCATTTCTACGTTTCAAGATCATAATTAAAGGTATGGTATCACCTTAATTCTGTATATCCAAGGAGGAGGACAATGGGTAAAGTCACCATGGCCGATGTGATGGCCGCATCGTACACAATTACGGAAAAAGGCCTGCAGTACCTTCCCGCACCGACAAAGAAAAACACCGCCCTGTTGCTGATCGACATCCAGGGTCTGGCAACGCCCGAACATCTAGCCAAGAAAGCCATAGCGAAAGGGCTGGCCGAGGGAGAGGTGAACGAGGCGCTCGCGGATTACCGGCACCGCTTTTATGCCGCCCTCGGCGCCTGCGAAAAGCTATTAGCCGCCGCCAGGGCAAATGGAATCCCCCCGATTCACGTCAAGATAGAGGCCCTCTCGGGGGACGGCCGTGACGCCGGTCTCGCCCATAAGCTTGTACAGTGGATCCTTCCGCCGGGAAACGAGGCGTCCCGCTTTCTGGACGAATGTAAGCCGAACCCGGGGGAGATCGTGCTTACCAAGACGGTCAGCGGGGCCTTTACGGGCACCATTCTCGACCGCGTTCTGGATCACATGGGAATTAAGGTCCTCTATATCGCCGGGTTCGTGACAGATGAATGCATCGATACGACCGTCCGGGTGGCTTTGGATTTAGGATACTTCGCCAACGTGGTCTCCGACGCCACCACGACCTACTACCAGGAAAGCTATCAGGCCGTTATAGATAAATTCGCGGGGTGGGGCATTTCCATTAGCACGGAAAACGTCGTCAAGACCTTCGAGGTATTGCCGGAAGCTTGATCGAGCCGGAGGGCCTGAAAGACCGGGGCCCTTCAGGCCTTCTTTTTTGAACGTCAAAAGGGGAGATAAGACCCTAATCCCCTTATCGGAAAGCTGCTGTTCTGCCATGAGACGAGATACCTCTCCGTTACCAAAAAGGAGATCTTGCCTTAATTCCGATATATCGTGAGTCACGGCTTGGTCGGCTTGGCGGGTTTTACCAGCGCGGCGGCAAGGGCAATCGTCACGACCAGGAATATCGCCGCGGGTGAATGGATGAGCGCCGAAAACAATGCGGCAAAAAACGGCGTTTCCGGCGCCCGGTGGATTACGGGGATGATGACCGACCTGATCGAAAAATAGACGGTGAGGGCCGCCGAGATTGCCAGGAGCAGCACGTTGAACGTTTTGAATGGCCTGATGATAGCCCACAACGCAAGGAGCGTGTAATAGCCGCCGACGGCAAGGACCATCCCTAAGGCGGCGACCCCGAACGGCTCGTCCAGGCCGGCATGTGGAAGTAACGGCATAGACGACGCCGTAAACGGCAAGGACAATCCCGACACGCCCCGCGCAGTAGGTCGACGGAATAGCCTTCTTTTTGCCGCTTCTATTCGTCTTGAGTTTCATCTCGGAGGCAGTGTAGCGGATACGGGGAACAAAAGGCAAGGGAAAAGAAAGCGGCTTAAGGTAATAGAAGTTTGACGAAGACTCGCTCTCTTCTGAGTGTCTATTCTTCCTCAAACCCAAACGCTTAGCATGGACTTGCTTCCGGGTGGCAGGTCACACTGACTGTGCCAAACGTAAAATATCCGACAAGGAGGATCATAAATATCACATGTGATAAGGTCATGGAAAACGAAACAGCGATAGATTCGTTCCACATAAGTCTAAGGGCGATCTTATGAAATGGAAAAGTAATTGCGATGGCGACTATCCAGAAGAAGAGAAGGGTGCCGAAGCCGGTTCCCAGGGCTTTGTCGAAAACGAAAAAGAACAGCGCCACGCCCCAAACAAAGAAACTTGAGACGAGCATAGCAACAGGCGCTCTCTTGAGGATTTCCTTTTTAACTCCAAATAGCGTTGTGCCTATCCATAGAAAAAGGCCGGAAAGAAGAAATGCGGCGACAGAGATACCGGAAAAAACTATAATTGAGGTCAATAGATTTCCCATAAGTTCCTCCTCGATTTGGATTATGGTATCTAATATCTAATTATGACCTACCCCCGAGAACTTTACCACAGTTCGAGTTAGTCAATAAGAGTGTTGTCTTTGTTGGGCTTCTTGTCCATCCCCCCTTCCTTTCTCTTTCTTCTAACTAAGATTATCGCAAATACAATGAGTACGATAATTGAAACTCCTAATATGTAGAAATCAAAAGCCAACCGGTTTTTATGGAAAAGACATAAGGTAATGTTGATTAGGCTTATAACAGCTACTCCTGACCAAAAGCCAATGCTCCAATCAAAGTGTATTTTGTTTTTTCCCATATATCCTCCCCTTTAGCTGTCCCCGGCACTAAGAGTGTTGACACGTGACGAGTTATTAGACGGAGACGTGACCCCTTGGCTCTATTCCTCATGGGTATCATCTCCGAAGCAGTGTAGCGGATCGGCGGAACAAAAGGCAAGGGAAAAGAAGAAGGGGCACTGATAACGACCGCCCGGCGTATGCCCGGCCGCCGTTGGCTCCCGGCCCCACGGGGCCCGGTGACGGGCGGAGATGAAATAGGTTGTATTCGCCCCCGTTTCGTGTAAAATACCACGAAACACGCGCACGCGGAGGCACAAGCCATGGATCGTATCCCCCTGGAAGCGTTGCTCGAAGCGCTCGGGCGCATGCAGACAAACGACTCTGTCCTCGTCGAGGCCGACGCCGCCCCCGCCTCGGGCGAAAAATCCGCGAAGAAAGCCTACACCATCGTCAGGAAAGAGTTCAAGCAGGCCCCCCTCTTCATCGTCGCGCACCCCGGCGGCTACGAGGTCTTCGAGTCTCGCGTGGAGGTGGACGGCTTCATCAAGCACGACCTCGGGCGCGGCGCGCTCAAGGCCCGCAAAGACAAGAAGGAGGGCGACGCCTCCTCTCTCATCCGGGAGGCCTACGTCTCCGGCGGGACGACCCTGCAGGACCGGGTCATCGACTACCTCTTGACCACCCACGTCCGCTCGTTTGAAAACCTCGGCCAGGAGGTGCTCGTCTCGCACACGGCCGTCAAGGGGATGCGCGGCGTCCACTCCGACACGACGCCCCAGATGGTCAGCGAGGCCATCGAGAGCCTGATGGAAGAAGAGATACTGATCGTGGGGTCGCGGGAGATAAGCGGCTACGTCGTCAAATGGCACCCGGTCTTCGTGATGCGCGTCAACGCGATCAGGGAGGAAAAGGCGAGGAAGAAAGAGAAGAGATAGCTCCCGCCCCCGCCGGTCCGCGCCCATCGAATCCACCCCGAATCGCCCGAGGTCAAGAAGTTCGCCGGCGTGCTCTACCCCGAGTGCCTGGCGCCCGTGGAGTTCATCGACTACCGGCAGGTGGTGTCGAAAACCGACCCGGAAGTGTAGACACGGGTAGCTTTACGGGTTGATCTTACTCTTATCCATCCTTATTGTAAGCAAACCTGGCGCATTAATCCCTCCCCTACTCATAAGAGGGCACCGTACTTGTACGAACGCAATTTTAGCTGTGGCTTTATACTTGACTTTGAACCGGTATTATGCTATGATAGCACCATTATTGTAAGTATTAAACACACTTCGCAGTGTCTTTAACACCCTATTGGATCCGGTATGCCCCGGCTCATCAGTGAGGTCTGAGATGGCGTTAAGCAGTGAAGTAAGAAAACTAGTAACAAATGGAGTACTCGAGGTGGTGGTAATGGTTGGCCGCAATTCCTCGAATGGATTGAGATCGACGGGCTTAGGGGCTGGTGCGGCGAAAAAATTGAGTTTCAATTCCCTATAGTCGCCCTTATTGGAGAGAACGGTTCCGGAAAAGTACCATTCTCCAGTGCGCTGCGTCTGTGTATAAGTCGCCGGGGGTGAATCGATTCGCCTCGGACTATTTTCCGGATACTCCGTGGGATACTCTGCAAAACATTAACATAAAATTTTCGTACTGGCAGGGTAAGAATTCGGATATTAGGACGATCAAGGGCAACCAACTGACCGATGGCGGGGAAATCCGGAGCGACCGGAAAGGCATGTTGAGTACATTGACTTTGAGTCGAATTCAGCCGGTTTCCGCGAGAACCGGCTATCGCAGGCTCGCGAACCCGTTATTGAAGGAAACTGAAACCAATAATTTTGAAAAGACCGTTTTGGACAGATTATCGAACATAGTTGGTAGGAAATATGAATCCGCACATATGGCTTTAAACTAATCTCGATGCACACAGAAGAGTTCCTGTCCTCGGACAACAGGAGGAAAGACATTATTCCGGATTCCATCAAGGCGCGGGAGAAATAACCGTTGCGGAGCTCTTACAGGTGGAACCAGAAAAGTACAGCCTTATTTTGATTGATGAAATCGGAATCTTCCTTGCACCCCAGAGCGCAAAGACGACTGATAAGGGATTTGGCGGAAAAATGTCGCAGCTCGACCTACAAATTATTCTCACTACCCATTTGCCATATATACTTGAAGAATTACCGTTAAATGGCAGACTATACATAATCAATGATTCGACGGTTAACTATAGATCAAAGACGATAGTCCGGGAAGTAAGCCCTGAGTTTGCGATGACAATGATGGATGAAGAAAAACATCCAGAATGTGATGTCTATGTTGAAGACCCTATAGCAGCAACACTTCTAAAAGAAATACTCTATAAGTATGGCAGAGATTCAGTGCTACGATGTAAATTCATACCGTACGGTTCGGCACAAGTAGGATGCTCTTTAGGACAGATGGTTAACGAAAATCGTTTCCCGCGCCCTTCTTGTGTTTTCTTAGACGGGGACCAAGAACCCACGATTGGCTGCAATGTGTTGCCGGGAGACGACGCTCCAGAAAGAGTTGTCTTTTCTGGCCTTGAGAAAAAAGAATGGTCGGGCGTCGCCGAGCGCATTGGTAGAACGCACACGGAAGTAGCTGATTCGTGTAAGCGAGCTACCACCTATAGTGACCATAAGGGATGGATTCGTCTTGTTGCCAAAAGCTCGTAATAAGTAGCGATACCCTTTGGGAAGGTCTCTGCTGTTGTTGGGTTGCATCGGTTTTGTCGGAAGAGGAGGGAAGGAGTACAATTAGGCCAGTAGAAGACTGTTTAAGCGGCATAACCAGGACCTCTTCGATCGTGCAACGGCCGCTCTTTTAGCCATTTCCTTACATCTCCTTTTTTGACTGGTTAGATTCCACGCTTGACTTTATTTAGTATATTTCTTTCGTCAAGAAGCGATTAACACCAAGCGTGGATTTTAACTCCTCCGGATTTCGAGCATATAGTCAGCTTCTTAAGGTATGAAATTCCACCTTTCGAAAATGCTTTTTGTTTGTTTTTATAATTAATATATGATACAGAATATAAGATAATTGGCAACGATACAAATGGTAATTCATAAATAGTATGGTAACCTTTTTTCTAAGGAAAGAGCATGCACAGATTTATAACAGTTAAACATGTTAAAAAATACTCAAATTTAGTCAAATATGTGGGGATTAGGGTAAGGCACTTATTTAGCAGGAGAAAGTCTACTATATATTTATTAAGCGAAGATATAAGCTCCGCATTTTTACAAGCTCTGGATTCCAGCCCGATAAATCCACGCAGACCAAGACAAGATAATGGTATACAGAACGTAGTGAATACTGATGCGGGGTTAACGAAAGAAGGAGATGGAAATGACAAACAAGATAAATGAAGTGGTTCTAAAAGAAACTTCGAATCGGTTGACGGCCAACTCAAGAATATAAAACACCCTGCTTTAGCCCAAAGGCATTTAGAGCCTTAAAGAGGTATTTGAAGATAAATATCGGACCTTTCATTTTGAATCGTATAAGCTTTCAAAGAGACATGGGCTCGAGCAAGTCTCAGAACTTCATGTTGATCATGTTAACAAATTCTGCCTGCCGGCAAAACGCTGGACAAAATATATCGGTGTGCTTGGTGGTGTTCTTAGGTGCAGCGATTTCTGGTTTTATTGGAGTCCTAGGATCAGGAAAATCGCCGGATAGCTATTCCATGGTTCCAATATTACTTTTAACGGGATTTGGGACCTTTATGATTGCCCTACAGGCTGTTAAGGGCTAACCTATAAGCTGTAAGGTTAAGTGGCCAAACCTAGGCTCGACTTACTAATACATTTCTTTCGCCCGGAGGGGGCTAACGTCACGCGTAGATTTAACTTTGGGACTATCAAATCGGTATAGAATGACAAAAGAAGATTGGGCAAGACACTACGATACCCTTCTGTGGACAACTACCACGATATTCCTCACTGCCATTGGCGTATTCTTCACATACGTAAACTCACATCCAGATATATGGCTAAGTTTATTCGGGCTTATTCTTTCGGGATCAACGGTCTATTTCGCGGCAAGCTTTAGGCAACTGAGATATCAGGAAGGCCCTAAGGGAAAGATTCGCAAAGGTCTCTTGCAGTGGTATCCGTATCTTTTCATATTTTGGTGCATCGGTGAGTTGTGGATTAGACTTATATCGTATAGCTGCTACGTGTGTTTCTGGTGTATTTTTGTTTCCGTAAGCTTGGCGTGGTCGGCATACATAATTTTCATGGCGATTGGGTACGGAAAACCTAAAGACGGCCACGAGCCAGATTTCAAGTTAGTTAGAAAACGCCTTGGGTCTCGGGATCAAACCTACGCTGGCCTTATTAATACGGTTCTTCCGTCAGGGAGTGACCAGCACCACGCGTAGATTTGACCCTGCCGCATTTAGAAACCACACCGCGCCTGCCTACACCGCATTCCTATTCATTGCACACGTGAGGTCTTTTGCGGAAATATTCTTCCCTTTCCCCTTATTTTTACCCGGGTAGTATTGACAAACCTATTTTACCCTGGTATAATTACTCCATTGGCATGCGGCGCGGAGACGCCGCTGGATTTGAATGACAACGTGATCTACACGAGAGGAGTTACCGATGGAGACCGAACGGACATTTACGGCGTTCGCCGGGGAGCGGCTTATCGCCTCGGGGGACGTTGACACGACGATACGAAAAACGATGGAGCAAATCGACAGCGGAGAGCCCGCGCCGATCCTTATCTTCGAGGACCGGACAGGATCGGCAGGTCGATTTCGACCTCCGGGGCACGCCGGAAGAGGCCCTGGCTCGGCTCGCCTCCCACCCCCTCTTTGCCGAGGACAAGCCCGTCCCCCGGCCGAAGAGCGGGCCGGGCCGCCCCAGCCTGGGCGTGGTCTGCAAGGAGGTCTCGCTTCTGCCGCGCCACTGGGAGTGGCTCGGCGCGCAATCCGGCGGGGCGTCGGCCGCGATACGGCGGCTGGTCGACGAGGCCCGGAAGCTCGGCGGCCCCAAAGAGCGGGCGCGCGATGGCCAGGGACGCCGCGGGGAAGTTCATGTGGGTCATGGGGGGAAACCTCCCCGGGTTCCAGGAGGCCTCCCGCGCGCTCTACGCCGGGGACTACGTCCGCCTGAAGGACCTGATCGACGCGCTGGCCCCGCGACGTCCGGGACCACCTGGCGCGGCTGACAGGCGAGGCCGCGCGGCTGCAGGACGAGGCCGCACGCGACAACACCGCGACCGCGAGCTGACGACCCGTAAAGTAAGAAGGGGGTCAAAGGTGCGCCCGGACTTGTTGATAGGCTCCTTCCGCCGGGAAGGAATCAACGTCGGGCGCAGATCCGACCCCCGATAATTTCAGGCCCCGCGCCGCGCCAGCCTATGCCGCGTTCTCATGGGCCATCTTGATGACCAGCGGCTCGCCCGTCTCCAAGAGCGTCTTCAGGCCGGAGAGCACCACGCTCCAGCCCTCCATGCCGACGTGCCCCGCCAGTACCGGGGCGTCCGTCAGGTCGTGGGTGACGGTCAGCTTGCAGACGTCATCCCGCTTCTCGATCTCCCAACGTACGATGGATGTCTCTTTTTCGAGCTTTTTATCGTAATGCCCGACCCATGTCTGCACGAGCCTCTTCGGCGGCACCGCCTCTAACACCACGCCGTCCACGGCGAGTCTGCCATCCTCCATCGTGTAGGAGATGGGATCCCCCTTTTTGGCGGTCGTCTTTACCGACGTGCCGAAGAAATATTTTTCCGTGAACTTGGCCTCGATCAGCGCCCGCCAGAGCGTCTCCGGCGTGGTGCGGATGAAGATCTCGTAAACCTGCTCTATCTTTTTATCTTTCATGGCTCTCCTCCTTTCCTGCCCCGGCCGGACACCGGCCGGTGCCGTGAATATCTCATCCCTCTCTATTATAATGGTAACCGTATCGTCGCCTGTCAAGGGGCGCCGCGCCCCCTGCCCGCATTCTCTCCTTGTGCATGTCCTCACTCTCTCCTTGATATCATAGTAGCGATAATAAACAACCCTCCGCGTCTCGATTTTGTCAGGGGGAGCGACCTTCCCCGGAGTCCCCATTCGGGCCTACCAAAATCGGAAGTCGGCAGTCTGCTCACGAGGCCGACCAATCATATAACCCTCTGCGCGCAATCGGGCGCCGAGACTTTTTTTTGAATGGAGAGACACCGCCGCCATGAAAGTAGGTATCATCGGGCTTCCCCAGTCGGGCAAGAAGACCCTCTTCGAGCTGTTGACCCACCACGCGCCCTCCGAGAAGGAGCTGGCGCAGAATAAGCCCATCAAGGGCCTTGCCGAGATAAAGGACCCGCGCTTCGACGTGCTGGTTTCCCTCTACCACCCCGAAAAGGCCACCCGCGCGCGGATAGACATCGAGGTGCTTCCGAAGCTCGAGAAAGAGACGATGGCAAAGGGCCAGGTCTTTGCCGACATCAGTGATGCCGACGCGCTCTGCCACGTCGTTCGGGCCTTTGCCGACGACGCGGTCTACCACGTGGAGGGCTCGGTCGACCCCACGCGCGACATCGACATGGTCAACGCCGAGCTCATCATCAACGACCTGTTGTTCGTGGAAAAGCGGCTGGAGAGGATCGAGCACAACATCAAGAGGACCAACGACAAGGCCGCCGCGGCGGAGCGCGAGGTCCTTTTGAAGCTGAAGTCGCAGCTGGAAGGCGAGCAGCCGCTCCGCCTCCTCACGCTCGACAAGGAGGAGACGAAGCTCCTCGCCGGCTATCCCTTCATCACGATGAAAGAGATGATCCTGGCCGTCAACGTGTCGGAGGGCGACATCAAGAATAAGGACATCGAGGCATCACGGAGCGCTACCTGCCGCTCGGGATCGATACCATGATCGTCTCGGCAAAGCTCGAGGCCGAGATCGCGCGCCTGGAGGACGACGCCGAGCGGGGGGAGTACCTCGCGGCCCTCGGAATTGCGGAGCCCGCCGTCGACGCGCTGACCCGGCGCTGCCTTGCGGCGCTTGACCTCATGTCGTTTTTCACCGTGGGGACCGACGAGGTGCGCCAGTGGATGGTAAGCACCGGCGCATCGGCCCCACAGGCTGCCGGCGTCATCCACTCGGACCTCGAGCGGGGCTTCATCCGGGCCGAAGTCATGAAATACGACGACCTCATCGCCCTCAAGGACGAGGCGAGGGTCAAGGACGCCGGGAAGTACTACCTGAAGGGGAAGGACTACATCGTCGAGGACGGGGATATCCTCAGCATCCGCTTCCACGTCGCGGCCAAGAACGCGGGAAAGAGCTGAGAGCGTCACCCCACACATGGTTCCATCTTGTGGGGTGACATCGGACCCATCCCCTGCCCTATTGCCTGCCCGTCAATGGGCCGGCTTTACCAAGCCCCCTCGAATTCACGTAGCTGAAGATAAAGAGAGCGAGCGTCAGAAACGACAGGATAAAGGACGGGATCATGCTCCTCACGGTGACGTAGCCGTAGACGAACAGATAGATATTGGCAAGATCCAGCCCCACGCAGACGGGGAAAACCGTCAGCAGGATTACCCCCCGCCGCTCCACCGGTTTTCTGTCCGCCCAGAGAAGCAGAAAGGTCCAGCCGAGCATCAAGGCCGCGCCGATGGCCAGCGCGAACCTGAGGCCCGCCGTCGATGGTAAGGCCTGTGATGCCGTAGATCGCCAGTCCCAGTCGCGGAAAATACATCGGGATGACCCAGAGCCCGTCGAGGATCGCCCCCCACCAGTAGCTGATGCGCAGCCAGAGAATTCTCCTGTCCATGATAGCCTCCTGTTTTGTTAGTCTAACTAACTTATAGCTTAAAAAAAATCAGTCTCTCTTGTCCGAGACGACCTTCTGGAATATGTGGACGAGCTGTTTGATCTCGTCGTCGGAAAGCGACCCCTGTATCCGGTCGGCGAAGGCCGCCAGCGCCTTGACCTCGGCCTGGATGAGCTTTCTCCCCTCCCCCGACAGACTCACGTGGTGAACACGGGAGTCGTCTGCCGACTGAGTCTTTTCCACGAGCCCGCTCCTGATGAGCTTTCCCACGCCGATGCTTGCCGAGGCCTTCGATATCCTGAGATGGTCGGCAAGCCGGCTCACCGTGGGATCCCCGAGCTGGAAGATCGCCTCAAGATAGATCAGCTGGTTTACCGTCACGTCGGAATAGTCGCTCTTTCCGATGAACTCTTCCTTGTACCGGGTTATGTAGCCGTGGAAGATCTCGTTTATGCGTATGAGGAGATGGATGAACTCCATGCTGCGCCCATATATTTAGTTTAACTAACTAATAAGATACCTCCCGACGGACGCCTTGTCAAGAAGAAAATGAAGGTTAATGGGGGGAGAGAGCGATATAAAGGAGCGCGAGGTCGATTCGGTAACGGCACGTGCGCCGCTCGAAAACGATATTGTCACCGTAAGGTTGCCCAACGAGGGTAAAGGCTCATGGGGTAAAGGAATGTATATTCCTGCCGCCGAAGTGACAAGAAAAAACGTGACCCCTCTTGACCTGTGACCCCTCTTGATCTATGATCCCTCTTGACCTATAGTCCACGGTGGAGGTTAGCCATGAAGCAGATACCGGATAGTGATCGTGTGAAGGCCCATACGGCCCCCACATGGTACAATGACGCAAAATTCGGCATCTTCATTCACTGGGGGCTCTATTCTATCCCGGCGTACGCGCCGACCGGCAAAGGCAACATGAATGAAATCCTCGTAAACGAGGGACAAAGAGCGTTTTTCACGCATATACCCTATGCCGAGTGGTACATCAATTCCATGAGGATACCGGGGAGTCCGGTGCAGCGTCACCATGAAGCGACGTATGGAAAGGGCTTTTCCTACTTCGATTTTGCACCTCGTTTTATCAAGGAGAGCCGTTCCTGGAACCCTGATGACTGGGCCGAGCTGTTTCATCGCGCCGGCGCCAGGTATGCGGTATTCGTGACGAAACACATGGATGGATTTCTCATGTGGCCAAGCAAAACCCCCAACTACCGCATACCGGCCTATCACGCCCAAAGAGACCACGTGGGCGAGCTGACCGACTCCGTCAGGAAGCGGGGGATGCGCATGGGGCTTTACTATTCAAGCGCCCTCGATCAGTCATTCACCACAAAGCCGATGACCGATATTGCCGGGCTCTATACCGAAGGAGGCCCGATCAGCAGAAAGTATATCCGTTATCAATTTTCGCACTGGAAGGAACTGATCGACCGTTACCGACCTGATGTATTGTGGGGTGACATCGCATATCCACCGGGGCGGCATCTTCGGACGCTTTTTACCTATTACTACGATGCGGTGCCTGATGGTGTCGTCAATGACCGCTGGGTGCAGTATTCAAAGCCGTTGCAGTGGATAATTCGCTATACACCGGCGCGACATCTGGCCAACCTGTATGCGCTCAATCAGATCAAAAAGGGAAGGACCGAAGACCCGCCGGGGTTTCATCATGATTTTATTACCAGGGAATACGTTATGCTCGATACGATCCTCGATGAAAAATGGGAATCGAACCGGGGCATGGGCAATTCGTTCGGGTACAATCAAATGGAGGACGAGCGGGACTATCTGTCGGTCTCTTCTTTGGTCGAGCTGCTCGTTGAAGTCGTCAGCAAGAACGGGAACCTGCTGTTGAATGTCGGTCCCCTACCAGATGGCTCCATACCCGGGCCGCAAAGGGAGCGTCTTCTGGGTGTGGGGGAGTGGCTATCCGTAAACGGCGAAGCGATATACGGAACGTCACCCTGGCATACGGATCGAAGCACTACCGTGGCGGGCTCGCTCGTACGATTCACAAGAAAGGGGGATGACGTCTTTGCCATAGTCTTTGACCAGACACCGGCAAAAGACGTTACCATTAATTCGGTTCAGGCTGATCCGGGAACACGGATCTCGCTCTTGGGCGGGCACGAGGATCTTCCCTGGAAGGGGGAGCGGGGTGATAGAGTCACCGTATCATTGCCGAAGATAGGCGGGAGCGCCCACGCGTATGCGCTTCGATTTTCTCCGGGACCGCGTTACTGTCCGAAAGACGAGGGCGGCAGGTAGATCCGGCAACGGCGCAAGTGCCGCGCGAAATGGTATTGCCACGGTAAGATCGCTGATCGAGAGTAACGGCAATAAGAGATAAACGGATACGTGACCCCCTTTTCTCTCTTTTTACTATTATCCCCAACCCCTGACTCAAGAGAAGGGTCGGTTGAGCCGGACGTGGTGACGGCGGCCCTTTGCCGTTCCCCCGGATACGGGGGACAGACACGCCCCCTCCCCCCTCTCTCTACTACCGATAGAGTCCCTCGATGATATCCCTGTATTTCTCGTTGATGACGCGCCGTTTCACCTTGAGCGTGGAGGTGAGGTCGCCGGAATCGACGGTGAACTCGTCGGGCAAAAGGGCGAATTTCCTGATCCTCTCGTACCCCTCCAGGTCCTTGTTGACTTCGTCGATGATCTCGCCGAAGAGCGTCTCGATCTCGCCCATCCGGCAGGTCTCCCGCTTTCCGGCAACTTTCAGGCCGCGTCCTGTGCAGAAGACCGACAGCTCGGCGAAATTCGGGACGATGAGCGCCGATACGAACCTCCTCCCGTCCGCGATGATGACCGCCTGCTCGATAAACCGCGACAGCAGCAGCAGCGTCTCGATCTTCTGCGGGGAGATATTTTTCCCGCCCGAGGTCGAGAGGATGTCCTTCTTGCGGTCGGTCATGACCAGATACCCGTCCCCGGTGAGGTGTCCGACGTCCCCGGTATGGAGCCAGCCCTCCCTGAGGGCCTCCCGGGTCTCCTCGGGCCTGTTGAAGTAGCCCTTCATTACGATGTCTCCCCGGAGGAGGATCTCGCCGTCCGGGGCGATCTTCACCTCCACGCCCGGCAGGGGCCTGCCGAGGGTCTCGGGCATGAAATCCTCCTTCGTGTTGAGCGTGACGGTGCAGGTCGCCTCCGTCAGCCCGTAACCGTGCATGATGGGGATTTTGACCGCGCGGAAGAAGAGGTCGATGTCTTCCCTGAGGTGGGCGCCGCCCGAGGCGAAGAGCCGCATCCTGCCGCCGAAAAACTTCCTGACCTTCGAGAAGACGAGAAGATCGGCGATCAGATATTTGAGCCTCAACACCAACCCGGGTCTCTTTCTTCTCCTTTCTCATCAATACGAACTCTCTCCCCACGTCTTCTGCCCAGAAAAACAAACGCCGGGCCGTCGGGGGACCCGCCTCGGCGCGGTCGGTAATGGCGTTATAGATCTTCTCGAACATGCGCGGCACCCCGCACATCGCCGTCGGATGCGTGCCGGCGACATCGGCCAGCACCGTCTCCAGGCTCTGGGCGTACGCGATCGTCCCCCCCGCGATGACGCTCATGTAGTGGACGACCACCCGGTCCAGGACGTGGCTCGTCGGGAGGAACGAGAGGCCCAGATCGGCGTCGGTGAGCTCTACCACGGCCATGTCCGCGCGGACGTTGGCGATCAGGTTCTTATGGGTCAGCATCACGCCCTTGGGCTCGCCCGTTGTCCCGGAGGTATAGACGATCGTGGCGACATCCCCGGCCTCGATATCGTTTAGATGCGGCGCCAGGTCTTTTTCGAAGACCCGCTCATCTTCTTCGGTCTGGGTTTCCGAGAACGGAACGACCCTCACCTTCCCCGCCTTCTGTCCATCGACGATCCCGTCGGGAGCGATGACCGCCGACAGCACCGGCAGCCCCTTTGCCTGAGGCAGCACGGCGCCCAGCTGGGCGGCGTCCCCGACGTAGATCACCTTTGCCCCCGAATCCTTCAGGATATAGGCGACCTGAGACGGGCTGCTCTTGAAGTATATGGGCACGACGATAGCGCCGCACGAAAGGGCGGCGAGGTCCATCGTGGCCCATTCGGCGGAGTTGTAGCTGAAGATCGCCACCCGATCGCCCCTCTGAACGCCCATTCGTTTGAGCGCGCCGGCGGCTCTTCTGACGGCACGGCCGTAGTCGCTCCACGAAATCCCGACAAAGCGCCCCCCCTCTTTTCTCATGAGGGCCGTCTTGTCTCTCTTCTTTGTGACTTGATCGAAAAAGAGAGCGGCGAGGTTTTCCTTCACTATTTTCCTCCCTCGGTTTCGGAATACGTAAACTCATCGGTGATCCCCGCGTGATACATCGCAAGCGCCACCAGCTTGGGGATCTTGTCCTTGTAGTCCGCAAGGACCATCATCTTCTGGGGATAAGGCGATCCGGCGCCGTGGAGCCCCATCGTGAGGAGATCGGCGGAGAAGGTCCCCAGGCTCATACATTCGATCAGCCTGACCAGCCTCATCCTGTGCTCGGTGGGGATGGCGGAGACTCCCCTCAGGTATTTTTCGATGAAGGGGCCGACCTCTTCGTTCTTCAAGTCCGACTCGCTTGGCATCGTTGCCACCAGCCCTCCACAGATATCCTGTGCGATCCGGCACATCTGGAAGGGGATGATCGTCGCCTGGTACTTGGCCACGCCGCCCAGGACATAGTCCGCGAAATAGATCCCCGAGGGGGTCGGCCTCCCCTTGAGCATGGACGAAAGGCCCAGGCCGTAGAGCGTCTCGCTCATGATAATCAGGTCCGCGATCTTGTCCCAGATGATTTTGTCGTGGATGACGCCGTTTGCCTGGGCGATGGCCACCGCTGCGCCGATTGCCACGTCACCCACGCCCGCCCCCGCGACTCCGTAGGAAGAGCGGTGCCCGATTGCGAACCTGTTGACGAGCGGCCACGTGAACTCTACCTCGCCCGAGAGGAAGATTCGTTCCGTCGGGATAAAGACGTCATCGAATACCATGAGGGTTTCGCACCCACCGAACCTCCCCATCCCCAGGTCCATGGAGGCGCCCTCCTCGAGCTTCCTGGTGTCGGACGGCTGGCGGCCGTAGATATGGTAGAGTCCGGACGCGTCGACGGGGACCGCGAAGGCGATCGCATAGTCTTTTTCGTCCTCTCTCATGCCCCGCGTCGGCATGACCAGGTGCTCGTGGCAGTTGACGGCGCCGGTCTGGTGAGCCTTGGCCCCGCGCACGACGACCCCGTCCTTGGTCCTCTTAATGACGTGCAGGTACATGTCCGGATCGTCCTGGGCGGCGGGGCGCTTTGATCGGTCACCCTTGACATCGGTCATCGCCCCGCTGACGGCAAGGTCGTTGTCATGGACGGCGGTGAGCCATTTCTTGAAACGCCCAAGGTAGTCCGTCCGATGTTTCTGGTCCGCATCGTACGCGACGCTGTAGACGGCGTTGATGGCGTCAAGCCCGGTCGCCCGGGGACATCCCTGGGCCGTCCGGTAGCCGATCATTCGCTCCATCTCGCCGCGCTTGACCAGGTCGTCAACGGAGAAATTGAGCGCATTGTAGCGATTTATCGGCTCATTGGTGAGGGTAGAGACCGCCCCCGCAACGGGCCTCGTCTTCGGATCCGCGGCCATATCGAAGCTCTCGGCTATCGAATTGACGGCCGCTCGGTTCATGGGGTGATCGACGATATTATCCACGCGGCTGCCGAGGATAAAGGCGTTGCGTGCGAGCGACCTGATGCTCTGGATGTACTGCTCTTTCGTCTTGATGGCCATCTTCGTCTTTCCTCCTTATGGAAGCTTGTCGGTGGGAGAGATAAAAAAGGTTCACCTCTTCGGCAATTTTGCGGGAAGTCTCCCCCCGTGAGAGGCGCCGGTTGCGTGAAGTCATTATTCTCTGCACGAGGAGGGCGTTGGAGATGGGCTAAATAGTATATCAAAGCGAAACAGAATGCAACGGCCTAATGAGAAATCCCTGTCTTTGGGCGGAAAGCTTGGAGGGATGGGAACAGGGCGTTGACCTGTTTGTCCCTTCGGGAGAGACGTTATTCGTTATCCGGCGCGACGGACACGGTGGTGGCGCGAGCCAGGTCTTTGATCGGAGAGGCGCTGTTGCCGTCCGATCCGTGAGCCGCGGCGCCCTTTCGTGCAAGAAGAAGAAACTAAGAAAAGAAAGCGGCGAGAGTCACTCCCGGTAGATCGTCGTCCCCCCATCGCCCGCCACGGCGTCTTTGAGCCGCTCGGGGGACGTGATGAGGACCCGGCCCTTCGGTATCGCCTCTAAGTATTCGAGGGCCGCCCTGATCTTGGGCCCCATGCTCCCCGCGAAGAAGTGGCCTTCGTCCTGATAGCGCCGGGCCTCGTCCACCGACATCCTGTCAAGGTCCACCTGGTTTGGTTTTCGGTAGTTGAGCGCCACTCGGTCTACGCCGGTTACCATGACAAAGAGGGACGCCCCGAGCTCGCGCGCGGCAAGGCTCGAGGCGAGGTCCTTGTCGATGATGCAGTCTATCCCCTCGAGCGTCCGATCGGGCTGGAGAACCACGGGGATCCCCCCGCCGCCGATGGCCACCACGATGACCCCGGATGCCAGGAGCCGCCGGATCACGTCGATCTCGACGATCTTAAGCGGATAGGGCGACGGCACCACCTGTCTGAAGCCCCTCCCTGCGTCTTCCATGAAAAGCAGCCCCTTTTCCTGCGTAAGGCGCTCGGCCTCCTCGCGCAAAAAGAACGGGCCGACCGGCTTTGTGGGGTGTCTCATCGACAGGTCCTCGGAATCGACGACCGTCTGGGTGATGACCGTCACGACCGGTTTCTGTATCGAGTGGAAAATGAGCTTATTGAACATCGACTGCTGGATCATGTAGCCCATCGCCCCCTCGGTGTCGCCGCAGAGCACCCCGAGCGGCAGGTCCGGCACCATCTCGTGGGCAAGCTCGTTGAGGATCAGGCGGTTTCCCACCTGGGGGCCGTTGCCGTGCGTGATGAGCAGCTCCCAGCCCTCCCTAACGAGGCCCATTACCCCTACCAGCGACGTCCGGGTGTTCCGGAACTGCTGGGCGATGGTCCCCGCTTCCTTCTCCTTGACGATGGCGTTTCCGCCCAGCGCCACCACCGCCGTCCCGGCACGTTTTTTCCTGCTCATACCGTCCTCCCCCTGCATATCCAATGAGAGCTCGGGGAAAAACCTGCCGGGGGAGTGAATCCACCGCCCCCGGTCCCTATGGTCTACGTTCTCGCCGCCCCCGGCCGCACACACGCGCCCTCGTCTGTGACAATCCCTACTTCCCGAATCGCTCTTTCACGATTTGCCCGAGCGTCGGCGAGCCCGCGTCCCCGTAGCCGTAGCGCACGCGCACCGTCGGCCTCTTGATGGTGATGACCTTGGTGAGGTCTATGGGCGTAGCCAGCATGACGACGTCGCAGTCGGTGGCGTTGATGGTCGCGGCCAGATCCTTCATCTGTTGTTCTCCGTATCCGATGGCGGGAAGGAGGTTCTCGATGTGGGGATACTTTACGAAGGCCTGTTTGATGGAGCCGACCGCATGCGGCTTCGGATCCATGAGCTCTGATGCTCCGAATTTCCGGGCCGCGATGACCCCCGCCCCGAATTTCATCTCGCCGTGGGTGAGCGTCGGGCCGTCTTCCACGACAAGCACGCGCTTTCCCTTTACCGCATTCGGGTCGGCGATGCTCACGGGCGAATTCGCCGACACGATCCGCGCCTTCGGGTTGATTCTTTCTATGTTGGCCCTGACGATCTCGATGTTCTGTTTTTCCGCCGTGTCCACCTTATTGATCACCGCCACATCCGCCAGCCGCAGGTTCACCTCTCCCGGGTGATAGGTAAGCTCGTGACCCGCGCGGTGCGGGTCAAATACCACCACCGAGAGGTCCGATGCGAAAAACGACGTGTCGTTGTTGCCGCCGTCCCATACCACCACGTCGGCCTCCTTTTCCGCCGCCCTGAGTATCTTCTCATAGTCGACGCCCGCATATACGACGATCCCCATCTCGACAAGCGGCTCGTACTCCTCGCGCTCCTCTATGGTGATGTCGTGGATGTCAAAGTCCTTGTATTCGGCAAATCGCTGGACGATCTGCTTCTTCAGGTCGCCGTAGGGCATCGGGTGCCGGACCGCCACGACCCGCTTTCCCATCTCCCTGAGCGTCTCGCACACTTTTCGCGTGGTCTGGCTCTTGCCGCTCCCTGTGCGTACGGCGGTCACCGAGATGACCGGTTTCGTCGACTTGAGCATGGTGCTCTTTGCCGACAGGAGTGTGAAATCGGCGCCGGCGGCAATCACCCGCGAGGCGATGTGCATCACGTAGGTGTGCGGGACGTCGCTGTAGGAGAAGATCGCGGCGTCAATCTCTGACTTCTCGATCAGCCGCTCCATCTCGTCCTCGGGACGGATGGGGATTCCCCTGGGATAGAGCTTTCCCGCCAGCTCCGTCGGGTAGACCCGTCCTTCGATATTGGGGATCTGCGTTGCGGTAAACGCCACGACCTCATACGATTCGTTGTCGCGGAACCGGACGTTGAAGTTATGGAAATCCCTTCCCGCCGCACCGAGTATGATAATTTTCTTTTTCATACCGCTCCTTTCACGTCGTTCGTTCTGAAAATAGGACCGCCTGTGCACGCGAAATTCATCCCTGCACCATGCTCATAAACTACCGCGCTTGGCCGCGCGGCCACAAGACTTTTATCACCGCGCGCGCCTCCCATCGGGAGACGGGCTTATTTGATCGGGACCGCGGAGCCCACCGCCATGAGCAGAAAGCCGATGACGACGATCCACAAGAAAACACCGCCGCCAAAATAGCCGAGGCTCCAGGCCGGCTTCTTGACCTCACCCTTCTTCTTGACGGAGATATACGCCGGGACCATTATGACGACCAGGAGTATCCCGATCACCCCTCCGGTGAGCCTGAGATATTCGAGAAAATTCTGCAGCTTGAAAAAAGATACCAGCAGGCACGGGAGCGTCGCCAAGAGCCAGCAGAGCTTATCGTTCCACCGCAAACGCTCGTGGAGGACGTCGGCCAGCGCCAGGGAGATGGACCAGAAGCTCGTGAGGAACGCCAACAGCACGAATATCGTCCCGAAGTATGCCGCCAATGGTCCGATGGCGTCCGACCAGCCCTGGATGGCGATCTTCGTTACTTCCTTGGAGACCCCCATCGCGGCGAGCGTGATGAGGAGCACCGTGAAGAAGGTGATCCCGATACCGGTCACCACGGCCCAGGGGGCAAGCCTCGGCTTCCACGCGAGTCCCTTGACGGCCTGTGGCACGGAAAACATCGAATAAAAGGAAAACATGATCATCCCGTACAGCGCCAGCGCCTCCTTGACCCCCGCACCTTTGACGAGCATCGTCAGGTGGAAGGGTCTGAACAGGGAAAGGATCAGAAGGGCGGAAACGACGACGGCGATACCGATGACTGAAAATTTTTCCACGACGCCGACCGCTTTCAGGCCGAAGAAGACGACCACCGCGGCCAAAAGATAGGTAATAAAGAAGCCCAGCACGAGCGGCACGTCAAACGTGCCGTTGAGCGCCTCCCCTCCTCCCACGATGTAGGTAATGAGGGTTCCGAAAAAGGCAAAGACGATCAGGATAAAGAATAACCAGGTGAATAGTTTTCCGCCCCATCCCGTAAAGAGGTATTTTGCCAACACCTCCATGAGCTGCGTCTTGCCCCCGTCGCGCATCACCATGTCGACGATCATCAGGTGAAACAGGATGCTGATCAGATAGGCCACCACCATAATGCCGACCAGCGGCAACACGCCCGACCGAACGGCAAGGTACGGCACGGCCATGATCCCCGCGCCGATCCCGTATCCCGCAACGGTGGACGCTGCCTCCATAAAGGTCAGGTGATCTTTCGTTTTTTCCATTCTCGACTCCTCTTTTATTATCCCCGATATTTTTTCCGCAACGCCGTCATGTTGGCCCCGAATACCTCTTCGATCTCCTTTTGAAAGACGCCGAATATCTCGGCGAGATAAAAATCGTGAATAATGTAGCCCTCTATGACGTTGATGAGCCCGCGGTTCTTCGTCCAGATGACTTGACAGGGGAGGTATTCGGTCCGGTCGCCGTTCTTGCCCGCGCCGTTTTTCACCTCCGCCCCGAGCCTCCCGCTGACCGCCGCCTCGGAATCCGCGACGATATCGATGCTCCTGCCGAGGTACACCACGTCCTCGATATGGCCGGTGTTGTGGTAGAAAGCCCGGCCGAAATCCACCGTCGTCCGTCCGTATATGAGGAAGACGATCTGTACCCCGCGTCCGTGCGCTGTCCTCAGGTCTTCGATAAGCTCGCCCAGCTCCTCGTCCCATACGCCGATATAGATCTTGTGCCGCGCGCCCCCGATGATTTCTACGGCCTTCTTTATGGCGTCGGTCCGTTCGTTTATGTTCCATACCGGGTCGAAATCCGAACGGAAGGGGATCGTTTCCAGCCGCTGTTTCAGTTCCGCTATCACCCGCTCGTGCTCCCCGGCCAGCCGCTCGACCAGCTCGCGCGGGGAGAGCGGCGAGAAGCGATCCGGGTTCGTCTCCGAGCGAACCACAAACCCCTTGGCCATCAGCCTCCGGGCGACCTCATAAACCCGCGAGTGCGGTACCCCCGAGCGGCGCGAAATCGTGTAGGCGGTGGCGGGGTGGTCGGCCAACAACGCAAGATACACCTTCGCCTCGTACTGAGTCAACCCCAGATCCTCGAGAGATACGATGGTCTCGTCAATCGGTTGTCTCATAGCCTTCCAAGGATCTTCTTCCCGAACGCCGAGAGGATAAACTCAAGGGCGACTTGGGCGGTCCTCCCCTCCGGATCGGCCTCCATATCCACCCCGACCAGATCCATCGAACGGATCAAACCGGACTGCGAGAGGAGCTCCATGGCCAGATGCGTCTCCCGGTAGGTGATCCCCCCCGCTACCGGCAACCGTACACCCGGCGCCGCCTGGGTATCCACGACGTCGATATCGAGGCTCACGTGTATCCCCTTTGTTCCCGTCCCCGCCGCGCGTAGCCCACGATAGACAACTTCCTTCATGCCGAGGGCGTCAATGTCCTCCATCGTGAAGATCGTAACGCCGGATTCGGACAGGCGCTTTGCCTCATCTTGCCCCACGTCCCTCAGTCCCACGATGACGACGTTTTCCGGAGAGACCAAGGGCGAACTCCCGCCCAGCCTGTTGAGCCTCGCGTCGCCGTGGCCGAGGGACAAGGCCAACACCATGCGGCTGATCCTCTTCTCATCCTTCTCATCGGGAACGACAAAATCGCCGTGGGCGTCAAACCAGATCAGGCCGAACGGAGACAGGCTCCGGAAAAGCCCCACCAGGACACCGAGGCTTGTGCTGTGATCTCCTCCGAGGACAAGCGGGATGCAGTCGTCTTTTATCGCCTGTTGGACGACGTCCGCCGTCCCAAGGGCGATACGGGCGACCTCGGCGGCATTTTCCCCGAAGTCGTCCCCGCGGATCGTGTCGCTTACCGATACATTCATCCTGTCCTCGACTGAGAGCCCGAGGGCGGCAAGTTTGGTGACCAACCCCGCGTCCCGGAGCGCACGGGGCGCGGCATCCGTACCCGGCTCGAGCGCGCCGATCCAGCTCGGCACGCCGATGATCGCGATAGGGCGGCTATTCATCTTGTCCTCATCCTTGAGAATGGGCCTCTTTTCCACATACGACGAGGTCATGGCGGCAAGGAGCGCGCCGTAGTTCATGAGAAAGCCGAGCTCACCGCCGAGGGTCACATCGCCCACCGCCTTCGTTACATCGACGATGAGGTGGTCGCTCGATGCGCCGAGAATAGTAAGGCGCGTGTCCAGGGGGGTCATTCCCTCCACGATGACGTCCTCACGCCCGACGTTGAGGATCGCCCGTACCATCTCTCGCCGTGCGCCCTCCAGCCGCTCCGCCCCGTGCCCCTCGCCGAAATCCGGCACGCCCCCGAAGGCGTCCTGCCCCCGCTCCCCGATGGGAACCGACGGCTTTTCCTTGAGCTCGATGACCTCCGCGCGCAGCACAAAGGCGTCCTGGGACGTACCGGGCCACGGGCGCCGCTCGACCGTCTCTCTCCCGAGGAGGATTCCCTCGCCGATCCGAAGGTGGTTCACCCGTTCGGGCATCCCGCCGGCCTCGACGAGCAGTAGCGAGCTCGAATTGCCGGCGGAGATGTACTTCAACGAGAGCCCGAAGCGGCGCTCTAACTCCTCAGCGTAGTGCACCAGCGCCTCCATGTTGCCGCAACTCGGGATAATCCCACCGTAACAGGAGAGGTTGGCCCCCAGCCCCACGATCCGTACCCCGGAAAGCTTCACGGCCTTTTCGACGAGCCCGATCAGGTCGTCGGGCCAGATCCCCTCTCTCAAGTCGCCGAGGTCCACCATGAGGATGATATCGTGCACGAGCCCCCGCCGCGCCGCCGCCTCGGAAAGCGCCCTGATGACCGAAAGCTCGGAGTTGAGGCTGACATCCACCGCGGTCACGATCTCATCCACGGCCGAAAGCGGCGGTATCCTGAGCAGCATGATCGGGGCGTTGATCCCGTTGACCTTGAGGCGGCGGATGTTTTCCATGCGGGACTCCCCGATCCCCGTGACCCCGCCCGCCAGCATCGCCCGGGCGACGTGGGGTATCCCGCACGTCACCTTCGTGACCCCCGTGACCTCGATGCCGTGCCGCATACACAGCCCCGTGATGACACGGGCGTTCTCTTCGATTTTCGCCAGATCTATAGTAACGTACGGTCCCGACATCGTTTATCCTAACCCTAAGCTATTGAGCAGCAGGGCCGTTGCGGCCTGTCTCCGGTGCTCCCCGAGGATTCCCGCCGCGGCCATGATGTAGTCCGAGTCGATGAGCACGCGCGCCTCGGCCGGCGGAAGGAGCTTTCTCTTGTGGGGATCGCGGCGGATCCCCTGAAGGATCGCGGCTCCGCCGGCAATCCTCGTGAGGGCCCCGCCCGTTCCAATGAGATACTTCACCATCGTCAGGTCCCTCCCCTCCACGATCTCGCTCCTCCCGTAGGTGCCGTAAGAGACCTTGATGGAGCCGGCGTGCCGCCAGAGCGAGAGATCGACCGCCCACCTGGTGAGGATCGCGGTTTTTTCCCTTTCGGCGTCGGTTCTGGGCAGCGCCACGACGCCGTCGAGTGCTCCGATGCCTCCCCCCGATTCCTCGACGATCTGCCGCGCGTTGATGAATACGCCCAGGTCGCCCTCGACCGTCCTCTTGGAGAGGGGCTCGGGAGAGACGGCCATTGCCCTGAGCTGCTCCGATCCCTCCGTAACCGAGTGGACGTCGGTAGTCGCCCCCCCCACGTCCACCACAGCAACGTCCCCGATCTCATCAAAGAGGAGCTCCGCGGCCTTCAATACCGCCCCCGGCGTCGGCATCACGGAGCCGCCGGCCATTTCCTTTACCTTGTCCATACCCGGCGCGGTGATGATGTGCTTGGCGAAGACCTCCTGGATAATCCGGCGTACCGGCACGACGTTGAGCTCGTCGATATCGGGATAGACGTTCTCGGTGACGAAGAGCTCGACCCCCGCATCCCTCAGTATCGCCGAGACTCTCACCCCTGGCGCCGACATTGCCCGCGTATATGACCGGGACGCCAGCGCCGACGCCGGCCAGCGCCCGGGCGTTCTTCACGACGATCTCTCGCTCACCATAGTCTACGCCCCCCGAAAGGAGCATCAGGTTCGGGGAGAGACGCCTGACCTCATTGATGTCGCCCGCGGTAATTTCTCCCGCCGTCGAAAAAACGACGACCGCCCCCGCACCGAGGGACGCCTCCCGCGCCGCTCTCAGGGTCATATCCCGGGTAAGGCCGTGCACGGTCATGCGCAGTCCCCCCGCCGCCGAGGAGACGGCCAATAGCAGGACCTCTCGTCCCGCCCCTTCGGCGTCCACTCTCCCCGTGTCGACCCCACACCGCGATCTCAAATCATCGCCGGCGCGCACGAGCCCGACGGTAACGTCCCCCTCGGCGACGGTCGTCAGCGCGACCCCCTGGCCGAGGAACGACGGTTTTATGCCGTCGATGCCCCCGAAGGCCGAGAGCTTCGTTATGGTGCTGCCGATCTCGGCGACAAGGATATCGGGGCTTTTCACCTGACGAGCTCTTTCCTTAGTGCGGCATCGTCTCTGTCAGCATTGCCGCGGCTGTCAATCCGAGGGGGATTCGGCCGCCGAAGCGCGAAAATCGGAGGCGATATCGATCATCCGATATGTCTTGCCCTGATCGGCCCTCACGCGGCCCAAAACGTCGAGGAAAATATCTTTACAGCCCCTCGTCCGCGTGTTTCTATGTTTTTCAAGCTTGTCCGGGCGTTGAAATGAACCCCGTGCCGCTTCAATTCTCCCGAGGTCTTCGGTGTTGAGGAATATATGTATCGGATGAAAATTGTATATCTTGAGGCCGGCCTCACCCATCATCAGCGTGCGCGGCTCGCACTGCTTCCCGAAGAGTAGATGGACCTCGTCCTCCCAGAAGTACGGAATCCTCACGACGTTATTGAACCAGACGATGGGCCTCAACCCGGGAAAATAGGGCATGATGATATTTGAGTCGTACACAAAGCCATACTTCTTGAAGAGATCCATGATGCTCCACGAATGGAAAAGCGTATGGGATCTCACCCCCTTGGCGTCGGGGTAGATTGAGAGCAGCTCCTTTATTTTCGACTCGTGGTCCAGTGTGCCATTGAAATCAGGGTGTATCCCGATCTCGAACCGGCTCCCGTCGACCTTTTTCAGCACCGGTGATTCGTTCGTGGCAAAATAGGTCGCGCGGACACCGTGCTCGTTGAGTATATCCATCGTATACGCGATGACTTCGTCATGGGCCCAATCGGTATCCAGCGTAACGGCGATGAGATCAGACATGGTATCCCTCAACGTGCCGTCCATTGCCCCCCTGAAAAGGTGAAGGGAGTCCTCCCCGCCTATTTCTTTCGCAGCTTCTTCACGATAAAGCTCGCGACGTGATGCCCCTTCGTCCCCCTGCCGAATCCGGCGTCAAGCCCACACGAAAGGGCCGTGTCGTTGGTGACCTGGGTGCCTCCGGCGATCAGGATCAGCTTGTCCCTGATCCCCCGCTCCACGGCCAGGTCGCTGAGCCGCTTCATGTTGGCGCGGTGGATGTCGTTGTGCGAGATGATCGTGGAGATCAAGACGATCGCCGATCCCGTCTCCTGGGCCGCGTCCAGCACCTTGCCGATCGGGACGGAGGTGCCGAGGTAGTGGCAGATAAAACCGTATTTCTCGACACCGCCGTGCTTGATGTCGATGATCTCGCGCATCCCCACCGAGTGCTCGTCCTCGCCGACCGTGGCCGCCACCAGCGAGACCTTTCCCGCGCGGACAAACGCCGTGATCTCCTCCTCGGACAAAAGCTCCTCCCGCTTGGGGATGACCAGCTCGTCCCGTCTTACGGCGTATTGCAGCCTTCCCTTGACCTCAAAGAGGCTCCCCTCCGCCGGGTGGATCATTCGCCGCGAGATGACCTCGGGCCCACTGATTCCCATCTTTCCCGCCATTGCCAGTGCCGCCGCCTCCGCCACCTCGAGCGATTCCGGGACAAATATCGTCACGACGACGATGCCGTCGCCGGCCCACTCCACCTCCGGACGGATGAGGCCCTCCTCCGCTTCTCTCCTCGGCGCCGTCAGGCGGCGCGCGACGTTATCCTCCCGGTCCAGCTCGTCGATGTAGACGATCTTCTCCGGCCGGCAGAGGGTACAGCCGTCGATCGGGTCGCACGGCTTTGTGTTACCGGGGGGAAGCTTATTGTACCCGAAGTGGCTGCAGACCGGGGCCATATAGTCGGCCTCGCGCCGGACGATCGTGCCCGCCGCCACACCACCTGCGGGGTCGCGGGAGATGCCGTCGCCCCGCCGCTCGGGGAACTGCCCGGAGTCCACGAAGGAGCCCTGCTGGACCGCGGCAAAATAGCCGCCCATCTCGATGATCTCCTCGAGAAACAGTATCGCGCGCTCCTTGATCTCTCGGACCTTCTCCGAAAGGACGCCGTCCTTCTTGAGCTCGACCAGGTCCGAAAGTCCGTCGACCCCCATGAGTGTCTGGCGGGCGGTGTTAACGCCGAGGATGTTATTGTAGTGCCAGGGGACGTTGCGTCCCTCGTCGGGCGTGATGGTGCTCTGGATGTCGGCCGAGGTGAGGCGGGAGATGAGGGTATCCAGCACGTGGGTGATGGTCGCCTCGGCCATGTCGGCCTCCATATATCGCGTGTTCTGCTGGGCGCGCATCTTGAAGCCCTCGAAGAAATCCCTGAGCGCCACGGCATATGGGAGGTCGATGGCAAGCTTGGGCGCAGGCGGCGCGGTGGGGGGCACCGTGGAAAGCGCGATCAGCTCCCTTTTCATCCCGACCGCTTCTGAAAAGGCGCAGTTTATCCCGTGCTGGACCAACAGCTCCGGCATGACCTTCCACGCCTCACGCGCAGTGGCGTTGGCGTTGTGGGCGCCGTCGATCTGCAGGATGCGGGCGTCGGCCATGATCTTCTTCGCGCAGGCGGCGTCCACAAACGAGCGGTGCATGTTGATGTTGCGGTAGAGCACGTTATACTGCGGGTCTTGGTGCGCCCCATTGACCCCCTCCTCGGCGAAGAGGACCGCGATCTCGGGACCCGCCACGCCGCTCACGTACGAGTGAAAGTTGATGGGCCGTCCCACCTCGTCCTCGACGGCGTCCAGCGCCTTCCTGCTTGCCCGAACCTGCTTTCGGGTGATGGGCACGCCGCCCACCCCCTCCGGAGTTCCCTCGATGAGCCCGTCGAAGTGCGACTGGCCGGTGGTGCGGATCACCATGATATGATCGGCGCCGTGCCAGGCGGCCATCCGCATCCGCCGGATATCGTCCTCGAAGCGGCCCGAGGCGATCTCGGTGGTGATGACAAAATCACACTGGGGGTCGATGTTGCCGAAATAGTGCGCGGAGGGAAGCGGGACGGAGTGCGCAAGCGGCCTCGTGGTGTCTTTATAGGTGAAGGGGCCGATCTTCTGATCTTTGACCGGTTCCCTCCACGTCCATCCCGTGCGCCTCGGCCGGTAGTGTTCGAGGTCCTTGAGGATTTCGTCCAGATCGAGCTTCTTGTTCGGGTCAAGCGGCTTCATTTCACGTCGTCCCAATGGGTTGAGTTGATCAGGGCAAGCCCCGCGCTCCTGACGTCGAGGTTATGTTTACGCGCGACCCTCAGGATGAGGTTTCCCGCCCCGTGACCCAATAACCCGCGCTCGGTCATCATCGCGACGAGCGCCTTGGACTCGATGCTCGAAAAGCCCATCCGCAACAGCACCGAGCGCTCGATGGAGGGCGAGGTATGGGTCTCGGCCTCGTTCTTGATGGGCTCGATGATCTTGTTGACCAGCTCCCAGAAATAGCTCTTCAGCTCGTCGTCGGAGAGCTTCTTCAGGTGCCGCCGCCTTTCCTGATACGTATCGGGTCTCTCCATGGCGCAAATCCTGCTAATTTATTAGTCAGAAAAGGACGTTATCAGTCCCTTCGTGTCCCGCGGCCCACTGACAGGTTCTCCGCGTCAGTCCGCGCCGTCCACCTATCGGGTCCCGAGGACCTCCCGCACGTAATCCGGGGTCGTCCTCGTGTCCGCGGCAAGAAATGCGATATCCACGTCACTGGCCTTTTCCCCGCCGGCAAGCCCCTCTTTGGCGTTTTTCAGATACGACCTGCGCAACCGGTCCAGCTCAACGTCGACAACGGAGATCTGTGAGGGCTCCCCGGGGATAACAATCGACTTTCCGGGAATATTTTCTCGCGGGTCTCCCCGCCGCACCTTTACCCCCATCGCCTTGGCGAGGTTGAGCTGGGCAAGCGGGTGCTTTCCCGCGCCGGTATACTCGGTCTCCTGCACCACGATGATCTTATCCTTCGGCAGCTCCCTCGCTATGGCAAACGCCGCCGTCAGCGAGGTGTTGCCCGCCGGCCCGCGCTCCATCCCCTCCAGCTCCGCCAGGCACTGGGTGATGTAGAAGACCTCCCCCTGGGTGACGGTCACGAATCTATCCATATACCTGAGCGGCCGCGCGGCGTTTCGGGGGACGTCCGCGCGGTCGGGCCACGTGGCAAACGGGATGCCGAACCCGGTGTGGCCCGTCGTAAACGATTTTCTGTTGAAGTCCGTGTCGGATGCCATGTGCAGCCCCGACAGGTCGACGCTGGCGGCGATTAGCTGCGTCGTGTCGGCGCCGGCCTTGAGGAGCCCGCGCCCCGTGCCGGTGACGTTTCCGCCGCCCGCGTGCGTCGCGATCACCACGTCGGGGTGTCTCCCCTCCCGCTCCTTGACCTCGCGCGCGATCTCGAGGCCGAGCGTCTCGATGCCGAGGACGGAGAAGGGCGTATAGAGGGAGGCGTTGAAAAAGCCGGTCTCCATGAGGATCGTGAGAAAGACGTAGAAAAGCTCCGGGCCCACGCTCAGCCTGATCACCTCGGCGCCGTAGGCCTCGCAGGCTCGCGTCTTCTCCGCGATCTCCGGCTGGGCCACGCCCCGCGAGTCGAAGGCTTCCTGGACGATGATGCATCCAAGGCTCCGCTTTGCCGCCTGTGAGGCGACGGCGGCCCCGTAATTGCCCGACGTGGCGGCCGAAACCCCCGGGTACCCTTTCTTGGCCGCCTCGTAGACCGAGATGGAGGCGCGCCGGTCCTTGAACGAGCCCGAGGGGTTCTGCGCCTCGTCCTTGACGAAGATCCGGGCCCCCTTTCCCACTGGTGCGGCCGCGCGGGCAAGCTCCGTGAGGTTCTTGAGCTCGACCAGCGGGGTATGTCCCACCGCCGTCTCCTCCTGAATCCTGGCCGCCTCCTGGATCGTGTAGCCGGTCTTGGTCATCATCGCCTCGTAGTCAAACGAGAGGGGGCCGGTCCGAAAGAGGTCGTAGTCGATGCCGACGGATTTCTTCATCACCTCGGCCTTTTTGGCCATCACCTCGGCGTATCCCATTTTTCCCATTATCGCTACCTCGTCTTCCCTGCGCGGGCGACCGCCAGGATTTCCTTTGCCTCCCGGCCGATCGAGATAAGCTCCTGGATCGGCTCCCCAAAGCCGTGGGTGTACGCGGGATTGACCACCGAAAGCTTTCCACCAACGGCCCTGCCGGCGGCCGTGATCACCTGGACCTCGTCGCCGATCCGCGCGTCCGCATCTAAGAATCCCTTGACCTTCATCTCAAGCGGGACTTTCTTTGTGTCATCCGGGACCTGGGGAGCCCGCTCCCCCGGCGGGAGGATCACCCGGTAGATCTCAACCCAGCTTCCTTTTTTCACGATGCCGGCCATGTCACTTCCCCCCGATGAGTTTTCTTACGTCCCCCATGATCGCCGCCGGCACCGGAAGCTCCGCCATGGTATAGAGGCCCGGGACGGCGTTGATGACCTGGGGAATCATGTTGACGGCCAAGGCCTCCGTCCCGATCCCGCCGGGTATCTCCGGGGAGCCGGAAAAAGCAATCTTCGGGCTGCCCGAGATCTCGATATAGTCGCCGGTGGTCACGTTTGCCAGGTGCGGGTGCACCTGCTGGGGATGAATGAGGGTGATGACGGGCTTGTTATTCATGTAACCGATGCCCGTGTGCTTACAGCCCGCGGTGAAGCCCGGTTTGATCGTGACGAACGGGGTTTTGCGCTCCACGGTGCTGACGATGGGTTCACGCGTTTGCTCGATTTTCTCGATGTCCCAGCCGAGCGCCTTTGCGATCATGCCGATCGACTCGGGGAAGCCGAAGTGCCCCACCACCGAGCCGTCCTTCACTCCTTTCTTGAACTCCTCGGGACTGATCCCCACTCCCTGGGTCTTGAGGACCGACGGCCCGTACGGGGAGAGGTCGTTGACCCGCCGGGCGGTGATGGAATCGACCCGAAAACAGACGCCCGTCAGCGCGATAACTAAGAGGTCCAGGACAAAGCCGGGGTTGATGCCCGTCCCGAGCGCCGAGACCCGGTTTTTCTTCGCGAGCTTCTCGATCTTGTCGGCAAGGTCGGGACTGCTCACACGGGGAAAACTCATCTCCTCGGCGATGGAGATGACATTGGCCCCCGCCGAGAGTATCGTCTCGATCTCAGGAAAAGCGTCTACGACCCGGGAACAGGTCGCCTGAAGGACGATATCGGGCTTGACCCTCCGCAGGACGCCCGCGGCGTCGGTGGATATCGAGAGGCCGATCGGTTTTTCTTCGCCGATCACCGTCCCCACGTCCATCCCGTCCCGCTCCTTCCGGGCCGAGATTACCCCCGAAAGCACCATGCCCTTCTTCTGCCGCACCAGCTTGATGATGCCGCTCCCCATCTGGCCCGTCCCCCACACGACGACTTTGATTGGATCGCTCATAATTGCCCTCCCGTATGTATCACGCCGACTATCGGTTAGCCCGGCCGTTTGTCTCTGAGTACTGTTACTACTCTAATAGTAACAGTACTACTCTATCCAACGGGTGCAGGAAAGTCAAGGAAAAATCGCGGGGCCCTCGTTTTTCATCTCACGTCATGATACACTAAGACATCTCCAGACGCTCATGATTCGGGACGAGGTCCGGAAAAGATGAATTAAATATCTCTCTTTTATAAATTTTCTTGACTTTTATAACAAAATAAAATAAATCTATGCATTACTTATATAAACAAACCATCTCTGGCGATAATACGGAGTCGTGATATCCCCTCTATACGGAACGAAAGTACGCCGGACACTCAGCCTCCTCACATCGTTGAGAGCCGGATTACGGATGATTGCCATTTCTATCAGTAGTTGAGACCTCCCATGTCCAAGAATACCTTGACCGCGATCAGGGAACAGATGCTTCTTTCAAAGTCCGAATTGGCGCGCAAGGCCGGCGTCAGCGTGCTGACCGTCGATCGTATCGAGAAGGGGAAGAGCTGTCGGATGGAGACCAAGCGTAAGATCCTTACGGCCCTCGGTATCTCCTTTTCCGAGAGCAAAAAAATATTTAACGATCTTAAGGATTAGCCCATGGAACTACTCCAGTTTTACCTCTTGGGAACGGGCGCGGCCGTACTGCTCGGCATCATCGTCGCCCTATTGCTCAGGTCCGGCCTCTCCGCCTTTCTGACGGCGCTGTTTCCGGACGCCGGCGTGAAAAGGTTCTGGTCCCGGATCATCTACACCGTCATCATGCTTTCCTCGATCTCGGGGGCTATGGCCGGCACCTACCCCGCAGAGGCGAAGACCGATCGGCTCGTTCTCTTCTGGAGCCTGATGAATCAGGTGGAGGGGATGGGATTTCGTCTCCTCTGGACGCTGCTCGTCGTCCTCTCGGTCCTCCTGCTGGCCTATACGGTGCGGAAAAGGGAGCGGTAATGCAGACGGTGCTCGTCGTCTATTGTTTCGGGCTCGGGATCTGCGCCCTTCTCGGGGTCGTGTTGTCGCTCGTGGTCCTGCGTGACCTCAATGCGATTGCGACAAAACTCGCCCCGCCCCGTATGGGTGCATTTCTGTCCCGGACCATAAAGATAGCGTTCATCCTCACGGCCCTGATCGGAGGAATATCGGCGAAGTTCTACAGTTGTGACTACCGCTATGCGGACCTCATCAACAATCCGCCCGCGCTCACGTTAAAGGTCGCAGGCCAGATCGAGGCGGCTTCCCGTTATCTTCTCATCTTTCTCCTGTTACTGCTCGGCATCGTCGCGGTAACGACTACCCTCAGGATATGGGTCGGTAAAAAGGCCGGCCCCCCATAGCAGACAGGCCCCCCTCGGACGGCACGAGAAGTCGACGATGACACCCCCGCGCTCTACGGGGGGTTATCATATCGGCTCGCGCATAAGAATATTCTTGACCGTACAACACCCCTGGCTTAGACTAAAGAAGAGAGTAATCGACTGAAACTGCCTACGAACGATGAAGTACTACCTTTTTATCATTGCCCTGGCCGGCCTCTGCTGCATCTCTTGCGCTCCCTCTCCAAATGGGACGCGCAGCGTCGTTACCGTATGGGCGGCCATGGATAAGGACGAGATACGGGCGCTGTCGGACGCGGCAAAACGCTTTGAGGAAAAGACCGGCGTGGCCGTCAAGATCACCGAGATCGGCCTCTTTGAGATCACTACGAAGCTCGAGCTGGCCGCTCCGGCCGGGAAGGGTCCGGACGTCGTGAGCATTGCGCATACCTCGACCGGCGTCCTCACCCTGATGGGGCTCCTTGAGCCCATGGACTCATTTTCGCCGCGGCTCTCCGCGTATCCCCGTCCCCTCGTCGAGGCCTTTCGCTACCGGGGGGCGCTCATGGGCGTGCCCCTGACGGTGGAATCGTACGGCTTGGTCGTCAATAAGAACCTGACCGTAGCTCCTCCGAAGAACTGGGAAGAGCTGTTTGCCCGGGCGCGGAAGCTGACCAAAGACATGGACGGCGACGGGACTCCCGATACCTACGGGTTCCTCACGGACCCCACGAACTTCTATTTCACCTTTCCGTTCTATGACGCCGACGGGGCCTATATATTCAAGGACAAGGGCCCGTCGGGGACCGACACCACACACCTCGGGTTCTGCACGGAGGGCGGCATACGGGCGCTGACGTTTCTGACTGATCTCGTCAGGAAGGACCGGCTCATCCCCGTGGGGATTACTTACCCGATCATCTCCGATCTCTTTTCGAAGGGCCGGGTCGCCATGACGATCTACGGCACCCAGCTCATCCCCTATTGGGAGCGACTCGGCATCCCCGTCGGCTACTACCCCCTTCCGCCCTTTGCCGACGGCGCCCGGGGGCGGCCGCTGGCGACGCTCATGGGACTATCCATCTCGGCCTACTCGAATAATAAACGAGACGCCGAAAAATTCTTAGCCTTTCTCCTCTCTCCCGACAGCCTCCGGCGCTTCTACGAGCTCTCGGGAGGGATACGGACCATGGCCGACCCCACCGTCTACCGCAAAGACGATTTCGTCAAGAACCCGGTACTCTCCACGGCCGTCTCGATTGCCGCCGACTCCTTTCCCTTCCCCAACGACCCGGAGGGCGATCTCATCTGGGATGCGACAAGCGACGCCGCGACACTCTCGATTGCCGGCGGCACGACGCCGAAACAGGCCCTCTGCGACATGCAGCGGCGGCTCACCATCTACATCGAGGAGATGAGGCGATGAAGGGCAGGCTCTTTATCACCACGGCGCTTTTCCCGGTTCTCTTCCTGGTTATCCTGTTGTCGCTCTTGCCGATCATCTATAACATCTATCTCTCCATGACCGACATGAGCCTCTTTCACTACCGGGATTATCAATTCGTCGGGCTTTATAACTATAGTATCCTCTTCACGAGCCCCGTCTCTGATTTTGCCAGGATCGCACTGTGGAACGTCGCCTATGCGCTGGCGTGCATGCTGCTCCCTTTCGTGATCGGAGTTGCCGCCGCCCAGGTCCTGACGCAAATACCCCGGCCGCTGGCAGCCGCGGCAAGGCCGATCCTGATCATCCCCTGGGTGGTGCCGGCCTTCATAACGATACTGATCTGGAAGGGGCTGTTGAACTACCACTTCGGGGCGGCGAACGGCCTGCTTTCTCTCATCGGCGCAGGTCCTATCCCCTGGCTCACCGATCCACACGTGGCGCGGATCTCGGTCCTCCTGGTCAGCGTGTGGCTCGGCATCCCCTTTATGACGGTGACCGCATCCTCCATCATCCAGACCCTTCCGAAAGGCATCTTCGAGGCGGCCCGTCTCGACGGATCGGGACCCGCGTCGACCTTTCTCTTCCTGACCGTCCCCCTCGTCACCCGGAGGATGATCCCCGTTCTGGTTCTCGGGACCTCGGCCGCCTTCACCAATTTCACGGCGATCTACCTATTGACCGCGGGCGGGCCGACCTATCCCGGGGCGATCGGGGGCGCCGGGGCCACTGACATCCTCATCTCGTATATCTTCAAGCTGACACTTACCGGTCGGCGATACGGCCTTGCGGCCGCGTACGCCGTGGTGATCTTCGTTATCATCGGCATTATTACCGTTTTTAACGTACGGTTTTTCGGGGCGCGAAAACAGGAGACCTTCTGATGAAGTGGATCGGTTTGGGGCGCGCGGTGCGGAAGGGGAGTGCCCTCCTCTTCATCGCGGTCCTCTGCCTGGCCGCCGCTGTCCCGATCCTTTTTATCGTCTCGGTCTCCTTTTCGGCGGGCGGGGAGCTCTACGCGGGAAATCTTTTGCCACAATCGTTTACCCTCGACAACTACCGCACCCTCTTTTATGATACCGATTTCCTGCTCTGGATCACCAATTCGGTCCTCGTCGCCACGCCGACGGCTTTTCTGGCGGTGCTGATCACGTCGCTCTGCTCGTACGCGCTGTCGCGCCACCGCTTCTTCGGAAAGGAAGGGATAACGACGGGTCTGTTGGTCGTCCAGCTCTTTCCGGGCGTGATGTCGCTCGTGGCGATCTACAAGATCCTCCAGTTCCTCAAGATACTCGATACCCACGGCGCGCTCATACTCGTCTACCTCGGCGGGGCCGTTCCCTTCGCCACATGGATGCTCAAGGGATTCTACGATACGACCTCCCGGTCGCTCGAGGAGGCGGCGACCCTCGACGGCGCGGGGCCGTTTTCCGTTTATCTCCACGTCGTGCTGCCCGGGTCGGCCCCGATGCTCGCGGTCGCCTTTGCCTTCACCTTTATCGCCGCCTATTCGGATTTTCTGTTGGCGGCCGTCGTCCTCACCGACGAGAAGCTCTATACCCTTGCCCTCGGGCTGAGGACCTTCCTTGAAGGCGATTTCTCGACCAACTGGTCGGTCTTCTCCGCCGCGGCACTGCTCGGGTCGCTGCCGATCATCGGGATGTTCTTGATCGTGATGCTGACAGGAAAAATGAGGACGTAATCCGCACTCGGGAGTCATGGACATGAAGGTTATTCTGGCGGGCATGAACGTTGACGCGGAGCGGCTCACCGCGTATAAAGAAGAGGCGGCAGCTATAAAGACGCTCCTCGAATTACAAGGATCCTCCACTCCCGAGGACGCGATTCGTTTCCTCGACGATTTTCATGCCTCCGAAGACCTCACCCCTGAAACCGTGTCGGCAGGCTACGCCCGCATCAGCCGTGACGGACGCCCCGTCGACGAGATCAGGCGCGAGGCAGCGCGCGAGGTCGCCAAGGCGCGTCGATCAAACGAGGCCATCATCTTCGGGATGGGGCACTCGTCGGTGGCGGAACACGCGGTCTTCAACCTCGATATCATGGGCATATCACGGCTTGCCGTCGAACAGCTGCAGCACGCGAGGCTCGCGTCCTACACCGAAAAATCCCAGCGGTACATCACGCTAACCGACGACTTCTATGTGCCGGAAGAGATCAAAAAGATGGGGCTGGTCGGAAGGTTTTCCGAGGCGGTCGCGTTCATGAACCAGGCCTACCGCGCATTGAACGACAGGCTCTTGCCCTATATGCAGCACAAGTACCCTGAGCTTGCGGCCGATAAAAAAGGAAAGACCGTCGTCGAGGGCCTTGCCAAGGAGGACGCCCGGTACGCCGTGCCGCTTGCCACGCTCTCCCAGATGGGTATGACGGCAAACAGCAGGGTCCTCGAGATGACGATCAGAAGGCTCTCGGCCAGCCCGCTTTCCGAGGTGCGACAGCTCTCCCGGCTGATCTACGGGGCCGTTTCCCCCGTCGCGCCTTCGGTCATCAAATACACGGAGCCCACCCCCTACGACCTCGAAACGCGGCCCGCGATCACGCGGGCCGTCCCCTTAGGTCTACCGGCCACGGATCCGGCTGAGACCCCCCGGCTGACCCTCGTCGATTATACCAAAGACGGCGACGAGAGGCTCGTGGCCGCGCTCCTCTTTTCCCATACCGGCCGCGGCTTCGGCCTGTGCCAAAAGGCCGCGCGGGAGATGACCGAACAGGATAAAGAGCGGCTCATCGCGACCACGTTCATCCACATGCGGTCATATGACCGGGTGCTCAGGGAGTTTGAGCTGATCTCCCTCACGTTTGCGGCGGTCGTTTCGGCTTCAAACTTCGCCCAGCTCAAACGGCACCGGATAGCGTCCATTATCGCCCAGGACTACGACCCATCCCTCGGCATCGAGGTGCCCCCCTCCATCAGCGATGCCGGGGCGACCGACATCCTCACGGGGGCCGTAAATAAGGCCGAGGCGCTCTACGGGGCAATCCGCAAACAAAATCCCACGATCGCCCCCTATATCCTCACGAACGCTCACAAAAGGAGGGTGCTCATCTCCCTCAATCTCCGCGAGCTCTATCATGTCGCCCGCCTCAGGATGGACGCGAGCGCCCAGTGGGACATCAGGAACCTCGCGGCCGAGATGTCGAGAATGGCAGCGGAGGTCTTCCCGTACGCCGGAAGGCTTCTGTGCGGCAAAGACGCCTTCGGCGACATCTCGGCGAGATCGTCCACGACAGAAGACCCGTAGGCCGGTCTGAGACTAAATCGGTACCGTGAACATGATTAAGGCAAAGCCGCAAAGGATACACCCATGAAGATTCAATCCGAAAATGCCACCGAAAGGGCAAAGAAGATAAAACTCGTGATATTTGATGTGGACGGCGTCATGACCGACGGCAGCATCATCATCGACGACAACGGTATGGAGAGCAAATCCTTCAACGTTAGGGACGGCCACGGGATCAAGATGCTCGCCAGGGCAGGGGTAGAGTGCGCCATCGTCACCGGGAGGACCTCCCGGGTGGTCGAGCATCGGGGCAACGAGCTCGGCATTAAGCACATCCGGCAGGGCGCGCTCAATAAGTCGGAGGTCACCGACCTTCTCCTCAAGGAGATCGGGGTTCGTGCGGATGAGGCCGCTTTCATGGGCGATGACCTGGTGGACATCCCCGCCATGAAGCTGGTGGGGCTCTCGGTGGCGCCGTCCGACGCGGTGCGTGAGGTGGCCGAGCGCGTCCATATCATCAGCGATTTTACGGGGGGACACGGCGCGGTGCGGGAGCTGTGCGAATTCATCCTGAAGGCCAAGGGTGTGTGGGAGGAGGCAACGCGGCGGTATAAATAAGGCTTTACTTTCCTCTCCGCTTATGTTATAAGAAAAAATCATCCATTTTTTGGTATTTTTTGGTGTTGTCATGAAACGATTACGATTTATCCTGGGCGCTGTCGTCGTCCTGATCACCATCGGGATCGTCGTCGCCCTCTTTTTCAGCTCCCGGAAGCTCAACGAGGCCGAAAAAGAACAAAAGGAGATGACCGCCGCCGCGGGCGGCCCCCCGAGCATCGAGGCCGAGAAACTCAAATATACCGAATCGACGGGAGGGAAAACCCTTTACGAGATAGAGTCGGGAGAGGCCAAGTTCTTCAAGGACGAGGCCAAGACCGAATTCAAGGACATCCGTGTTACCTTTTTCTACAAAGATCAATATAAGATCGTCGTCGCCGGCGACTACGGCCTCCTCAATACCGACACGAAGAACATCACGATCTCCAAGAACGTCACCATTACCGCCGCGGGCGACTATACGATGAAAACCGACAACCTGAGCTACAGCGCCGACGCGTCCGAAATCTCCACCGACGACCCGATCACCGTAACGGGACCCGCCGCCAGTTTCGAGGGTAAGGGGCTCGTCTTCAACCTCGAAAAGGAGGAGCTCTCTATCAAGTCGGACGTGAAGACGCATATCGTCGGCGAAAATAAGGCCCCAAGCGCCCCCAAGGAACCGCAGGCCGATGAGGGCGGCTTCACGAATATGACGAGCCTCGACAGCCCCCTTACCATAACCTCGGGGGGCTTTCTGGGCAATCGAAAAGAGAGCTTTTTCCGCTACACCGATGGGGCCATCGCAACCTATAAAGACGCTACGCTGACCGCCTCTTCCATCACCGTCTACCTCTCGGGGGACGTGGGAAAGGTCAAGACAATTCAAGCCGACGGAGGGGTGCACCTCGTCCAGAAGGACATGAAGGGATCGGCGGGAACGATGGTCCTTGACTACGCCAAGAAGATTTTGACCTTGAGCAATAACCCCGTTCTCTGGCGGGGAGACGACATGGTCAAGGCTGATAAAATCCTCTACTACATCAACGAAAGAAAGAGCGTCGCGATGGGCAGCACCACGGACCGTGCGCACGTGACGATCTACCCGCAGCAAGAGTTTTAGCGCACACATATCCTCCGAGGAGCCGGGACCGGTATGCGGCCCCGGGGGCCGGGCTCGTAAGGTCGGCCGAGGCAGGAACATATTTCAGACCTTTGGGGCGCCGCCCGCGGGCGCTCCATTTTGATAGGGACAACGAGGCGCGATACAGTCTACTTCCACACGCAGATTGGTTGATCAAATGTCAATAAATAGAGAGAGCGGTGAAGTCCAGAAAAAGAATGGGCATCTCCTCATCGTCGAGGGGCTGACGAAATCATTCAAATCCCGGATCGTCGTGGACCGCGTCAATATTGAGGTTCACTCCGGTGAGATCGTCGGGTTGCTCGGGCCCAATGGCGCCGGCAAGACGACGAGCTTCTACATGATCGTCGGTATCGTAAAACCCGACGCCGGGAAAATCCAGCTTGACGGCAGCAACATCGGCGAGCTGCCGATGTTCGAGCGCGCCCGCAGGGGCATCACCTACCTCCCCCAGGAGTCGTCGATCTTCCGGAGGATGACGGTGGCCGAAAATATCATGGCGATCCTCGAGACCCTCCCCATAACAAAGAGCGAGCGTGAAGAGCGGCTGGTCCATCTCCTGTCGGACCTGAAGATATCCCATCTTGCCGACAACAAGGCGACTACGCTCTCGGGTGGTGAGCGGCGGCGGGTGGAGATCACGCGGGCCCTGGTCACCGACCCCCACTTCATTCTCCTTGACGAGCCCTTTTCGGGGATAGACCCGATCATCGTCAACGATATCCAGAATATCGTCCTGTCGCTGAAAAAGCGGGGGATCGGCATCGTCATCACCGACCATAACGTCCGCGAGACGCTCGGCATCTGCGACCGGGCCTATATCCTCAACGAAGGCAACATCCTCATCCACGGCACCCCGCGCCGCATCGCCTCCGACTCGAAGGCCCGCGAGAAATACCTCGGCGAAAAATTTACGATGTAGCGCGCGTCACACCGATTCGAGCTCGACACCCTATCCCTGTCCCTCGACAAACCGACGGCCTTCCAGTTGCATTCGGTTTCAGGCAAAAGAGGATGACAAAACGTATCACACCGTCATCGTAGCCAAGAGGAACGCCCTTGCCGTCGGAATAGGACAACCTCAGAAGCGAGCCACCCCCTGCCACAAGGGAAATCCATGTAGTATCTCTCTCACCTGACTCCCGCCCAAACGCTCCCTCATTAACATGTGTGCCATAAAGCACGCGCTCTGCGCATGTGCCGACAAAAATAGTATGGCGCTTCTTTCCAAATTTGGTATGAATCATAAGAGCAGTCTCCTTGCGGCGGGACGTTACCGTCGGGCCCGACGCTCTGTACCCGGGTACTTCACGTGGTCTGTTGTCGACCGGTTTATTAACGATGAGTGAAAACGAGGGGAGGAAACGGAAATGGACGATACCCAGAAGAGAACCACGAACATAGCCATACGGGCCTCGCTGGACGGGATCACGGAGATCCTCGGCAAAAACGGGGCAAAGATCGTCTTTCGAAAGGCCGGAATTCTGGACGTCTTTGAAAATCCCCCCGACTACAATTGGGAGCCTTCCATCACCATCCCCGAGCAGGCCAGGATCTACACGGAGATTGCCGATCTCGTCGGGTTCAAGGGGGCGCTCGGAATCTGGAGGCGGACGGGATACAGCGTCATGAAATGCGTGGCGGAAAAGGACGCATGCTGGACCAGTTTGAGCGCTCCCGAGCCCATGGAAAAGTTTTCCAAGGCGCTGGAGCTATTCATCCTCGGCTCGGGGAAGGGTAAGATTGTGAAGACATGAGGGCGGGATCGCCGAATTCGACTGCTTCGACTGCCTCCACTGCGCGGGATGCACCTTCGACCGGCCCATGTGCACACACTACGAGGGGTTCATCCAGTACATCGCCGATCAGTCCTTCGGCAAGGACGTGTATCAGGCCAAGGAAGTCAAGTGCATAGCCAGGGGAGACGAGACCTGCTATTTCAGCCTGGTGAAGAGGTAGATAGAGGTACTGTTGCGGCTTATCTCACGTCTGGAGCGGGCACCGAGTTGGCACGTCACGGCGGCGGCAATAGGCTAATCTCGCGTGTTCATCCCCTCACCCCTTCTTCGGGAACTTCTCGGCCACCTCGGACAGGCGCTTGAGGAGCTCGTCCTTGTGGATGATGCGCTTGACCTGTGGGTAGGGCAGCACCATCTGCTCGATGATGGCTCGGTCCTTCCGGGTGGGGTGTACCACGATCGTCGAGATCTTGCTTGCCTCTTCGCTCTCTTTCAGCCCTCCTAAGACGTCTATGAACGTCCCGTCGCCCAGGTAAACGTCGATGATCATCAGGATCGCCTCTTGCGCCCACTTCTTGATGAAATCTACCGCCCCCTTCGACCCGCCGTAGGCCTTCACCCGCGCCAACCCCTCGAAGATCACCTGGACATCCTTCCGGTAGGACTCGTCGCTGTCGATAACGACGATCACCCCGTGATCGCCGGCCGCCGGACCTGCCCCCTTCCCTCCCTCACCCGGACTGCCCACCGGTCTGACCCTGATCTCTGAGGCCTCCTCGAACTTCACGCCGAACGGTCCTCTCAATCCCGGGTTGTCCTTTTTCATGAGACGCACGGTCCCCTCGATTGTGGCTGAATCGAAGGAGGCCTCGGCGCCGCAGTGGCCGCACGGGTAGACGGCGCTTTCACCGGCCCTGCCCATTTTCCTGATCTCTTCAAGCCCAAACCCGCCGGTTTTTCCGCAGGAGGGGCAGGTAAAGACGATCACGGAATTGACGATGTTGATGAGGATGTCGGGCGCCATGGGCATATCTACTATCGGAAAATGAAAGCGCGTCCTTAGAAAACCGAAAAATCATACCACAAGACGCGCGGTTAAAGAATGATTTTTTTTCGTTGCGTTATTTTTTTACGGTGGCTCGAGGAATGGAGGGAAGTGGGGATCCCGTCACGCTCCCTTTTTAACGATCTTGATGGAAAGCTCGATCATTTTTTTGATCAGCTCCTCTTTCTGGATGACAGCCTTGACCTGGGGATAGCTGCCGATCCCCATCTTGACGACGTCGTATTCGTCCGGAGTGGTGTAGGCGACGATCGTTGGGATGCGTGAGGACCGGCCCTCGTTCTTAAGGGCGTCCAACACCTCAAAACAGCTGCCGTCTCCGAGCTGCATGTCCATCATCATGATGGTGACTTCGTCGGCGCGCTTCCTGATATAGTCGGCCGCTCCTTTCACCCCACGGTACCCCTCCACCCGGGCGATATCGGAAAAGATGATCCAGATATCGTCCCTGAACGTACTGTCCTCTTCCACCACGAGGATGAGGTCGTTGAGCCCCACCGCCGACGGCATCGGCGTCCCTTTGTCCCCGTGTACCTGTCGCATGACGTAATCGGCCGGCAGTTTCTCGAAATGAAGCGCCGGATCGGAGGACCGCCCCGCTTTTTGCGCGTGCGTTGCCCTGTGGGCGGGCGCGGCCCGGCCCGGTGATTCGCTCGCGGGGGGCATGGGTGGTTTGGGAGACGGGGCCACCGAGCTTTGCGGGGGCTCGTGCGTCGCCGGGGGGGGTTCTTCATTTTGACCCGAAAGGGGGTTCTTGAGGAAAGGATCCCCGGAGACAAGCTTCGTAACCGCCGCTTCGATCTTCGATTTGTTGATCGCCACCATATAGTTGCAGCGCGGGCACTTTACGGCGGCGTTCGTACCCGTTATCTCCCTGACGGTGTCAGAGGAAAAGACGTCCCCGACCAGGCAGTGGGGACAGGAAAACACGATCCGCCCCCGTACCGTCTCTATGATAACGTCCTTGATCATTGCCTGCCATTGTACCAAAAGTCGATTTCAATTACAATATCCATTTCTCAGCCGATTCTTGGTATTTCGCTTGACACCAAAAAACGATATCATTATAGTTACACGAGAAAGGAGAACGACTCGCGTGGACGTGAACTATACAAAAGAAATCAGCGTAAGACCTGATGACGCCCTGATCGTCGTGGACCTGCAGCCCGATTTCATGCCCGGGGGAAACCTCCCGGTCGTCGAGGGCGATAAGATCGTCGACGGCATCAACAGGATCCTCCCTCTTTTTAAGACGGTCGTGGCGACTCAGGACTGGCACCCGGCGGGTCACAGGTCCTTTGCGGCCGCCCATCCCGGGAAAAAGCCGTACGACCTCTACGAGGCGCCGGGGCTCGGGCCGGTCCTCTGGCCCGACCATTGCGTCCAGGGGACTAAGGGTGCCCAATTCCACCCAAGGTTCGATGCCGACCGCGCCACCCTCGTCCTGAGAAAAGGCTACCATCTCAACATCGACAGCTATTCGGTCTTGATGGAAAACGACATGGTCACCGAGACGGGCCTCTCCGGCTACCTGCGGGTGAAGAACGTCAGGCGGGTTTTCCTTTCGGGGCTCGCGCTGGACTACTGCGTCTTTTACAGCGCAAAGGACGCCGTCTCGATGGGATTTGAGGCGGCGGTAATCATCGACCTCACCAGACCGGTGGCTTCTCCACCGGGGCATCTGGAACAATCTCTGGCGACGATGGAGGAGATGGGCGTCGCCTTCGTCGAATCAAAGACTCTCCTGCCCTAACGTCCTTTTCCCGAGCGCGGACCGTCGCCGTAAGACAATCAAGGCGATCGCGCCGGGGAGCGTAATGTACGAGACGGCGATCTCAAAATAAAACGAGAGCGACACGTCGCCCCCCTTGATAAAGAAGCCCGAGAGGATCGGGCCGAGTATAAATCCTATGTTGCCCCCCATCTCGAGATAGCTCACCCCCTTGCCGGGCCGGTTGAGGATCGCTTCGGACGCAAGCGACGGGAAGACCGGAAAGAGAACCCCCACCCCCATTCCCATGCCGCAGAAAATCCCAAGCCATGCCGCGAAGCTCTTCGTAAAGATGAGCGCCGTGAGGGGAATGAGCGAGAAGATGCTCCCCACGATAATCAGCAGCTCTATGGGCGTGTTGCCGAGAAACTCCCGCTGGGTCAGCCAGATGGAAAAGATCATCCCGAACGACAGCGCTCCGAAAAGATAGCCGGCCTTGTAGCCGGCGATCCCCACCGAATCGGCGTAGAGCGGCATGATGAGGATGAGCCCGCCCCAGACGAACATCAACAGGAAATTTAGCGTGGAAAGGGTCATCAGGACCGGGAAGCCGCCCTGCGCGAAGGCCGACTTTACCTTATGCGGGTCCTCGTCGGCATGTGAGAGGTGCGAGGTGCTCCCGCCGATCTGTTTGTATCGCTTCAAAAAGATCGCCAGGGCGATCAGCCCGAACATCGAGCATATGATGAAGGGAGACGAGAACGAGCCGGAGAGCCAGAAAATCACCGATCCGAGCACAGGCCCAAGGATCGAGCCGATCATCTCCAGGACCATGAAGCGCGCGTTTGCCATTCTCCGCGAGTAGGCGTCCGCGTAAAGGCGCGCGATGATCGTATAGCAAGCCACCACCACCATGCCGGAGGCAATGCCGAGGAAAGCCCGGGCGGTAAACAGGAGGATTGCGTTGGGGATGGCCGGCGCCGCCGAGGCGAGGGTAAAGACAATGATCCCGGTGGTTATGACGGGACGGGGATCGATTTTGTCTATGAACTGGCCGACGATGGGCTGGGAGATCGCGCGGGTGATCGCGAACAGTGAGATAACGAGCCCCGCGAGCGACAGGCTGATGTTGAGGTGCCTGACGTAGAGCGACAGGATGGAGATGATGATGCCGCCCCCGATGTTGGTGGTGAAGATCGTGAGAGCCATCGCGTTGATGGAGAAGTCGTTCCGGGGGTCTTTGTCCATTTCACCAATAATGATAACCGGTGAAGCGGCCTCTTGTCAAGCCAAAGGAGGGTCTCCATCCAAGAAACGGGGGTCGATTACGTTGCGGCAGCCCTGTAGGGGAGGGTGCCGGCTCCCTTTCCACAGAGGATAATGTGCTCTCCTTCATAGGGCACCAGGGTCCGGCACGAAAAACCGTGTCCCGTCAGATACCGGACAAAATCCATCTCGACGAATTTCCGATAGTCTTCGTACCCTCCCTCGAGCCGTTCGAGGATGCCCATTACCGCCCGCGCGGACAATGAGATCGGCCGCTTCGGCTCGATGAAGAGGGCATGCCCGCGGCTCACCCGATAGATCTCCCGGACTACGCCGTCCCGGACCGATTCCGGCATGGCGTGGAGCCCCCTGGCCGCGACAAGAAGGTCGAAGGAGTCGTCGGGAAACGGGAGGTCGGCCGCGTCCGCCACCAGAAAATCGACCCCAAAACCCTCCCCTTCCCGTTCGGCGTGGCGAACCATTTCGGGCGAGAGGTCTGCGCCAAAGACTCGAGCCCCCGTCCCGGCCAGGATCCGGGAAAAGAGCCCGGTCGCGCAGAAGACCTCAAGGATCAGAGTGCCTGTCCCCATGGGAACGGCCCGCGACAGCTCGTCTGCGGTCCTTGTCAGGATCTCTCTCGAGAAGTGGTCGAACAGGCCGTAGAAGGACGAAGCCGAGTTAAAGGTCCTGGTTGCTCGCGCTCTGAAGGCGCGCGCCGGATCATCCGAGTGTGCCATGGCCACCCTTCGGTGTCGCTTTCGGCCCCTTGATCGTGATGATCTTCTTGGCGGGAAGAAATTCGCCGGTTCCGAACTTGAAATATTGCTCGGCGGTGACCGTGCGGTCCTCTCTGACATGGATGACGTTGAAGTTGTGGCCCAGCATGCGGATCCACATATCGGTGCTCTTGCTGGATGACCCGCACCCCAACACCGAGATCATCCTTTCCTCGCCCTCGGAATCGAGATAGACGGCGCGGCAAAACTGCGGGTAGTGGCGGTGACCGTGGACGATCAGATCGAAGTCCTCATCGATGAGCCGGCGGATAAAGACCCCCGCGTTCTCCAGCATCATGAAGCCCTCTTCTGCCAGCGGCGGCAACACGGCGTATGACGTCGGCATCGGGTGGTGGTGGACCATGGCGATCTTCAACGACCCATCGTAGGCCGCGCGCTCGGCGGACCGCCTGAGCTGGCGGATCCTCTCGGAAAATTCGTCGAGATCCTTCTCGATGATGAGGCCGTGCGTCTTGTACCGGATGATCTGCAGGAGGCTCCGCCAGGGCCCTCCCCGCGGCTCGTAGAGCTGGTTGGAGTCAAAGGGGGCGATGGTAATCTCGTTTTGGGGCGAAAAGTGAAACGAGCGCTCCTGCTCCGTGAAAGCGCCGTGAAACTTCTGCGAGACCTTGAACCCGTAGGTCCCTTTCCAGTAGAAGTCGTGGTTACCCGGCACCACCAGCAAGACGGGCTTTACCCCGGACTTTTGTTTCACCCTCCCGAGGGCGGCATGGAGCATCTTCGTCAGCGTCTTTATGTCGTCACGCGGGCTGTTGATGATATCGCCGGTGAACAAAACGTAACGCGGGGCGATATCGATGAGGTAGTCAAGGACCAGGCCGAACATCTCGGGGTTCTCGCCGTCGAAGTGGGTGTCCGACAGCTGAAAAATGTCGAATGCGTCTTTTCCGGACATAGCGTTCTCGCCTTAGTGGGACAGCAAATTATCGTGAACGGGTAGAATTACGTCAGGTTTACGCGTCGTTGACGCTATGGGAGATATGCGTATCCCCTGATCACCCCCCCCGACCAAGGAGGCTCGGCCCGCTCAGTCATCCGCCGGCGAAAGGGCCGGAATGGGGATCTCGCCGTTGATCAGCTCTCTCATCTTCTTCTTATCGCGCGAGGCTTCCTCACAGAGATCCTTCATGGCAATCATATACTCCTCAAGCGACAGGCGGATTTTTTCTTTTGTCCTCGCGTCAGCGCCCTTAGGCACGAAGAACGGCCCGCCGAATATGGTGACGATTGTCGAAAACGGGACCGGGATGAGCATCCGGTCCCAAGTGGGAATGGTGACGCGTGGGTGGATGGCCACCCCCATCGTCAGGATCGGCGCCCCGGTCTCGGAGGCCAGATCCAAAATGCCGTGTTTGACTCTGAAAATCGGCCCCCGCGGCCCGTCCACCGTAACGGCCGTGTTATACCCCTCCTCCCTGAGGAGCCACGAGAGCTCCTCCCGTGCCGCCTCTCCGGAGATAAATCCCGGGTCGGTCGGGTCCATATCCCGGGTTGTCCGGCGTACCGTTTCGGTGCCGACCCGTGCAAGCAGATAGGCGCCAAGGTCGCCACCCCAGCGATCCCCACACATGATCGCATGGCGGCGATGCTGAAAGTTGAACAGGTAGAAGACGTCCCAATAGTGATAGTGCGCAAGGATGACGGGCTTCCTCTCACGGAAAAGGCGCTCCTCGTTTTCCCGCCGGATGAAATATTTCTTCGATGTCTTGTAGAAGAGGCTCACGAGAAAGAACACCACCAGCCCTACCTTCAGAATAAGGAATCGATAGAGAAACGGCTCGCCCGAGAGATCGGAAGGTCCTCGCTTGACCGTCACGACAGGTGCCTCCATAAGATATTTATATCTTTATACCATAAAAACCGCCCAAGAGAGAGCAAAAAAGTGGTACCGAGACAGGACCCGTGCTCCGGACGGGAAGACGAACAATCCGGCCAAACCCGTTGGGCTCGCTCACCGGTCATGTCCGCGAGATGCGTTTCCCCCGAGCCGGCCCCCAGCGACACTCGTGAAAATCTGTTGTATTCACCGTCGTAATATGAAAAAATAGGTCGCACGGATTCAATGCCATCAGGGGAGGCAGGGATGTTTTACAAGAGAGCGGACCGCCGGCTCCTCTACCGGGAGCCGCGCTTTGACGACATCGCGGCAAGTCTCCTTTCCGTGCCGCGTCTTCCACACGCGATGATCAGCGAGACAAAAGAAGTCATCACGACGGCGCGCAGGTTCGTAGACGAGGTAGTCAAGCCGTACACCCTCCCGCTTGACAGGAAAAAGCAGGAAGAGCCCGACCATCTCCCGTGGGACTTCGTTCGGACCGCGAACGAGTGGGGTTTTTACACGCTCTTCCTGCCGCGTGTCTTCGGGGGAAAGGGGATGAACTTCCCCGCCGTCTCCTACTTCATGGAGGAGATCGCCTCCGAATGTCTGGCCATGGCCAACCTCATCGGCGTCCATTACCTCGGCGTCGCCACCGTCTGCGGCTCGTGGAACGGCGCCCTCATGAACCGCCTTATGCGAGACACAAAACAGGGAGAGCGAACAAAAGAGCCGTGCCTCATCTCGCTTGCGATCACCGAGCCGGGCGCGGGGACCGACGTTGAGGATATCGACCTCGTGAGTCGGGCGCACGTCACCTGCCGGGCAGAGCGCATAGCCGGCGGCTATCTTCTCAATGGGCGAAAGATATTCATCTCCAACGGGCACCTTTCCACGTGGCATGTCGTAACGGCCTATGAGGACAAAACTGCGTCCGGACCAATCCGCCGTCGTGGTCGCCGTCAAGACCGGGGCCGACGGATTTTCCTTCGGGAGGCAGGAACACAAGATGGGCCAGCGGGGGTGCCCCGCCAGCGAATTAATCTTCGAGGACTGCTTCGTTCCCGACGATCAGGTCTGTCTGGACCGTATCCAGTCCGCCCGGCTCAAACTGCCGATACGGCAAATTCAGGAGCGGTTCCTCGACTATGTCCTTTCGTCGTCGCGGGCGGGGGTGGCGGCGTTTGGCGCCGGCGCCGCGCGGGGGGCCTACGAGAAGGCGCTTGCCTTCGCGCGGACGACCGAGGTGGACGGAAAACTCCTCGTCCGGCATGAGTGGGCCCAGATGATGCTCGCCGAGATGTTGAAGAACGTCCTCTTGGCGCGCTTGGCATATGTCGAGTCGAACTACGTTAACGGCCTTGCCGGAATGTACAAGTTCCTGCAGATGAAGCCCGTCTTTTACGCGATGAAATATACCCCGCGCCCCATCCTGGATCTCCTCTCGCCGCTCATGGGGCTTGACATCACAACCCGGTGGTTCAGGTGGGTCAATTTCGGCCTGCAGTCCGAGCATGAGCGGCGGCGTGCCGCGGGATGGGGCTCGATGGCGAAATTCTCCGCCACCGACGCCGCCGCGCAAAATGCGCGCCTTGCACTTGAATTAATGGGGGCAAAGGGCCTGCGCCACGACGTCGGGGCCGAGAAGATCGCCCGGGACGCAAAGCTGCTTCAGATCTATGAGGGGACAAACCAGCTTAACCGTCTGGCGTTGTACAAGAACCTCATTGAGCGCGGCCAGGACAGATCGTTTATGTTTGAGCAACGGGGACAACAGCCATGACCGACACACCGAAAACGGAACTGGCGATGCTGAGTAGGCTCGCGGCAGATTTTTCAAAGAAGGAGCTGAGGTCGGATCGAGAACAACGCGACCGCTATCCCTTCGGCCCGTTTTTTTCCGACGTCTTGAAGAAGGCCCACGAGGCGGGGTTCTTCACCATCTGCCTCCCCGAAGGGGTGGGGGGCTCGGGGAGGGATATGCGTGCGCTCTCCGTGATTCTTGAGGAGATCTCCATGAACGACGCGTCGCTTTCGGGAATCATCTTCTCATCAAGCCTCGCCCAGCAAATTATCGTCGAGGCCGGCGCCGAGAACCTCCTTAAGAAAGCTCCCGCCGCGCACGGCCGCTACACCGACGCCCTGACGGCGTTCCCCTCACTCGCGAGCCCGGGCCAGACCCCGGTGTTGCTCGCTGCGAAGAAAACGGGGGCGACGTTTCGACTCTCGGGGAAAGCGGAATACGTCGTCCTCGGCGGTATCGCGCCGCACGCGCTTCTCCCCGCCCTCGGCAAGGACAAGGACGACGTCTCCTTCTTCCTGGTCGATACGGCCGACGGATCTATCGACATCTCCGAGCCGATCCTGAGCATGGGGCTGCGCTCGTGCCCCGCTGTGGACATGACATTCCACGATACCCCCGCCCGGCCGGTTGGAAAAGAGGGCCGGGCGGTCGCCGTCTTCCAAGCCGTGGCCGACCGGATGTCCATACCGCTTTCGGCCACGGCCCTCGGGATCATGAAGGGATCGTTCGACGAGGCCCTCTCCTACACACGGCAGCGGTTTCAGGGAGGGAGGGAGATTATCAACTGGTCGGAGGTCAGGATGATCCTGGCGCGGATGGCGCTCAGAATAACCGTCGCCGAGTTGACGACGAAATCTGCGGCCGATGCCTTCTCAGACGGCGCGTCCGGGTGGGAGTCGGCCGCCCGCGCCGCGGCGATCTACTCCACCGAGTCGGCCGGCGTCGTGACCACCGACGGGATCCAGCTCTTGGGAGGAAACGGCTACATGGCCGACTACGGCCAGGAAAAGCGCTTTCGGGATGCCCGGCAGACGCAGTCCTTCCTCGGGCTCTTGCCGATGAAAAGACTATCTTTTATCGACGGCGTCATCGCCGGCGAGATTTCGTAATACACGATGAACGCTGCGGACCGCCTCGACGTCGTCGGTATCGGGCTGAGGTGCGTGGACGTCGTGGTCACCCTCACCGAGATGCCCGACTGGGCGCACGGCGGATGGGTCGACGATTTCTGTCTTCAGGGCGGCGGACCGGTGGGAACGGCGCTCGTCGCCGCATCCATGCTCGGGGTAAGGGCCGGGTTCGTCGGAACGATCGGAGGCGACGAGATTGGACGGATCAAGAGGAGGTCGCTTACCGACTACGGGGTCGACATCAGCCGCGCGATCGCCCTCCAGAAACCAGAAAACCAGGTCGCCTTTGTCTACGTACACGCGGCCGGCGGTGAGCGGGTCTTCGTGAGAAACGCCCACATGCGGGACTATCCCCTGACCGTTGAGCAGCTTGACCGGGACTATATCACGCGGGCCCGCCTGTTGCACCTCGATGGTTTCTATCCCGAGGCGTCGATTACGGCCGCGCGCTGGATGCACGAGGCGGGGAAGGAGGTCGTGATGGACCTGGAAAAACCGAGAGATGGGACGGTCAAGCCGCACATGAGGAAGCTCGTCGGAATAGCGGACATCCTCATCTGCGGTGAAGGGGGGACGCGCGCCCTTACCGGGATCGGGGACCTCACGATCGCTACCCGCGCCGTGCTCGCGATGGGTCCCCGGGTCGTCGTCGAAACGCTCGGAGCCGACGGCTCCGTTACGACGACCCGAGACGACTCTTTCCACACCCCGGCCTTTCGGGTCAAGGTCGTCAACACCACGGGCGCCGGCGACGTCTTTCACGGGGCCTACCTCGTCGGGTTGCTCAAGGGGTGGGACGCAAGAATCACGGCCCTCTTTGCATCGGGAGCGGCGGCGCTTACCTGCACGAGTCTCGGCGGCAGCAAGCGTATTCCGTCCCTCGATGCGGTTAAGACGTTCCTTGCCCGACACGGGATATCGCTCCCACGCGCGTCGGACGCGGCGCCCTCCATCAGGAAATAACGGGAACGAGAAACCCCGCAGAGGACTTCTTGAGCGGATGTGGGTGAGGGATTACGCGACCGCCGGTGACGAAGTCTCGCCGGCGGCGGCACCGAGGAACCGGGCGCGGCGACCCGCCGTTTCTTCCCGCGAATCGCAGCGCCCGTTTCGTTGTTTGCTGATAGAATATTCGGATGAGCGAATAGACCGGCCCGGTCGTGTTTCCCTACTTCTTTCCCGGTATGCGGATGGTCTGGCCGGGGTAGATCAGGTCCGCGTTCTTGATGACGCCGCGGTTTGCCTCAAATATTTCGTTATATTTGTTGCCATCTCCGAGGAACTTCTTGGCGATTCCTGAGAGCGTATCGCCCTTGACGATGGTGTAGAACTGGCTGTCGGCACTACCGGCGCCGCCCGCCTTTGTGCCTATCTGCTGCTGGTGTCCTCCGCCCGCGGGACTCGCAACGCTCAGACCCCCTGCATCCACCTTATCCACTCCCTTGATGTTGCCGGCCAGCAGGATCACCTTTTCGAGCAGGTCCTTGGTGTCGACGTTCCCCTTGAGCTTGATCATGTTGCCGATCAGATCAACGGCGATATCTTTCACGGAGCTTCCAAGATTATCCTGCAAATGTTTTTGAACGTCGCCCGCGTTCGGATTCTGCTGATTCAGGACGGCCTCACCTGCGTCCTTGAGAAAGCTTACGATACTCATTATTTCCTCCTTAAAGATAGACAGTAGATGCATTTCTCACTTCATGCGCGACACTATACAGCATGGTCCCATAATAATCAACGGCGTTTTTCTTATCATATTCTGATAAAGATTACTATCATTGAATATGACAGCAATCACGCGGAGGGTAGAATCCGATTGATTTATTATGCCCGATATGGTAAGAACGAAACTGGTTCATTTTGTGTTACCGATCCCGTTCGATATAACCTGTTGAGTCTTGTCTCATGACATATTCGCAGTCAATCCGCATACTCACGGCAGTCCGTGACGGCACCGCCGGCTGGGTCATGGGCCAGACCCTCACGGACGAGGGCTTCATCGTCGACACCGCCCAAAACGAAAAGGAGGGCGCGGCCCTGCTGAAGGAGGCGGTGTACGACCTGGTTGTCATAGATCTGTCTGCGTCACGAAACGGCGGTTTTCCGCTCATCGATGGACTCGCGCCGACCACTCAACCCCCCGCCCTGCTCATTATCTGCGATCCCGACAGTGAGAAGGCCGCAACCGGGCTTCTGAAAAGATACTTCGGTGACTACCTCATCAAGGATGGTGAGGGGAGATACATCGAGTTCCTCTCCTTCATCATTGAGCGGACCCTCGACCGTCACCGGCTCCTTAAGGAAAAAGAGGAAACCCAGCAAGCGCTCACACGGGTGAGCGATGAGAAGCTGGCGATACTCAACAGCATGTCGGAGATGGTGCTCTTTCTGGACCGTGACCTGAACGTGATGTGGGCGAACAACACCATTACCGAGTCGATCGGCACATCCCAAACGGAGTTACGCGGACGTCACTGCTACCATATCCTCATGAACAACACCGAGGCCTGCGAGAACTGCCCGATTATAACCGTCAGAGATACTAAGCTCCCCCAGAGCGCCGAGATCGTAAGCACCGATGGGAGGGTCTGGGCCATCAGCGGATACCCAATCTTCAGCGATGACGGCGATATCGAGGGAATCGTCGAGATGAAGCAGGATATCACCGAGCGCAAGAAATGGGAGGCAAAGCTCACGCGGGCATCCGACGAGTGGCGCAGCACCTTCGATTCGATCGTCGATACCGTCGCGATAAACGATATCCATTTCAAGCTGGTCAAGGTGAATAAGGCCTTTGCCGATGCGTTCGGACTTGCCCCAAAGGAGCTTGTCGGCAAGACGTGCCACGAGCTCTTTTACGGTACGCTCGATCCCTGCCCCGATTGTCCGCAGAAAAAGATGCTCAGCGCCAAGAAGCCTTCACGGATAGAATATTCCGAAAGCCGCCTCGGCGACACCATTCGTGTCACGGCCTCCCCGGTCTTCTCGGAGAAAAATGAAGTCGTCGGCTTCGTGACGATCGGCAAGGATATCGCCGAACAGATTACGTGGGAGAATAAGCTGACGCGTGCCTCCAACGAATGGCGGACCACGTTTGACTCCATCGTCGACCCGATTTCTATTATCGATGGGGAATTTCGCCTGGTCAAGGTCAATCAGGCTTTTGCCGATCTCCTCGGGGCACAACCCAAGGAGTTGATCTCAAAGGTCTGCTACGAGATCCTTCACGATCTGGAGGCCCCCTGTTCCCACTGTCCCCAGCCCATCGCCGAGGGTACGAAGACGACGGCCATCACGTCGTATTTCGACGAGAGGCAGAAGAAATACCTCCAGATAACGTCGTCGCCGGTCTTTGACGACCGGGGAGATATCGTCGGCTTTGTGAACATCAAGAGCGACATCACCGAGCAAAAGAAAGAGGAAGAAAGCCTCAAGAAACACTCCGGACACCTCAAGAAGATGGTGGGGCAGCTCAGCAAGGAGCTCAAAGACGCCCAGGTTCAGATAATCGCCAAGTCGCAGCTCACCGCCCAGAAGCAGCTCGCCGGGAGGGTCGGCCTTGATATGAAGCGATCGCTGGCGGCCATCACAAAGGCCTTCCAAAAAGAAAAGGAGCCCCGGCAGGAAGCCCTGCGACACAAGGCGGTCATAGAAGAGATCAAGGGGCTGGAGCGAATGGCTGCAAACCTCTTGTTCTATTCGAACAAACGCCCCCCCAAGCGCGAAGAGATTGTCGTCTCGGAGCTTATCACGCGGGTGCTGGACAGAAACCTCCCACCCGACAACGTTAACATGACCCTCAATATCCCCTACGACATCCCCTACGTCTTCGTCGATCCACCTCAGATCGAGCATGCGATATACAATCTCGTCTCTAACGCGATTGAGTCGATGCCGGAGGGGGGCGACCTGACCATTAAGGCGCAAAAAAGTGCAAGCGGCGTCGGTATCTCCATAACCGATACGGGCTCCGGCATCCCCGTCAAGAGCATGAAGCGGCTCTTTGAGCCGCTCTTCACCACCAGGCCCTCCGGCATCGGGATCGGCCTCACCATTGCCAGGGGGCTCATCGAGGCAAACGGCGGCACAATCACCGTCGAAAACAATGAGCACAAGGGATGTACCGTCTCGGTATTCCTTCCGACGACCGAGGCGGCGCTGAAGAAGGACGACGTGGAGAGCCTTTTTAGAAAGCCGTCCTGAGTGTTGGTGGTCGATTATTTTTTAAGACGGGCATCGTTTCGATGTGCCGGCGCGGGTCTGTTTGTTCCTGAACGGCTGCACGGTGGCCGGTCGTATAGCCTGGAAAGCCTTGGAAGGTCTCGTCCCCCGGGGGGCCGCATCTCACCAGCGCCGGACCGCCCCCTCAAGACCGCCGTATCCCATGATCCTCAGCACGATGAGAAGCGCAAGCAGGAGCGCACAACCCGCCAGCACAGTCCTGTCCCGTGCCGAAAATCTGAGAAGCAGATAACCCTCACCGGTTCGTTTCACGCCGAATCCCCGTGACTCCAGCGCCATCGCCAGGTGATTGGTGTTGCGTATCGTGGTCAGGAATATCGGGGTGAGGAGCGGGACATACTTCCTGAAACGGGCCAGGATTCCTCCGCTCTTGAGATCAAGCCCCCTGCTCTCCTGGATACGGGCGATCTCCCGCGCGTCGGCAAGGATGACGGGAAAAAGCCGCATGGCGTAGGAGAAGGAAAAGGCGACCGTGTAGGGCATGCCCATCCGCGTGAACCCCGCCGCCATCTCGTCCGGGCTGACGCCGGCGAAAAAGAGGATGCCTGAGCAGATCATGAGGTCGAGCTTCAGCGCCGTGGCCACGCCGTAGAGCAGCGATTCCTTTGTCACCAGCCAGAAGAGGGGCGTCCGACCCTTCAGATAGAGGGACCAGACGACGACCGTGAAGATCGTAATGGCAACGATGATCCACCAAACCCGTGCGACCTGCGACAGCTCGCGCACCCAGATGCCGTAGAGGACAATGAGGAGCCCGATCGAGACGATATACCGGATGTCCCACGCGAGAAGGAGTCCGGCAAAACTCGTCACCAGGACGATGAATTTCGTCCTCGGGTCGAGATTCCCCGACGTTTTTGTTACGGCCTTCATATGCCTCTTTTCGCACATGCGATAAATTCCGACGATGAAAGCGTCACAAAGCCGAGGGCGCGCCCCATCTGCACCTCCGGAGGAGCGATGATATCCCCGCGCTTGAGCACCCGCTCGTTCCCGAAAACCTCCCGAACGGTTCCATCGGCGATGATCTCGCCCCCTGAAAGCACGACCATCCGGTAGCAGTAGTGGGCCACCACGTCCATGTTGTGGGTGACGCAGATGATGGTATGCCCGCGCCCGTTGAGTGACGCGAGCAGATTCATCATGTCGACGATCTCCCCGTGATCAAGCCCGGTGGTCGGCTCGTCTAAGATCAGGATCTTCGGACCCACGGCAAGCGTCGCCGCCACCGCCAGCCTCTGTCGCTCACCCTTGGTGAGGAGGAAGGGGTCGTCGTCCGCCTTGTCGGCCAGCCCCACGACCGAGAGGACCTCGGAGACTTTCCGTGCGATCCTCTCCTTTTTCTCGTTGCGCACAATGAGCCCGAACGCGACCTCTTCGAAGACCCGCTCCGAGAAGATCATCCGGTCGGGATTTTGGTGGACGATTCCGACCGTCTCCGACAACCCCCGGACTCCGAACGCCTTTGGTGGCTTTCCCGAAAGGAGCACGGAGCCGCCCATGGGGGCAAGCAGACCGTTGATCTGCTTGACGAGGGTGGTCTTTCCGGAGCCGTTGGGCCCCACGAGCGCCACGAACTCCCGCTCACGGACGGCCAGCGAAAGATCCGAGATGACCCTGTTTTCACCGTAGGCAAACGACACGTGCTCCATCTCGATGAGGGGCACGCCGTAAGAGGACGATCGCTTCGCGTCACCGCCGGCGATTTCTCGGGTCCTCTCTTTGTCGAGGGTATAGGCGAGCTTCTTCAGCGCCGCCGTCGCCTCCGGGACGCCCAGCGGAGCGTTCTTCATCCCGAGGGCGGCGAGGATCTCGACGTGGGCCTGCGGCTTGAGGCGGTATTTCCGTATGAGGGCCGCGTCTCGAAATATCTCGCCCGGCGTCCCGACCGCTGCGATCTTCCCCCCGTCGAGAACCGCGATTCGATCGGCCCGGCTCAGGTGGTCCGTTTCGTGGTCGATGACGAGCGCGGTCCTGTTCCGTTCACGAAGGAGACGCTCGAGGAGCAAAAGCACCTCCCGCTGGCCCTCGGGGTCCAGGTCGCGTCACCGGCTCGTCGAAGACAAGGATGCTGTGGATCCATCGAGAGGATCGAGGCGACGACGAGCCGCTGTTTTTCGCCGCCCGAGAGGCTGGCGGGAACCCGGGTCGCCTTCTCGGTGAGCGACACGTAGGCAAGGGAGCGCTTGACGCGGGAGACGATCTCGCTTCGCGGAAGACCGAGATTTTCCGGCCCGAAGGCGACCTCGATATCGGCCCGGGAGGAGAATATCTGAGACTCAAAGTCCTGAAAGACCGTGCCGACGATCCCGGCAAGGTCACGGGGTGAGCAGTTTCCCGTGTCGGTGCCGTCCACGAGGAGCCCGCCTTTCGTCTGGCCCCTGACGAGGTGCGGGATAAAGGCGCCGATCGCGGCGGCCAGTGTCGACTTTCCCGCCCCGCTCGGGCCGACTATCCCCAGGAACTCACCTTTCTCGACGGAGAGATCGATATCGGACAACGCCCAAAGAGCGGATTTTCGGTATCTGAAACAGAACTTCTCAAAAGATATGGTAGCCGTCATGCCCCGCTCTACAGGATTGCACCGATGATCATCACGACAAGCGATATCAAGTCCTGCGGAAAAAATGGCCTCACTTCCGGAGCCGGGACCCGCTTGAAGTCCCCCTCCGATACTGACGTGATATATATTGGTCGAGATGAGAAAACAGGTAACGAGCCCACCGACCGCGCCGACCCACATGAGGGCGCCGCCCAGGAGAGGCAGGCGGGACCTGGAGCGATCCTCCTCTTTCATGATGTCGGTCCAGATGAGGTCCCACCGCTCCAGCCGGGGGTTTAACAGCCAGAAGAGGAACGGCCCTATGACGGCGGGCATGACGACGTTATTGATCAAGAGGATCATCGCGAAGACGGCAAACGGGAGGATCTTGAAAAAATCCATACCCCACGCGATGATCGTTGCACAGGCGGCACGCCGACATCAGGACGATCAGGAAGAACTGGAGGTACCCCTTCAGCGATTTGATGCCCATCCCCTCCCCGACCGAGAGCCACCCCCATTTCTCCCTGAGCTTATAGCCGAGGAAACCAAGGAAGAAGTTCCCCACGAACCCGAACGGGGAGATGATGGAAAACATCCCGCCGAAGATATCACCGATGACGTTTCCCATCGCCGCGCCCCATGCGCCGGCGGGCCCGAAAAAGAGGCCGAAGATAATAGGAACGGCGACACCCGGGCGGATCTCCGTGAAGCCCGGGACAATCGTGGCGATCTTGAAGGGAAACATCACCGCGGCGTAGACCGCGGCGGTGAGCGCCGTCAGGACGATCATCTTGGTATACTTCCACTGGGTAAATATCTCTTTCATTGCCCACCTCACCAGGAATTGAACTCGAATACGGCCGACGTCTCTATCAGTAACGGTCTCATGACCCGTAATGACCTACGGGGCGGTCGTCTGCGCGTCTTTGAACACCAGCTCCCCTCTCACGAGATCCTCCTCCCTCGTCATCGCGAAGCCGCGACGCTCGAACATTGTAATGATGACCTTGTTGTCCGGCAGCATCACCGTGCTGATCCGCTTTACCCCCCGCAGCCTGATTGCTCGATGCAGAAATCGATCATCTGCGAGCCCGCCCCCTTCCTCTGCCACGCGTCGGTAACGGCCACGGCAAATTCACCTACCTGCTTGTCCATATAGAGGATCAGCCTTCCCACGCCGATGAGCCGCTTCCTTTGACCCTCATCGATCTCGATGACGACACCGATCTCCCGGTCGTAGTCGATATAGCAGTAACGGGTGGCCATCTCGTGGGTGATCTCGCGGATCGGGTGAAAGAACCGGAAGCGGATGGTCTCTTCCGAAAAGGAATTGAGTAGCTCCATCCAGAGCGGCTCGTCCTCGGGCTTAATCGGGCGCATGAGCGCCTTCGTGCCATCGTTCAGCGTGATGGCGCGCTCGTATTCCTCGGGATACGGCCGGATGGCCAGGTGATAGTAAGGATCGGCGCTCCTTGACTGCTCCTGCATCGTCGACGACGACCCGGGCGTCGAGCCCCACCATACCGTCCGGCGAGACGAGCAGCGGGTTCATGTCGAGCTCTTTGATCTCGGGGTAATCGGCGATGAGATACGAAAAACGGATGAGGATCTCGATGAGCCGATCGACGTCCACCTTCGGCCTCCCCCGGTACCCCACGAGGAGCGGATAGGATGCCAGCGACTCCAGCATCCGGCGGGCGAGCCTCTCGTTGAGCGGGGGAAGGCCCAGCGCTCGGTCCCGGTAGAGCTCCGCCGTGATGCCCCCCATCCCCACCATGATGACCGACCCGAAGGTGAGGTCGCGCTTGGCGCCGAGGATGATCTCGACGGAATTCGCCGGCGCGACCATCGGCTGCACCGTCACGCCGTCGATCCGGCCTGCGGTAATTTCTCCTTTACCGAGGACGACGATCGCAGCCGAACCCGTCCCTGACCTCCTGCTCGGTGTGAAGGCCCAGCACCACGCCGCCGACGTCGGTCTTGTGGGTGATGTCGGGTGAGAAGATCTTGAGGACGACGGGATAGCCGACCTGTCCCGCCGCGCCGGCCGCCTCCTCTGCGGTAGCGGCGACCACGGTCTCGGTGACCGGAATACCGTAGGCGGCTATCAGCTCTTTTGACTCGATCTCGGACAGTATCCGAGCGCCGGCCGAAAAGAGGTGCTGCATCCGCTCTCTGATCTCTTTGCGGTCGATCGGGAAATGCACCGGGACGTTTCGCGGCGTCTCGTAGAGTATCTCGAGGTTCCTCTTGTAGGAGACCAGGTGCATGAAAGCGCTGACGGCCTGCTCGGGCGTCGTGTAGGTGGGGACGCCGAACTGGTTGAGGATCCCGATCCCCTCCCGCACCTTAAGGCCCCCCATCCACGCGGCGATGATCGGCTTATCGATCTTCCTGACCAGCCCCCCGATTTCGACCGAGGTGCCGGAAGGATCGGTCATTGCCTGGGGAGTCAGGATTATGAGGGCCGCATCCACTCCCGGGTCGCCCATGGCGATTTCGGCCGCCCTCGCCATCCTCTGCGGTGGCGCGTCGCCCAACACGTCAACCGGGTTACCGTGCGACCAGAAGGGAGGGAGGAACCCATCGAGAGCGGTGATCGTCGCATCGCCGAGTGCCGCCAGCGCCCCGTGATGGGAGATCAAACTGTCGGTCGCCATGACACCCGGGCCGCCGGCGTTGGTGACGATGGCAAGGCGCGGGCCGGACGGAGGTTTTACCCGGCCCAGGAGCTCGGCGCAGTCGAAGATGTCGTCGATCTGGGTGACCCGCTCGATCCCGGCGCGCTGGAAGGCGGCGTCAAAGACGTCGTCCTCACCGGCCATAGCTCCGGTATGGGAGCTGGCGGCCTTGGCAGACTCGGCAAATCTTCCGGACTTGAAGGCGACGATCGGCCGTGTCTTGGAAAAGGCCCGTGCCGCCGACATGAACTCCCGGACGTAGTTGACCGATTCCATATAGAGGATTATGGAGGTTGTCTTGGGGTCGCCGCCGAAGTAATCGATCAGGTCGCCGAATTCGATGTCGGCCATATTGCCGATCGAGACGAAGTAGGAAAAGCCGATCCCCTCCTCGAGCGCCCAGTCCAGAAGCGAGGTACACAGCGCCCCGGACTGGGAGATAACGGCGACGCCGCCGCCCTTGGGGCCGGCCGTCGCAAAGCTTGCGTTCAGGTTGATGGAGGGAACGATGATGCCGAGGCAGTTGGGGCCCAGTATCCGCATCCCCGTGAATTTTTTCGCCTCGGCGATCACCGCCTCTTCCAGCGCCTTCCCCTCCTGTCCGATCTCCCGGAAACCCGCCGATATGATGACGATCCCCATGATCCCCATCTCGCCGCACTGGCCGATGATACCGGGAACGGTCTTGGCGGGTGTGCAGATAACGGCAAGATCAGCCGCCTTCGGAAGGTTCTTTACGTCGGGGTAGGCCTGGATCCCCTGGATCGACTCTCGCTTGGGGTTGACGGGATAGATGACGCCGGCGAACCCCGATCCGATGAGGTTTCTCAGGATCGTGTAGCCGACGCTCTGTGGGTCGTCGCTTGCCCCGATGATGGCGATCCGTTTCGGCGAGAATATCTTGTCGAGGTTGACGGTAGTCATGAGAGACCTCCTCCACTCTTCCCCGTAATGCGTATGGCCTCCGGCCGGCTCAGTTTGCCCACACGAATGCGGCTCATCCGTGGTCCGGCGTTCCCTTTCAACCGCGATGATAGAGGAAAGAAGGCTTTCTTATTTTGCCGCCTTTGCCTCCTTCTTCTTGATCGCGGCCAGGATCTCCTCGTACCGCTTTTCGTTGATCGGGTAAAGGTAGACGGCGACCGCGCCCAGTATGAAGATCGCCGCGGGGATTGGCCCCAAGAATAGCCTGATGCCCAGCTTCGCCGACGGTGACTGCGACATCACGTTGGGCAAATAACCCATCAAGGATAGCACCCACCCCATGGCTAACACCGCAAGGGCCTGACCGATCTTAAGGGCCCACGTCCAGATGCCGTAAAACGCCCCCTCCCGCCGCTGGCCGGTCATAAGGTAGTCATATTCGATGGCATCAGGGACAATGGCATACGGCAGCGCATACGTGAACCCGAAGCCGACCCCCATGACGCACATCATGATATACGAGAAGGCGATCGGCTGCTTGTGGCCGAAGAAGAAGAGGAGCATCAATACGGCCGCGACCCACGCCATTCCACCACCATAGACGAGTTTCTTGCCGACCTTTTTTGAGAGCCATCACCGAGACGGGGATGAAGACCATAGCCGTCAGCAGGAGTATGACGATGGCAATCGTCGTCTTCGCCTCGGCCCCGTGTATGTACTTGAAGTAGTAAATGGCAATTCCGCTAACTGCCGTGATCGCCAGGATGTGAAGAACGTACGCGGAGAGGATAAAGAGATACGGTTTGTTCTTGAAGACAGCAAGATACGTCTTCAGGAAATCCATCTGAGCAGGTCGTACCGTCTTCGGCTCCCTGACCGAAAAGACGGTGATGAGCGCCGTGACGGCCATAGCGACGCCGAAGATCACCCCCATGCCGACAAACCCGGTGTTCTTATCAGCAAAGAGTCCGATAATGGGAAGCGCCGCCCCCGCCCCCAACAGCGTCCCGATCGCGGCAAAGCCGAAGCGGTATCCGTTCAGCGACGTGCGCTCGTTGTAATCGGTCGTCAGCTCCGGTGTCAAAGATGAATAGGGGATATTCACCGTAGAATAGGCGGTGCAGAGAACGATATAGACAACCATGACCCAGATAAAGAGAGGGATCTGGTTATGGAGCGTCTTGAAGCCTTCGCCAAAGATCATCGACGGGTTGACGAACATCAGCACCATGGCAAGCATCAGAGGGATGGTGCCCGCAAACATGAAAGGACGGCGCCTCCCCCACCGGGTCTTTGTCCGGTCGGAGACATACCCGATGATCGGATCATAGAAGGCGTCCCAGAGCCGTCCAACCATCAACGCGGTACCCGCAAGTCCCGCGGCCAGCCCGACCGTATCTGTCAGGTAATTAAGGAGCACAAAGGCGGTGGCCGTAAAGAAGAGGTTGCCGCCGAGATCGCAAACACCGTAGCCCATCTTCGTCCAAACGGACAGCCTATTTTCTTCCATGGGGTACTACTCCTTTTTGATGATGCGGTTAAAGGTAGATAATCATATCTTTTCAGGCGTAATTAATCAACACTATTAATCGGGCTTCCCGTCGGCCCCGCTCCGACAGACCGGGTAAGCCGCATCTTCAAAAAACCTCCCCATTCCCGCGCGGACCCTTGCTCCCTTCTCCGCTACCGCCCCGAATCGAGATATGTCATGAGCACCCGTTCCCACCTCTCATACGCCTCTCGATACGGGCCGGAAAGACCGGGGGCGGGCTCGATAGTCTCGACGGCCTCAAGGCCGGCAAAAGCCTCCGCGCGGCTCTGATAGATCCCGGCCCCGAGCCCCGCCCCCCGCGCGGCCCCGGCCGCGCCGTCGGTGTTCATCAGCTGCACGGCGCACCCGGTAACGGCGGCGAACGCCTCGGTGAAGACCGGACTCTGAAACATGTTGGCCCTCGGAGCCCTGATCGTTCCCAAGGGGATCCCCATCTCTGTCATGATCGAGAGGCCGTAGGCAAGGGCGAAAACGATCCCCTCCTGGGCCGCCCGCAGCATATGTGCCTTCGTGTGCGTATTGAAGTCCAAAAAGTGGATCGATGCCCCGATCATCCGGTCGCCGAGCGTTCGCTCGGCTCCGTTTCCGAAGGGGAGAAAGACAAGACCGCAGGAGCCCACCGGGACCGACGCGGCGACCTCATTCATCGACCCATAGTCCATAGAGATCGTGCCGAAGGTCATGACGTTGTCTTTGATCCAGCTGTTGGCGATGCCGGTGCCATTGACGCACAACAGGATGCCGTAGCGTGGATGGTATTTATCATGGGTAACGTGAACGAAGGTATTCACGCGGGAATGCGGGTCAAAGAGCGGTGAGTCGCTCACACCGTAGACAACACCCGAGGTCCCGGCTGTGGCCGCGATCTGGCCCGGCTCGGCGACGCCGAGTGAGAAGGCGTTATTGGGCTGATCGCCCGCCCGGTAGGAAACGGGGATCCCCGCTTTCAGGCCCAGCTCGGCTGCGGCGCGCTCCGTGATCTCTCCCTGGATGGAAAAGGTCGGCACGACGTCCGGGATCAGGTCCGGCGATATCCCGAAGTAGTCGAGGAGCCGTTTGCTCACCTCACCCTTCGGGTAGTCCCAGAGGATCATCTCCGAGATCCCCGGGATCGTCGTCGCGACGCGGTCCGTCATCTTCATGGCGATGAAATCACCGGGAAGCATCGCCTTGTGGATCCGGCCGAAGATCTCGGGCTCGTTTTGCCTGACCCAGACGAGTTTTGAGGCGGTGAAGTTCCCCGGCGAGTTGAGGAGGCTCCTCAGGCAGGCCTCTCGCCCGACATCCGAGAAGGCCCTTTCCCCGATCGGGACCGCCCGACTGTCGCACCAGATGATCGAAGGCCTCAGCACCCTGAGCTGCCGATCCACAAGCACCAGGCCGTGCATCTGATACGATATTCCGACAGCACGCACATCACGAAGGGCCCCCGGCGCGTCGCGTCCCAAGAGTGACACGGCGTGCCTGACCTCCCCCCACCAGACCTCGGGGTCCTGCTGGGCCCACCCGGGCCGTGGTGAGTCGATCGGCATCTCTTTTTCTGGCGAGCTTGCCGCAGCTATGATCTTTCCCGACGCGGCCTCGACAAGAGAGGTCTTGACAAACGAGCTGCCGACATCGATTCCTAATAGATGTCCGGGCATTGGTATCCCTCATACAGATGCGGCCCGTCGAGCCTGAGGACTGGCGCCCTCTCTGTCGGGCGCGGCACGGGTCTGCTCCTCACCTCACCCGATCTCTTCCAGCACCAGCGACTCCATGACCGACTCGAACTCGTCCCGGGAAAACAAGAGGCGGGCGGATCGTGCCGACGCCGTTCCCGCGGCGGCAGCCCAGCGGAAGAGACGCTGTCTCTCCTCGCCAAAGCGGTCATACGCCGCGCAGAACCCTCCCACGAAGGCGTCTCCCGCCCCGACGGGGTTGACACCCCCGGCCTGGCCCGTGGTGATCTTCACCGTGCGATCGGACGTGAAGAAAACGGCGCCGTCTTTTCCCATCGTCAACGCAATGAGGGGGATCGTATCGGCAAGCCCCCTCAAGTAACTAAAGACCCCATCGAGATCCTCGGCGCCGGCAAGCTCGAGTGCCTCACTCACGTTCGGCTTGATCATCAGCGGAGGCTGCGCCAGGGCCGCTCTCAGCGCCTCCCCGCTCGTATCCAGAACGACTGGAACCTCATGCCACCCGGCGACCTCGATGAGGGCGCAGTAGAAGTCGGACGCAACGCCCTCAGGGAGCGAGCCGGAAAGGGCGACGATCGAGAAGCGACCCGTCGTGATAAGCTGCTCAAAGTGGGTGATGAAATCGCGCGACTCCTTCTCGGTGATAACCGGGCCTTGCGGGACGATTTTCGTCTCGGCGCCCGTCCCTTCCTCGATATAGGCCGCCGTGAAGCGGGTGAGTCCATCGATCGCGAAGAAAGACGGCTCGATGCCCTCTGTTACCAGCGACTGTTCGATAAACTCCCCGGTAAATCCCCCGATAAGTCCCGTAGCCGTCACGTCGGCCCCGAGCAGCCGGGCGACCCGCGCGGCATTGTTTCCCTTGCCCCCTGGATCGGGAGGAACGGACCGGGCACGGTTTGTCTCGTGAACGATGAACGGGCCGCCGAAGACGGTGAAGTCAACGGCGGGATTGAGCGTAACGGTGAGGATCATAGACACGCAACCTTCATGGCCGGACGACCCTCGGACACTACGAGGGGAGTCTCATCAGACTGCAAAAAGAGGACTGCACCTACAGATCGAGCAGCCTGCCCAGGATCTGGCAGCGGCACTCGGTCTCTATCCGGTCGACGATATCGAAGCAGGCGTTCATGTCCTTTCCCATCGCCACGATCCCGTGCCGGGGCAGTATCGCCATGAGGGGCGTCTTCTCCCACTGGGCGCGTTTTGCCGTAAAATGGGAGATGACGTTTTTCGCCAGCTCGTCAGAATAGCCGTGTGCCTCCACGACGCACCCGACGGTGCCGAACTTCTGGGTCGTCTCAAGGGTCGGCACAATGGGACGGGATTTGGCGACAAACACCGTCGTCCAGTAGGGATGGGCGTGGATCACGGCCCCCGCGTCCGGAAATTCGCGGTAGAGACCGAGGTGCATGCGCCCCTCCCGCGTGATCTCGGTGGGGCCCTCCAGGACCTTCCCGTCTAACGTCACGATCGAGAGGTCCTCGTCCGTGATCTGCCAGCGGAGACGATATCCCATGAGCCGCGGGGTGATGCAGACCGTGTCGCCGTCGCGCAGGCTGATATTGCCGCCGGCCGTGTCGGAAAGCCTCCGGTCCCAGATGAGCCGTGCGATCCCAAGGACAGCTGATTTCAGATCTTCTTTCATATATGTTATTTCCCGAAGAGGATTTCGCGCATCAATCTGCTTGCCGCCACACCGTCGTGCGCACCGACGATCCGCCCTATTTTGTCGTGGTCGGCCCGGTCCAGCGCACCCTGGAGCGCGTCGAGCCACCGGGCGCTCTCGCCCACCGCGTCGCGCCCGTCTTCCCGGTACGGAAACTGGTCGATGGCGATCCAGCCGGAATAGTTCGTGCGCCTGAGCCAGTAGAAGAATTCGAGATATTCGAGGGTATGGACGGTACCGACGATCATGTCGTCGTCCCAATAACGATAGTTGTCGTTGATATGGATATGGGTAAGCAAATCCCCGTATTTATGGAGGAGGGCGACGGATTCGGCCGGGTTCTCGTAGGCGTAGAGGGCGTGCCCGTAGTCGAGGATCACCCCCACGTTTGGCTCATTGATTTCTTGGGCCATGAGTATCGAGACCCCCACGGTGCTCACGTAATTTCGGTTGCGTGGCTCCTTGGGCTTGTACTCGAGGCCGATTTTGATCTCCTTGTTGTGCAGGCAGACTTCCCGCACCCCCTCGGCAAAGTGCTCACGGTCGGCGAGGTAGTCGGCCGTAAAGAGGTAGTCATAGCCGTCCTGACCGGGCCAGATGCCGACGACCGGCGCATGTACCTTCGCCGCAAAATCGACCGCCTTTTTGGACCAGGCGACCGCGTCCTTACGGACCTGAGAGTCATTTGAGGAAAAGGAGCCCCTCTGCCATTTCGGGTCGGAAAAGAGCTCCACCGTGACGGATGCGACCGTCAAACCCGTCTTCTCCAGCGACGAGAGCACCTCGGCCTCGCTTTCGTAAAGCGTCCTGTCGGCCACGAGGTCGACCGCGGTGACCAGATCGATCGATGCCACCCGATCGAAAAGCTCCGTGATCGAATAGTCTCTCCCGTACGCCCGACAGAACCGGTCGTTGCATGAGCCGACGTTGCCGAGAAAGACCGAGTATTTCCGCTTCATCGTGAATCACCGTATTACTATTGTGTCATCGGCGCCGTGGATAGGAGGACCGTCGCTCACGCCGCAAAGACACGTGAGCCTCTTTCCGCCGACTTCCGCATTAAAGCCGCGGTATGATCGTTTCCGTCGCCCTACCGCTTCCCCTTCCCCATCCGCTCCACCAGATAGTCATAGGCCGGCCTTGGCGTGCCGTCGGACCGGAACAGTCCCCACCAGTCCTCGATATCATTGAATCTTCTCAATTTGTGCCATTCGTTGCCCGGTGCGCCCTCCTGGGAGACGAAGCAGTAGACGAACACGCCGTCAAGCTTTTCGTCCTGTGCAACGTCGAGGAGCTCTTCCATGTACCGCCTCTGGTTTTCCTCGGAGAATCCCTTGCCCTCCGGCTTCACCGGGTAGCCGTCCTCCAGGATGTAGATCGGCTTTCTCAGACCCAGCCGACGAATCCGCCTCGTCAGTTTCCTGACCGCTCCCTCGATGCCGATCGGGTTACCGGCCAGATAATTCGGGAAGGGATCAAAGCCGATGATATCCACGTATCGGTCCCACCTTGACACGTCGCTGATCCAGTCGTAGAGCCCGGGGATTTTTCTGAATCCCATGGAGTAGTTGTGAGAGGTCCTGGCCCCCTTGTCTTCCGCCTTGACCGCCTGATGCAGAAGCTCCATGAGGCGCGTTCGAAACCGCGCCGAAAGCCACCTCCTCCCATTTCGCCACTTCAATATGAGGAGCGTACCCACCGCCTCGTTCAGCTCGTTTTCGAGCTGCCAGCGCGTGCAGCGATCCCTGTAGCGGCGCACTACGGCGCGGGCATGGAGGAACAGGTGCCCAAGGTAGACGTCGTTTGAGATCGCATTTCCGTCAAAACGAACGACATGGTTTCCCGCCGATACAAGCGGCACCTGGTGGTAAAAAGCCGCCCCGAGGCAGAGGAACGGGTCGATACCGGCCCGGACCATTCCGTCCACCATCAGGTCGGTCTCATCCCAGAAAACGCCCGGCCTTCCCTCGGCATACTCGGCGATCATTGACTCTGTAACATCCTGAACCCGGAGACCGGGATTGAGGATCATCGGCTCCACCCGGTTCCAGTGAACGTGGGGGCGGAAGGAGGTCGCGCCCGCCTGCTTCATGAGGGTGTAGGCCTTGGTGAGCCTTTCCGGAAAGGAGCTCGTCTCCCACGGGAAGAGGGAAAGGTGCAGATGGTAACAGTGCGAGAATCCGAAATCCATGCCCTGTCTCCGACAGCCGGGCCGCGTGCCGACGCGTGCGCGTCCTTCGTGCCCGTCTGTCCCGGGGTTTATACAATGTCCTTGAACGGCTCGATGTTATAGGCCTTCCCCTCCTTCTTGAGCTTGATGGCCTCAAGGAGCGCCTGGTGCTTTTTCCGGGTCATGGGGAGGAAATAGGCCAGGATAACGCTGACGACGAGGATGCCTGCGGTCGCCTCGGCCCAGATAAGCCGTATGCCGAGGATCGCCGTCGGTGTCTGGGGAACGTTGGCCACATATCCTACCCACTTGAGGACGTACCCGTTGGCAAGAAGTGCAAAGGCGGCGGCCGCCTTCCCGACGAAGCTGGTGAGCCCGAAGTAGAGCCCCTCGCGCCGATGGCCGGTCTTGAACTCGTCCACCTCCACGACGTCGGGGATCATCATCCAGTTGATCATGGTGACCGCGATGACCCCTCCCGACGCAAGGATGGCCAGGATGTAGAAGAAGATCATCTGCCCCGGCTTCACGAGTATCCCCCCGACCCCCTGGACCACCATCCAGAGGCCGATGAAGATGATGAACGCCCAGCGCTTTTCGAGCTTGGCCGAGATGATGTTAATGAACGGGATCCAGACAATCGTGCAGGCAAACAGGAACAGAAAGGCCAGCGACTGTTGGGCCTCGGTGAAGTTCATATAGTACTTCATGAAGTAGACCATCACCGCCGCCGCGATATTGAGCGCCATCGCGCTCAGGGCGCAAATGCCCATGATATAGAGGAACGGCCGGTTCTTAAGCGCCCCCTGGATAATGTCCTTAAAGGATATCTTGGTTTCCTCGGGGAACAGCTCGTGCCCCCGGGTGGCTCGCCAGGTCCAGAGAATCGGGAACATCATAAATAAGCCAAAGATCCCGGTAGTAATTGTCCACCCCTTTGGATCTATTGACCCGATCCCCGAGCCGTATTTTGTCGAGAAGTACTTGACGAGGATGAGCGGCAGAGCCGCCGCCGCGATCGAGAAAACCTGGCTCCACCCGGCGCGGTAGCTGATGAGGCTGGTGCGCTCGTCGTAGTCCTGGGTCATCTCGGCGGCAAGAGCGGTATACGGGATATTGAGGCAGGTAAATACGAAAAAATAGAGGATAACAGCGCCGATGAAATAGGCTTTCGTCATCAAAGGAGAGAGGCCCCAGTCGCTAAAGAGGAGCCACACGGAGATGCCGTAGGGGATGGCGGCAAAGAGCATGAAGGACCGCCTTCTGCCGAGCTTCGATTTCGTCCGGTCCGACCAGATTCCCACCGCCGGATCGGTCACGGCGTCCCAGAGGGTGCCGACCATCATCACGAAGCCCGCGAACGACGGCGACACACCCACCACATCGGTCATAAAAAAGAGAAAGTAGACGTAGAACATCGTCCACCCGAGGGTATTGGAGCCCTCGGCGGCGCCGTAGGAGAACTTCAGCCAAACGGGAAGCCTCGCTTTCTTTTCCTCGGACATGGGGGACCTCGCTTTATCAATAATAAGTCGTCATCCGCGCGATCACGGTTGGACGCCGGACGGCGAAAGTCATCCTCGCATTATTTCCTCACCATCTCCTTGGCCTGGCCCTTCAGATACGCCTGGAGCGCGTCACGATCCATCGTGATAAAGCGCGCCACGACAAAGAGGAGCCCGCCGCAGATGAGCCAGAACGGGAGGGAAAAGTTCATTACGAAGGTGAACGAGTAGCCGAGCCCGACCAGGAGCCCGCCGATGGCCGGCCCGAACCCCTGACCGACGTTGTCGGTGATGTTATAGACGGCAAACACCGATCCCCTGTGCTCCGGACGGTTGACGTTCATGACGATCGCCTTGGCGTTGGCCGTGCCGACGGCCACCATGAACCCCGTGACGAACGACAGGATATAGAAGCCCGCGGCCCCCATTCCGCCCGCGCCGAGTGGCACATTGACGAGAGCCACCGCCGGGATGATTCCGAGGAGCACGAACGTGCCGCAGAGTATCGGGAGGTATCTCGGGTTCTTCTTGTAGAGCCACTCGCCGACGTAGGCAAACACGATGCCACCGACGGTGGCCCCCACCCCGAGGAGAAGAAAGACGAGCGTCGAGGCCTCCTTGGTGAGGCCCTTCGTTTTTTCGAGAAAATGGATCATCCAGTAGCCGAGGATACCCCAGGGCACGGTCCCCGGCAGGGACTGCAGGAACATCCAGATATTGGTCTTATTGGCAAACAGGAGCCTGAAGTCGCTGAATTTTATCTTCTGTTTATAGGCAAGGCCTTTCTGGATCAGGCCCTCCAGCGCCGCCTCGGTCCGCCCCCGCTGGGGATCTTTCGCATAGAGGGCAAACAGGAGGACCGTCGGAAAACCGGGGGCCGCCGCCAGGATGAACGGAAGCCTCCACCCGTATGTGTTCGTCAGGAAGCCGGCCATCACCGGGCCCGCGACCATACCGATCATCCACGCCACGTTGACCCATGCCGTGGCGGTGGGGCGGTGCTCCTCCTGGAAGTAGTCGGCGATCAGCGAGAAGGTGATAGGGTAAACGCCGCCAATTCCGATGCCGGTAAGAATCCTCAGGATCGTGAACGATTCGATCGTCTGGGTAAAGACCTTGAAGCCCGTCATCAGACAGGGGATCTCTCCGATGAGGACCGTCGCGACGAGGAGCCACTTCCGGGATACTTTATCGGTGAGGTATCCGAAGATGATGCTGATCAGGGCGCCGATAAGTGTAAATGCCGAGCCGATGTAGCCGAGGATATCCACGCCGACGTGGTACTCGGCCGAAAGCTCCTTGATGATCGCGGTCATGATCCTCTGATCGGCGAAGAAAAAGACGGACATCGCCACCAGAAGCGTCAGTGTAATGATATCGCGGGATGACATCCTGACTTTTGTCATTGAAACCCCCTCTACAGATGACAGAGATGATGAGAGATATAAACGGACGCGGCGCGCTGCGCTTCGCATCCGAACGGGACCTCACGAGAGCCACGTGACGGTGATGGTCGTCTTCCCTTTCAGCGACAGGTTGAGGGCCCAGACGTTGTCCGTCCGCTTTCTCACCGGTATGTTCTTCTTGCCCGCTTTCGCGCTGGCCAGCTGCCCCGGCAGCCAGACCCAGAGCTCACCCTCTGCAACCCTCCCGAGATCGGAGACGGTAAAGGTGACCGTCTGCTTTCCGACTTTCCAACCATCCACCTCTCCGCCGCAGGTGATGTGCAGTGTCCCCCCTACGATGGTCGGGTCGCCGGTGTTTTCCGCGATGCGCAGCAACCGACACCCGTGGCGAGGGATGTCGAGAAGCTCCAGATGACCCCCCGTGTGGACCTGGTACGTCTTGTTCCAGAAGTCGAAGACGTGGTACTCCCCGCTCGGATCAAGCCCGAGCCCGGCGATATCGAGGCTCTTCGTAACGGTCTTCTTGCTCCAGTTGAACTCGGCGGCCATGACCCACTCTCCCCATTTCCTGCTCATGTCTACGACGTAGGTCTCGGCCATTTCACGCTCCATGAGATCAACCGCCCTCCCCCGCCGGGACATGATGGGAAGGAGTATCGAGATGAGACGCTGCCGCTCAATGGTGAGCCTCGTCAGGTCGTCCGAGTTTATGACGAGCCCCCCCATGAGGCCGATCAGGGAGACGTTGCTCCTGATCTCATCTTCGGAAAGCGTCGTCTCATAGTCGCGCACCATCAGGCAGTCCGGGTCGCTCGTCCACCAGCGCTCGTTGATGGTGGAAAGGTTGATGGTCTGGCGGATATTGTTTCTTAGGCTCGCGATTCCCTTTTCGCGCGGAATGAGGGGTGTCGCCCAGCGCATGTTCTGGATAAAGGGATTCCAGTTCGGCGCCGTATCGGGCCCGACGCGCATCGCATCCACGATCCCGATAGACGGGCCGAAGGGGCAGCCGCAGCCGAGGTGATAGGTCTCTTCCCCGAGCCCCTCGCGGATGGCCTGCATGCCGAGCCGGAAGGCCTGGGCGCGCGTCAGCTTCGGGTTATGTCGTACCCCGGGAAGCGCCCCGGCGTAGACGAAATCGGTTTTGACAAAACCGAATCCCCATTCCTTGACGACCGTGCGCATCAGCTCCCTGAGCCAATCCAGGACGGCGGGATTGGTCAGGTCGAGGACGTACCCGAAGAAATTCCAGAAAAACCCGCCGATGATCGGCTTTCCGTTGGTGCCTTTCACGAGCCAGTCGGGGTGCTCCCTAGCCAGTTTCGATTTCGGATCGGCGACAAAGGGCGCAAGCCAGAGGCCGGGAATAAACCCCTTTTCGGAGACCCGGTCGGCCAGGTATTTGAGGCCGTGCGGGAATTTCTCGTTGGGCGTATACCAATCCCCCCACGCAGACTGATACCCGTCGTCCAGCTGGACCGTGCGGAACGGAACGGTATCTCGGATCTTGTCGATAACCTCGAGGTTCTGAATGAAAAGATCTTCCGTGATATCGTGAAAATAATGGTACCAGTGGGTCCATTTTGCCGGCGGAGCCGTCTTTTTGATGCGGGGTTTCATGATCCGCGCGACGGTTTCGACGTAGTCCGCCGCGGGATCGGGATGCGGCAAATCGACGAACTGCACGTAGCCCCATTCCGACTGGAATTTCTCGCCCGGCTCGAGCTCGATCCCGTCGGCCCGGGCAATGAGCGTAAGAGACTCTTTCTTCGGATTGCAGTTTACGTGGACCTGGCCGAACTGGTCGGCGGTGGAGGCAAAGCCGGAAACGATCGCGCTCTTGGCGTCGGTCAGAATTCCCCATCCCTCCCCCCAGAAATCACCGTGCCGACGTGACATCGGGGTCGGCGGATTGAAGTACATTTTGCCGACCCAGTGTTTGAGGAGGGTTGAAACGTCCCGGTCGCGCTCCGTCAACAGGCCCGTGTAGCACCAGTCGTGCCAGCCCACCTTGAAAAACCTGAGGGGACGGGGTTCCCATCCGAATTCCACGCGGCCGCCCGTCTCGAAGGAAGCGCCGATCAGGGTCATGTCGTCAAGGAGGAGGGGCCTGTCGCTCTCGTTTCTTACCACGAGGCGTATCAGACAGAACGGCCGCGTCTCATAGAGGTGGGCGATGAGCGTCATCTGGAGTTTATCGTCTCGCTCAGAGTCGGTGACGGTCAGCCTCAGTCCCTTTCCATGGACATCGGAGATGGCGCTTTCGGAAAACGAGACCGGGCCCGCTCCGAACGCGAAGACTTCTCTCTTCTTGTCGAACCGGCAGCCGATACCGACGACCGAGTCCTTTATGCGTGGATAGGAGGCGTCCAGGCGAGAGATGGATAGTCTCCCCGTCTTCACATGAACGCCCAACTTGATATGCGGGTTTGAAATATAGAGGAAATCTTTCTGGTCGGAAACGGTTATCGCTGACACGACGTACCTCCCTTCAGCACTGAGACGGGACGCACGAGATTGCCGCGTCGCCCAATCTTCCGGCTCGCCCCGAACGGGCATCGGCCGCATCGCGGCGGTCAGCGCGGGCATTTGCGCGGGGAACAGGGCAACCTCATGGCATTTTACGATATACGCAACTTCAGCGCGTCGCGAGACATGCCGGTTGACGCGCTGTTCGCCGCGCATTCTATCACAATCCGGCCGTGAGTACACGAAAATTTTAACGGTCAACTCCCGTTCCCGTCTTTTAACGGGACGGTTTTGCTCATGCTCGGTCTTATGGAAGACGAGCCGGGTTTACACTATGTCGATGTAACGGTGCCGATGGCAGGAATCGGAAGACGGTCCGCAGGCCGAACGACGAAGGAGAAGGGAGAGTCGGACCAAGGACATGCGTCATCCTCGGGCGGCGGCGGCCCCGTCCGGTCGGATGCCTGGCGCACGATGACTAACCCCGCTCACGTGCAGTCGAAGGGACAGGGTTAACCTCCACGAACGACGCTCTGGTCTGGAGACCGAAACGGTAGCCAAAGGGGGCGGCACAGGCGGGCGGAGATAAGAACCATAGGGTCTATCGGCAGACGAGCCGAAGGATGACACCCCGTTTCACCACGAAGGCGCCAAGCGTTCTCGACTATCGTTGCTCCTCGTCAGTTCTTTTGCGCCCGCGCCTCGGCAAGCCCCTCCTCGGCCTTCTTCTTATCTCTGAGGGCGGCCTCAAGCTTTCTCTTTATCTCGACGAGCTCGGCCTCTTTCTTCTTGAGCATCAGCTCGAGCTCCTCACGAATCTTCCTGAGCTCGTCCCTGCCTCGCTTGCGCTCGATGGAATGCCGTATTGAGCGGATCAGGACCGCCGGCTTCAGGATTCCCTTGAAGAGATAGTCTTGCGCTCCCTCGCGGACCGCGAGTATCGCGGTCTCGTCATCTTCGAGTGACGAAAGCACCACGATCGGGACGTCTCCCGCCACTTCCCGGAGCTTGAAAAAGGTAAAGATCCCCTCGCTGTCCGGCAGCAGGAGGTCCAGCAGGATAACGTCGACGCCGCCGCGCTCCAGGCGTTTGATGCCCTTCTCGAGGTTCTCGACTCGCTCGAAGGTAAAGGGCCCTCCCTCGATCTCGGTGATCATCTGTTGCACCATCCGGGCAAATCCCGTGTCGTCCTCGATGAGAAAGACGTTGATCGGACGGTCTACTCCGATCTTTTTTATTTCCCAGTGCGCCATAGAGACTCCTCTTCGTATGACAAAATGAACGCCGCGCAATCGACGTATGACGGCCGGCCGACCGGACCAACGCACGCAGACCCTCAAAGTCGTTTTTGGCCGCTCACCCGATGTTTCAGTGGTTGTTTATAACAAAACTCCTCAATAATGTCAAATCTATTCACCTCCAATTCCCCCATATTTTGTTTTCATTGAAGTCATTCTTGACCCCGATCGCAGCGCTCTTGGGGAAGCGGGCCTCCCCTGCGACGGGAGACGTCCAAGAGAAAAGATGAAAACGGGATTCGTTGGCATGCTAAAGGACGGCCGACGTTGGCCGCTCTCAATTTTCTTGTTGCGTCTTAAGACGGAAGTATGTATAAAACGGCATGTTGTGCGAGACGTTCCACGTGCGAAGCGCCCGCAGATGTAATGATCGATCTGATAATAGGAAGAAATCGCGCAAAAAAAGTAAAAAACATGGTGGATATTGGACAAGAAATATTGTATAAAGAGAATAATTCATACCTTTACTATCCTTTTCCATTCATACGTGATCAGTTTTTAAGAGGAAAACCATGGGAGAGGCACCGAAAATGGCGACGAATATGGCGGTTCGAGCGGCAATCGACGGTATCCACGAGATCGTGGGCGACAATGGAGCAAAGATTCTCTTTCGGAACATCGGATTCTCTCACCTCTACGAAAATCCTCCCGGGTATACATGGGAGCCCTGCCTGACCGTTCCGGAGCAGGCCAGGATCTATGCGGAGGTAATCAACCTCGTAGGGCTCAACGGAGGGATCGGAATCTGGAGGCGTATCGGCTATACCAACATCAAGTACTCGGTTGAAATCGGGCACGTGCTCGATGCCTTCAAAGACCTCCCGCCCGTCGAAAAATATCTCAGGGGCATGGAGATATTCTGCGCGGCGTCGGGCAAGGGGAAAGCGGTCCCCCGCCCGGACGGGTTGGTCGATTTCGACTGCCCCGACTGTCTCCTCTGCGAGGGGTATAAGACCCAGCGCCCCATGTGCGCGGTCTACGAGGGAACCACCCAGTACATGGTCGACTTCGCCTTCGGCAAGGGCGTATACCAGGTGCGGGAGACCAAATGCATTGCCAAGGGCGACGAGACCTGCTATTTCGCCTTGATTGAAAGATAGCGTTCGTACCCAACCCACCGCGAGGGAATATCACCGATCTATTCCCTCGTCGTTTATCGGCCGCGGGCCTCGTCGTCTTCACCCCTCCGGGGCCAAGTCAACCGCCGCGCTCATCGACGCGTGCCGCCCATCGCTCCTGCTGACCCTCATCCTCATATTGAAGGGAGCTTGTGGGGTGTATGGGCTTTCCCCCTGCTTCCCCATTCGACTTTTTAGCTTGACGCCCGCCTGAAATGCCGCTACAAATAATATATACGGTTGATAAACTGATTTGTGGCTATTTTGTGGCCGCATGAAGGAACAGATAATGCCCCCAATCTTCCCCGAGTTCAAACCGATCGAGCTTTCCGACCGGGCCCTCATCTCCGACTCATTTGCACGCTATCGGCCCGAGATCTCCGAGCTGACCTTCACCAACCTCTTCATCTGGCGATCCTACTACGGATGGGAATGGTCACAGAGCGGCGACGCGCTCTTCTTCGTCGGGGCCCATGAGACGGGGCAGAAGTTCGCACTCGCGCCGGTCGGCCCCCCACCTCGTGCGGACGCCGTCCACGCCCTGTTGCGAGAGCTCACCGACAGGTGGGGAGAAAAAGATCCCGCAATCGAGCGCGCCGACGGCAGGCTCGCGTCCGAGCTTTCGGGGAGCCCCGATCTCGTTGTCCAGCCTTCCCGTGAACACTTCGACTACGTCTATCGGACATCCGACCTTGACCAGCTCGCCGGCAGGAAATATCACTCCAAGAGGAACTTCCTCAACCGCTTCTCGATAGACAACTCCTTCGCCTACGAGCCGATCGGTCAAGACCACGTCGCCCCGTGCCTTGAGCTGGCCGAGCGCTGGTGCAAGATCAGGCGCTGCCAGGACGACATGAGCCTCATGGGAGAGTTCGAGGCGGTCAAGGAAGCGCTCACCCATTTCTTTGATTTTTCCCTTTCGGGCGGCGTGATTTCCATCAATGGGAAGGTAGAGGCGTTTTCGCTTGGCGAGGCCCTCAACGACGATACCGCCGTTATCCACGTCGAGAAGGCCGACCCGGAGATCCGGGGGCTCTACGCCGTGATCAATCACGAGTTCGTGAGCCACGCCCTCTCGGGATTCGGGTTCGTCAACCGGGAGCAGGATTTGGGCGACCAGGGCCTGAGAAAGGCCAAGGAGTCCTATTTTCCGGATCACCTGGTGGAGAAGTACCGGGTGGCGTTGAAATGAGAGGAGTAAAATACCGAGAGGAGTTCTTCAAACAATGCCCCTCTCTTTGTACGCTGCTTTGACGGAATAAAATCGAAAAGGAAGATTATTAGATAAGTGAGAGACTTATTAGACCTATATAATAGGTTAATGGCGATCGAAAACTCCTCTGGTCTTGGAACCGATGAGGCCATAAATCATATTGCCGTGCTGGCAGGAACATTTCACTTGATCTGCGGAAGAAAGAAGGGCTAAAAAGAGCGATAGCTCTATCTGAAGAACTTAAAGAAAGAAGTCTTCCGCCGCACAATATTCGACATTCTATTACAATTTCGCCAACTGCTGGTCCTGGCTAAAGAAATTAAGGAGAAAGGGAACCACGCAGAGTCTTGATTTTGAACAAGAAGAACTCGAGAAAGAAATTCTGTATTATCGAACAGCATACAACGGTGTAGGTTTCAATGACTTGCCTACAGAAGAAAAATGTAAGACTCTTACTAATATTGGATATCTGTTCATAATATAGGGCGCTTTGTCGAAGCAGTTGAATATTTTGATAAAGCAATAGAACTAGACCGTGGTTTTGGAATGGCAATAGGGAATAGGGGGCGTGGACTAGTCCATTATGCTCGATCACATTATGATCCCGGCCACCAACTCAAGCCATCGCCAGGGTGACTATCGACGAAGTAAAACACAAGATGGGTCTGCTCAGGAATGCCTGATCAATACAGCAAGATTCTGCCTATCTCCGCCCACGGGCAATCTGCCTATGCAGTTGCGCGCTATGCCGCAGTCGAATCGGGGAAGATCCTCAAGGCCAGGTTTGGTTTGCATAACAAAATGCAGGTCAAGGGAATACGTAACCTGGTTACCGAAGTGGACATCCTCTCAGAAAAAAAGATAATGGGAATAATAGCCGAGGAGTATACTGAACATTCGATATTGTCAGAGGAATCGGGAGATAAACGGCAGGCCGGTGAATATACCTGGATAATAGATCCTCTGGACGGCACTAACAATTACTACTTTGGCATTCCTTTTTTCTGCGTAAATATTGCTCTAGCCCGCTGCGGAGAAGTTGTTCTGGGCATTACTTACGATCCTATGCGTAATGAAATGTTCCATGCCGTTAAGGGAAAGGGCGTCTACTTGAACCGGAAAAAAGTGGCAGTTTCCGGCGTTTCCGAACTGAGCCAGGCAGCTGTCGGCGTGGATTTAGGATATCAGCAGGAGCGCAGCACCGAGATGCTTGGCATCGCCTCTAAACTGTGGGGGCGCATACATTGTCTGAGGCTGATGGGCTCTTCCAGTCTTGGCATGGCCTACGTTGCCAGCGGCAGGCTGAGTATTTACCTTCACAGGTATCTTTATCCCTGGGACATTGCCAGCGGTCTGTTAATGACGCGTGAGGGTGGTGGTGAAGTGTTCAACTTTGAGGGGAAGCCGGCAGGAGTTGAAGACCCGGACATAATTGCCTCGAATCCCCAATTGATTGGCGAGTTCAGGCGGTGGATGGCAGGGCTCTAGCCTATTTGCGGTGCCTGCCCAAAAACTTACCGATTCTTCTCAGGGCTTCCTCGATTTCGGGCATTGACGTTGCATAGCAGCAGCGTATATAACCTTCGCCATGTTTGCCGAACACGTGGCCCGGTACTACGGCGACCTTCTCTTCCTTCAGCAGCCCTTCCGCAAATTCTTCCGAAGTCATACCCGTGGACTTAATGGATGGGAAGGCGTAGAACGCTCCCTTTGGTTCAAAGCAGGAAAGCCCCATATCACGGAACCCTCTTACGATCACCCTGCGGCGCCTGTCGTATTCGGCCAGCATGTCTTCTACTTCCTGGTTATTGCTTTCTTTTAAGGCTTCTATTGCCGCCATCTGACCCATAATAGGAGCGCACATCATCGTGTACTGGTGCACTTTCATCATGGCTTCAACGATCTCAGGATTGGCCGCAACGTACCCGACACGCCAGCCGGTCATGGCGAACGCCTTGGAAAATCCTCGGATCAATATGACCCTGTCCCTCATGCCCGGTAAACTGGCCATGCACGTATGCTCGGTATCATAAGTTAAACGGGCGTATATCTCATCTGAAACGATAAGCAGGTCATGCTCAATTGCAATCTTGGCCAGTTCTTCCAGCAGTTCCCTGGGCATGACGGCGCCGGTAGGATTGGAGGGGAAACTTAACAATATCGCCTTGGTCCTGGGCGTAAGGTGTTTTCTGACGTCTTCGGGCATCAATTCAAAATTGTTTTTTTCATAGGTAGGGACCTGGACAGGCACTCCGCCGGCCAGGGAAACACATACAGGGTAAGCCACGTAGTGCGGGTCCGTCATTATGACCTCGTCTCCCGGGTCAAGGATCGCCCTGAATGCCAGGTCCAGCGCTTCACTGCTGCCGGTGGTGATTAGTATCTCGCCGTGGTAATTATATTCGATGTTGTAAAACCTCTTTAAATACTGGGTTATCGATTGCCGCAGCTCAAGCATTCCCCAGTTGGAGGTGTACATGGTAAAGCCTTTTTCGATGGCGAAAATCCCTGCCTCGCGGATCGGCCAGGGCGTAACGAAATCAGGTTCGCCCACGCCCAGTGAAATGGCCCCCTCCATCGAGGAAAGGAGGTCGAAATATTTCCTTATGCCCGACGGCGAAATGTCATTGACTTTCTGTGATATATAATCTCTTTTAATTCCAGTCTGTTTTTTATCTGTTAGACATGTTCCCTCTCCTATGGAATAAATTGATGGTTTGGGATTAAGCCACCACTCCCAGCCGTCTGGGCTCTCCTTCATCCTCCAGGATTACACCATCCTCCTTGTATTTCTTGAGGATGAAGTGAGTTACCGTGCCCTGCACGGTATCCATAGGCGCCAGTTTTTCAGATACGAACACCGCGATCTCCTGCATTGTTTTTCCTGCGATAAAGATTGCCAGGTCGTATGTGCCGGAAGCCAGGTACACCGATTTTACCTGGGGGAAGCGGTAGATGCGCTCGGCGATCGCGCCGAATCCTACATTTCTCTGCGGCACAACTTTTACTTCTACAAATGCCCAGACCTGCTCTTCACCTACCTTTGCCCAGTTGATCACCGTCTTATATTTGACTATGGTGCCTTCTTTCTCGGCCTTCTTGATTATTTTCTGCACTTCATTTACCGGCATGCCGGTCATATTGGCAATCTGATCAGGGGTTAGCCTGGCATCTTTTTCCAATGCCTCGAAGACTTTTATTGCATTCTCCATATCATTTCCCTCACACAACCTTATTCTGAGTGAACAAATTATATCAAAATGTATAAGTTAATCGTAATTAAAATGTGTAATTGCCCGGAATTGGGGTGAGACGGTCTAAGCAAGCGCCGGTTTTTTCTTATTCCAGCCCGTCGCCTGCTCATAGGCGAATGCCGTCCTGAGCAGGGACTCTTCCCCGAAATGCTTGCCTATTATTTGCATGCCCACCGGCAGGCCATCCGCGAAGCCCGCTGGAATTGACATGGCGGGAACGCCGGCGATGTTTATCGGCAGCGTGCAAACGTCGCTCAGGTACATCTGGACCGGGTCGTCGGTTTTTTCCCCGATCTTGAACGCCGTGGTGGGTGATGTCGGTGTCACCAGTACATCGCACTCTGAGAATGCTTTATCGAAGTCACGCTTGATAAGCGTGCGGACTTTCTGGGCTTTCAAATAGTAAGCGTCATAATATCCGGCGGAGAGCGCATAGGTGCCCAGCATGATCCTTCGCTTTACTTCCGCCCCGAATCCGAATTGCTTGGTCTTTTCCATCGATTCCCACATATTGGTCGAATCTCTGTATGAATACCCATACTTTACACCATCGTAGCGGGCCAGGTTGGCCGAAGCCTCTGACGGGGCAAGTATATAATATGCTGCCAGGGCGTACTTGGTGTACGGCAAAGAAACGTTCCAGTCAACCTTTGCCCCCAGCTCTTCCAGCTTCTTGACCGCAGTTTCCAGCGTTGACCGCACGTCGGCCTGCATCCCTTCGACGAAATATTCCCTGGGCACGCCGATTCGCAGGCCTTTTATATCGGCCTTTAACGCTTTCGTATAATCCGGGACTTCGTAAGGCACGGTTGTCGAATCGCGCTTATCATGCCCGGAAATCACGTTCATAATCAGCGCGCAGTCCGTGACGTCCTTCGTGATCGGTCCTATCTGGTCCAGCGAGCTGGCAAATGCCACCAGCCCGTAGCGGCTCACCCTTCCATAAGTGGGCTTTAGGCCGGTCACACCGCAGAATCCAGCCGGCTGACGGATGCTGCCGCCGGTGTCGGATCCAAGTGTATACATGGCCTCGTCTATAGCTGTGGCCGCCGCCGAACCTCCGCTGCTTCCTCCGGGGACACATTTAAGGTTCCATGGATTGTGTGTAACGAAGAACGCTGAATTTTCAGTGGAGGAGCCCATTGCGAACTCGTCCATATTGGTTTTTCCGAGGATTACGTAACCGGCAGCCTTTAGTTTCTCAATCACGCAGGCGTCATAGGGCGGAACGAAATTCTCCAGCATTTTGGATGAACAGGTAGTGCGAATGCCTTTTGTGCAGATAACATCCTTGATTAGCGCCGGTACGCCGGTAAGCGGCTGTGATGTTGCCCGCCGCAATGGCTTTATCGGCCGCTTGGGCGTCCTTCAGAGCCTGCTCGTCCGTCACCGTAACGCAAGCTTTTATCTTGGCCTCCACCTTGTGGAGTTGCTTCAATGTAGCTTCGGTGAGCTCCACCGAAGAAATCTTTTTCTCTTTAAGAAGCTGATGGGCTTCGTGTATTGTCAATTCGTTTAAAGCATTCATCAGCTACTCCAGAACGGCATTGACCTTAAATGAATTTTCTTCCAATGCTGGCGCATTGGCCAGAACGTCGGCGAGCGGCAGGGAGGGCAGAGGTTCGTCCTGCCTGAAAACGTTCTCAAGGTTTACGGACTGTGCCGTCGGAGGCAATCCGGTCGTATCAACCTGTTCCAGCGCCTCGAAATTCACCATTATGTCGGATAGCTGGTTTCTGAACTTCTCTACTTCCTCGTCGCTCAATCCTAATCGCGCCAGCAAAGCTATATGCCTGACTTCTTCTGCTGTTAGTTTCATATCACTGTCCTGTAACAGAATTGCATTTGTTATTGAATTTAGCTTTGTTATTATATCACAAAGGGCCGTCAATCCATTCAGGGATGGTGAGAAGTGTATATCTTAAGGCAGGCAGGCGTGAACAAGATACAATTGACACCGTATTTGAGCCCGCATTTTACACGATGCTATAATCATTGTCGTATTTAGAAGGATATGTGTGATTTATGTTTAAAAAACTGGAAGCGCAGCTAAGGCGCTACGAAGAATTAAACGATCTTGTAAGCCAGCCCGAGGTTTACAATGATTTTCAACGTGTGCAAACGTTATCTCAGGAGAAGTCGGCTCTTGAAGCAACGGTAAATAAGTACAAACAGTATAAAAATGTCTCAAAGTCAATCGAAGATACGCAGGCCATGATTGACCAGGGGCTTGACCCGGATATGCTTGCCATGGCCAGAGAAGAGTTGAATGAGTTGAAAGCAACGCAGGAAAAGATTGTTGAAGAATTGCGCGTCAGTCTTATACCGAGAGATGAAAATGAAGATAAAGACGCAATTGTGGAAATAAGGGCTGGTACAGGGGGGGATGAAGCGGCGCTTATTTGCAGCGGACCTATACCGCATGTATTTTCGCTATGCCCAGACAAAGAATTGGCCGATCGAGATTATAGACTCCAATCAAACTGAAGGCGGCGGGTTTAAAGAGATAATATTTGAGGTAAAAGGCAAGGGTGCATACGGGCATCTAAAATATGAGAGGGGAGTGCACCGTGTGCAGCGTGTACCGGTCACCGAGGCCTCAGGACGTGTACATACATCGACAGCCACGGTAGCCGTACTTCCTGAAGTCGAAGATATTGACATCCAGATAAACCAGGAAGATCTCAGGATTGATATATTCCGCAGCGGCGGCGCCGGCGGTCAGAATGTCAATAAGCTCAGCACGGCAGTACGTATCACGCATATACCGACCGGAATTGTCGCTATATGCCAGGATGAAAGATCGCAGTTGCGCAACAAGTTAAAGGCTATGGCTGTGTTGCGCTCCAGGTTATATGATATAGAGCAGAGGAAGCAGCAGGATGAGGTCACCGAAGAGCGGAGGTCGCAAATAGGGAGCGGCGAAAGATCGGAAAAAATACGCACATATAATTTTCCGCAGGACAGGCTGACCGATCACAGGATAAACCTGTCGTTGCATGGATTGCCGAAGATACTGGATGGGGACCTGGATAAACTGATCGACACCCTCGCTACTGAAGACCATGCCCGACGGCTTCAGGATGCCAAGCTGTGACGGCCGGTGAAGCGCTTCGTAAGTACACTTCTATTTTAAAACAGCACGGCCTGGATGAGGCGGAAGAGGATGCCAGAGTACTGCTTTGCAGTGTCCTTGAGTTGACCACTGCTCAGTTGCTTGCGCAATCCGACCGGGTCCTTTCCGGAAAGAAAAAGTCCTGTTCGAGGAACTCATAAATAAACGTCTGGATAAAGTCCCGACTGCCTACCTTGTCAAAAGCCGCGGCTTCTATGGTCTCGAATTATATGTAGATTCCCGGGTGCTCATTCCCAGGCCGGAAACTGAAGTGCTGGTGGACGAGGCCATCAAATTCAGTAATCGGTGGCAGCGGCAAAAACGGGGGACGATAAAGATAGCGGATGTGGGGACCGGGTCGGGGGCCATTGCCATTGCACTTGCTTTCAATATAATAGATTCAATGGTATATGCGGTTGACGTCTCTGCTGCCGCACTGCAGGTTGCTGCCATAAACGTAAAAACCCACAAAATGGAAAATAGAATAAAACTGGTGCACGGTCATTTACTACAGCAAATAACTGAAGAGCTGGACCTGGTGGTTGCCAATCTTCCTTATATAAAAGAGTCGGAGTTGGCCGGCGCTTCCTGACGAAATATCTAAATATGAGCCGGAATCTGCTCTCAATGGCGGTAAATGCGGGACTGAGTTGATCGGGGAACTGCTGGCGCAATTGACCAGGGAAAGTTGATAAGGGTGCAGCAATATTACTGGAAATTGGCATCGGGCAGGAAGCAGAGATAAGCAAAATCGTGGCCGCCAATTTGCCGGGCGCTCGTATTGACATGGTCAAAGACCTTTCCGGTATCAATCGGGTACTGAAAATTGAATTTTCGAGTTTTGACAACCATATAGGTTTATTGTAAACTTCCCGATTGGTTAATTTTGTTAACCTAATATCAAAAAGGGGTGAATTGCTACCATGAATATGATCGTCTGCTGTAAACAGGTACTCGATCCGGAAGCAGCTCCATCCACGTTCAAACTGGACGCTGCAAATAACAGGATGGTCCAGCCGCCTGAAGTAAAACCCGTTGTAAGCCCTTACGATGAGCAGGCAGTTGAAGCCGCGTTGCGAATCAAGGACAAAGACAAGACCCAGAAAATCACCATCATCAGCCTCGGCAATGGCCTGGTCCGTGATGTTGTCAAAAAGCCTCTTTCCATGGGCGCCGATGAATTAATTTTACTTGAAGACCCGGCGTTTGAAGGTGGCGACAGCTTTGCCGTTGCTTCCGCTCTGGCGGCAGCAATCAAGAAAATTGGGCAGTATGACCTTATTTTCTTCGGCAGGCAGGAATCTGAATGGGATGATGGCCAGGTAGGTACCGGCGTTGCCGAGATTCTGGGCATTCCCAGTGTTACCGTTGCCAAGAAAGTCGAAGCGATCGACGGTGGCAAAGTCAGGGTCGAGAGGATCGTTGCAGATGGCTTCCAGGTCCTGGAAGTACAGGCTCCTGCAGTTATCACCGTTAGCAACGAGCTCGGCGAAGCCCGCTATGCTACCCTCAAAGGTATCATGGCAGCCAGTAAGAAGCAGCCTATCGTCTGGAAACCCGCTGATATTGGCCTGGACGCTGGAAAGGTCGGTGCTGCAGCCAGAAAATCGAAGATAGTAAAGCTCTTCCAACCTGTGAAAGAAGGCAAATGTGAAATAGTCAGTGCCGATTCACCCGCGGAAGCAGCAGCCTTGCTCGCCCAGAAACTGCGCGACAACAAGGTCATTTAACGCTGCTATCAGGATTATTAAAGGAGGATACGATGGCTGATAATAAAGGTATTCTGGTTGTAGGTGAAGTTGCTGAAGGTAAATTACTGCCGATTACGGCTGAACTGCTTGGCGCCGGCAAACGTCTTGCAGATGAATTGAAAGAATCTCTTACCTGCATTTTGATCAGTGACAAAGTTGGCGATGCCGCCAAAGCTGCTGTCGCTGCCGGTGCAGATAAAGTCTGCGTTACCGAAGATGCGCAGTTTAAAGATTACCAGACAGATACATTCATGCAGGTCATGGATAAGGCTGTCGCCGAAGTTGCGCCCAGGGTAATATTAATGGGCCAGACATCTCTTGGCCGCGACCTGGCTCCCCGCCTGGCCTTCAAATTGGGAGTCGCCACGGTCATGGACTGCCTGGAGCTCGCGATTGACCCCGCCAGCAAAGCAATGAATTGCACCCGCCCGGTCTATGGCGGCAATGCCAGGGCAGTCTTCACCTCTGTTGGACTGCCGCAGATAGCGACCGTCAGGCAGAAGGCCAGTACACCCCTTGCGCCCGATGCAGGCAGAAAGGGCGACATAGTTCCATTTGCCGTAGCGCTGGATGCTTCCAAAATACGCGTAAAGGTCCTCGAGACGGTAAAAGAGGAAGTCACCGGTATTAAGATTGAGGACGCACAGGTTGTAGTGGCTGGCGGACGTGGTCTCGGCGGACCTGAACCGTTCAGCAATGAGCTTCTTGAGCTCGCCAAGGTACTTAAGGGCGCAGTGGGAGCATCAAGGCCCCCGTGCGATAACAAATGGGTACCGGACACCATCCAGGTCGGTCTTACCGGCAAGATCATTGCCCCCGAGCTCTACATTGCAGTTGCAATCTCCGGCTCAAGCCAGCATATGTCCGGCTGCTCCGGTGCAAAGACAATCGTTGCGATCAACAAGGACCCGGAAGCCAACATCTTCAAAGAGGCCCGCTTCGGTGTGGTCGGCGACTGGAAAGTTATCCTGCCCGCCTTCACTGCGAAAGTTAAGCAGCTCGTAGCATAATAACTTCGGAATTAAGGAATGATAAAAGGCCCTGCCGATTCGGCAGGGCCTTTTTATTATGCCGTAAAAAGAAGATCTATTCCTGCTTTGCCGTGGCTTTATGGGCAGCGATGATCTTCTGCGTCTGAAGCGCCGGCACAGGCTCGTAGTGGTCGAACTGTATGGTGAATGTGCCCCTGCCCTGCGTCATGGAACGCAGATCGATAGCATAGCGCAATACCTCGGACTGTGGCGCCAGGGCTTGAATTACATTGATGCCCTGGTTGGGATTCATGCCCAGCACGCGTGCCCGTTTTGTATTGAGGTCCCCTATGATATCTCCTGTGAATGAATCGGGTACTGTGATAGTCATGGTCATAATCGGCTCGAGAAGTACGGGAGACCCGTCATTCATGCCTTTCTTGAAAGCCTGGGCGGAAGCTATTTTGAACGCCATTTCTGATGAGTCTACAGGGTGGAAGCTTCCATCGATCAAGGTTACTTTCATATCAACGGCCGGGTTACCTGCCAGCACGCCTTCTAAACGCGCTTCTTTGATACCCTTATCCACTGCAGGTATGTAGTTCTTCGGCACGGAACCGCCGACGATCTTTTCTGCGAATTCGAAGCCTCCTCCGGGTGGGAGTGGCTCCATTTTTATGACCACGTGTCCGTATTGTCCGTGGCCTCCGGTCTGCTTCTTGTGCTTGTATTCGGCCTCGACCGGGACTGTAATTGTTTCCTTATAAGGGACTCTGGGCACTTCCAGGTTAACTTCCACTGCGAATTTGCGGTGCAGCCGGCTGGCGGCGATCTCCAGGTGAGTGTCTCCCATGCCTTTCAGAAGCAATTCTCCGATATCGGGTTCGCGTTCCACTTTCAGACTTGGGTCTTCTTCGCAGATCCGGGCCAATCCCGTGCTCATCTTATCCAGGTCGGCTTTAGATTTAGGATAGACTGCCTTGCTCAGGATTGGTGGCGGGTAATTAATCGGGGCCAGTTTCAGCGGATGCTCTTTAGCGCCCAGCGTGTCTCCAGAGACTGTGTTGGCCAGTTTGACGACCACACCGATATCTCCAGTCGCAACCTGGTTGACGGCCTCCTGACTTTTACCGCGGGGTAACGAGACCTGTCCGACCCTTTCTACCATGCCTTTATTTACATTCCATGCCTGTGAGTTGCTGGCTAATACTCCCGAATACACACGGAAGTAACTGATCTTACCCACATGAGGGTCGGTTGTCGTTTTGAACACCATTGCCGTGAGGGGGGAATCGTTGGCAGGTTTGACAGCTTCTTCCGTCCCTGATGCGTTCGTCGCTTTGAAAGGACCGGCTGCAACCGGCGATGGCAGATAATCTATGATGGCGTCAAGCAGGGCAGCCGCTCCGTTATTGGTGAGGCCTGAGCCTGCCAGAACGGGAATAACCGCTCCCTGAAGGGTGGATTCGTTAAGGCACTTATATATTTCTTCTGTCGTGATTTCGCCGCCATCGAGGTACCTGGTCATTATTTCATCGTTGATCTCAACTACCGCCTCGATCAACTTCTCCCTGGCACTATCTACGTCCTTCATCATGGCGGCGGGGATCTCAATCTCTTTCGCAGGTGCGCCGGCAAATGCCTTTTTGGCTATAACATCGATTACGCCCTTAAAATCTTTCTGAGAACCGATAGGTATTTGGATGGGCAGGCACCTTGGGCTCAGTTTACTTTGAATCTGTTCCAGTGTGCCCGCAAAGTTGGCATTTTCACGGTCCATCTTGTTCATATAAACCAGGCGCGGCAGGTTGGCGTCGGCAGCTTGTGCCCATACCTGCTCGGTTCCGACTTCCACGCCGGATGCTGCGCATACGAGTATCACCGCGCCTTCGCTTATTCTCAACGCCGCTCTTACTTCACCCACAAAGTCCGGGTATCCTGGGGTATCGATGATATTGATCTTTGTGTTCTTCCAGGTTGCCGGTAAAATGGTTACGTTAATACTGATTTTGTGTTTGATTTCTTCGGGATCGTAGTCAGAAGCGGTCGTACCGTCTGCAACATTTCCCATTCGGGTAATCACCCCGGCGTCGAAAAGCATAGCTTCAGCCAGTGAAGTTTTGCCTGAGCCGGAATGTGAAAGCAGGGCGACGTTGCGAATTTTATCAGGTCCAGATTGCTGCATCTAAATACCTCGATTCTCGCTGAAATTTTGACGGACAACGAGCAATTGTAGCAGTGAATGAGCGTGAACGTCAAGGCAGTTCGAGTTAATTGTTGTTGTCCAGCGATAATGTCCCCTTAATTGTTCAGCGATTTTGTCACCCTCTATCTCTATGTAATATTGGCATATGTCTCCATGGATGGTTGGAAGCGGGTTTGCGGAATGGCATTGGTGGATTTTGCACGGTTTGGATAGTCGTCTTTTGTGGCAGAGGGACAGGTATAGCTTGCATTGTGTTCGGTCTACGGCCGGGTCTTGCTCTCAACGAAGTAGCTTCATAAGGCGCAGGCCTGGTTAGCAGGCATTTCCCCTGATAATGGACTGATAGGCTGCCGTCCATGTGTTCATGTACGTCGACATGGGCGTATGCATAGCTGGACCGACCGTTTGAAGGGACTATCTGGAGCCTCTGATTGGCAAAGCGGACGACGTTATCTTTGCCAACAGTGCGCCTGTATTTAAAGCAAAATACCTCATCCGGGACAAATCTGGCTGGTAACTTGCAATATGCACTGCCGTCTTGAACAGGCAAGACAGCGAACCGCCGGTTATAATCCGGGAGAAACTGTTCCAGCAGACGATTAGCTTCGTTCAATGTGGTGGCCCCGGCCAGACGCAGTTCGCTAACTAATCTGTCCTGGAAGGTACCCCACAGTCTCTCGATCCTGCCCTTCGCCTGAGGTGACATCGCAGATATCGAGGTGATCCCCAGTTCTTGCATGAGTCGTCCGAATTGCGTCAATTCTTTTTCCCCATCCAATTGTTCTTCGATTGATTCCTTGTCCAGTGATGAGCGTTCAAAGATGCCATGCCGGTCGTGATATAAAGCTACGGGGATACCGTGCCTGGCCACGATCTCCTTGAGCAACAGGAAATAGCCCTGGGCGTCTTCTTGTTCCCTGAATAATGCGCTGGCTACTTTCCCTGTCGCATCATCGATAGCTCCGATCAAGCTCAACTTCGGGCCTCTGCCTTCAAGCCAATCGTGAGAGCTGCCATCAATCTGCAGCAGCATACCTTCCTGCGGATACCTGTCCCTGCGCTTACGGTGTTTCGGCGGCCTCCTTCTCCTCGGACTATGTATTCCCACCTTTGATAATATTCTCCTGACGGTTGAACGGGATACGCTTATGCCTTCCCTCTCAATCAGCATCTCAGTAAAGTGCTGCTGGTTAAAACCAGCATATTTACCTGAGGCCAAATCAACAATGCTGATGTTCGTCTCCTCACCAAGAGCATTGACGGGTCTTCTGCCTCGATTGCCATGTGCAAGAGCTTCCGCAGCCTTCAATCGATAGCTCGATCTAAGTCTCTTGATGTGGCGCTCCGAAAGACATAGAAGTTGAGCAGCCTCTCTGTTCTTAAGTTCACCATTTTCCAGCTTGTTCAGGACTATCAGTCTTCTCTGTTCCTTTTTGTTCAAGATCACCTCATCTCTCATGGGGTGACATTTTCCCTGAACAGTTAAGGGGTGACAAAATCATAGAACGTTAACAGGGTTTGGAACGGGACTTGACAAATTGGCCAAGAAAATTCTACAATTCTAAACATGTCGAAAAGCAGTAATAATGATGTTGAGCGGTTTGCGGATATCTTTAAGGCGCTGTCCAATCCGCATCGTCTGAAAGTATTCATGCGCCTGGCCTGCTGTGGCTCCGAAGGAACTCTTTGCTGTTCTAGTGATACAGTCTGTGAGTGTGTTGGCGAACTGGGCAGCACACTGGGGATAGCGCCTTCTACGGTGTCACATCATCTTAAAGAGCTTTATAGGGCGGGGCTGATTAAAATGAGCCGCAACGGCCAGAGGATAGATTGTTCCGTCGACCCGGCGATCATTAAATCGTTGGAGGATTTTTTCAAACCTGCTGTGCCGGCGTAAAAAATTTTGCATAAAAAGTTCGAAATATCTCGAATAGTAGTAAGGATAATAGAAAAAGGAGAAGGAAATGGAAAAAGAAGAGACTAAGAAGAGCGGAACTGAGAGTAATGCCATGAAAGACGAAGAAAAGCGACCATGGTACGAGTTCTGCCAGAGCCGGTGCAAAGGATTTTTCACCCCTGAAGAGATGAAGGGGATGTTCAAGGACTGCTGTGACAACATGGCTGCACAGGATAAGAAAGGCTGGAACTGGCAAAGTTTTTGCAAGTGTATGCCGGCCATGGAGAAGGCGGGCGAAAAACAAAACGACTGCTGCTAAATTGACGGACGCAAACATTGCAATTAGGAGTTGAATTATGCAAAAAGAAGAAATCAGGAAGACGGTCAGGCTGGGCTATGCTAAGGTTGCTAAGGGGACCGGTTCGTGTTGCGGCCCCAGGCAGACCAGCGGATGCTGCGGTATCGATGTCACCAAGGAAGCGAGTAAAGCCGTCGGATATACTGATCAGGACGTAAACTCTGTGCCTGACGGCGCTAACCTTGGCCTGGGCTGTGGTAATCCGGTTGCTATTGCCTCGATTAAAGAGGGTGAGGTCGTGCTTGACCTTGGATCCGGGGCGGGCTTTGACTGTTTCCTCGCTGCGCAGCGTGTGGGAAAAAGCGGCCGGGTCATAGGTGTGGACATGACCCCGGAAATGTTGGAGAAAGCCAGGGAAAATGCGGTGAAAGGCGGCTATCAAAATGTCGAGTTCAGGCTGGGGGAGATTGAGAACCTGCCAATAGCGGATGGTTCACGTGGATCTCATCATTTCCAACTGCGTGATTAACCTGTCGCCGCAGAAGGAAAGGGTTTTTGCCGAGGCATACCGGGTCTTAAAGCCAGGCGGCAGGCTGATGGTATCAGACATTGTCCTGGTAGACGACCTGCCTGAGTCTGTCCAGAAGTCGGTTGCAGCGTATATCGGCTGCCTGGCCGGCGCTGCCCGCAAGGAAACATACCTGGATGCGATAAAACAGGCTGGTTTCCTCGACGCTAAAATCATTGACGAGACCATGTTCGGCACGGAATTTGCATCGACAGATCCTACGGCAAGGCAACTGCTGGAAGAAGAGAAGTTCTCCAGGGAAGACCTTGCCCGGGTTGGAAAGGCAGTACGCAGTATTAAGGTAAGTGCTGCAAAATCTGGAAAATAGGTGCAGGAGGCAAAATGGGAAAGGCTGACGAAGCAACGGCCACATTCAAAAAAGGCTTTAACTGCTGCGCAGGCTATTTTAGCGGCATTCGGCGGCGACTTTGGGCTGGACCCGGTCATGGCGTACAGGGTGGCCGCTGGCTTTGGTGGTGGCATGGGCCATATGGGCGAAACCTGCGGAGCTGTCACGGGCGCTTTCATGGTGATCGGGCTAAAACATGGAATGACAGTGCTGGATGGTTCACAGTCGCATAAAGAGGCCTTTGATAAAGTGCAGGAATTTGCCGAAAAGTTCAGAGCGCTAAATGGGTCAATTGTGTGCAGGGACCTGCTTGGCTTTGATATAAATGACCGGGAAGCATTTCGCGAAGCCAGGAAAAGTGGCATACCGCAGAAAATATGCCCGAAACTTGTGCATGATGCGGCAGAAATCGTTGAAGGCCTGATACAATAATATTTTACAGGTGTGGCCCGCTGATTGGAGGAAGTTAATCAGCGGGCTACACTTTATTACACCTGGCGTGCCTGTCGAAAAAGCCTTCCAGGAGTCTGGATATCTCGGTGCTGAGGGGGGTAGCAGTACCGCCCGATTGCGCGTTCTTCGACTCTGTCGCGTTACAGGAATCAGCGGCTGCATGACCCGGTTCCTGGAAACGCCGATCGAATGACGGCTGGTAATCGGCGGGTTTTCCCTGCCGTTCAGCGCCTGGCAATTTGTATGATACCGGTGCGGATTGTGGCGGTTCCGGCTGCGCTATCCAGGTGAAGTTAATGCCGCAGCCTATGCAAAATCGCTCGCCGCATACCACGGGCGCTCCACAGTTTGGACAGTAATATTTCTGCCGCATAGCCATCACCTTCTTTCTTAAAGGCCTATATAAACTCCCTTACATAAGATATAACGTAACTCTAATATAATTAGTTTATTCCGGGAATATTAATAAAGTATTAAGCATTTGACTTCACTCGTGGATTGAGCGGAGACGGCAGATTTATTTATCTTTGACCCGCTTTTGAAACATCTGGATGAAAGGGGAATTAGCGTGGCCGGCCAACTAACGCCACAGCATATCACCTTGAAGATCAGGGGCGTGTTGTAAAGATAGAAAAGAAGCAATTGCTTCCTTTTCATCTGCGAGCAAAGTGGCTGGGCCGTGTCCAGGGTAAATTATGGTGTTTTCCGGCAGTGGGAGGATCTTCGTTTCTATTGATCGAAGAATGATGTCCAAATGGGATGGGGTCGAGGTATATCCCGGGCCTCCGGGGAAAATGGTGTCGCCTGCCAGCAAATGCCTGCCAACCATGAAACATACGCTCCCGGCCGTGTGCCCCGGCGTATGGAGTGTCTTGATTCTGAGATGGCCCACATCCAGATGCCC
>CAWBYW010000003.1:0-16047 GCA_963792965.1 uncultured delta proteobacterium | reverse complement strand
GGGACAGGAGTGAATCATGAAACAATCGGTTGATCTTGAGGAGATCAGGAATAAGGCCGAAGCCTACTACCGCAACGGAGACTTCTACTGCTCGGAGGCCATCGTCAAGACGATCAAGGATGCCTTCGGCGTTGCGATGTCCGATGACGTTGTGGCACTCGCCTCAGGCTTTCCCGTCGGCATGGGCGGCGCGGGGTGCGCATGCGGGGCCGTAACCGGCGGCGTTATGGCCCTTGGGATGTTTTTCGGCAGAACCTCTCCCAAGGATAAGAAAAGCGAGCACGTCATGAGGCTCTCAAAAGAGCTCCATGATCTGTTCCGGGAGAGGCACGGCCGCCTCTGCTGCAGGAAATTGACCAAGAAGATGGAGCTCGGCTCTCCCCGGCACATGGAGCAGTGCATCGCGTTCACGGGGAGGTGGCCTATGAAACGGGACGCATCATCATCAGAGAGCTGGAGAATCCTTAGCCGGCCAGGGTCTATCGCTGCGATAGAGCCACCGATACAAAACAAGAAAGGAGAATACCATGAAGATCGACGCACGGGATCTGTCGTGTCCCCTTCCCGTCGTGAAGACGAAAGAGGCGCTCTCTCAGATGACTGAGGGAACCGTTGAAATACTCGTGGGAAACGAAAACGCCGTCCATAACCTCTCCCGGTTTGCCACAGGCATCGCACTGCCGGTCGATGTGGTGAAAGAGGCGGACCACTGGAAGGTGACGATCACGAAGAAGCCGGGCGACCAGAATTGGGCCGTCGAAGAAGGCGGGGGAGAAGAGAAGAGGATGTTTATGGTCGTTGGGACCGATTCGCTGGGAAAGGAAGAGCAATTAGGCAAAATACTGATAATCCGCTTCTTTGAGGCGATGAAGCTGACAAAAAAAATGCCCGACATATTTTTTTTCTGAACGCGGGCGTCAGGCTGACGACCGTGGAAGACATCGTCGTCGGGCATCTCAAAGAGCTCTGCGACATGGGCGTGGAAATATATTCGTGCGGCACGTGTCTGAAATTCTATGAGCTTGAACAAGAGCTTAAGGTGGGGCGTATAGGTAGCATCGACCAGGTCATAGACGGCATGAGGGATTTCACGGGAAACGGTATGGATTTAGGCCCCCTTCCTCTCGGACGGGAGAAGAAGCATACGGCACAGCAAAGACAATCCATTTGTTGACAAGGGGGATCTTTTTGTCTATAATGATGAGGATTTTTTTGGGAGACCGTTCTATGGGAAAAACCATCTGGCGAAACGTCATGATCGTCTTGGCGATCTTCTTTGTCTTCCTGGGCGTGACCTACTGCAAAAGCTACACTCCCGGCAAGGCGGATTTCACTCTTGTCTATTCCAATGACGTGCTCGGCGAGACCGAGCCCTGTGGGTGAAAATCCAACCAGCTTGGCGGTCTGGCCAGGAAAGCAACCTATATCGGTACCGTAAAGAAGGACACCAAGAACCTCCTCCTCCTTGACGCGGGCGATCTCTTGTTCAGCGACCCGGAGTATGGCGATAACCCCGATGTCTCCCTTGCCCTGAACGGCAAGAAGATAATCGAGTCCTACAACGCCATGGGATGGACCGCGCTCGGCCTGGGTGAGCGGGACTTTGCGCTCGGGACCAATTACCTCAAAGACCTGGCGAAGATGGCGGATTTCCCGCTGTCGTCGGCCAATGTCTTCGATAAGGAGACCAACAAGTACGTCTTCAAGCCGTATACCGTCGTCAAGATGGGCGGCCTCCGCGTGGGGATCACGGCGGTGATTGGAAACGAAGTGGGGTTTTCCGCCGACAGGCAGGATAAGGACGGCATCTACGTGGGAGACCCGGCCTCATCCCTCGGCTCCGTCATTGAGGAGCTCAAGAAGAAATCCGACTTCATCATCGTGCTGGCCCACACCGGGGTCACCGACGCCAAGGTGCTTGCCCAGGAGTACGACTCCATCGACCTGATGATCGTGGGACACGGGGGTGAGGTAAATATCTTCCAGCCCGTCACCGAGAAAAACAGCCTCATCACGACCCTCTACTCTCGGGGTAAGTATATTGACCGGCTCGATTTCAAGATCACCGCAATAAAGCACCCCTATGACATCTTCGTCGAGGGGAGCAATTCAACGACCTCCTTCGAGAGCCAGGAACTGCTCCTCCGCAAGCAGCAGCTCCAGGTCTTCATGGCCGACATCGATGCCCAGAAGAAGCAGGGCAAAGATATGTCGTCGATGGAAAAGCTCGTTACCGACGAGATGGCCCAGGTCGATGCAAAGCTCGAAAAACTCCAGGGCGAATCGACGAAGGACCGCCCTAACACGGTGAAAGCGACCCTGATCGCCCTGGACACGAGCTATGCCGACGACCCAACCATCAGAGATATTATCAAGAAGTACGCGGACGAGCTCATCAAGATCAAGGAACAGCAAAAACAGTCCCAGCTCGGGGAATGGGGCGGCTCCCCCCCGGGCGTTGTGGTAGAGCCGCACTACGTGGGAATGGCCAACTGCAAAGGGTGCCACACGAAGATCTATGATTTCGTCGAGGGCACCAAGCACGTCAAGGCATACGAAACCCTGCGCGAAAAAGAGCGTCAGTTTGAGCCCGACTGCATCGGCTGTCACACCACCGGGTTTAACAAACCCGGTGGTTTCACCAACGTCCTGGCGGCGGATAATCTCCTTGGCGTCCAGTGCGAGGACTGCCACGGACCGGGGAGCCTGCATATCACGGACAATAAAAAATACAGGATGCAAAATCTCACCGCGGAGGCAAACTGCGTCACCTGCCACACCCCCGATAACGACAACAACTTCGTCTACGCCGAAAAGCTCAAGAAGATAAAGTGCCCTGTCCAGTAGGACGCCCCGGGAAAGCGACGTTTCCCCGGAGACATTGCCGACCACACCCGCGCGCGACCCGCTCTGCGGGTGAATTCCATCAGCCCCCCCCACTTTGACTCACTGAGTGCTTCGGCACCTCCGGTATCCGCTCATGATGAGCGTGGACGGTGGGCGCTCGTATCGGTTTAGAAAAATGTTGCTTTCTTTTCTCACCACGATATAATGAGACAAATTGACTTCACTAATGGAGGACGATATGCCGGGTGGATTCATGGGGAAATACCTCATTGTTGACCTGACGAAAAAGAGCTTCGAGACGATCAAACCCGCAGAAGGCTTCTACCGGAAATATCTCTCGGGCTACGGGCTGGGCGCCGCCGTCATCACGGAGCGCCAAAAACCGGGGACAAACGCCCTCTCGGCCGAGAGCTACCTCGGGTTTTGCACCGGGCTCTTGACCGGCACGGGCGCCTGGTTCTCCGGCCGCTACATGGTCGTGGGCAAATCACCCCTGACCGGCGGCTGGGGAGACGCCAACTCGGGGGGCAAGTTTTCCAATGAGCTAAAGAAGGCGGGATATGACGCCGTCTTCTTCACCGGGGCGTCAAAGGACCCGGTCTGGCTTCATATTGCCGACGATAGGGTCGAATTCAAGGATGCCAAGAAGCTCTGGGGACGAGACGCCGTCGAGACCGAGGAGTCCATCAAAAAGGAGCTTAAGGACAAGAACATCCAGGTTGCCTCGATCGGGATGGCGGGGGAGAAGATCTCTCTCATCTCCGGGGTCGTGACCGACAGCGGCCGGATCGCCGCGCGCTCCGGCCTCGGCGCGGTCATGGGATACAAGAAGCTCAAGGCTTTTTCGGTCCGGGGCACCGGCAAGGTGCCGGTTGCGGATCCAGACAGGATGAAGGAGCTCAACAAGAAATTCATCGAAAAGTTCAGGAAGTTCGGCCCGCCGGACAAGATCTCGGTCAAGCTCCTCAACTTCGTCGGCAAGATCATCGGGCGCACCGGCGTCTCCATCCCGACCCAGCCCTCTACCGTCCGTCTCCTCTTCAAGACCTTCGGCACGGGCGGCATGACCGGCTACTCTTCGGAGGTCGGGGACAGCCCCGTGAAGAACTGGAGCGGCGTCGGCTACGCCGATTTTCCCATCGACACGATGAGCCATAAGCTCTCCGACAAGGAGCTTATCAAGCACGAGAAGAGAAAATACGCCTGCCAGGCCTGTCCGCTGGGCTGCGGCGGCATCTTCGACATCACCAAGGGAAAATATAAGGGGACTGAGGGCCATAAGCCCGAATACGAGACCCTCTGCGCGATGGGCACGCTGAATCTAAACGACGACATGGACGGCATTATCGAGATCAACGAGATGTGCAACCGCGCAGGCATTGACACCATATCTGCCGGCGGAGCCGTGGCGTTTGCCATCGAGTGTTTCGAGAACGGCATCATCAACGAAAAGATGACCGGCGGCCTCAAGCTCGGGTGGGGAAAGAGCGACGCGATCAAGAAGCTGATCGAAATGATGATCAAGCGCGAGGGGATCGGAAATATCCTCGCCGACGGAGTCAAGAAGGCGGCCGAGGAGATCGGTGGCGATTCCTTCAAGTACGCCGTCCATGCCGGCGGGCAGGAGCTCCCGATGCACGACCCGAGGCTCGACAAGGGCTACGGGATCGCCTACCAGTGCGAGCCGACCCCCGGCAGGCATACGATCGGCGCCCTCCTTTACGGCCAGCTCTGGGGGGTTAAGAAGATCTTTCCGCAGGCAAAAAAAGAGATAAAGGCGGCCAAGGGCGAGATGAAAGACGTGGCCCTCTATAAGGCCACAACGCTCTACCTGCAGCTCATCAATGGGTGCGGGATGTGCGAGTTCGGACCCCTGACGAGCTCCCTTCCCATCATGGAATACGTCAACGCCAGCACCGGCTGGAAACTGTCGACCGACGACTTCTGGACCATCGGCGAGCGGATCTTATCGCTCAGGAAGGCCTTCAACGTGCGCGAGGGGCTTAAGGCGAAGGACGCCGCCATGCACGGTCGCGCCTGGGGCAACCCACCCCTGACCTCCGGCCCGCACAAGGGCGTCACGCTCGACATGCCCGGGATCGAGAAAGGTTTCTTTGCGATGATGGGCTGGGACGAGATAACGGGCGGACCGACCACCGAAAAGATCAAGGAGCTGGGACTGTCCGATTTAAGGCTATAACAGGAAGCATATCGATAGAAGAGACGAAGGGGCCGCTCGGCCCCTTCGTTTTTTTAGGATAGAACCTTGATATAACGTGAGGGTCCCGGCCCCCACGTCGTTACTCCGAATTCCGCCAGATATACCAGTCCGGGAAAACGTACACCCAGTAGCCCGCGGGAATATTGTCATAGTTCCCATATGAGGTGGTGAAGTGGTAACCATAGTCATAGAAATCCCCGTAGGTGTCCTCGTCCTGGGGGATGTTCATCACCTTGAGGAGGTTTGAGTATTTCCCGTTGACGGACGCCTTGGTCACGCTCGTCTCTTCGCCCGTGGCGCCTTCCCATATGTACCAGTTCGGATAGACGTATACCCAGTACCCGGGCGGCAGATTGATGTACCCCTCGTAAGACTCCCCGGGATGGTAGCCCCATTCGTAGAAATCACCGAAAGAGCTCTTGTCACCAGGGAGATAGAGGGTCGCCAGCAGCGTCTTATACTTCCCGTTGACGGACGCCGTGGCCAGATCATCCGTGGAATAGGGGGTCTGGGCCCAACCCACAACGGGTAGGCATACCATGAAAAGAAAAAGAGCCGAAATCATCGTCAGTTTCTTGTTCATGCGCATACCTCCATCATAGTGCCGTTTGTTGACAATCTCAACAATACTATAGAGTATCCCGCACGCAATAGGATGCAGATTATCCGGTCTATCGCCTTTCTTGTACGAGCCCCTCTAGAGCACCGAGAGCGAGAGCGCCATCACCGCCATCCCGACAAGGAGCCCCGCGATCGCGATGTGTTCTTCGCCGCGAGAAAAGGAAACCGGAAGAAGCTCATCAAAGGAGATAAAGACCATGATCCCCCCCACAAGGGCCAGCGTCGCCATGAGGACGGGTTCCGTGAGGAAGGGCCTGATGATCAGGTACCCGAAAATCGCCCCGATAGGCTCCGTCACCCCGGAAAAAAACGAGTAGAAAAAGGCCTTCTTCCGGCTCCTGGTCGCGTAATAGATCGGCATCGATACTGCGATCCCCTCCGGGATGTTATGGAGTCCGATGGCGATGGCGAGGGGCACCCCGATCGTCAGGTCGTGCACCGAGGTGAAAAGCACCCCCATCCCCTCGGGGAAGTTGTGGATGGCGATCCCCGCGGCGGTGAGGAGCCCCGTGTTCATGAGCTGTCTATCCGACAGGTCTCGCGCGGGCGCGGTCCCCTGTCCCCTTCGGCGCCGCCTCATGCTCCCCATTGGATCCGGATCCGCCGGAAAAGCATCCTGTTTTTCTTCGAGCCAGACGTGCGGGACGAGCTGCTCGATCGCGGAAATAAGCAGGATCCCCGCAAAGAACCAGACGTTGGCCCACCCCAATCCGATCTCACGGATCGACTTAAAAAGGAGATCCACAAACGAGACGTAGATCATAACCCCTGCGGAAAACCCGAGCATCATCGAGAGGTATCTGTGTTTGAATTCCTTGACAAAGAGCGCCGCGACGCTCCCGATGCCCGTGCAGAGCCCGGCCGCCACGGTCACGAGGATGGGGATGAGAATCGGTTCGGACGGCATATGATATGAATCCCTAACGTGATGGCGATGCGAGTAGAGGGAGCGGCGCGCACGGCAAGGACGCCCGGGCCCGTCAGACTATGCGGACGACCCGTTCACGTCGTTTTGCTCCTGCTTCTTCATAACGGCGATCCCGGACTTGACGATATCGAGGATTCCGAAATGCCTGATGAGCGCAAGGATCGTGTTGAGCTTCTGCGGCGTACCGGTGAAGGCGACGGTGAGCTTGTCGTCGTGGAGGTCGACGATTTCGCCGAAATAGTGGTTGACGACCTGGAAGATATCCCCGTGGGTCTGGGGCGAATAGGTGAGCTTCACCATGACCATCTCGTATTCAATGAACTGGTCGGCCATGGAGTCCTTGACTTCAATGATGTTGATGAGCTTTGCGATCTGCTTGACGATCCCTTTGAGCCCCGTCGGGGTGGCGTAGAGCTTGATGATGATCTTATAGACGTCATCGGTCATCGTGCTGGCGCCGATGAAGGAGGTGATGTTGAATCCCCGGCGTGAGATGACGTTGCTGACGTTGGCGGTGACGCCGGGCTTATTCTCGCAGAGGATGTAAAGGGTATATTCCTTTTCCTCCTCTTTCGGATAGATCCTCATGATCCGGTCCATTTTCTTATCCATAGTTCACGTCCTTTCTTGGGTCCCCTTCACCTCGCGCAATCGTTGATCCCCGCTATCCCGTAAGCTTGATCACCTTGCCGGGGGCGTTGAGCGACTTCTTGCCGCGATACATCGACACCTTTCCCGTCCTGAGCGACTCGATGATCCCGTAGGGGGTCAGCCGCTCCAGGAGCGCGTCGATGCGTGATTCTTCCTCGGCGATCTCGATGATGGCGGCACCCTCAAAGATATCGATGATCCTTCCTCCGAAAAAATCGACGAGGTGTGAGATCTCGGTCTTGGTGCTCTCGGTGAAGTTGATCTTGATGAGCGCATATTCGCGGAGCTCCGAGCTCTTGCTGTCGTGCTCGGCGGTTCGATGCACGCTCAACAGCTTATGCACCTGCTTTCTGACCTGCTCGAGCTGGGCCTCATCGCCGTTGACGGTGATAGTAAAGCGGCTCTTGCCGACCGTCTCCGTGCTCCCCACCGAGAGGGCATCGATGTTAAATCCCCTGCGGTAGAAGAGCCCGGCGATCCGCATGAGGACGCCCGGCTTGTCCTCGACCAGGATCGAGATGATCTTCTGCATTCCTGTCTCCTTTACCACTCGTCATAGGATTGATAGGGGATATTCTCCTGGGACTCGATGATGCACTCGATCACGAAGGCGGCCTCCGATGCGAGCCCGCGCGCGACGGCGTCCGTGAGCTGACCCATATCGGTCACCCGCGCCCCGTCGAGCCCCATGGCGCGCGCCACGTCCACGTAGTTGACGTTGGCAGGAAAGGCGCACTCGACATGCTTCTCTTTGTAGAACGCGTCCTGGAGCTGGCGGATCATGCCGAGGTGTCGGTCGTTCATGACGACGGCAAGGATCGGGATATGATGATGTGAGGAAGTGGCAAGCTCCTGGATATTCATGAGAAAGCTTCCGTCTCCGGAAATCAAAACGACCTGCTTTTCCGGCTGCGCGAGCTTCGCGCCGAGGGCGGCGGGAAGCCCGAACCCCATCGTCCCGAGTCCCCCCGAGGTCAAAAAAAGCCCGATCGGAAGCCGTGGGCTGTTGTAGTATTTTGCGGCCCAGATCTGGTGGCGGCCCACGTCCGTCACGACGATGAAGTCGCGCTCCATGTCCGAGAGGTGCTGAATCGCCCCGGGGATGGAAAGGGGCCCCTCCCCTTCATAGCGCTCGGGGCCGCCCAGGGGCTGTCGCTTCGCGCGGCCGGTCAGCTCCTCATCCTTGGCGAGGCGGTTATTGAGCTCATGGAGGACCTTTTTGGCGTCGCCGACGATGGGGATATCCACCGCGACGGTCTTTTCGATCTCGGCGGGGTCGATATCGATCTGGACGAAGCGGGCAAGCTTCTCGAATTTTTTATACGAGAGGACCGCCCGGTCCCCGAAGCGCGCACCGACCGCCGCCACCACGTCGGCCCGCTGCAGCGTTTCGACCGCGGCCCGCGAGCCGTGCATCCCGATCATGCCGAGGTAATATTCGAAGTCCTGCGGCACGCCCGATTTTCCCATGAGGGTGGTCAGGATCGGCGCGGACAAGAGGCGCGAGAGACGGATAAGCTCGTCTGTCGCCCGCGCCTTGAGCACGCCGCCGCCCGCCACGATAACCGGCGACTTTGCCGAGCCCAGCAGCTTTGCCGCCCGCTTGATCTGGCCGAGGTGACCCTCGACGACGGGGTTATACCCCTCGACGGTCACCTCCTCGTTGGGGTCAAACGTCGCCTCTTCCTCCAGTACGTCCTTGGGGATGTCCAAAAGTACGGGGCCGGGGCGGCCGCTGCGGGCCAGGTGAAAGGCAAGCTTCACCGAGCCGTAGATGTCGCGGGCCGACATGATATGCTCGTTGTGTTTCGTGATGGGCATGGTGATCCCGACGATGTCCACCTCCTGGAAGGCGTCGGTGCCGATGAAGCGCCGCTCCACCTGCCCCGTGATCGCCACGACGGACGAGGAGTCAAGGTAGGCCGTGGCAAGGCCCGTGACGAGGTTCGTGGAGCCGGGGCCGCTGGTGGCGATGGCCACGCCGACCTTGCCCGAGGCGCGGGCGTAACCGTCGGCCATGTGCGCCGCTCCCTGCTCATGGCGCACCAGGATGTGCCTGATAGGGCTATCGCAGAGCCGGTCGTAGAGCGGGAGGATCGCCCCTCCGGGATAGCCGAAGGCCACGTCGACTCCTTCCGAGATCAGGGCCTTGATCAGAATGTCCGCGCCGCGCATCTTTACCATGACAAACCCGACTGTGGGGGATATGGTTGAGGGTACAGTTTAGTAATTTTATCTGATAGAGTGGCGATATTCAAGGGTTTTTTCAGACGCGGCCAAAATTGGGGAGGGATTCCGCGCGAAAGATATGGTATAGTACCGGAAATCTCACACAGGAGCCCATGGAGATGAAAAGCTATCCGAAAAAGGCCCTCATGACACTCGGCCGACCCGCGCCGAAGGAAGGCCGGTATCTCGATGAGGTTGCTTTCCCGCTGGGCGGGATCGGCACCGGCACGATATCGCTGACCGGCCGTGGGGAGCTGATCGACTGGGAGATCCAGAACCGCCCCAACAAGGGGAGCTTCAACACCTTCTCCTTCTTCACCCTGTGGGCAAAAGAAGAGGGGAAAGCACCCGTCACGAAGGTGCTGGCCGAGCGGCCCATGCGGTCGCTTGCGGGGACGGGGCCGGGCCTTTTCACCGGATCGGGATTCGGGACGAACCGGCTCCTCGGCAGGGGCCTGCCCCACATGAGGCGGGCGCGCTTCTTGGGCGAGTACCCCTTTGCGGCGATATCTTTTGAGGACCCCGATGTCCCGCTCTCGGTGACGATGACCGCCTATAATCCGCTGGTCCCCCACAACGTCGCGGACAGCTCCATCCCCGCCGCGATCTTTCTTTTCGAACTGAGAAATCCCGGGGCCGTTCCCGTCTCGGCGACGGTGCTTTTCAACATGCACAATGTCGTCGACGGCGACTTCACCAATTACAATGAGTTCGTCCAAAAGGAGGGGGTGCAGGGCATCTTCATGGGGTCGGTGAAGCAGAAGCCCGAATCGCCCCGCCACGGCTCGATGGGTATCTTCACCACGCACAAAGCAGTAACCTACGCCCGGGCCTGGATCCGCGGGGCGTGGTTCGAGAACCTCCTGACCTTCTGGAACGAGGTCTCCATGACGGGCGAGGTGGTTGACCGGACCTACCCGCCGCTCGTGGGAGATATCGCGACCCTCGGGATGAAAACCGTGGTGGAGCCGGGAAAAAGCGTCACGCTTCCCCTTTTTTTAACCTGGTCGTTTCCAACGATGGAGGCCTACTGGCGGCCGGACGTGACCGAGACGGGGACCGACGGTACGGCCGTCACACACAAACCCCGCTGGACGAATCACTACGCCAAGCGGTTCCCCGACGCGTTGTCCGTCGCCGTCTTCCTGGCCCGCGAGCACGACCGGCTCCACGCCGAAACTCGGCGATTTCACGACGCCCTCTTTTCCTCGACGCTGCCCGACTACGTGCTGGACGCCGTATCGAGCCAGATTGCGACGATCCGGTCGACCTCCTGCATCGTCTTGGAAGACGGCACCTTCTACACGTTTGAGGGGTGCCACGCGAACGACGGCTGCTGCGAGGGGTCGTGCACCCACGTCTGGAACTACGCGCAGACGCTCGCCTTCCTCTTCCCGACTCTTGAGCGATCGATGCGGGAGGCCGAATATCGCTATAACGTCATGGACGACGGGAGGGTCGCCTTTCGGACCTCCGTGCCGCTCGGTGTCAAGGCGCAGGAGGGCACCGTCGGCGGGACGGCGGGGCTGGGAGAGCTCTTCCACCCGGCGGCCGACGGCCAGATGGGCGGCGTCATGCGGATCTGGCGCGACTATATGCTCACCGGCGACGACGCGTGGCTGAAATCGCTCTGGCCCGCGGTCAAGAAATCCCTCGAGTACGCCTGGCTATACTGGGACGCAGACAAGGACGGGGTCATGGAGGGGCTCCAACACAACACCTACGACATCGAGTTCTACGGGCCCAACACGATGATGGGGAGCCTCTACGTCGGGGCGCTGCTGGCGGGCGCGAAGATGGCGCGGATCATGGGCGAAGAGGAAGCCGCGGCCGAGTATGAGGCGATCGCCCGGCGCGGGGCGGCGTGGATGGACGCCGAGCTCTTCAACGGGGAGTTCTACATCCAGAGAGTCTACCCCGACGCCGACAGGCTCTCCCCGATCCCGACGGATATCAGCATGGGCGGGCAGGAGAAGGACGAGCGCGGCGATCCGAAGTACCAGTTCGGGGAGGGGTGCCTTTCCGATCAGCTCTTCGGCGAGGCGCTGGCGCGCCTCTTCGGGATGGGCAGGCTCTTTGACGAGAAACACGTGAGGAAGGCTCTGGCCTCGATATTCGAGTATAACTGGACGCCCGACCTCACCGGGCACGCCAACCCGGACCGCGTCTTTGCCACCGAGGGGGAGCCGGGCCTCCTCATCTGCAGCTGGCCCAAAGGCGGCCGCCCGCGCCTCCCGTTCGTCTATGCCGACGAGGTGATGACGGGGTTCGAGTACCAGGTGGCCGTCCACCTGATCGGCGAGGGATTTCTGGAGGAGGGACTCTCGATCGTGCGGGGGATCAGGCTCCGCTACGACGGGAGGTACCGCAATCCCTTCAACGAGGTCGAGTGCGGAAACCACTATATCCGGGCGCTGGCCAACTGGGGGCTCGTGCTCACCCTCTCGGGCTTCTCGTTTGACGCGCCCGGCCGCGCCTACGGCTTTGCCCCGAAGCTGACCCCGGATGATTTCAGGACCTTCTGGTCGACCGGGACGGGCTGGGGGACCTTCTCGCAAAAGGTGACGGGAAAGGACGTCCGGGTTGAGCTCTCGGTCCTTTACGGCACCCTCGAGCTAAGGCGCCTCTCGCTCGCCGTCGGTAAGCCGGCGGACCCGGCCAATATCCTCAAGGGCAAAGAGAAGCTTTCCGGACACGTCGAGTCGGAGAAAGACGGCATCGCCGTGGTGCTCGACGCACCGACGACGATTCAGGCCGGAGAGGCATTGACGATTGAGTTCTAGGGCACGTCTCGTTAAGACCGAAAGAACGGCATGCGCGCCTTGGACACCTCATTCGACCGCCGATGGACATGCGGTGACGGGGCAGGTTCGCCTATTCTGAAGAGACAGCGATACGAAATGCATTATGTATAATGGCGAACAGATTACAACTTGATAGTTAAATTATGCTATAACTGTCAATACTCTTAACATATCGATATCTCTTCCTTATCTTCACTTTTTCCGCCACTCCCCATTTACCATCAATAACTATTACATTTGCATACATAATATTCGCTTGACTTGCCTCCTAAGAACGGTCAACCTATACTGTAATTAAAAATCCCGAAGTTTTTATCATTAGGAATCTTCCCTATCCGAATCAAATACGGATAAAAGGCAAAGTTAGGAGGACGAAAATGAAGAGACTATTTGTATTTATCATCTTATGTGTTTTTATGGCTATTTCCTTTGCGGGATGTGCCACCTTAGCGACCAGTAAGGTAAAAGATTTTTCCAAAGACTCGGATGGAATACGCGTAATCCCACTTAGAATGTACCTCCTGGTAGGTGAAAAGGACGCAACGATAGAATACTGGCCAGATTATACACAAGCGTACGACATAAAGCCGGTTGCAATTTTATCCACGAATGCTTTTAATATTACGCTCACAGAAAAGGGCCAGATAACAAATCTTACATCGAACTTGGATTCGACAGCAATCCTCACAACTCTGGGGAACATAATAACTGCTTTAGCACAAGTTGGAATTCTTGGTCCAGCTGGGCCGGGAGGTCCGGGAGCAGCTCCGTTGAAGGCAAATACCATTAGTAAGCCATATGGTTTAGAGATGGGGAATTATCGACTTGATGATGATGGGATCCATTGGGTCAAAGTGACTCCAAAATAGAGCCAAAGAAAACAATACTGTGTCAAATCACACGTTCAAGCGGAAACGATACGGTGAGAATGAGAAATATGAGCGATACAATAATAGGATCCCCTGTAGATGTTCCGGACCCTTCTACCTTACGTGTGAACGATAGTATCAACATGGAGTCTACGGGGTATGTCTTCTAAGTATTGTCTTAAGAACTTCATTCTGATGCCGTCCATATTCTGACTTTTAGAGCCTTAATAAGGGATTAGGAAATAGGAGTTAAAGATGGATAGAGGAAAATGGATAGGAATCTCTCTTGTAGTTGTGTCGATAATAATGGGCTTAAGCTTTTTGGCTGTGCCGGTCATGGCAGCCCCACTAAAAGTGATGTTACATCCTCAGGAAACTGAAATGTGGTGCTGGGCCGCAGCGCCGAAATGGCTATGGATTACCTGGGAACAAATATTCCACAATGCATACAAGCTAATGATCTCTTTAGTAGGAGAGACTGCTGCCAAAATACTACACCAAGTCCCTGCGTTAATGGGGGTTGGCCTCATTTCGAGAAATACGGTTTTTCGTATGATAAAACCGGCAACACAGCACTTTCCTGGGATGATATAAAAAGGCAGAGTAATAGTTGCGAAATCCCCCATATGCTTCGTGTGGCGCTGGAAAGGTGGGGGGGGGCATGTCATGGCGTTAGTAGGATATGAAACGAACGATAACATTAATTATGTCGATATCCTCGATCCGCTACCACTTTCTATAGGAGAGTACAGGAAAATAACTCTAAGCGAATTTTACTCCGGTTCCGATCATACACTTTGGGTCGAATACTACAATATTAAAAGGAAATAGTAATGAGGTGAAAGATGAAGAAAAATATAGCAAAGCTGAGCATAGTTATTTATCTTCTTCTCTTTGGCCTGGTTGCTCAAGGTCAGGAAGAAAAGATATCACCAAAAGACATAAACCCGGTAACATTGGATGCCTTAAAGACCCTATCTGTCCTTAATCAAGAGAAAACGGGTTCTAAGGGAATGGAAGGAGTAGGAAATCCTAGATTAGGCAACTATTACGTCATCTATTGGGTTGGTTTAGATCAACTGAAAGGATACAAAAAGAGTGGTGATATAAAGAAAATGTTAAGCGGCGGTGATCAGGTCATTTATTGGCTTCCTGTTAAAGGCATGGGCATGCAGGTTACATCAATTACTTTATCTAAGAAAGATGGTAATGGGAAGCTACGAGTACGGTGAATCTCCTACAATTAATAGAATTGATAATTACGTAGGAGAAACAAAAGTGAGGGAAAAGGCCCCGCAGATATATATTTCTTAGTTAAGCTATTAGCGCTTAATCTTGAGTTTTATTGGCTACTATCAAATTGATACTCTAATGCTTGTGCCACTCTATGATTACCCTGGCTTTGGTTTTTATCGCTAATACACCTATTCCCGCAAGCGAAGTATTTGAGAAGGTCCAGCCGACGGGTCTCTTTAGAACATAACGGATTGCCATGGTAAAGTGGTTATAGATAGTCTACATGTAGCAGTATCGGTCATGGCGGGTTCTATTATTCGTGTGATTTATAGACATCCTTTAAATTCGATGATAGGATTTAAATTTGTTCATGTGTAAAAGTCAAGAATCTTCCGTGCGGTTCGTCCTCTCGGGGAGGTCGTCTTAGGTGACTTCTTTTCGTATACCTTCAATTCATCTTATTGCCCAGTTAGACGGTTTCTTAGGGTCGGCGAGCGATTTCCCGTCGCCCGCCGCGCATTATCATTACTCTTGACAAACCCTGCGATATCCCCAATACTCTCCCTCATCCATTGCGTATCGAGCTAAAAGAACATGATGACCCACTCCGGCGTCATGAAAACGACCGCATTCATATCCCTTCTCCTGTGCGTCTTTTTCTTCTCATTTGCCGCCAGTGCCTTTTCCGCCGAATTCGAGAGCGGCGGGTATCTCCGCGCAACCTATTCCATCGACACCTACTATGAGGACGTCTGGGGAACAGGGGCCTGTCCAACCTCGACGTCGACCCCGAGACAGGCGACAATTTCCACTATGCCGAAAACCTTCGGCTCAGCTTTAGGCGTTCTATCGGGAACGACCTGACGCTCGAGGGGAGCTTCTGGGGCCGCCATACCACCGACAAACTCCTTCAGCGCCTCCCCGGTGACCAGTGGATGATCAACGATATGCGGCTGAGGCTTTCGGGCGACACGTTCGAGGTCGGCCTGGGCGACCTTTCGGCCTACTTTTCGAACTATACCTTCAACAACACCCTCTTCGGGGTGACGGCGAGCCTCCGCCCGTCAAAGAACGTGACGCTCTCGGTCCTTGCCGGCACCAACCGAGACGCAGAGAGGGATACCTTCGAGCACCTCTTCTACGGCGCGCGCGTGGAGACAAGGCCAATCAGGCAGCTTGACCTTGCCCTCACCTACGTCCCACCGACATCACGTAGCTCTACCCCGGCACTCGATGTCCGACTACGCCGACGACGTCCTCTCGTTTTCCTCACGCCTCTCCCTGATGGACGGGCGTCCGTCCTTAGGAGAGAGGGGCCGGCAGCCTCTACACCGCCGACCGGAGGTCCCACGCGTCCGACGCGGCGTGGGGAGGTGCGGTGTGGGCCGCCCTCTCGTTTTCCCCTTTGAGGAACGAGCTCGAGTTTCTGCTCGCCTACGAGTACGTCGATCCGGGCTTTGTCTCCGTCATGGGGACCTACTCGACGGACCGCGAGACGATCTCCGGCGGGCGTGCGCTACACCCCCTCCGATATCCTCTCACTCACGGCGTACTTCCGCAGCTACCATAACCGGCTCTCCGAGCGGTCGGCTGCCCCCTACCGCACAGACAGCAAAGACCAACTGAACGAAGAACAGGCAA
>CAWBYW010000002.1:0-19398 GCA_963792965.1 uncultured delta proteobacterium | reverse complement strand
TTATCGTTGGCTATCGACGCCAGCACCGAGCTTATTTTGTTAGTTGACTTTTGTGAGCGGTCCAGATCGGAGGAAGGGGCAAGGCTTGTGTCGGCGGTCCACCCGATCTGCAACCACTGCGACAAGAACAGCAAATTCTATTGCTTCAGCGGGCCAGCCCTTCTGCGTCAAAGGAGATGCACCAAATGTGCCAGACTAGCCTATACATGGCTGGACATTAATAACAGGCTGATCTTATGGGAAGATTATGTCATTCTTGAAACTCATTGACCTAAACGGCCATTACTCGAAATTACCCTGCTGATGCAATGCTGACTCACCACAAGCTATAAGTGTTAGCAATCTTCACAAACTCAGTCGTAATTACAGTGTCTTGCCTTTGTTGATGCAGCGGTGACTCAAATGTCCAATTTTGAATCTGCTCATCGAAAGAAATGGAAGTCGTCCGCAGCGATGTCCTGCGTCATGCGGGTATTTGGTCAAAATGGCCATGACTTCTTCTGGCTTAGCCGCTCTATATAGTGCAAGGTTTCCGGGCACCTTCGGCATTGACATCTTTCCGGGTTTGACCTATGATCTTTACGAAAAGTTATCAACTGCCTTGGAGCCTTCATAAAAAGAAATTAAGAAGGCGTTGCCATGCTGGAGAGTGCTCAACCTTGAAGAAAAAGGATTGAGGAGCGAGGCATGAGTCCGGCAGTCCCTTGATGGCCAACTCCTAATTGCCCGGCTCCTAACGGTTACAAGGACGTGTCCCCTCAAGTGCAAAAGCCCGTTCCAGTATTCAGTCCGGGAACATACTGCTTTGCGACGGGCTTCGTCAATGATCATATCGTCGATTGCTTCAGGAGAGAGGAAATCCGCACGAATCTGTAAGTGACTCCAACCCATATCGTGGGGGGCAGCCTATGGATGAGCAATTAAAGCCACCATATCTGAAGAAGGTCGAGGAGCGGGGCGATATCGGCATCTTTATGGTCGATGGCGCATATGTGCGCAGCCGCATCGACGAGGAGTTCACCAACTACGGCCAGCACTACCGCTTCCCCTTCATCCCGCAAAATGAGTTCTGGATCGACCAAATCCCCCCGGACGCCGATCAGGGCGAGATCAGGTTCTTCATCGACCACCTCCTCGTAGAGCACCGGCTCATGGCGGCCGGGACCCCATACGACAAGGCGATCGACGCCGCCGACCTCGCCGAGCGGGCCGAGCGCCGCAAATCCAGCGACGCGAAGCGCGTCCTGACCGGCGACGACCTCCCCGACCCGCGACAGGTGCACGTGCGGCTCTGGAAGCGGCTGGAGAGCGGCGTCGAGGTCTGGATCGTGAACGGGAGGCTCGTCCGCAGCGTCTTTGACATCGACTACACCGAGGGGGGGCACGACCACGTCTACGAGTTCGTCCCCAAGGGGGAGGTCTGGATCGACGACGACCTCGTTGAGGCCGAGCGCCCCTTCGTCCTCCTGCACGAGCTGCACGAGCGAAACAAGATGGCCAAAGGGTGGCCCTATTCGAGGGCCCATGTCGATTCAAGCAAGCTCGAATATCGCTGCCGCCATCACCCCGACGAGCTCCACGACGCCCTCGCCCGGGAGGGATGGGCGTAACAGCGCCCCGCGAGATCTTAGATCTCGCGGGGCCATAACAGAGCATCCCCGTCGGCGAGCCTTCCTCCTCGATCACCGCATCTCAGGCATTGGACCCCACCACGTCAGCAATAGGGACATGACCGAGAACAATGATTGACTGACAAATCATTCACATTTTTCTTGACAAGCCGCCCCGCCTTTGATAGAAACGGGACATGATCTGCCAGTTTACGTAACATGGCAGACAAGACCGCCAGATAACGGGTGAGACGAGAGACATGGCCGTCAAGAAGAACAATGCAAATTCCCTCGGAAACGGCGGCAAGAATCTGACGCGGCCGGCTTCCCCGGCGACGCTGCTCCACATGAACATCAGCGAGCTCTCGGAAGAAGCTCGACGTCTCGCCGCGCACCATCCGCTACTACGAGGAGATCGGCCTGCTTGACTCGATCAGGAGGACGGAGGGAGGCAAGCGCGTCTTCACCGAAAACGATCTAAGGCGCATCCGGTTCATCCAGAAGCTCAAGATCCTCGGCCTGACCCTTGCCGAGATGCAGGAGCTCAACGCCATCTACGAGACGCACCGCAAGAACTCCAAAGTCTTCCCACGGATCATCGAACTTTTCGACAATCACCGGCGCCAGATAGACCACCGTATAGACGAGCTCAGGCTCCTCAGGGTCGAGATCGAGGAGTTCCAGAAACGGATGCGCGATAAGCTCAAAAAGGAGCGGGAGTGAGATAAGCTCATCGTATTACGTAATGTCCACGGGGTTAAACCTGTAGGGGCGGCATGTATACCACTCGCGGGCGCGACATAACGCGCCCCCTGCAGGACGTAACGGGAGACGGGTTGATATCGTGGGAGACGACGCGAAAAAAGATCGAAAGGGCCTCGTACAGGTCTACACCGGAAACGGTAAGGGCAAGACCACGGCCGCCCTCGGGCTCGCGCTCAGAGCCGCGGGCCACGGCCTGAAGACCTGCGTCATTCAGTTCATGAAGGGCGAGATCTACTACGGCGAGCTCGGCGCGGCAAAGTACCTTGCCCCCTACCTCACGATCATCCAGATGGGGCGGCCCGACTTCGTGGACAAGAACAATCCCGAGTCGATCGATGTGAAGCTCGCCAAGGATGCGCTGGCGCTGGCCAAAAAGATCATCTCCGGTAAGGAATACGACATCGTCGTACTTGACGAAATCAACGTGGCGCTGGATTTCAGGCTCATCAAGCTTGCCGACGTCCTTGCCCTGATCGATACGAAGCCTTCCGAGACCGAGCTCATACTCACCGGCAGGTACGCGAGGCCCGAGGTCATTGAGCGCGCCGACCTCGTCACCGAGATGGTGGAAATAAAACATCCTTATGCAAACGGTACACAAGCACGGCTCGGAATTGAGCGCTAAACGAGGGGAGATGTCTTCTTTCGTCTCACCACCGGGAGCGTTTGGAAAAGTTAATAAGAACCTGAAAGATATACGGGGGGTATATGTCCAAGAAAACCGATGACGGCCTCATGAAGGAAAAAGAGGCGTGGAAGGAGAAGACCCTCAAGAAGCGACTGGATGAGGCGCCGGAAAGGATGGAGCGCTTCACCACCATCAGCGGAAGCGAGATCAAGCGCCTCTACGGCCCCTGGGACCTTCCCGACTTCGACTACTCCTCCCAGCTCGGCTTCCCGGGCGACTACCCCTACACACGCGGCATCCACCCCACCATGTATCGCGGCCGCCTCTGGACGATGCGCCAGTTTGCCGGCTTTTCCAACGCAACAGAAACCAACCCCCGCTATAAATACCTCCTCTCCCAGGGCACGACCGGGCTTTCTGTGGCCTTCCACATGCCCACCATCATGGGGCTCTGCTCCGACAGCCCCCTGGCCGCAGGCGAGGTGGGCAAGTGCGGAGTGGCCATCGATACGCTCAAGGACATGGAGGACCTTTTTAACGGGATCCCGCTTGATAAGGTGACGACCTCCATGACGACCAACGCTCCGGCCTCGATCCTGCTGGCGATGTACATCGCCGTGGCCGAGAAACAGGGCGTCCCCTCCACGAAGATCGGCGGCACCATCCAGAACGACATCCTCAAAGAGTACATCGCCCAGAAGTCGTGGATCTTCCCGCCCCGGCCCTCCATGCGAATCATCACCGACCTCCTTTCGTACTGCGCCAAGCACGTCCCCCGGTGGAACACGATCTCGATCTCCGGCTACCACATCCGGGAGGCGGGCTCCACCGCGGTCCAGGAGCTTGCCTTCACGCTGGCCGACGGGATCGGCTACGTCCAGGCGGGGATCGAGGCGGGGCTTGACGTGGACGAGTTTGCGGGCCGCCTCTCGTTCTTCTTCAACGCCCACAACGACTTCTTCGAGGAGATCGCCAAATACCGGGCCGCCCGCCGCATCTGGGCGCGCGTGATGAAGGAGCGCTTCGGCGCCAAGGACCCGAGTCGTGGATGCTGCGCTTCCACACCCAGACCGCCGGATGCTCGCTCACCGCCCAGCAGCCGATAAACAACGTCATCCGCACCACGATCCAGGCGCTGGCCGCGGTCCTCGGCGGTACCCAGAGCCTGCACACCAACTCCCTGGACGAGACGCTGGCGCTTCCCACCCAGCAGGCCGTGACGATCGCCGTGCGGACCCAGCAGATCATCGCGGAGGAAAGCGGGGCGGCCAATACCATCGACCCCCTCGGCGGCTCCTATTTTGTGGAGGCCCTCACCAACAAGATGGAAGAGCAGGCCCTCGACTATATCCATAAGATCGACGACATGGGAGGCATCATCCCCGCTATCGAGCGGGGCTACCCCCAGAAGGAGATCGCCGACGCCGCCTACCAGTATCAGAAGCAGCTCGAGGCCGGCCAAAAGACGATGGTCGGGGTCAACAAATACGTCATGGACGAAGAACAAAAGATAGAGACGCTGATCATCGACGAGAATGTGGAAGAAGAGCAGAAGAAAAAACTCGAGAAAACTAAGCGGGAGCGGGACAACAACCGGGTCACGCAAAACCTCGCCGCCCTCAAGAAGGCCGCCGCCGGGACGGACAACCTCATGCCCCACATCCTGGAATGTGTGCGCTCCTACACGGCGCTGGAGGAAATGGTTCAGACCCTGAAGGAGGTCTTCGGCGAGTATCATGATCCCGGCTACCTGTAGGCCGCCCGTGCGTCGCGCGTCACGTGAGGTATGCTCGGCCCGTCGGCACGGTCTCTTTTAGCGGGCCGCGAAGACCTATAACCAACACGAACTATTGAGATCCATATCATGACCAAAGGACGAAAAATCAGGATACTTCTCGGAAAGCCGGGGCTCGACGGCCACGACCGGGGCATCAAGGTCGTCGCTCGCGCCCTGCGCGACGCGGGGATCGAGGTGATATACACGGGGCTCCATCAAACGCCCGAAATGATCGTCGCGGCGGCCGTCCAGGAGGACGTGGACGGCATCGGGCTTTCCATTCTCTCCGGGGCGCACAACCACCTCTTCAAGCAGATCATTCATCTTCTCAAAGAGGAGGGTGCAAGCGACATCGCGGTCTTCGGCGGCGGTATCATCCCCGAGGAGGACATCGTGAAGCTCAAGGAGGCCGGGGTGGGAGAGATCTTCCTGCCCGGGGACAGCACCGAGCGGATCGTAAATTGGATCAACGGCAACATCAAGCCGAAGTAGCCACCCCGCGCACGCGGCGTTCGTGGGTGGTCTCGACACGAGCGAGAAGACCCGCACGGGCGGCTCGGGTGGTATGGCTTTCAGAAAGCGATATGACAAGTCTTCAGGCTGGCGCCTTCGGTAGAGCTCCGGCTCGGCGAGAGGCGCCGGGATTTATTATGATGCGCAATGTTACTGTGACAGGAAACAGATAAGGAGGATTTCTATGAGCGACAGAAGGGTCTTCGTCCTGGGTGGCGGCATCTCCAAGATGGCCTCCGAGCGCCCGGACGGCAACATTCGCGACTGGGTCGTAGAAGCGGTAATGGAAGCGGTCTGTGACGCCGGCGTCGAGATCGCCGATATCGAGCATGCCACGACCTCGTATTTCTCCGACCACTTCGACAAGCAGTTGAAGCAGGGCGCCATCTTCCACGACTGCGTCGGCATGTGCCCCAAGCCCAACGTTCGCGTCGAGGGCGGCGGCGGCACCGGCGGCCTGGCCATCAGGAACGCCTATGCCTACATCAAGTCGGGCCTCTGCGATTCCATGATCGTGTACGGCACCGAGAACATGGGCCGGCACGTGCCGTCCGACGTGGCCCAGCAGTTCATCGCGCTGGCCTCCGACACGGACTGGGAGGTGCAGGTGGCGGGCTTCTATATCGCCTACTACGCCATGATGATGCGGGCACATATGGACATGTACGGGACCAAGGAAGAGCAGTTCGCGCTGGTCTCCGTCAAGAACCACCGCAACGCCATCTACAATGAGTACGCCCAGAGCCCCATGAGGATCACGGTGGAGGACGTCATGAACTCCCCGCTGATCACCTCGCCCTATAAGGTGTTGGATAACTGCCTCCTTTCCGACGGTGCGTCGTGCCTGGTCTTCGCCACCGAAGAGTGGGCAAAGGCCCACTCGACCTCGTGGTACCGCAAGCCGCGCATCGAGGTGGTGGGAACCGGATGCGGGACCGACTATATGCGTATCGCCGATCGGCCCTACCCCTATCCCGGCATCGCCCATTTCCGGTCGAAACGCGTCGCCTCCGAGCAGGCCTATAAGATGGCCGGCATCAAGAACCCCGCCAAGGAGCTCGACTGCTTCGAGGTGCACGACGCCTACTCCGGCGTGGAGATGGTCAGCTGCGAGGACCTCGGCCTCTGCGGGCTGGGGCGCAGCGGCAAGCTCTACGAGGAGGGCTACTTCGACCTCGGCGGCGAGCTCCCCATCAACACCTCCGGCGGCCTCATCGGCATGGGCCACCCAGTCGGCGCCACCGGCGTCAACCAGGGCATCGAGGTCATGAAGCAGTTGCGCGAGGAGGTCACATCCCCAGCGCCAGGCCAAGATCATCAACGGGCAGGGCGGCATGGACTCCCACGGCGGAACCGGGACCTTTGTGGCCATCAACATCTTCCGGCGTGTCGACTAACAGAAAGGAGAAACGACCATGGCTAAAAGTGTTTTCGACGATCCCCAGAAGACGTTATACCCCAAGCTCCCGAAGATAGCCGATCTGGCGCCGGGGAAAGCCCGGGGCCTCGTCTCTACGAAACTACAGGTATTCAAGGCCGACGATCCCATCGGACCGAAGCTCGCCTTTGACCCCATCCATCGGGCGGACCAGGACCCGTGGAAGGATTTCCGCGAGATCATGCGCATCGAGTGGAAGATGGAACTCACCTACCGCCACTCGCTTGGCAAATACTCCAAGTTCTTCATCGAGCTGGAGAACAAGAAGTTCTTCGCCACCGAATGCCCCAAGTGCGGCTACGTCTGGGCGATCCCGCGGCCGGTCTGCCCCGATTGCCTGGCCATCACTAAGTGGAAGGAGCTGCCCGGCACGGGACGCTTGATGAGCTTTTCGATCTCGCGAGTTCGTCCCGGCCTTCATGAAGGTGGAGATGCCCTACGTGCTGGCGATGGTCAAGCTTGACGGGGCCGACTCTCTGTTCACCCATCAGCTGAGGAACTGGGGAACCGACCGGACGAAGATCAAGATCAGGGATGCCGGTCAAGGTTGCCTACACCAAGGAGCCGGTGGGGCACCCGATGCTTCTCATGTGGTTTGAGCCGGCCTAACCCAAGCGGCAGGACAAAGAAGAGGTATATGTTGAACTACGACCTTACCGAAGAACAGAATATACTCCGAAAGACCGTCCGTGACTTCGCCGAAAAGGTCATCAAACCCAAGGCCGAGGAGCTGGACGAAAAGGCCGTCTTCTCCACGGACATCACCAAACAGATGGGCGAGCTGGGGCTCTTCGGCATGTTCGTGTCCGAAGAGTACGGCGGCTCCAATGTCGGCTACATCTCCTACATCATCGCGGTGGAAGAGATCGCCCGGGTGGACGGCTCACAGGCGGCAACGGTGGCGGCGGCAAATTCGCTGGGCATCGGGCCCATCAACTACTTCGGCAGCAAGAAACAGAAGGAAATCTGGCTTCCGAGGCTCTGCTCCGGCGAGATCCTTGCCTCCTTCGGCCTGACCGAGCCCAACGCGGGGTCGGACGCCGGCTCAAGCAAAACAGCGGCCGTCCTCAAGGACGGCCACTGGGTCATCAACGGTTCGAAGATCTTCATCACCAACTCCACGTCCGAAATGGCGGGCATCTGCGTCGTCCAGTCGGCGACGGGGACGCGTCCCGATGGGAGGAAGGAGATTTCCTGCATCCTCGTACCTTCGGATACCCCCGGGTTCAAAAAGGTGGCGATGAAGAAGAAGATGATGTGGCGGGCCTCAGACACCGGCGAGCTCTATTTCGACGACGTAAAGGTTCCCGAGGAGAACCTGTTGGGCAAGCGGGGCGAAGGATTCCACCAGATGCTCCAGACGCTTGATGGCGGCAGGCTCTCCATCGCGGCGATGGGCCTGGGAGGCGCACAGGGCGCCTTCGAGGAGGCGCTCAAGTACGCAAAAGAGCGTGAGCAGTTCGGCAAGCCCATCGGGAAGTTCCAGGTCAACGCCTTCAAGCTGGCCGACATGGCCATGGAGATCGAGGCCGCCCGGAACATGCTCTACAAAGCCTGCTGGCTGAGAGAAAACAAGCGGCCCTTCGGGGAAGTGGCGGCGATGGCCAAGCTCTATTGCAGCGAGGTGATGAGCCGGGTTGTCAATCAGGCGGTACAGCTTCACGGCGGATACGGGCTCATGAAGGAGTATCCGGTGGAGCGGTTCTACCGCGATCAGAAGCTCCTTGAGATCGGCGAAGGAACCAGCGAAGTGCAGCGCATCGTTATTTCGAGGTACCTTGGTTTATAACACGACGTCACTTGCCGAGCGGGTGCTTGCGGGCGATGTGCGGGCCGCAGCGCGGCTGATGCGCGACATCGACGACGAGATGCCCGGCGCGGCAGAACAGCTCAAAAAACTCTACCCCTGCACCGGGAAGGCCTATCTCTTAGGAATCACCGGCCTTCCCGGTGCGGGCAAATCCACGCTCGTCGACCGGATCGTGGAGTGGTACCGAAAGCGGGATCTCACCGTCGGCCTTATCTTGGTTGACCCCACCAGTCCCTTTTCGGGCGGCGCCATCCTCGGCGACCGGATCCGCATGTCTCGTCACTTCACCGACCGGGGCGTCTTCATCCGCTCCATGGCCACGCGCGGACATCTGGGCGGCATCTCCGCCAGCACCAACGACGTCATCAACGTCATGGACGCGATGGGAAAGGACATCATCATCATAGAGACGGTGGGCGTGGGACAGGACGAGACGGAGATCGTCTCCACGGCGCACACGACGGTGGTTGTCCTCACGCCCGGGCTGGGCGACGAGATCCAGGCCATCAAGGCGGGGGTGCTGGAGGTTGGGGACGTCTTCGTCGTCAATAAGGCCAACCGGGAAGGGGCAGACCGCGCCGTGCATGATATAGCGGCCATGCTCGACATGAAGCGCTACGCCGAGGGCGAGCTCCGGCCGCCGGTCGTCAAGACGGAAGCCCTCTACGGAGAAGGGATCGAAGAGCTGATGGCGGCCGTCGTCGCGCACCGGGCATACACCGAGGGTGGGAAGGGGCTCGCGCGAAAGCGGGTCGAGCGGGCGCGCTACGAGTTCCTCGAGCTGCTGCAAGACCGCCTCCTCTCAAGGGTACTGGACGAACGGGGGGGTGACGAGGGGCTGGCACAGCTCTACGAGGCGATGGCCGGGCGCAAGACGGACCCCTACACGGAGGTCAACCGGATCATGTCCGAGGTCTTCAAAAAGCCGCACGGCTCATAACGCGCCCGGAACATGTCGTCGATCGTTATTTTCGCCGGCCGCGCAACACTCCACCTTTTCCCTCATAACGACCAATCCCGGCCTTTAGAGAGAGTTTCAGCGCGTCCTCATGGGTGGTGATGCCAAAACATCCTTGAGTTCATCGATCAATTAAGATATACTCCGGCATACTATACTCAATGAAATCATGAAGGCTAATAACTCATAAGGGAGGATACTGATGAGAGATGTGGTAATTGTATCGGCGGCGCGTACCCCGGTCGGGAGCTTCGGGGGGTCGCTGAAGGGGATTGGCGCGGTTAAGCTCGGCCAGATCGTCGTTACGGCGGCGATGGAGCGCGCGGGCATCAAGCCGTCGGACGTGGAGGAAGTGGTGCTCGGCTGTGTGCTTCAGGCGGGACTCGGGCAGAACGTGGCGCGTCAGGTCGCCATGAAAAGCGGCATTCCTCAGGAGGTGCCGGCCCTCACGATAAACAAGGTCTGCGGCTCGGGGCTCAGGGCCGTGTCACTGGCCGCCCAGATCATCAAGGCGGGCGACTCTGACGTGGTGATCGCCGGCGGCACCGAGTGCATGAGCGACGCCCCCTTCGGGCTGATGGACGCCCGCTGGGGCTACCGAATGGGCGACGCCAAGGTCATCGATATCATGATCAAGGACGGCCTGTGGGACATCTTCAACGACTATCATATGGGCGTGACGGCCGAGAACGTCGCCGACAAGTATAAGCTCACCCGCCAGCACCAGGACGCGTTCGGGCTGGAGAGCCAGAAGCGGGCCGAAAAGGCCATCAAGGAGGGTCGGTTCAAAGACGAGATCATCCCGGTCATGATCCCCCAGAAGAGGGGCGAGCCCAAGGCCTTCGACACCGACGAATTCCCGCGCCTCGGCTCCACGGCCGAAGGGTTGGCGGGGCTCAAGCCCGCCTTCAGGAAAGACGGGACGGTAACGGCCGGCAACGCGTCGGGGATTAACGACGGCGCGGCGGCGATGGTCGTCATGAGCGCCGAGAAGGCAAAGGCGATGGGACTCAAACCGATGGCCAGGGTCGTCTCCTACGCGTCGGCGGGCGTGGACCCGGCGATCATGGGGACGGGCCCCATCCCGGCGACGAGAAAGGCGCTGGCCAAAGCGGGGCTCAAGATCACGGACATGGACCTGGTCGAGGCCAACGAGGCCTTCGCCGCCCAGTCGCTGGCGGTGATCAAGGAGCTCGGGCTTGAAAGCGTCATGGATAGGGTCAACGTAAACGGCGGGGCCATCGCCATCGGCCACCCGATCGGCGGCTCCGGCGCGCGGATTTTCACGACGCTGCTGTTTGAGATGAAGAAGCGGAATTCAAAATACGGGCTGGCGACGCTGTGTATCGGCGGCGGCCAGGGAACGGCGCTGATTGTGGAAAGAGTATCGTAGAGAGATACCGAGTGACAAGAAAAGGCGGCGGGTTTTGGCCCGCCGCCTTTTTTATTCGACTCATAGTCGGGAAGCCTCAAAAGGGGTATCACCTCAGATGCGTATTCGAGAACCCCTTTTATCCCCCTACCCTCCTTTGCCGACGACACGCGCTTGGAACTAAACCGTCACGCAGCCTGTGCGTCGAGATCCCGTTGGATGACGGCCCGCACACGGGACGACAGCTCCTCAATGTTTTTCATGGTATATCCCTCGACGGGGACGGGCTCGTGGATGATCATCCGGACCCGCCCGGGGAAGAGATCCATCGTGTGGGGGGGAGGATTTTGCCCGTTCCAATGATCGTTATGGGAAGCACCGGGATTCCGAGGTCCAACGCCATATAAAAGGCGCCCTTCTTGAAATCTCCCATCTGGCCCGTCCGGCTCCTTGTCCCCTCGGGGAAAAATATCACGGAGGTGCCGTTCTTGATTATCTTCTTTGCCGCGTTGAGGGAATTAAGCGCGCCCTGCTTGTCCGATCGATCGATGTAGATATGGCCGGCTTTCTCGCAGGCGATCCCGAGCGCGGGAACCTTTCTGAGCTCCTTCTTCATCACCCACTTGAAGTCGACCCCGAGCCAGCCGTAGAGGACGAATACGTCGTAGTGGCTCTGGTGGTTGGATACGATCACGTACGAGCGTCTCGGGTCGATGTTTTCCCTCCCCGATACCGAAACCGGCATGGGTGTCAAAAAGCTGTTGATCCTCGACCACCAGACGCCGCACAGCCAGCTGACGAATTTGGGCGAAACTGAGATCGACACGAGAAAGACCGCGAGAAATCCCCAGAAGAGCGTCGAGATCGCCAGGAATGGGAAAAAGAAAAGCCATTTATACGGCTGATAGAGTACGTGGAGCAGCCTTCTCATCTGAAACTCCGAAAAATGATCTTCTAATTGGAATCTTAGGCTTACCGGAAACTACGTCCGGGTAAGTCCGATTATTATCTGTCTACTCTTCTATCCGGTATCTCACGAAACGCAAAAGGGGGCCGATTTTGTGATCCTCTTCTGAGCAGTGTAGATACTCTAAGACCATTTTGAACTGATGTAAAGCATAAAGTACGATCGATGGCTACTTTCCGCGCGGAGGAGGCTGCCCAAGGCCTCATCGTATCGTGGGACTCTTTTATTGTTGCCGTCTGCGTTGCTGTGCGAGTATAGTAACGGAGCCGGAAAGAAAGGATTGGTAGACGAGAAAAGATCTCCGCGATAAAAGAGTCTCGATACAACTGATCGCCGTTGGTCGGCGTTGCCACTGCGATACGTCATAAGATAGAGGTTCTTGGATGGCTGTAAAGAAAGTCTTTTGGGAAGACCCGTACCTGACCGAGATCGAGGCGACGGTGACGGGCGTCCACGGTGATGTCGTGACCCTTGACAGGACGATCGCCTTCGCCTTCTCCGGGGGGCAGCAGTCCGACTCCGGGACGATAGGGGGATATGAAATCCTTGAGGCAAAAAAGGAAGGAACGGAGATTCTCTACACGATACCCAAGGACCATACCCTGAAAACCGGCGATACCGTAACGGTGGCCATCGACTGGAACAAGCGGTATCGACTCATGAGGCTCCATTTCGCGGCGGAGCTTATCCTCGAATTGGTCTATCGGCACTACAACCGGCCGGAAAAAATCGGGGCGAACATCACCGTCGACAAGGCGCGAGTCGACTTTTACTGGAAGGGAAATATTTCGGAGACCTTCCCCTTGCTCACCGCGAAGGCAAAAGGGTTCATCGACGCCGACCTCGACATCATCAGCGCGTTTGCCGACGAAGCAAAGGAACAGCGGTACTGGGAGATCGTGGGGTTCGCAAGAGTCCCCTGCGGCGGAACGCACCTGAAGAAAACCGGCGAGATCGGCCCGATCATGCTCAAGAGGAACAACATCGGCGGCGGCAAAGAGCGGATCGAGATATATCTGCAATCAAAGGAGTGAAAAGACTCGATATCTCGGTATTCCACTCCTCTCCCCCAACCTGATACGCACCGACCTCAAAAAGGAGGCCGCGTCAACCCAGGATACTTACTGAACTCCTCATTTCCCTCAGACTCATTCTTCATAACAACGAGACTCACCAAGGCGCAGGGCCCGGTCCCGGCGAGTGGCAGAATAGCCTGAATTTACTGTGGTATAATAAGAGTCCGGAAATGTCTGATAACAGAATGGGGGGATAAGAATGAATAAACAGGCTGACGTACAGGAAGGGTGGAGGCTCATCGGCGAGGCACTGCTGGATGCCGGGGTTGAGTATATCTTTTCGCTCCCCGGCGAGAGCATCATACCGATACAGTTCGCGGTGGAAGGCGGGCCGATCGAGATCATCTCGACACGACACGAGCAGGCGGCGGCCTTCATGGCCGAGGCCTACGGCAGGATGACGCGAAAGCCGGGCGTGGTTCTGGTCACGGTCGGCCCCGGATTCACCAACACGATCTCGGCCATCGTCAATGCGCGGCTGTCAAACACTCCCCTCGTCCTGATCGCGGGGGGCCATGAGGCCGGGGCCGCGGAGAAGCTGGGCCTTCAGGATATGAAGCAGGAGCCCATTATCGAGTCCATCGTTAAAAAGAGCCTCGTATGTCGTAAGGCGGAAAGGATCCCCGAGTATATCGACATGGCGTTTCGATATGCAATCGAGGGTCGATCCGGTCCCGGTGTTCCTCGAGCTTCCGCTCGACGTCCTCGAGGCAGACGTAGACCTGAGCAAGGTAAAGAAGATCAGCACGCGCGCCGTGTCCAGACCCGTTGATCCGGACGACGCACGAAAAATGATCGAGATGATCAAGGCCTCCGAAAAACCCATTATCATGGCGGGCAGCGGGGCCTACTACTCGGACGCTGGAACAGATCTGGCGGAGTTCGTCGTAAAGACCGGGATCCCGGTCTTCACCGGGAACATGGCCAGGGGGATAATCCCCGATACCCACCCCCTCTGTTTCGGATCGTCTCTCATCGTCACCCCGGGGTGCGCGGGCATGGCGATAACTGCGCCGACCTCGTGATTCTTTTGGGAACTCGTATCGGCCTCTATTCCGTCTTTGGCGATTATTTCCGCACAGACGCGAAGCTGATACAGGTAGACATTGAGCCTGAAGAAATGGGCCGCAACCGGGCCATCGATCATGCGGTCTTTGCCGACGTCAAAGCCCTTCTGCAAGCAGTGCAACCGGATCATCGAGAAAGAGGCCCGGGCACCAAGCCCCGGCTCGCAGTTTACGGGTTGGGTGGACGCCCTGAGAGAAAATGAGAAAGCGGCAAAACTATCGTCGCGACAGCAAATAGATAAGGAGTCGGCGACGATTCATCCCGGCAGGCTCGCGCGAGAGGTCAACGAGTTCATGGACAGGATAAATGACATCATCGTCTTGGACGGCGGCGACACGGTGTCCTGGATGTTAACGACCAGGACATGCCGGGCCGAGCTGAATATGATGGATGCGGGACTCTTCGGGTGTCTCGGGGTGGGATTCCCCTACGGAAACGCGGCCAAGCTCGTTAACCCCGCCCGGCGGGTGCTCGTCTATACGGGGGATGGGTCGGTCGGCTTTAATTTCATGGAGATTGAGACATCGATCAGGAGAGGACTTCCTATCGTCGTGGTGATCGACAATAACGCGAATTGGGGCATGACGTCCAACGCCATGAAGATGGATTTCAAGAAGCTTGTACGCGGAACGGTTGAGATAGGGTACGTTCCGTATCATGAGGCGGTACAGGCCCTCGGGGGGAAGGGGATCCTGGTCACTAAATTGGACGAAATCAGGCCCGCCCTGGTAGAAGCGTTCAGCTCAGAGAAGACCACCTGTATCAACGTCCTGACAGATCCCCAGATTGTGGGACCCGCGTCTCTCGCGATGGCCATGCTGAAGAAAGGAAAGACCTCTAAGATGAAGTAACCCCGAACTTGTAGGTCGACGTGCCGGGGGTGTGAAGTCGGCTCCGAGGCGGCTCGTCCGAACCCGGCACAAGCCGACCAACATCTGAGGGGCAAGGAAAGGATCGAGATATACCTGGCATCACGGATCGGGCGCGACCACCCGCCCGACCTGCTTTCCTATGCTTCCTGAGCGGTCGAAATAAGATGAGCGGTAAGAATCCCTCAAGAAAACCCTTGACAACCGGCGTATATTCCTCCTACCATACGACAAAGGAACCACCCTAAGAAAGGAATTAGCCCACGTTATGAGTTTTTCCGTCATCATCGTCGCCCTTGGTTTTGTCTTCATCATCGAGGGCATCCCGTACGTCGCGTCTCCCGAGGCCGTCAAGCGCTTCATGGAGAAAATCGGCACGGTCCCCGACACCACCCTTCGCGCCATCGGCATCGGCGCGCTCGCGGTCGGTCTGTTCCTGGTCTACCTCGGCACCCGGGTCCTCCACTAATTATCTTGACATAAGAGTGGAAATTTGGTTAAATTATTAAATTTACATCCATTTTCGCTCGGGGGCCGGGGAAGGAAAAGAAGGATGTCGAGACCGGGGACAGGGTCACCTCGTGACCTAAATTATGAAAACGACGCGCCGTATGCGGCGCGCCGATGCCTTATGCCGTGAACCTCTCCGACTTCGACTATGACCTCCCCGAGGGACTGATCGCTCAGCACCCGCCCACCCGACGCGAGGACAGCCGTCTAATGGTCCTCTCAAGGACGGGCCGAACGATCGAGCACTCCCGGTTTGCCGACCTCGGTCGGTTCATTCGTCCGGGAGATGCCATGATCGTCAACGACAGCCGGGTAATCCCGGCCCGCGTTGACGCGCAGAAAGAGACGGGAGGGAGGATCTCGATCCTCTTCCTTGAGGAAACCGAAAACGGGGGCACGTGCCTCCTCCCGGGGCGGCGGATCGCACCCGGCACCCGGCTCATCCTCCCGGGGGGCGTTCTGGCCGAGCTGACGGGACGCCGGAAAAAGACCTGGTCCCTTGAGGCCAGCTTCCCGGAAGGGCTCTTTGACTATCTGGAGAAATGGGGAAAGCCCCCGCTCCCGCCTTATATCAAGCGGAAGGCGGACACGGATCCTCGGGAGGACCGGCTCCGGTATCAGACGGTCTATGCCGATCCCCCCGGGTCGGTCGCCGCGCCGACGGCGGGCCTCCATTTCACCGACGAGATGATCCGGACCGTTGAGGGCCGGGGGGGGCGTTTCGTGAAGATTCACCCTCCACGTGGGCCCGGGGACGTTTCTGCCGATAAAGAGTGAGAATATCGCGGGGCACGTTATGCATGGCGAGCGCTACCGCATCGGCAAACAGGCGGCCGCGGCAGTCAACGGGGCACGCGCGAAGGGAGACCGGGTCATTGCCGTGGGGACGACCACGACGAGAGCCCTCGAGAGCGCGGCCGACGATACCGGCCGCGTGACGCCGGGGACAGGGACAACGTCGCTTTTCATCGTGCCGGGTTTTACGTTTCGCGTGGTGGATGGTCTCATCACGAATTTTCACCTGCCGAGATCGACGTTGTTGCTCCTTGTCTCGGCCTTTGCGGGACGCGACTTCATCCTCTCGGCATACCGGCAAGCCGTTATAGAACGCTATCGGTTCTACAGCTATGGCGACGCCATGTTGATACTTTGATCGCCCGTACGGGGCACAAGAAACGACACGATGTCCCAAGATGACAAATATGAGCTTGTCTCGCGGGCGATACGGTCGGCCATCGATTCCGGACGAGAGGTGGCGTCGCACATCGTCAACTATATTTTTTTCGAAGAGGAAAATCCGGCTCGGTTCGTGATATACCTCGCCTACGAAGACACAAGATCACTGAGAGCCGCACAGAAAAGCGGCGAGACCGAGCAAATCAGAAGCAGCGTGCTCAAGGCGCTCGATGACGAAGGGTATCCCCCTTGGCCCGGCAGGATCACCTTCGTGTCGGAGGAAGAGATAGATAAGGCGGGCGGCCCGTGGAAATTTTTCCAATGATCATTCTTCGCGCGGGTATCGCGTCGCACCCTGCAACAGAGCGCGCGTGGCGGACGGCGATGCGGCATGCGGGCCGATGTTCTCGTACAAGATAACGCACAAAAGCAGCCGGACGGCCGCCCGCAGGGGTGAGTTTACGACCCCCCACGGGGCTTTTTTAGACACCGGCGTTCATGCCGGTCGGCACCCAGGGGACCGTCAAGGCGATAAGCCCGGATCGTCTGGACGAGATCGGCGCCGAGATTGTTCTTTCAAACACGTATCACCTCTACCTGAGGCCCGGCCACAGCATGGTCCGCGAGCTGGGGGGGCTCCACTCCTTCATGGGATGGCGCGGCCCCATCCTGACCGACAGCGGCGGCTTTCAGATCTACAGCCTGGGCGAGCTCAGAAAGCTCACGGAGGAGGGGGTCAAGTTCACGTCTCACCTGGACGGGTCGCTCCACTTCATCCGCCCGGAGGACGCCGTGGCCATTCAGGAGGCCCTCGGCGCCGACATCGCGATGTGTCTGGACGAGTGCACGTCCTACCCCTCTTCACGCGAGGAGACACGCCGCTCGATGGAGCTGACGCTCGGGTGGGCCCGGCGATGCAAAGAGGCCCGGACCCACGACGAGCAGGCGCTCTTCGGCATCGTGCAGGGGGGAATGTACGGCGATCTGAGAAGCCAGTCGGCGCTGGCCACCGTCGACATCGGTTTTCCCGGCTATGCCGTCGGCGGGCTTTCGGTGGGGGAGGCCAAGGGCCTCATGTACGAGATGGCGGCCATGACCCTGGGGCTTCTCCCCGAGGATAAGCCCCGCTACATGATGGGGGTCGGCACGCCGGAAGACCTCGTCATCCTCTCGGGGCTCGGCGCCGATATGTTTGACTGCGTCATGCCGACGCGCAACGCGAGAAACGGGACGCTCTTTACCTCGACGGGAAGGCTCGTCATCAAGAACGAGCGGTACGCTGAGGGACGACAGGCCCGGTCGATGAGACGTGCGGCTGTTATGCCTGCACCAACTTCTCACGGGGGTATCTCCGGCACCTCTTCATGGCGCACGAGATCCTCTCGTCGATGCTCGAACACGATCCATAACCTCTCCTACTACCTCTCCCTGATGGGCAGGATACGGGAGGCGATCGTGAAAGATGACTATGCGAAGTTTCAAAACGATTTCTTGGAAAGACGAAAAGGAGATAACACAGATGATGCCGATTGAGATCTTTTACGCAATGGGACAACCCTCCGGCGGCTCGGGGGGACTCATGGACAGCCTTACCGCGTTTCTGCCGATCATCCTGATCTTCGTGATCTTTTATTTCCTCCTCATCCGTCCGCAGCAGAAGCGGCAGAAGGAGCATCAGCGGATGATCAACGAGCTCAAGAGGGGCGACAACGTAATCACCGCCGGCGGGATTCACGGGACGGTGGTCGGGGTGGCGGAGAATATTGCCACCGTCGAAATCGCGCCCAACGTCAAGGTAAAGGTCACCAAATCTTCCATCGCCGCCGTCAACAACATGGGCGATACGGGAAAACAGGGATAGACCGGACGGTCCCGAGCCGTCCGGGAGCCCCCGCGTCTATGGGGACGCCCGTCATGGGCTCTGGTGCGCATTCTCGGTATGCCGAGCGTGTGGACGACGGCGTCCCGGATAGGGCGGTGACGGCACGCGGCGGTGCTTTTCCCAAACCCTGAATTTTCTTGGGAGAATTACTATGATCAAGGACTTACGTATCAGATTTGCCATTATACTCGTGGTGCTGCTGGGCAGCCTCTTCTATCTGATGCCGACCCTTTCCAGCTACTATGGTTTCAAACTGCCCGACTACTGGAAAGCACCCCTCCCCACCAAGGCGCTGAACCTCGGGCTCGACCTCAGGGGCGGCATGTACCTGCTGTTGGGGTTGAACCTCGACGAGGCCCTCACGAACTCGCTGGAAAGGGTCATGCTCCGACATCAAGGGGTATCTCGACGATAAGAAGATCCCCTATACCGTCGTGGAGCGAAAGGGAGACAAGGCGATACACGTCGTCATCACCGATCCGACCAAGGAAGACGCCGTAAAGACCTACGTCGCCAAGCAGTACAATTACTTCGAAGTGACCGACTCGGTCACCAGCGAGGGGAAGACCGACATCACCTTCACCTATACGGACAAGGCGCTCATTGCCTTCAAGGATAGGACCCTCGAGCAGACGCTGGAGACCATCAGAAACCGCGTGGACGAGCTGGGACTTGCCGAGCCGGAGATAACCCGTCAGGGCGACTATGACATCCTCGTGCAGCTTCCCGGCCTCACGGACCCCGAGGCGGCAAAATCACTCATCAAGAAGGTGGCGCTTCTCGAGTTCAAGCTCGTGGATACCAAAGGAGACATCAACAAGGCCCTGGCCGGCGAGATCCCCGAGGGAGACGAGATCCTGTACGAGAAGGTTCGGGACCCCGATACGGGACAGGTCATCGAGGAAAAGCCGTACCTGATCGAGAATAAGACCCTCATGACGGGCGAGAGCAAGACCGAACCGTCGAAGTAGAGGACATA
>CAWBYW010000001.1:0-9631 GCA_963792965.1 uncultured delta proteobacterium | reverse complement strand
AAGACGGCTTAGAGTGGTCAATGACCAGCCTGACGAAATTCTAGCTCGCCGCGCCAAAGCGAGGGCCGGAGTACGTGCGCGCGGGTCAGGTGGGACGGCCGCGCGCCACCTAAAGAAATTTCCGTGCCACCACCAGAATTGCATTCGGGTGGGTGTGACTTCCACTGGCCCGAATGAGAGAGCGAGCCCCTTCGCCCTCAAAAGCAAGAGCCCCGGCTGCATCCGGGGCTTTTGCATTTCCGGAAATGGGACACGACGAATTTAACTGTCTGCGAATATAATATAGAGATTGGGTGAAATAGGAAAGAATAGCCTTTTTATACAATTTAGATTCCTAAAATTATCACCTTCCAACTGTTGAAAAAAGGGAGTACTACCTGTTATGAAGTGCCCCACATCCGTATTGATGTGAAGAGTCCAACATTCCATAGACTCTAATTTTGACTTGTATTCATAAGATCTTACGGGAGTCATACCTTCATATGTCATTAACTTACCATACCCTGCTAATAGTCGATCGATCTCGGCAGAGAGAATATCTGGGGAAATTTTAGGATGACCGGAGATAATTCGTTTCCGAGCTTGATCTGGGAAATGACTACATGATTGTTGTGGTATTTTTTAGATTTCCTCCCGCGTATTACCTGCATCGCACAGAAACTAATAACTATGTCGGTTCTTACGGAACCTTAATAAGATAATTCAGTTCTGGGTAACTCGACTTACTTAACAGGTTTGAAAAGGCTGTGCTCAGATGGCTGGATAAATTCAGAGTCTATAATTCTCGGGTGAAATCCTTTAGTTTTAAAGATTTTGTTGGTACCATTGCAGACGCTATTCCTATTTTGCCAGATCTAGGATTGAAGTAGATTAGGTAGAATTTGCCCGTGCTGCTATCTTCCCACCCTTTTAAGATAAACTCGGGATTATCATGATGATCTTTTGTCTTATCCACAATATATCCACACAGTAAGTTATTACTACACTATTAATAATATACACCTCCAAAAGACAAAGTCAATAGAAAAAATATTGACCTGCTGAGATTATTTCTTCTTGGAGTTCTCAATCACGAATGACAAATACCGGTTCGTGATGGGGAGCCGGCGGTCGCGGCCGAATGCCTTGGGCGTGATCTTGATGCCGGGGGGGACTGGCGGCGCTTGTATTCGTTGATATCCACAAGGCGCGCCACCTCGAGCACCCGCTTTTCGTCAAAGCCAAGCGCAACGATCTCTTCCACGTCCTTGTCGTCCTCCACGTAGTTGTGGAGGATCGGGTCAAGCACCGCGTAGGGCGGCAGGGAATCCTCGTCTTTCTGGTTGGGGCGAAGCTCGGCCGTCGGCGGGCGGACGATGACGGAGGCAGGGGATGATCTCCTTTCCTGCCGCCGTGTTGATATATTCCGACAGCTCGTAGACGACCGTCTTGGGAACATCCTTGATGACGGCAAAGCCGCCGGCCGTGTCTCCGTAGAGGGTCGAATAACCGACGGCCGTCTCGCTCTTGTTGCCGGTCGTGAGCACCATCCACCCGTGCCGGTTGGAGAGCGCCATGAGGAGGTTGCCCCGGATGCGGGCCTGCAGGTTCTCGGCCCAGATGCCCTCTTTCCTGTCGCCAAAGACCCCGGAGAGCACCTCGAGATAGGTGGAAAAAATCTCTTTGATCGGGATGGTGAGGATCTTGATGCCGAGATTATCGGCCAGGCGCTCCGCGTCCGAAAAGGTCTCATTGAGGTGTAGGGGGAGGGCATCGTCACCCCCACGACATTTTCCGTGCCCAGTGCGTCAACGGCGATGGCCGCCACCAGCGACGAGTCAATCCCCCCCGAGAGCCCCATGACGACCTTCTTGAATCCGTTCTTTTTCACATAGTCGGCCGTCCCCACAACGAGGGCCCGGTAGATCTCGTCGACGCGGCCGGGCACCGGGGTTATCCTCGGTGTGATTTTCTTTCTCCCGTCGCCGGTAAGACGATGCACGACGGGGACCTCCCCGCATTCCTGCGTGGAGACGGGCCGGCGCGTCTGCGTCTGTGCGGGGTCGATCTCGATGTCGGTGATCAGGAGGTCCTCCTGGAAGAGGGCGGCCCGCGCCACCAGCCGGCCCGCGGGGTCCACCACGAGGCTCGTCCCGTTGAAGACAAGCTCATCCTGGCCGCCGACGAGGTTCGTATAGGTGAGGTATGAGCCGGTACGGCGGGCAAACCCGGCCGCGATCTCCTGCTGGACGGATATCTTTCCCGCATAGTAGGGAGAGCCCGAGATGTTGAGGGTCAGCGCCACACGGTTATCGCGCGCGCAGCGCTCGATCTGATTATCGACGATCCAGATATCCTCGCAGATAGTGATAAGCACGCCGATGTCGTCGATGGTGAAAATCAGCGGGGTCGTGCCGGGCGCAAAATTACGCTTCTCGTCGAAAACCCCGTAGTTGGGAAGCTCGATCTTGTGATATATCGAGACGATCTTGCCGTCGGAGAGCAGCGCCGCGGCGTTGTAAACGGCGTCCCCATCGCGAACGGGGAGGCCCACCAGGGCGGTGACGCCGGCCGTCGTGTGCGCGATCTCGTCGAGTGCCTCACGACAATCCTGGACAAAATGCGGCTTCAACACGAGGTCTTCCGGCGGGTAGCCGCTCACCGTAAGCTCAGGAAAGGTGACGATATCGGCCCGGGACTTCCTGGCGTGTTCAATAGAAGAGGCGATTTTGGCGCAGTTGGCGCCGATATCGCCCACGGTCGTGTTGATCTGAGCCTGCGCGATCCTCAAAGAGCCCATGTCCGCCTCACCTTATCAGCCAACCTGTTTCCCGCAGATTCGGTACGACAATACCGCCATGAGAATCGGCGGGGGGCCATCGAAAAGCAACCATCGTATTTTCAGCAGGATAATACCATAGTGAAAGATCGGATACAAGGAGTAATCATTCTCCGACGGGTTTGAGGAATGGACGAAGTCTTCACGGGGTGTGTCATGGGAGGTTCCCACGGACACACGTCGTGTGTCCGTGGGAACGATTTCGTTAGAGTATCGGCAGGTAGCTGTCGAGCTCGTACTGGGAAACGTGCGTACGGAAGCGGTCCCACTCGATCTTCTTGTTCTCAATGAACTTATTGAAGATGTGCTCTCCGAGGGCGTCCTGAACCATCTCGCTCTTCTCGAGCTCGGTGATGGCCTCATAGAGGTTGCCCGGCAGCTCGGTGATGTTGTATTTTTTCCGCTTTTCGGCGTCGAAATGGTAGATATCCTCTTCGATGGGGTTGGGCAGATCGTATTTCTTTTCCATTCCCTTGAGCCCGGCGGCCAGCATCACCGCAAAGGCCAGGTAGGGGTTGCAGGCTCGGATCGGGGAAGCGCACCTCGATACGGGTGGCCTTCTCCTTGCCGGGCTTGTACATCGGGACGCGGACCATGGCGGAGCGGTTGCGCCTGGCCCAGGAGACGTAGACCGGGCGCCTCGTATCCGGGGACGAGCCGCTTGTAGGAGTTGACCCACTGGTTGGTGATGGCGCAGATCTCCCGGGCAGTGCTTCAGGATGCCGGCGATGTAGTGCTTGGCCATCTTCGGAGAGGTTAGTACTTGTCGCGGCCGTCGAATCGTAGAAGGCGTTCCTGTCTCCCCTTGAAGAGCGACTGATGGACGTGCATGCCGCTTCCGTTCATGCCGAAGACCGGCTTGGGCATGAAGGTCGCGTAGACGCCGTTCTGCCGGGCGATCTCCTTGACCGCCAGCTGCGGTAGGTCATGACCTTGTCGGCCATCTCGAGGGCCTCGTCGTAGCGCAGGTCGATCTCGTGCTGGCTGGGGGCCACCTCGTGGTGGCTGTACTCCACGCGGATGCCCATCTCCTGGAGGGCGAAGATCGTCTCGCGGCGCAGGTCGGTCGCCGCGGTCCAGCGGGAGGCGCGTCGAAGTAGCCGCCCTTGTCGAGGAACTCGGGGCCTTGGTCGTCGGCGAAATAGAAGTACTCGAGCTCGGGGCCGACGTAGAAGGTGTAGCCCTGATCGTTGGCCTTCTTGAAGGTCCTCTTCAGGACATAGCGGGGGTCGCCCTCATAGGGGGTGCCGTCCGGGCTTCAGGATGTCGCAGAACATCCGCGCGACCGGCCGGTCGCCAGCGGCCGCCAGGGGATGAACTGGAAGGTGGTGGGGTCGGGCATGGCGATCATGTCGCTCTCCTCGATCCGGGCAGAAGCCCTCGATGGAGGAGCCGTCGAAACCCATCCCCTCCGAGAGGCCCTCTTCCAGCTCCCCGGGGTGATGGCAAAGCTCTTGAGGATCCCGAGGACATCGGTGAACCAGAACTGGATGAAACTGACATTTTTCTCCTTGACGATTTTCAGCACATCTTTTGCAGTGTATGCGATGGTCATGCAGATTCTCCTTTTCCTTTTTTAAGTCCGTGGTTGACCTTTCCACGATAAATATAGTTTATAACACGTTTCGACTTGCCGTTCAACAGGTTTTTATAAGAGGAGCCCGCCCAAAAACCGTGTGTTTCACCACCTATCGGCCTTTGGGCGGGCCTGTCAAACCTTTGAGTCTGCGTCCGGGACGCCTGGTTAGTCTGTCCCGCTATTCTTTTTCTTCGTCGCAAGTATCTCGGGAATATCGAGCCCCGTGGCGGTCTTGACTCCCTCGAAAAGGGCCGCCACGCCGCCGGTGATCCCCTTTACGTACGCGGGGAACCCGTTGCCGTCACCGTTGTCGAGAATGGTGATCTTCTCGATCTGGAGATTATCCTTGATGACGCCGGTGATCCGATCCAGAATCAGGGGGAGCTGCTGAATGAGATAGAGCTCTTTCGTCTCGTCCTTCTCCCATTCCTCGCGCAGCACCTTGACCGCTTCGGCCATTGCCTTGCCTTCCTCGACGATCCGCGCCGCCTTTCCCTTGGCAAGGAGCTCGAGCGCCTCTTCTCCGCAAACGCGGGCACCACCTTATCGGCCTCGTATTTATTCTTGTTCAATTTGATGCGCGCGCCCTCGAGCTTCTGCTCCTCCTCGACCTGGGCGATCCCCTTCGCGACGGCGGCCCTCGATTCGGCGCGGTTCACCTCGGCCGTGAGCTCGGCCTTCTTGACCTTGTACTTGTTCTCGGCTTCGACGACCGTGATGTCGGCCTGGAACTCGGCAACGCTTCCCTTCTTCTTTGATTCGGCGGCGACCACCCGGGCCTCGGCCTCGGTCGTGGCCTCTGCGATGAGGGCGTCCCGCTTCACCTCGGCGTTCTTCCTGCGCCCGATATTTTCAAGATATCCCTGGCCGTCGGAGATTTGTTTGATCTTGAAGGTATCCAGCACCAATCCCAGTCGTTCAAGATCATTGCGCGACTCTTCGGCCACGCGATCGGAAAACTCGAGCCGTTTCGTGTTGGCCTCCTCCGGTGAGAGGGTGGCCAGGACCCCGCGAAGAGAACCCTCTATCGTAGTGCGCGCCACCCCCGATATCTCGCCGAGGTTCCTGCCCATAAAGCGCTCCAGGGCGTTATAGAGCCCCTCCTTTTCGGACCCGGCGATCTTGACGTTTGCCATCGCCTCGATGTTGATAGGGATCAACCCGTTGGTCAGGGCGCCCTTGAGGTCGATCTCGATGGGGATCGTGTTGAGGGGCATCCGAGATACCGACTCGATGATCGGAATCTTGAGGCCCCTGCCGCCCTTGATGGCACGGTAGCCAACGACCGTCCCGTCCTTGAGTTTTCGCCTTCGCCCGGAGAAGATCAGCAGCTCGTTGGGCTGGCAGATATGCAGGTTTGCCTTGACGAAGATGATAATGATCGCGATTACCAGCAGCCCGAGTGCGGTCAAAATCTCTACTGGAACTCCCATGTACATCTACTTCCTCCTCGTATTCTATTTCGTTATCTCTCTAACCGATAGCCCGCCCGCCGCGCTCGCCGGTGCGGATACGCACGACGTTATGGAGATCCATGACGAAGATCTTCCCGTCTCCGACCTCCCCGGTGCGGGCGCCTTTGATGATCGCCTCGATCGTCGGCTCCATATAGTCATCGTTGCACGCGATCTCGAGCTTTACCTTCTTCAAAAGTCCCCCCGCCTCCTTGGCGCCGCGGTAGATCTCGGTGATCCCCTTTTGACGACCCTGGCCGAGGACGTTGGACACCGTCATAAGGGTCACGTCGACGTCCTCGAGAGCCCTCTTGACGTCGTCAAGCTTGTGGGGCTGGATGATGGCAATGATATATTTCATCTGAGCTCCTCCTATTCCAACATGGTATATGCGGATTCATTGTGCTGGGTGAGGTCAAGGCCGATGGTCTCAGACTTCGCGTCCACCCGCATCCCCATGACGGCGTCAACGACCTTGAAGATAATCCATGTCACCACGACGGCGTATACACCGGCAACGACAAAAAGAAGGCACTGCACCAGAAACTGATGGACACCCCCGAAGAAGAGGCCGTCGGCCCCCGCGGCGTTTACCGCCTTTTCTGCGAAGAGCCCGGTTGCCAGCGTGCCCCAGAGGCCCCCGATGCCGTGAATACCGAAGACATCCAGCGCATCGTCATAGCCGAGCCGCGGCTTGATCTTGGCGACCGCGATGTAGCAGAAGATCGACACGCCGATGCCGATGAAGATCGCATTCATCGGGTTGACGTACCCGCACGCGGGGGTAATGGCCACCAGGCCCGCCACCGCGCCGGTAGCGGTCCCCAGCATCGTGGCCCCGTGGTACTGCTGCCATTCGATGAGTGCCCAGGTCAGGCCCGCGGCCGCGGTGGCCACGAAGGTGGTCACGAAGGCGTTGGCGGCGATGTCGTTTGCGGCAAGAGCGCTCCCCGCGTTGAAGCCGAACCACCCGAACCAAAGGAGCGCCGCCCCGAGCACCGTAAACGGCACATTATGTGGCCTGAAGGAAGAATGGTGGTCATAACCGATGCGTTTTCCCATGAGGACGGCCATGACCAGCGCGGATATGCCCGAACTGAAGTGAACGACGATCCCGCCGGCAAAATCAAGCGCCCCCAATTGCCGCAGCCAGCCGCCGACGCCCCAGACGCTGTGGGCCAGCGGGTCGTAGACGAACGTCGCCCAGAGGATGGAAAAGATCAAAAAAGAGGAGAACTTGATCCTCTCGGCGAAGGCGCCGATGATGAGGGCCGGCGTGATGATGGCAAACATCGCCTGAAAGATCATGTAGGCCAGGTGCGGAATCGTCGCGGAGTAGTCGGGATTAGGCGCACCTCCCACTCCCGCCAATCCCACCCAGTTGAGTCCCCCGATAATGCCGTGGCCGGTGTCGGGACCGAAAGCGAGAGAATAGCCGTAAAGAACCCACTGCAGACCGATGACGCACATGATGATAAAGCACTGCATCAAGAGCGACAGGACGTTCTTCCTCCTGGCCATCCCTCCGTAAAAGAAAGCGAGGCCGGGCGTCATGATGAAGACGAGGGCCGTTGCAACCAGAACCCATGCGGTATCTCCGGAATTCATACCATAAACCTCCTTTGTTCGATTCAAACAATACTTGTGTGGAGCCGCTTTCATGCAGCGGATGCGAAAACCAGGATTGCCCTGTTTTCGGCTCGGGGAACGTACGTCCTGTGGGTAGGTAGAGCAAGAACTCTGCCAATCCTCACGTTTCGAAGGAATAGCGGGTAACTGTTCGGAATCACCGTGTTTTATTGGGAGAATTAAAGGGAAAAGGCCGGAAAGAGCGATCGAGAGGCTACCATTTGGTAGGAATAGGGGTCAAAACCTACCGTTTGGTTCGAAACCTGGCCGTATCGATGCCGTATTTTGCCACCCTGAGCCCCATCAGGCGCTCGGATATGCCGAGGATGCGCGCCGCCTCCGCACGGTTGCCCCGCGCGGACTTGAGGGCATCGAGGATCATGTCTCGCTCATACGCGTCAACGGCCTTCGTGAGGCTGGCGCGCGGCGAGGTGCCGGATACCTCGGCGGTCTGAAGTGTGGGGGGCAGGTGCCTGCCGTGGATGACGCCGTCGCTGCTCAAGAGAACCGCCCGCTCGACGGTGTTTTCGAGCTCCCGGACATTACCGGGCCAGTGATAGACCATCATCATGTCGATGGCGGGGGTCGAGATGCGTCGGATCCTCTTGTGGTGTCTCTGGCTGTATTTCTCCACGAAGTGGTCGGCCAACAGCAGGATATCGGCGCGGCGCTCCTTGAGCGGCGGGATATGGATCGGGAAGACGTTGAGCCTGAAATAGAGGTCGGAGCGAAAGCGCTCCTTGCTGATAAGGTCCTCAAGGTTGCGGTGGGTGGCGGCGATGATACGCACGTCCGTCTCGATGGTAGTGGTCCCGCCGACCCGTTCGAACTCTCGCTCCTGCAACACCCTCAGGAGCCTGATCTGGACGGCCTCGGAAAGGTCGCCCACCTCGTCAAGAAAGAGGGTTCCGCCGTGGGCGAGCTCGAAACGTCCCTTCTTGGTATGGTCCGCGCCGGTGAAGGCCCCCTTTTCATGGCCGAAGAGCTCGCTTTCGATGACGCTCTCGGGCAGGGCCGCGCAGTTTACCTTGATGAAGGGGCGATCGGCGCGGTCGCTTTCGGTGTGGATGGCGTGGGCGAGCAGCTCCTTTCCGGTGCCGGACTCGCCGCGAATCAGGACGGTCGTGTTGGTCTTGGCCACCTGGGCGATGAGGTGATAGACGTCCTGCATCGCCTTGCTGTTTCCGATGATGTTTGCGGGGCGGTAGCGTTCCTTGAGCTCCTCGCGCAGGCGGATGTTTTCCTCGATGATCTCCTGGGCCGACAGCCTCAGGCTCACCGCCTGGGAGATCATCGAGGCGATGATGGAAAGAAGCCGGACGTCCTCATCGGCGGAGACGGACTCGTTAAAGAGCCGGTCGGCCGAAAGGGTGCCAATGACCTCGTTTTCAAGCTTGATGGGGACACAGACAAACGTGATGTCACCTTCTCGGTCCCCTTTACGCGCCCCGGTGCGGTCGAGGAAGAGGGGCTCCTCGGAGATCTTCGGGACAACCACGGGTTTACCGGTCTTCACGACCATCCCGGTCACCCCCTCACCGATCGTATACATTCCCTTTTCTTTCTGGGATTCCGTCAGCCCGTAGGCCTCGTCGATGAAAATCCGGCCCGTTTTCTTATCGAGGATGGTGACCGTCCCCCGGAGCATATTCATGTGGCGGGCCATCTTCTCGAGGACCGGCCCGAGCACCTCCTTGAGGTCCATGCTCATGTCGAGGGTGCGGCTGATCTCAAAGAGCAGGTTAATCTCCGTGATCTCTCGCCGGAGGCCCTGCTTTCTTATGGAGGTGGGGGCTACAAGACTGTCAGACATCGCAAAAAAACCTACCAAATGGTATCTTCCATAACTCCATCCTACCAAAATGTAACAGCTAATGCAAGGTCAATCATATTCTGTGGTAAAAAGGGGTCGAAATCGTTTATAATATAGTGCCATGGACGGGGGCGCGGCAAAAAAGAAGGTCGCCGTACGACCCTGCCTGCTGTCGGGACGATATGCGGTCGGCGTCTGTCCGCGGGGGTGAGCCGCTTGCCGGCCCGATGTATTAGGTAAAAACTATTCCAGCTGACAACCAAGAGGAGGGCCGTCATGGAGACGCTCAAGATGAAGTTCAATTATCCGTACAAAGAGGCCGGACAACGCTGCGCGCG